>QBMB01000005.1:0-71848 GCA_003241965.1 Burkholderiales bacterium | reverse complement strand
ACATGGGCCCGCTGCTGCTGGCGCGCATGCTCAACCTCAACGACACTCAGGCCGGCGTGCTCAACCTGGTGTTCAAGATTGCCGACGACAACGGCCTGCTGCTGCTGGACATGAAAGACCTGCGGGCCATGCTGCAGCACATCGGCGACAACGCCAAGCAGTTCACCACCGAGTACGGCAACATCAGCGCGGCCAGCATCGGCGCGATCCAGCGCGGGTTGATGCAGGTGGAGCAGCAAGGGGGAGACAAATTTTTCGGCGAGCCCATGCTCGACATCAGCGACTTCATGCAGACGGTGGACGGCAAGGGTGTGATCAACATCCTGGCGGCCGACAAGCTCATGAACGCGCCGCGCCTGTACGCCACCTTCCTGCTGTGGATGCTGTCCGAACTGTTCGAGCAGTTGCCCGAGATCGGCGACCCCGAGAAGCCGAAGCTGGTGTTCTTCTTCGACGAGGCCCACCTGCTGTTCAACGAAGCGCCCAAGGTACTGATCGAGCGCATCGAGCTGGTGGTGCGACTGGTGCGCTCCAAGGGCGTGGGCGTGTATTTCGTGACGCAGAACCCGCTGGACATCCCCGACAGCGTGCTCGGCCAGTTGGGCAACCGGGTGCAGCACGCGCTGCGCGCCTTCACCCCGCGCGACCAGAAAGCCGTGAAGTCCACCGCGCAGACCATGCGGCCCAAGGCCGGCCTGGACATCGAAGCGGCCATCACCGAACTGGCTGTGGGCGAGGCGCTGGTGAGCCTGCTCGACGCCAAGGGTCGGCCCAGCGAGACCGAGCGCGTGTTTGTGCTGCCACCGGGCAGCCAGCTCGGGCCCATCACCGACGCCCAGCGTCATCAACTGCGCCAGGACTCGCTGGTGGCCGGTGTCTACGAAAAGCTGCTCGACCGCGAAAGCGCCTACGAAATGTTCGCCAGCCACGCGGGCAAGCGCGGGGCTGAAGCCGAGCCCGAGGCGGCGAAGGACGGACCCAAAACACCGCGCATCCCTGGCGCTGCCAAGCAGGAGGCCGAAGCCGGCGGGGGCGGCATTGGCGGCATGTTCAACGAAGCCCTGTTCGGCCGCACCGGCCCGCGCGGCGGCCAGTACGACGGCCTGGTTCAGACCATGGCCAAAACCGCGGCACGCAGCGTGGCCAGTGGCCTGGGCCGCCAGATCGTGCGCGGCGTGCTGGGCAGCCTGCTCGGTGGTAAACGCTGAACCGGGGCATCACCATGAAACTTGCTTTCTACATCGTCCTGGCTGCCATCGTGCTGGCTCTGGTGGCCGCACAGGTTGGCCTGTTGAGCGGCCAGCGGCCGGGAGACATCGGCGTGAGGGACGGCCGACTCAAGCCGCCCTCCGGCACCCGCAACAGCGTGAGCAGCCAGGCGGGGCTGTACCCCAACCATCCACAACGCACCTACGCCACCATCGACGCACTGCCACTCAAAGCGGCTGGCGCAGCCCATTCGCTCAAGGCGCTGGAAGCGGTGCTGCAAGAGATGCCCGGGATGACCATCGTCGAGCAGCGCCCCGACTACCTGTACGCACAGGCACAAACACGCTGGCTCAAGTTCATCGACGACGTGGAGTTCTGGGTCAACCCGGCCAGCAACGTGATCGAGGTGCGAAGCGCCAGCCGGCTGGGGCAGGAAGACTTCGGCGTGAACCGCAAACGCGTCGAGGCCATTCGCGCCGCCTACCTCGCGGCGCCCTGAGTCGCGCCACCCTCCAAAGCAAAAGGCCCGGAATCACCGGGCCTTTTGCTTGGAGGAGGAGCCGGCTCAGCCCGCCGTGGCCTCTTCAGGCTTGGCCTTGCCTTCCTTCTTCGAGAGCGGCTGGATGTCCAGCAGGACTTCCTGCACCTCTTTGCCGGCCTCGTCGGTCTTGGTCTCGATGTCCACCGTGAGACGGCCACCTTCGGTCAAGCGACCGAACAGCAACTCGTCCGCCAAGGCACGACGGATGGTGTCCTGGATCAGGCGCTGCATCGGGCGTGCACCCATCAACGGGTCGAAACCCTTCTTGGCCAGGTGCTTGCGCAAGGCATCCGTGAACGTGACCTCGACCTTCTTCTCGCTGAGTTGCGTCTCCAGCTGCAGCAGGAACTTGTCCACCACACGCATGATGACGTTTTCGTCCAGCGCCTTGAAGCTCACGGTGGCGTCCAGACGGTTGCGGAACTCGGGCGTGAACAGGCGCTTGATGTCGGCCATCTCGTCGCCCGCTTCGCGCGGGTTGGTGAAGCCGATGGTCGCCTTGTTCATGGTCTCGGCGCCCGCGTTGGTCGTCATGATCATGATGACGTTGCGGAAGTCGGCCTTGCGCCCGTTGTTGTCGGTCAGGGTGCCGTGGTCCATCACCTGCAGCAACACGTTGAAGATGTCCGGGTGCGCCTTCTCGATCTCGTCGAGCAACAGCACGCAATGCGGCTTCTTGGTCACGGCTTCGGTGAGCAACCCACCCTGGTCGAAGCCCACGTAGCCCGGAGGCGCACCGATCAGGCGGCTCACGGCATGGCGCTCCATGTACTCCGACATGTCGAAACGGATCAGGTCGATGCCCATGATGTAGGCCAGCTGCTTGGCGGCTTCGGTCTTGCCCACACCGGTGGGACCGCTGAACAGGAAGGCGCCAATCGGCTTGTCGCTCTTGCCCAGACCCGAGCGCGCCATCTTCACGGACGACGCGAGGATTTCCAGCGCCTTGTCCTGGCCGAACACCACGCTCTTGAGATCGCGCTCCAAGGTCTGCAGTTTGCCGCGGTCGTCATTGGACACGTTGGCCGGGGGAATGCGCGCGATCTTCGCCACGATTTCCTCGACCTCGGTCTTGCTGATGGTCTTCTTGCGCTTGGACACCGGCAGGATGCGCTGGGCAGCACCTGCTTCGTCGATCACATCGATGGCCTTGTCGGGCAGGTGGCGGTCGTTGATGTACTTGGCGCTGAGCTCGGCCGCGGCCTGCAGGGCGGCCATGGCGTACTTCACGCCGTGGTGCTCTTCAAAGCGCGACTTCAGCCCCTTGAGGATGTCCACCGTTTCCTGCACGGTGGGCTCGACCACGTCGATCTTCTGGAAGCGGCGACTCAGCGCCGCGTCTTTTTCGAAGATGCCCCGGTATTCGGTGAAGGTGGTCGCACCGATGCACTTGAGCTGGCCGCTGGAGAGGGCCGGCTTGAGCAGGTTGGACGCGTCCAGCGTGCCGCCCGACGCAGCACCCGCACCGATGAGGGTGTGGATTTCGTCGATGAACAGGATGGCGTTGGGACGGTCCTTGAGCGACTTGAGAACGCCTTTCAAGCGCTGTTCAAAATCGCCGCGGTACTTGGTGCCGGCCAGCAGCGCGCCCATGTCGAGCGAGAACACGCTGGAATCGGCCAGGATCTCGGGCACGTCACCCTGGGTGATGCGCCACGCCAGGCCCTCAGCGATGGCTGTTTTGCCCACGCCGGCCTCACCCACCAGCAGCGGGTTGTTCTTGCGGCGGCGGCACAGGATCTGGATCACGCGCTCGACCTCGTACTCGCGCCCGATCAGCGGATCGATCTTGCCGTCCTTGGCCATCTGGTTGAGGTTCTGGGTGAACTGCTCGAGCGGAGAAGCCTTTTCGTTGCTCTTGGCTTCGCCGGTCTCTTCGTTCTCGGCAGCGCTCTCGCCCGACTTGGTGGGCTCGGGCGGATCGCTCTTGCGGATGCCGTGGGCGATGAAGTTCACCACGTCAAGACGGGTCACACCCTGCTGGTGGAGGTAGTAAACGGCGTGCGAATCCTTCTCGCCGAAGATGGCCACCAGCACGTTGGCGCCGGTGACTTCCTTCTTGCCGTTGCCGGTGGACTGCACATGCATGATGGCGCGCTGGATCACACGCTGGAAACCCAGCGTGGGTTGCGTGTCCACCTCGTCGGTGCCGGCCACCTGGGGGGTGTTGTCCTTGATGAAGTTCGTCAAGGACTTGCGGAGGTCGTCGATGTTGGCCGAGCAGGCGCGCAACACTTCGGCGGCGCTGGGGTTGTCCAGCAGCGCAAGCAACAGGTGCTCGACCGTGATGAATTCGTGCCGCTGCTGCCGGGCCTCGACAAAGGCCATATGCAAGCTGACTTCAAGTTCCTGGGCAATCATTGGGCACGTCCTTTGGGCTTGGGTGAACGGAGAAGCAAACGTCTGGAAAACAAAAACAAATGAATCGAAGGGGCAGATGGGGAGCGTTGTGCTTTATTCAACCGGCTCGCTCACGCATTGCAGTGGATGACCGGCAGCCCGCGCTGCCTGGAGAACCTGATCGACCTTGGTGCTGGCCACATCGCGCGAATAAACGCCGCAAATGCCTTTTCCTTCCAGATGGATCTTGAGCATGATCTGGGTGGCGGTTTCGCGGTCCTTGCTGAAGAACTCCTGAATGACATGGACCACAAACTCCATGGGCGTGAAATCGTCATTGAGGAGGACGACCTGGAACATCTGGGGTGGCTCGGTGCGCTGGGCGCGCCGTTCGAGTACCACCGACTCGTCGTTGCTGACGCTCGGGGGGGAAACGGCAGGGTTGGGAGGTTTCTTGGGGTTCTGGGTGGCCATGAAAACCATTCTAGCGGCGCACATCTGCCCACATCGCCACACGGGAATAGGGACCGCCATTCCATCAAGACCACACCCCGCCCCGTTGACGGTGCAGAACGCTGGGGAATGGTCTTTTCCATGCCTCATTGTGAATGGAAAGCCCAAAACAAAACCGCAGAGCTGATGGATTTTGAGGGCGTAGTTCGCAATATCGGGCGATGAGTGGAGGTGGTGCGAAGTCAACCGGCTCGAAGAACCGGGCGCCACCCGGAGAAAAGCCCCTGGCGCCAACGCGGCAGGGGCTTTGTGAATGCGCAATGCCGCCTGTGGCGGTTTACATGTTCTCGATCATCACCTGACCGAAACCCGAGCAACTCACCTGCGTGGCGCCTTCCATCAGGCGTGCGAAGTCGTAGGTGACCTTCTTGCTGGCGATCGACTTTTCGATCGAGCTGATGATCAGGTCCGCGGCTTCCTTCCAGCCCATGTGGCGAAGCATCATTTCGGCCGACAAAATCTCGGAGCCGGGGTTCACGTAGTCCTTGCCGGCGTACTTGGGTGCCGTGCCGTGCGTGGCTTCGAAGCAGGCCACGGTGTCCGACAGGTTGGCGCCAGGCGCAATGCCGATGCCACCGACCTGCGCAGCCAGCGCGTCCGAGATGTAGTCGCCGTTGAGGTTGAGCGTGGCCACCACCGAGTACTCGGCCGGGCGCAGCAGGATCTGCTGCAGGAAGGCGTCGGCAATGCTGTCCTTGACGATGATGTCCTTGCCCGTCCTGGGGTTCTTGAATTTGCACCAAGGGCCACCATCGATCAGCTCGGCGCCGAATTCCTTCTGCGCCAGGGCGTAGGCCCAGTCGCGGAAGCCGCCTTCGGTGTATTTCATGATGTTGCCCTTGTGCACGATGGTGAGGTTGGGCTTGTCGTTGTCGATCGTGTACTGCAGGGCCTTGCGCACCAGGCGCTCGGTGCCCTCGCGCGACACCGGCTTGATGCCGATGCCCGAGGTGTTGGGGAAACGGATCTTGGTCACGCCCATTTCTTCCATCAGGAACTTGATGAGCTTCTTCGCCTTGTCGGACTCGGCTTCGTACTCGATGCCCGCATAGATGTCTTCCGAGTTCTCGCGGAAGATCACCATGTTGGTCTTCTCGGGCTCCTTGAGCGGCGAGGGCACGCCCTTGAAATACTGCACCGGGCGCAGGCAGACGTAGAGGTCCAGCTCCTGGCGCAGCGCCACGTTGAGAGAACGGATGCCACCGCCCACGGGGGTGGTCAGCGGGCCTTTGATGGACACCACGTATTCGCGCAGCGCGGCCAGGGTTTCTTCGGGCAACCACACGTCGGGGCCGTAGACCCGGGTCGACTTCTCACCGGCGTAGACCTCCATCCAGTGAATCTTCCGCTGGCCGCCGTAGGCCTTGGCCACGGCCGCATCGACCACCTTGAGCATCACCGGCGTGATGTCCAGGCCCGTGCCGTCTCCCTCGATGTAGGGAATGATGGGCTGGTCAGGCACGTTGAGCGACATATCGGCGTTGACGGTGATTTTTTCGCCCTGGGCGGGCACTTGGATGTGTTGGTACATGCGGGAGATCTCCGTGATTTCTGGTGCAGGCAGTGGGTTCGCAAAGAACCGGGCTGGGCCTGAAGGTCGCGCCGGGGCGATCGGGAAATTCTAGTCCTCGACAAGCGCATGCCATGCACCACCAGATGGCGGAGAATGCGGGCATGAAAAACCTGACCGCCCGCCTGTTGTGCCTGCTGTTCCTTGTGGTGGGGCCAGCCTGGTCGCAAGAAGGACCTCAGCTGCAGCTGCCCCGCGTGACGCTGTCGGCCGGGATGCATCTGATCCAGGCCCAGATGGCCGCCAACCCGCAAGAGCGCGCCGTTGGCCTCATGTTCCGCAAAGAGATGCCCGTCAACGAAGGCATGCTGTTCGCCTTCGAACAACCCTCCGAGCAGTGCTTCTGGATGAAGAACACCCTGCTCCCACTCACTGCAGCCTTCGTGGCCGACGACGGCACCATCGTCAACCTGGTCGACATGCAGCCGCAAAGCCTGGCCTCACACTGCTCGGCCAAGCCGGTGCGCTTTGTGCTGGAGATGAACAAGGGCTGGTTCGACAAGCGCGGCCTCAAGGCCGGCTCCAAGCTCAGCGGCCCACCGTTCAAACGGTAGGCCGCCGCCCGCTTGAGGCGGGTCAGACCTGGACGGAGGCCAGGATCGCGTTGAACGTCTTGCTGGGTCGCATGACAGCTTCGAGCTTGTCGAAGTCGGGCTTGTAGTACCCACCAATGTCCACCGGCTTGCCCTGCACGGCGGCGAGCTCTGCCACGATGGCTTTCTCGTTGTCGGCCAGTTGCTGGGCCAGAGGCGCGAACTTCGTGGCCAGCGCCGACTCGTCGGTCTGCGCGGCGAGTTCCTGCGCCCAGTAAAGCGCGAGGTAGAACTGGCTGCCGCGGTTGTCGAGCTGGCCGGTTTTGGGCGAGGGGTTCTTGTTGTTGTCCAGCAGCTTGCCGGTGGCCGCGTCCAGCGTCTTGGCCAGAACCTTGGCCTGCAAGTTTCCGGTCTTCAGGCCCAGGTCCTCCATCGATACCGCAAGGGCCAGGAATTCCCCCAGCGAATCCCAGCGCAAGTGGTTTTCTTCCACCAGCTGTTGCACATGCTTGGGCGCCGAGCCGCCGGCGCCGGTCTCGTACATGCCACCTCCAGCCATGAGCGGCACGATGGACAACATCTTGGCGCTGGTGCCCAGCTCCATGATGGGGAACAGGTCGGTCAGGTAGTCGCGCAGGATGTTGCCGGTGGCGCTGATGGTGTCCAGACCGCGGATCACGCGCTCCAACGTGTAGCGCATGGCCCGCACCTGGCTCATGATCTGGATGTCCAGTCCGGCCGTGTTGTGCTCGTGCAGGTACATCTTGACCTTGGTGATCAGCTGCGCTTCGTGCGGGCGGTACTGGTCGAGCCAGAACACCACGGGCATGCCCGAGTTGCGCGCCCGGCTCACCGCCAACTTGACCCAGTCGCGGATCGCAGCGTCCTTGCATTGGCACATGCGCCAGATGTCGCCTTGCTCCACTTCCTGGCTCAGCAGCACTTCCCCCGTGGCCAGATCGGTGATGTTGGCAACACCGTCTTCGGTGATCTCGAAGGTCTTGTCGTGCGAGCCGTACTCTTCGGCCTGTTGGGCCATCAGGCCCACGTTGGGCACCGTACCCATGGTTTTCGGGTCGAAGGCGCCGTGCCATTTGCAGAAGTTGATGATTTCCTGGTAGATGCGGGCGAAGGTGGACTCCGGCATCACAGCCTTCACGTCCTTCAGACGGCCGTCAGCGCCCCACATCTTGCCGCTGTTGCGGATCATGGCGGGCATGGAGGCGTCGACGATCACGTCGTTGGGCGAATGGAAGTTGGTGATGCCCTTGGCCGAGTCGACCATGGCCAGTTCGGGCCGGCCTTCGTGGCAGGCGTGCAGGTCGCGCTTGATTTCGTCCTGTTTGCTCTGCGGCAGCGTGGCGATCTTGTTGTACAGATCGACCATGCCGTTGTTGACGTTCACCCCCAGCTCGTCGAACAGCTTGCCGTGTTTCTCGAACGCATCTTTGTAGAAGATCTTCACGCAGTGGCCGAACACGATGGGGTGCGAGACCTTCATCATGGTGGCCTTGACGTGCAGCGAGAACATCACGCCGGTCTTGTGCGCATCCTCGATCTCTTTCTCGTAGAAATCGAGCAGCGCCTTCTTGCTCATGTACATGGAGTCGATCACCTCGCGGTCCAGCAGCGACACCTTGTCCTTGAGGACGATGGTCTTGCCGCCCCGGGTAACCAGCTCCATCTTGACGTCGCGCGCCTTGTCCAGCGTGATGGACTTTTCACCATGATAAAAATCGCCCGCGTGCATGTGTGACACATGCGAGCGCGAGGCCTGGCTCCACTCACCCATGGAATGCGGGTTCTTGCGCGCATAGGCTTTGACGGCTCGGGGCGCACGGCGGTCCGAGTTGCCCTCGCGCAGGACTGGATTGACCGCGCTGCCGGTGCACTTGGCGTAGCGGGTGCGCAAGGCCTTTTCTTCGTCGGTCTTTGGATTCTCCGGGTAGTCCGGAAGTGCGTAACCCTTGGCCTGCAGTTCCTTGATGCAGGCCACCAGCTGCGACACCGACGCGCTGATGTTGGGCAGCTTGATGATGTTGGCTTCGGGCTTGAAGGTCAGCTTGCCGAGCTCGGCCAGTTGGTCGGGCACGCGCTGACCTTCGGTCAGGCATTCCGGGAAAGAGGCCAGCACACGCGCTGCCACCGAGATGTCGCTGGTGGTGACGTTGATGCCGGCCGGTGCCGCGAAGGTGCGGACGATGGGCAGAAACGCACTGGTCGCCAGCAAGGGTGCTTCGTCCGTCAGGGTGTAGATGATGGTGGGTTGCTGGCTGCTCATCGCATGTCTCCAAGATTGTTGGGTAAGGGCTTCGACCGTAGGTGATTTTGCTTTCCACTGCCCGGTCGACCCCCCGAATTTTGAACCACTATCTCACCATACAAAAAACACCCCGAAATATCTGCTTTCTTTTCCGCGTGGGGAGCAACAAAAAGGGCCCGAAGGTTGCCCTTCGAGCCCTGTCGCCGGGGGCCGTTGCCTCAAGCGAAATTGGTTTCGGCAAACGACCAGTTCACCAGCTTGTCGAGGAAGGTTTCCACGAACTTGGGGCGGGCGTTGCGGTAGTCGATGTAGTAGGCATGCTCCCACACGTCCACGGTCAGCAGAGCTTTGTCACCCGTGGTCAGCGGGGTGCCGGCGGCGCCCATGTTGACGATGTCGACCGAACCGTCGGCCTTCTTCACCAGCCAGGTCCAGCCCGAGCCGAAGTTGCCGACGGCGGACTTCACGAAGGCTTCCTTGAAGGCGGCGTAGCTGCCCCACTTGGCCGTGATGGCCGCAGCCAGCGGGCCCGAAGGCTCACCGCCGCCGTTGGGCTTCATGCAGTTCCAGAAAAAAGTGTGGTTCCAGATCTGCGCGGAGTTGTTGTAGATGCCGCCGCTGGATTTCTTGACGATGGACTCCAGGTCCAGCGCCTCGAACTCGGTGCCTTTTTGCAGGTTGTTGAGGTTGACCACATACGCGTTGTGGTGCTTGCCGTGGTGGAACTCCAGCGTTTCACGGCTGTAGTGGGGGGCCAGTGCGTCCAGTGCGTAGGGCAATGCGGGCAGGGTGTGTTCCATGGGGGTCCTCGTGAGTGGTGTTGTTGAAAAACTTGCCGCCGGGCTTGGTACGCCCACGAACAGGCGGCCATTGTAGGCACGGGTGTGTGCAGCGACGGTGTCAGGGTTTCTGGCCAGGCGCCTGCACCTGTACATCAAGGCTGCCATCGGCCAGCGTGGCCCTCAGCGCCTGCCCGGGTTGCGCCTGGGCGGCCCGCGTCACCGCCAAGCCTTGGTCGTCGGTGAGAAAAGCATAGCCGCGCTCCAGCACAAGCTGGGGATCCAACAGGCCCAGTGACAGTTCGCACCGCTGCAATCGCTGTTGCTGTTGGCTGAATGAACGCTGCAAGGCGCTCGGCATGTGGGCCTGCAGGGTTTGCAGCCGGCTGCGCCGCTGTTCGGTGGCCAGCATGGCGCCGCTCTGCAGCCGATGCTGCAGGCGGCTGAGCTGCTGCAGGCTGTCGTGCAGGCGCCCGGAAGGCCGTCCCAGGCGCTGCGCCAGCCGGTCCAGCCGCTGACCGCGTTGGTCCAGGATGCCGAAGGCGGCTGTGCCCAACCGTTCCTGCAGGTAGTCGAGTTCGCCCAGGCGCTGCTCGCGCGCCGGGGCACAGAGCTCTGCGGCTGCGGTGGGCGTGGGTGCCCGCAGGTCGGCCACAAAATCGGCCAGGGTGAAGTCGGTCTCGTGCCCCACGCCGCAGACCACCGGCATGGGCGCGCGCGAAACCATGCGCACCAGCTCCGGGTCGTTGAACGACCACAGGTCTTCCAGCGAACCACCACCGCGCACCAGCAGCAACACCTCGCTCTCGCCCGTGGCGGCATGGCGCCGGTAGGCCGTCAGCAGGGCCGCGCACAACTCGGCAGGCGCCTGAGCACCCTGCACCGAAGCCGGATAAATCACCACCGGCAGGTGCGGCACCCGCCGCTTGAGGGCGGTGACCACGTCGCGCAGGGCGGCGGCACCCAACGAAGTGACCACGCCGATGCTGCGCGGCTGTGCCGGCAGAGGCCTCTTGCGTGCGGCTTCGAACAGCCCCTCGGCCTCCAGCTGCGCCTTGAGCCGCAGGAACTGCTCGAACAGCGCACCCTGCCCGGCGGGCTCCAGGCTGTCCACGATCAGTTGCAGTTCGCCACGTGCGCCATAAACATCGAGCTTGCCGCGGGCTTGCACGAGTTGTCCATCGAGCGGGGCAAACGTGAGCTGCTCGGCCGAGCGTCGAAACAACGCACAGCGAACCTGCCCCGTTTCGTCTTTCAAGGAAAAATAACAATGGCCGCTGGCCGCGCGGGAAAAGCCCGAAATCTCGCCCCGCACCGCAACCGGGTTGAACCGCGCAGCCAAGGTGTCCGCCACGGCTCGCATCAGCGGGCCAACCGCCCATACGCGCCCCGCCGATGCAGCCTCCGATCCAAAAAACGGCTCAGCCACGGTCGACTCCGGCACAAATGTGTCCACAACCCGCATGGATGCTGGTGTTCACTGGCAGCAAACCAGCAGGAGCCGGGTCGGGTGGATAGCCCATTGATTCAGAAGCGTTTTGCACTGCCTGTTTGCTCATCGTTTTGACGAAACCGAAGCCCTGTGCGGGTTGGCGCCACTTGCGCGCAGGGTTCTTCACAAAGTTATCCACAGAATCTGTGCATGAACCCAGCGTCGTGCGTGGTGGATAGGGTACGGGTTGGAGGACGTTGCAAGGAGCGGCCACACCCCTGAGACATAATCGCCGAACCGTCCAGCGCCGCACGATCCAGCGGCGCCCGCCTGGAGTCCAGACTTGCTTTCCATCATACAAGCCGCCGGTTGGCCCATCTGGCCACTGATCCTCTGTTCCGTCGTCGGATTGGCGCTCGTTATTGAACGCTTCGTCAGCCTCAAGACCGCCAAGATCATTCCGCCCAAACTGCTGGATGAAGCCATCATGGTGTCGCGCAACGGGGTACCCGGTCCGGACGTGGTGACCCAGCTCGAACAGAATTCCGTGCTCGGCGCCGTGCTCGCCAGCGGCTTTCGCACCTTCAACAGCAACCCACGCGCCAGCGAAGACGACCTGCGCGCCAGTCTCGAGGGCGCCGGTCGCCAGGCGGCTGCACAGCTGCAGCGCTACCTCGGGGCACTGGCCACCATCGCGTCGGCCGCGCCTCTGCTGGGTTTGCTGGGAACCGTGATCGGCATGATCGAGATTTTTGGCTCGCAGGGCGCTCAAGGTGCGGGCGCAGTGCCCGGCGTGGGCGACCCGGCCCAGCTGGCGCAGGGTATCTCGATTGCCCTCTACAACACGGCTTTCGGCCTGATCGTGGCCATTCCTGCCCTGATCTTCTGGCGCTACTTCCGCGCCCGGGTGGACGACTATTTGCTGGCACTGGAACTGGCGGCAGAACGTTTTGCCCGCCATCTGCTGAGTCTGCGCAAACACTGAAGCCATGAACTTCCGTCCCGGCTCGCGCGATGAACCCGAGATCAACCTGATCCCGTTCATCGACATTCTGCTGGTGGTGCTCATCTTTCTGATGCTTACCACCACCTACAGCAAGTTCACTGAACTCAAGGTGAACCTGCCGGTGGCCGATGCCCAGGCGCCCAAGACCAACACGCAGGAAGTGGTGGTGGCGGTGGGCAGCGATGGGCGCTATTCCATCAACAAGCAGGTGCTGGAAGGCGGCAGCGTCGAGATGCTCACCAGTGCCCTGAGCCAGGCATCAAAAGGCAATGCCGAGACAGTGATCATCATCAGCGCCGATGCACAGGCCACCCACCAGTCGGTCATCAATGTAATGGACGCAGCGCGGCGCGCAGGCTTGGTCCAGATCACGTTTGCCACCCAGCAGACGGGCGCTGCGGCGGCCCGTGGCAAGCCCTGACGCAAACACGACCGACCGCGCGCCGATGAGTCAGTCCCGCTGGCAGGCGCTGTGGTTGGTTCACTCAAGGCAGCGGGGTTGGCTGGCCTGCTTTCTGTGGCCGGTGTCTCTGGTGTATGGGAGCCTGATGGCACTGCGCCGGGGACTGTATGCCCTGGGCATCTTCAAGACCCACCGCATCGACCTTCCGGTGATCGTGATCGGCAACGTGGTGGTGGGTGGAGCGGGCAAAACGCCCACCGCGATCGCTGTCGTCAACCATCTGCTCGCCCGGGGCTGGCGACCCGGCGTCGTCTCGCGCGGCCATGGCCGTCACAGCACGGACATTGTCGAGGTCAGACCCGACACGCTGGCTGAGGACACTGGTGACGAACCCGCCCTCATTCAAAGCCACACCGGTGTGCCGGTTTTTGTGGCGGCCAGCCGCGTGGCTGCAGCGAAGGCGCTGGTGGCCGCGCACCCTGAAGTGAACATTCTCGTGTGCGACGACGGCCTGCAGCATTGGGCCTTGCAGCGCGATCTGGAAATCGTGGTGTTCGACGACCGCGGCACCGGCAACGGCTGGCTGCTGCCGGCCGGGCTGCTGCGCGAAACATGGCCCCGCCGCTCCAGTGGCAACGTGCAGACCGATCTGGTGCTGCACCAGCGCCGCGAAGACGCGCCCGCGCCACCCAACGTCAGGCAGCTCAATACAACGCAGTTCAGCGCGACAAGGCGGCTGGCCGACCACGCCGTCGGTCCAGCCGGCGAGCGCATGCCGTTGCAAGCGCTGCGAACTCACCGCCTGACCGCGGTGGCTGGCATCGCCCGACCCTCCGTGTTCTTCGACATGCTGCATGCCGCAGGTCTCAGGCCCGAGCAGGAAGTGGGGCTGTCCGACCACGCCGATGCAGCCGATTACACCACCTGGGTCCGGGACCCTGCACGCACCCTGCTCTGCACTGAAAAAGACGCCGTCAAGCTGTTCCCCCTGCTGGCGCAGGTTCCGTCGGCCCAGCGCGCCAACGTCTGGGCCGTGCCCCTGGAAATGACGCCCGAGCCAGCCTTCTTCAACGCGCTCGACCAGCGCCTCCAGGCGCTCGAACGCAAGCCCTGAACAGGCATGCGCGACTATCATCTCGGCATGGACACCAAACTGCTCGAACTGCTGGTCTGCCCCGTCACCAAAGGGCCCCTGATTTTCAACCGTGAGAGCCAGGAACTGATCTCGCGCAGTGCTCGCCTGGCCTACCCGGTGCGAGACGGGATCCCCGTCTTGCTGGAGCACGAAGCCCGCCCGTTGACCGCCGAAGAAGCCACCCGGCCCAATGCGCCCACGCCTCTGCCATGAGCGCTCAACCGGAGCCAAAAGGCTTCGTGGTCCTGATCCCCGCGCGTCTGGCCTCCACCCGCCTGCCCGACAAACCCCTGGCCGACATCGCGGGCTTGCCCATGGTCGTTCGTGTGGCCCGGCAAGCGCAACTCAGCGATGCCCACTTGTGCGTGGTGGCGGCCGACGACATGCGCATCGTTGAAGCCTGCGAAGCTCATGGCGTGAAGGCCATCCTGACCCGCAAGGACCATGTGAGCGGCAGCGACCGGTTGGCCGAGGCCTGCGCCGTGCTCGGCTTGCCCGACGACGACGTGGTGGTCAATGTGCAAGGCGACGAGCCCCTGATGGACCCCGAGCTCATCAACTCGGTGGCAGCGCAGTTGCTGTCCCGAACCGATTGCGTCATGAGCACGGCGGCACATGCCATCGATGGCATGGCCGATTTCCTCAATCCCAACGTCGTCAAGGTGGTGCTGGACCACCAGCAGACAGCGCTCTACTTCAGCCGCGCGCCCATCCCCTGGTGGCGCGACGGCATGGCGGCCGATGGCCGTGCTGCGCTGCCCTCGCCCGCCCCGCTGCGGCACGTGGGCATCTACGCCTACCGCGTGGGCTTCCTCAAGCGTTTCCCCGCGCTCGAGCCCGCACCGCTGGAAACCACGGAATCGCTGGAACAACTGCGGGTGCTGTGGCATGGCGAGCGTATCGCCGTGCACATGAGCGCGGTTGCACCCGGGGCTGGCGTGGACACGCCGCAGGACCTCGACAGGGTGCGCCGACTGCTGTCTCAGGGCTGACAGATACCCTGCGGGGCAGGCCTTTTTCGGGCCGTCCGGTGTAAGGCGAACGCGAGGATGTGCATGCTATCCTCGAACGGTCGCCCCCGGCCCCACGCCCAAGGGGCAGCCGCTCGAGACAAGCGGCCCAGCCATTGAAACACCAGAGAAGGACCGCGATGAGACTGATTTTGTTGGGCGCACCAGGAGCCGGCAAGGGAACGCAAGCCACGTTCATTTGCCAGAAGTACGGCATCCCCCAGATCTCCACCGGTGACATGTTGCGCGCTGCGGTCAAGGCCGGCACTCCCCTGGGTCTTCAGGCCAAGTCCGTGATGGAATCCGGTGCGTTGGTCAGCGACGATCTGATCATCAATCTGGTGAAAGAGCGCATCACGCAGGCCGACTGCGCCGGTGGTTTTCTGTTCGATGGTTTTCCGCGCACGATCCCCCAGGCCGATGCCATGAAGATCGCCGGAGTGAAGCTCGATTACGTGCTGGAAATCGATGTTCCATTCGACGCGATCATCGAACGCATGAGCGGGCGCCGCTCGCACCCAGCCTCGGGTCGCACCTACCACGTGAAGTTCAACCCGCCCAAGGTGGAGGGCAAGGATGACGTGACCGGTGAGCCACTGATCCAGCGCGAAGACGACAAGGAAGAAACCGTGAAGAAGCGGCTGGAGGTGTACAGCGCCCAGACCCGCCCCCTGGTGGACTACTACAGCAGCTGGGCGCGCACCGACGCCGCCGCCGCACCCCAGTACCGCGCCATCAGCGGCATGGGCTCGGTTGAAGACATCACGGCGCGCGCCTTCGAAGCGCTCTCGAAGTAACCGGGCGCTCAGGCTGGGCTGGACCGCAAGCCGTACACCTTGCCGCCTAGGAACACATACTCGGCCCGCACGATGGCGGCACCCGCCTCGTCCTTGAACGTGAAACCCACCAAGGACAGGTCTTCGCCGTTCTTGATCTCGGGCATCTGCCACTGCCCCAGGCGAAACAGCGGCGCCAACTCGATCTCCCAGCGCCGATCGCGCCGCGTCGGCAACACCGCCTTGGCCAACAAGGCGGGGCCGTCGATACCGGCGGTTTGCGCCGGCAGTGCACGCTGGGCGAGGTCGGCGGGCAGGCGCAGTGTCTCTGGCAGTTCCAGCACCAGTTCAACGTGCGGATTGCGCCATTTCACATCGGCAGCCTTGCCCTCCAGGTAGATCGGCCGGGCTTGGTCAAAGCTGCTCCAGCCATGGTGGGCAAGTGCGCCCGTGGCAGCGCCACCCCAGCCCAACAGGGCCGCCACTTGTACGAATTCACGCCGTTGCATGGGGTTCTCCTTCAGAAATAGGCTATCCAGCGCCCACAGGTGATGACCAGAATCCAGATCACCGAGGACAAGAGCAGGCTCACTCGGGCCGTGGTGTCCTGGAGCTGCAGCGAACGGCGCGCATGAAACCAGCCCGCATTGCAGCCAGCCAGCATGATCAGCGCCATCTTCACTGTGAACACCCGATTGGCCAGCAGTTCCCCGGGCTGGGTGCCGAACATCAACAAACCCGTCACCGCGGCCAGACCAAAACCCAATCCGGCCAGCCCGAGACTCAGCCGGGCCAGCGGCTCGATCGGCAATTCGGCAGCCCAACCGAACACGCGCAGTTCCAGCAGGACCAGATTGCCCAGGATCAGGGCCACACCGATGATGTGCACCACCTCCAGCATGGGATATGCCCAAGGATGTGCACCCAGAGCCACCAGCATGTCAGGCCTCCAGCAGTTGCAAGGCCAGCGCCAGGCGTGCCTTCACCGGCGACAAGCCGGCCGAGTCGGGCAAGGGTTGGCCCGCATGCGGCACCACGCGGCCTTGAGCACAACGGCTGGCAACGACCACATCCACTCCACGGACCTGTGCCTCTTTCAGCGCCACCAGCAGATCTTCGTGCACCGTGCCGTTGCCGGTGCCCGCCACCACGATGCCGCGCAGCGGGCCTGCTTTTGACGACGATTGCTCAAGCAGCGCACGCACCAACTCGCCATCGACGCCGGCGTGGCTGAACACCAGCTCCACGCGCGGCAATGAGGACGCGCCCAGCAGCCGTTGCAACCCGGCGTCATCGTGCGTGCCCTGGCTCACACCAGGCGGCCAAGGTCTGAACATGCGCAACTGCCCCTCTTCCACGCAGCCCAATGCGCCGGTGTCGCCAGAGTCAAAAGGGTCCGTCCGGTAGGGGTGAACCTTGGACACGTCCAGCGCACCGTGAATGCGCCCGGCGCACACCACGACCACGCCACAGGCTTGGGGATGCAGAGCCACGGCCACCGCGTCGCTCAGGTTCTGAGGTCCGTCCGGCACCAGCGCAGTGGCGGGGCGCATCGCACAGGTCAGCACCACCGGCTTGGAGGGCTTCAGCAAGGTCTGCAGCAAGAAGGCTGTCTCCTCGATGGTGTCGGTGCCGTGGGTGATCACGATGCCAGCCACCTCGCGTCGATCCAGATGCGAAGCGACCCGCCGCACCAGCGCTTGCCACACGCCCAGCACCATGTCCTTGCTGTTGATCTGCGCCACCTGCTCGATGTCCAGCGCACAGGTGGCCAAGGCCGGAACCATCGCCACCAGATCGCTCACCGCCACCTGGCCGGCCACATACCCCACGTTGTCGTTGGGCTGGGTTGCGCGCCCGGCAATCGTGCCGCCGGTGCCCAGAACCACGAGGCGCCGCGCCTGGTTTTCATTGACCACTTGCCAAGTCCTTTGAACTGGTTAAAAATACAGCCACTGGATAAGAAAACAGTGACACACCGATCGGATACCCCGCCCGGTGAAGCATCCACCCCGAAGAGGTCCACATGCTAGAAATGCCCGCCACCACGCCCAAGCTCACCGCCCGGCAACAGCAGATTCTGGAACTCATCCAGACCGCCATTGCCCGCACCGGTTCCCCGCCTACGCGCGCCGAGATTGCCAGCGAGCTCGGCTTCAAGTCGGCCAACGCGGCCGAGGAGCACCTGCAGGCACTGGCGCGCAAGGGCGTCATTGAACTGGTCAGCGGCACATCGCGCGGCATCCGCCTTCGCAGCGAAGACCTGCGCTCCATCAACGACTCGCGCGGGCGCCAGCTTACTCTCCCGCTCCCCAGCCTGGCGCAGCTCCTGCTCCCCCTGATCGGTCGGGTCGCAGCCGGCTCCCCCATCCTGGCGCAGGAACACGTGGAGCAGAGCTACCACGTGGAGCGCAGCCTGTTTTCGCGCGAACCCGACTACCTGCTCAAGGTGCGCGGCATGTCCATGCGCGATGTCGGCATCATCGACGGCGATCTGCTGGCGGTGAAGTCCGCCAAGGAAGCCAAGAACGGTCAGATCGTGGTGGCCAGGCTCGGTGAGGACGTGACCGTGAAGCGCTTCATGCGCCGGCAAAACGTCATAGAGCTTCACGCCGAGAACCCAGACTACAAGACCATCGTGATCGAGCCCGGTGAGCCGTTCGAAATCGAAGGTCTCGCGGTGGGCCTCATCCGCAACAGTTTTCAACTCTGACCCGTCGGGTCTCTGTTGCCTCAGCAGGTGGCGGGCGTTTGGTCCGGCGAGCGAGCAGCCCGCCCATGGACACATCCCTGCGTTGGCGACTTCCTTGCAATCCTGCCTGTGTTCAACCCCTCATCTGGAGTTTCGCATGGGAAAAATTTTCAATACCAACACGTGGCGCGCACCTCTGCAGTTGATCGACTGCTGGTTGCCCCTTCCGTCGCAACGCCATCCACGTCCAGCTGCCTCAGCCGTGGCGGCCAAAGCCGTGCAGCGCTTTGCACGCGCCGGGTGGCTGAACAGGGAGGCGGCCAACAGCCCCACACCCCAGCGACAGACTGACCCCACCGACCCGCGCACCTCATCGGCGTGCAGGGTGAACGTGATGCGCCAGGCGAACACCAAGGCGGTCAAGCGTCCTGACGTGCGGCTGGTCATCTCGGGGCCCATCAGCGACGTTTGTGCAGAACTCGATCGACTTGCTGCGCTGGAACAGGCCCACATGGCTCGCGCCGCCTGAGTTCAGCGGGCAGGTCTGCCCGAACAGCGAGGGCACAATAGGCGCATGAATATTGTGATTCTTGACGACTATCAGGACGCGGTGCGCAAACTCAAGTGCGCCCAGAAGCTGGAACCCTTTCCGGCCAAGGTCTTCACCAACACCGTCAAGGGCGTCGGCCAACTGTCGATCCGTTTGCGCGATACCGATGTGCTGGTGCTGATCCGTGAGCGCACCCAGATCTCGCGCCAGCTCATCGAAAAACTGCCACGCCTCAAGCTGATTGTCCAGACGGGGCGCGTGGGCAGCCACCTGGATGTGGCAGCCTGCACGGAGCGTGGCATTGCCGTGGCTGAAGGCGTTGGTTCTCCGTTCTCGACCGCCGAACTGACCTGGGCCTTGATCATGGCGTCCATGCGGCGCATTCCCCAATATGTCTCCAACCTGAAGCACGGTGCCTGGCAACAGGCCGGGCTGAAGTCCTCGGCCATGCCGACCAACTTCGGTGTAGGCATGGTGCTGCGCGGAAAGACCCTGGGCGTCTGGAGCTATGGACGCATTGGTCAGCTGGTGGCCGAGTACGGTCGCGCTTTCGGCATGCGCGTGCTGGTCTGGGGCAGCGAGGCGTCGCGAGCCCGCGCGGTGGCCGATGGGTTCGAGGCGGCGCAGAGTCGAGAAGTCTTTTTTGAATCGGCGGACGTGCTTTCGCTGCATTTGCGACTGAGCGACACCAGCGCTGGCTGTGTGACGCTGGAAGACCTGGGCCGCATGAAGCCCACGTCCCTGTTGGTCAACACCTCGCGCGCCGAGCTGATCGAGCCCGAAGCCTTGCTCGCATCACTCAACCGGGGGCGCCCTGGCATGGCAGCGGTCGACGTGTTCGAGTCCGAGCCGATCTTGCAAGGCCATGCGCTGCTGCGACTGGAAAACTGCATCTGCACACCTCACATCGGTTATGTGGAACAGGACAGCTACGAGCAGTACTTCTCATCAGCTTTTGACAACGTGGTCAATTTCATCAAGGGCACACCGACCAACATCGTGAACCCTGGCGCATTGCAAGTTCGCCGGTAGTCAGGTTGGTTCAAAAAAAACGCCGCAAGACGCGGCGTTTTTTTTCGTTCGCCCAAGCTCAGGGCTTCTTGTTCTTGTCTTTGTCCTTGCCAGTGTCTGGTGGCAGGTCAAAGTCGAGGACTTCAAAGTCGATCAGGTTGTCACCTTTTTCGCCAGCTTCAAAGTCTGCAGGCTGCGTGGCCTTTGCCGATGGCTCCACCACCACATCCACATCGGGAAGTGACGCCTCGAATGTGGCCATCTCAGACAACTCATCGAGATTGATGTCCAGGCCCAGACGCGGAGATGCGTGTGGCCTGTCGTCCAGATGCATGGGCTGCGTCAACCGTTCGGTACGGTCGCGCAGTGAGGTGCTCACGGCCTGAGTATTTTTGCCGGCCGCTTTCAGCGGTTGCATCGCGGTGTGCTGAAAATCCGAGTTGGCCCGGGGAGCCGCGTTGTCGCGCTGGATGAGGTCCTTGGCGATGGCGTGCAGCATCAGCAACTCGCGGTAAGCCTCCAGATCGAACACCTCGGAGGCGCTGTCGTTTGCATCGCGAAAGATCGATTGTTCGATGAGGTCGAGCACGCGCGGCTGTGGCCACAGGGCCTGGATCCGGCTGAAAGCCGTTTCGTACGACTCCAGGCCCTGACCACGCCGGGAGTAGCCCTCAAAGGGCGGTGCTCCCGCGTTGAAGACGTGGTTGAACTCCTCACGAAGATTTTCGTAATCGACCTGGCGTCCCAGCCGGTGGTAGATGTGGAAGAGATCGAGGTATGTCAGCGCGCTGGGTTCGTGGCTTTCGGTCAGGTGGTCCTTGAGGACCTGAATCGCCTGCTCGTCTTCGCCCAGGGACACGAAAAAATCGGCTTGCTGCTGTACGTCAAACAACTCTTCGGTAGCCACCGAGCGCGACACTCCGATGGCACTGGTCGAGAACTCGCGCCGATCGCGCGCAGAAACGTCGGCGACCGATTCGACATTCGACGCAGAGGTCTTGTCCTGTGCGGCCTGACGGTTCGGGCTGTTCAACCCGTCAAAGCCGGAATCCTGATCCAGATCGAAGTCCAGGTCGAGGTCGACCGCCTCACCCAATGGCGCGAGGCCGGAGGTCGCCTTGCGCGCGCCCTCATCGGCATCCAGCGGAACGAGCACGGTCTTTTCTTCGTCCTCGGGCGCCCACCAGGCACGGGAAGCCTCGGACGCTTGCACGACCGGCTCCGGGCGGCGGCGCCACACCAGCAGCACGGCCAGCAGCGCCAGCAACAGCGAGCCACCCAACAGATACACCAGCCAGTTCTGGTAACGCTGCGCCTGTGATTCTTCAAGCCGCGCATTGAGATCCCCCAGCGTTGCCTGGGATTGGGTCTGCTCTTGACGAAGGCGTGCCACTTCGGATTCCAGCGAGGCCAGCTTTTGCGCGTCGCGCAGAACATCCTCGGGTGAGGCATTGATGCTCTTCCACAGCTGCGCAGCCGCTGCACGCGCTTCGTCCGAGGTGCTGGGCTCGGTGAGCAGCATGGGCGAGAGCTTGAGGGTCGGATCGCGCTCGATGCCCGTGGTCAGGTCGATCGGATCGAGCTGCAACCGTGGGGCGGCAGCCACGGGTGGTTTGGGCGGCGCCCGGCGCACCACCGATGGCGGGCGCTGGGCAGGCGCTTCTGCGCGCACGGGATTGGCAGGCCTGGGTCGAGTCTGGCCAACCACCGGCGCACCTGACGTCCCCGAAGCCAAGGCCCCTGCAGCATTGCCCGAGTCGGCCACGCGAGGCAAGACCGAGGGTGCAGCCGCCACCGGGGCTGCGGCGCCGGTGCCTGGCTGCGTGGCTGCCGTGAGGGGTTCGTTGATCAGGTCGGCCAGCAGCACGAAGCGGCGAGTGAACTGGGTGCCGCAACCGGCCTTCACATACAGCGTGACAAAGGGCTCGTTGACGGGCAGGGTGGCCTGCACCCGCACCGACGATTCGGCATCGGGCGTGGTTTTTTGGGGTGAGGTGCGCACCAGGTTGGGCGAAACCTGGGTGTCTCCGTAGAACACATCGGTCTGGATGCACAGATTGGTCAAGTCTTCGCCAGGCGCGAGCAAGACCTGCACGCGAACGTCCAGCGGGCGGCCAATCATGGCGGCGCCACTGTGACGGCCCAAGGTCACGGCAGAACTGCTCAAGGCAGTTGATAGCAAAATACAACCTGTCCAGTACTTGCGCACGCCAGACTTCCTTGTTTCGTTCTTTGCGCGATTCTGTCATAGCTGCAGAGGCTCTCATTCCAAATACAACACACTTATGCAACCCATCTTTCAGAACACCGGACTAGTGGGAACGGGCGCCATGGGCCGCGGCATCGCACAGATGGCCGCCCAAGCAGGCAGCAAAGTCTGGCTGTTCGACGTGCAACCCGGCGCGGCGCAAGCGGCGCGTGACGCCTTGCACACCACCTGGCAAACCCTGGTGACCAAGAACAAGATGGATGCAGCGCAAATGCAGGCCTGCCTGGAGCGCCTGCATCTGGCCCAGGCGCTGACCGACCTGGCGCCCTGCGATCTGGTCATCGAGGCGGTGGTTGAACAGCTGGACGTCAAGCAGCGCCTGTTCAGCGAACTCGAAGGCATCGTCGGACCCGAGGCGGTGTTGGCCACCAACACGTCTTCCCTGTCGGTCACGGCGATTGCCGCCGCCCTGAAACGCCCGGCCCAGTTGGCGGGCTTTCACTTCTTCAATCCGGTGCCGCTGATGCGGGTGGTGGAGGTGATCGCAGGCCTGAAGACCAGCGCCTCCGTCTGCCAGAAGCTCACCGACTTCACCCGCCAGTTCGGCCACACACCGGTGGCGGCGCAAGACACGCCGGGCTTCATCGTCAACCACGCCGGGCGCGGCTACGGCACCGAGGCGCTGCGGGTGGTGGGCGAGCGCGTGGCCGATTTCGCCACCATCGACCGCATCCTGAAAGACCAGATGGGTTTTCGCCTGGGCCCATTCGAGCTGATGGACTTGACCGCGCTGGACGTGTCGCACCCGGTGATGGAGTCGATCTACCACCAGTACTTTGAAGAACCGCGTTACCGCCCCAGCGTGATCACCGCGCAGCGGCTGGCGGGTGGTGTGGTGGGCAAGAAGGTGGGAGAAGGCTTCTACGCTTACGACAAGGGTGTGGCCCAGGTGCCGACCGAGCCCGCTGTGCCGGTGGTGGCCGAGATGCCGCCGGTGTGGGTGTCGCCCAAGGCAGCGCGTCGCGTCGAGCTCTACCAGTTGCTGAAAGATCTCGGGGCGAACATCGAGACCGCGGCTGCGCCCTCTTCTGCCGCCCTGATCCTGGTGGCGCCTCTCGGTCTGGACGTGACCACCCTGGCCGCCGTGGAGCGGCTGGATGCCACGCGCACGGTGGGCATCGACATGATGCTGGACGACGCTGCGGTGAAGCGCCGGGTGCTGGCCACCAACCCGGCCACGAGGCCCGACATGGCACAGGCCGCGCACGCCCTGTTCGCGCGCGACGGCAAGGCGGTCAGCGTGATCCGCGACAGCGGCGGCTTTGTCACGCAGCGCGTGGTGGCCACCATCGTCAACATTGCCGCCGACATGTGCCAACAAGGCATCTGCTCGCCGGCCGATCTGGACGTGGCCGTCACCCTCGGTCTGGGTTACCCCATGGGACCGCTGGCCATGGGTGACCGTATCGGCCCGACCAACATGCTGGAAATCCTCTTCAACTTGCAGACGGTTTACGGCGACCCGCGTTACCGCCCTTCGCCCTGGCTGCGCCGGCGCGGCGCGCTGGGCCTGAGCCTCACGCACGAGGAAGCTTGAAGATGACCGCCAGCCTCAAGAGCCACAGCCATGGCCAGACCATGGTGCTGACCATCAGCAACCCCGAGCACCGCAACGCACTGGGCCCCGACATGTACGCTGCCGGGGTGGAAGCGCTCA
Organism: Burkholderiales bacterium; assembly: GCA_003241965.1. Lineage (GTDB taxonomy): Bacteria > Pseudomonadota > Gammaproteobacteria > Burkholderiales > Burkholderiaceae_C > Hydrogenophaga. The sequence goes on along the minus strand of QBMB01000005.1, from coordinate 48,159 downwards.
ACGTGGCCGAGAGCAGCCCGGACGTGCGCAGCGTGGTGATCACGGGCGAGGGCAAGCACTTCTGCGCCGGTGGCAACCTGCAGCGCCTGCTGGCCAACCGACAGCTGCCACCCGAGGTGCAGGTGCAAAGCATCGAAGGCCTGCACAACTGGATCGAGACCATCCGTGCGTTTCCCAAACCGGTGGTGGCCGCCGTGGAAGGGTCCTGCGCCGGCGCCGGCTTCTCGCTCGCCCTGGCATGTGACATGGTGGTGGCCGCGCAGAGCAGCGTGTTCGTGATGGCCTACAGCAACGTGGGACTGTCACCCGACGGCGGCGCCAGCTGGAGCCTCATGCGTGCCCTGCCCCGCGCCACCGCCCTGCAGTTGCTCATGTGCGGCGACCGCATCGGCGCAGAACGCTTGCAACAGCTCGGCGTCATCAACACCGTGAGCGCTACCGGAGAGGCACTCACCGACGCGCTCGCATTGTGCGAACGGCTCAATGCCCGCGCGCCGAATGCGCTGGCCAGCATCAAGGAACTGGCCAACGACGCACCCACGGTGCTGCTCCATGCGCAGCTGGGCGCCGAGCGCGACCACTTCGTGCGCAACCTGCACCACGCCAATGCTGGCGAGGGCATCGACGCCTTCATCAACAAGCGCCCCGCGCAATACCGTTGACGTTGCGCGCAAGCGCAGCGGCGCAGACGCTCTGCGCGCATACCCTGAGCCCGTTGCCACGTCCCAGTGGCGACAATCATCGACTTTCCAGTCACTCAAAAGACAGCCCATGGACGAACCGATTCTGACAATGGAAGAACGCGAGGCGATCAACAGTGGTCGCTGGTTCTCCAGCCTTTCTCCCTCCCTGCGGCACGACATACTCCGATGCGCCTACGTCAAGCGATTCAAGGACAGCGACCTCATCGTCGCCCGAGGCGATCCACCGTCCGAATGGACGGCGGTGGCCAAGGGCGCGGTGCGCGTGAGTTCCACCTCGCTCTCGGGCAAACAGATCACGCTGACCTATGTGGAGCCGGGCGTGTGGTTCGGCGACGTGGCGATGTTCGACGGCGATCAGCGCACACACGATGCTTATGCCCATGGACCCACCACGCTGCTGTGTGTGGCCCGCACCGATTTTCAGAAGATCCTCAGCTCGCATGTGGAGTTGTACGAGGCGCTGATGCGCCTGCAGGCGCGGCGCATCCGAACGCTGTTTGGTCTCGTGGAAGACCTCAACACCCTGCCCTTGCGCGCGCGGCTGGCCAAGCAGTTGCTGCACCTGGTGCGCAGCTATGGCGTGCCCTGCCTGTCCGACGGCAACGAAATGCGCATCGGCCTGCAACTGGCGCAGGAAGAACTGGCCCAGTTGCTCGGCGCTTCGCGCCAGCGGGTGAACCAGGAACTCAAGTCGATGGAGCGCGACGATGCGATCCGCATCGAACAGGGAGGGCTGGTGGTGCGCAACCGGGACATGCTGATGCGCATCGCGGAAGCCGAATCCTGAGGCTGCGCGTGATGGCCTCCTCTCCCATTCCCCAACAAGGCCTTCACGCATGAGCGACACGCAGAATTTCACCGGCACCCGCCCAGTGGCGGGACAGCACCTGTTCGACGAGGCCGCCCTGGCCACCTGGCTTCAGAGCCGCCTGCCGGGCTTTGATGGCCCGTTGACGGTGGAGATGTTCAAGGGCGGCCAGTCCAACCCCACCTACAAACTCATCACACCCCAGCGCGCGTACGTGATGCGCGCCAAGCCCGGCCCGGTGGCCAGGCTGCTGCCCTCAGCCCACGCCATCGAGCGCGAGTTTCGTGTGATGAGTGCGCTGCAGGGCACCGACGTGCCGGTGGCGCAGATGCATGTGTTGTGCGAAGACGAGTCGGTGATCGGTCGCGCCTTCTACATCATGGAATGCGTCGACGGCCGGGTGCTGTGGGACCAGGCCCTGCCCGACATGACGAACGCGCAGCGTGGCGCGATCTACAACGAGATGAACCGCGTGATCGCCGCACTGCACACCGTGAAGCCGCTGGCCATCGGCCTGGATGGTTATGGCAAGCCCGGCAACTACTTCGAGCGCCAGATCGGCCGCTGGAGCAAGCAGTACGTGGCGTCCGTCACCCAGCCCATCCCCGAGATGGACCGGCTCATGGAATGGCTGCCCAACAACATCCCGGCCATGGCGCGCGAAGAGTCGATGTTGTCGGTGGTGCACGGTGACTTCCGCCTCGACAACCTGATGTTTCACAGCTCCGAGCCGCGTGTGCTCGCCGTGCTCGACTGGGAACTCTCCACGCTGGGCCACCCGCTGGCCGACTTCAGTTACCACTGCATGTCCTGGCACATCCCGCCCGGCATGTTCCGTGGCATCGGCGGGGTCGACGCGAAGGCCCTGGGCATCCCCACGGAAGACGAATACATCGCGCTCTACTGCGAGCGCACCGGCATCGCCACACCCGCGCAGCTCAAGGCCGACTGGGCCTTCTACCTCGCCTACAACATGTTCCGACTGGCGGCCATCCTGCAAGGCATCGCCAAGCGGGTCGAGGCCGGCACCGCATCGAGCGACCAGGCCGTGAAGTCGGCCGCTGGCGCGCGCCCCATGGCCGAAATGGCCTGGCGCTTCGCCCGTGGCGCCTGAACCGTTTCAAACACCCGATCACCCACAGGAGACACCATGAATTTCGACTACACCGACAAAGTCAAGGAAATGCGCGAGCGCTTGCTGGCGTTCATGGACGAGCACATCTACCCGAACGAGGCGCGCTTCTTCGCGGAGATTGCGGCCAACCGCGCCAAGGGCAACGCGTGGATCCCCACCGAGATCATTGAAGAGCTCAAGCCCAAAGCCCAGGCCGCCGGCCTGTGGAACCTGTTCCTGCCGCGCAGCCCGCGCGCGCCGCAGGGCCTGTCCAACCTCGAATACGCACCCATGTGCGAGATCATGGGCCGGGTGCCGTTCGCCGCCGAGGTCTTCAACTGCTCGGCGCCCGACACCGGCAACATGGAAACCTTCGAGCGCTACGCCAGCGAAGAACTCAAGGACCAGTGGCTCGAACCCCTGCTGCGCGGCGAGATCCGCTCTGCCTTTCTGATGACAGAACCCGATGTGGCCTCGTCGGACGCGACCAACATCGAGTGCAGCATCGAGCGCGATGGCAACGAGTACGTGATCAACGGCCGCAAGTGGTGGTCATCGGGCGCGGGCGACCCACGCTGCGCGGTCTATATCGTCATGGGCAAGTCCAACCCGGACGCACCGCGACACTCGCAGCAATCGATGATCATCGTGCCGGCCAACAGCCAGGGCGTCACCATCGTGCGGCCCCTCTCGGTGTTCGGCTACGACGACGCACCCCACGGCCACATGGAAGTGGTGCTCAAGAATGTGCGCGTGCCGGTGGGCAACCTGCTGCTGGGCGAGGGCCGTGGTTTCGAGATCGCCCAAGGGCGCCTTGGCCCTGGCCGCATTCACCATTGCATGCGCTCCATCGGCGTGGCAGAACGCGCCATGGAACTCATGTGCAAGCGCCTGAACAGCCGCGTGGCGTTCGGCAAGCCGGTGTCGAGTCAGTCGGTGTGGCACGAACGCCTGGCCGATGCGCGCTGCCGCATCGAGATGGCGCGCCTGCTCACGCTCAAAGCCGCTTACATGATGGACACCGTGGGCAACAAGGTGGCCAAAGCCGAGATTGCGATGATCAAGGTCGTGGCACCCAACATGGCCTGCGACATCATCGACATGGCCATCCAGGCACACGGTGGCGGTGGCGTGAGCGACGATTTCCCGCTCGCCTATGCCTATGCCAACCAGCGCACCCTGCGCCTGGCCGATGGTCCGGACGAAGTGCACCGCATGTCGATCGCCAAACTCGAACTGGCCCGGCACATGCTCGTGAAAACCGAGGTGGAAATGCCGATCACGCGCGGCTCTTGAAGCCACCCTGCCTGCTGAGGGGTCAGCGGGCAGCGATTTCCATGGCGCGCTGGCTCGCCCGGTCAAACAGCCCAAAGGCATGCAGCGCGGTGGCCGTGTCCGCGTCGCGGTCCACCTGCATGCGCATGTAGGTCTTGCCACGTTGCAGCATGAGCATCACCGGCGTCTCGTCTGAGACCCCCTCGGGCCAGTCCATCAACTGCTGTTCGGTCTCGCTGTCGATCCAGCGCCTGGCCATGTCGGGCGTGTCGGTGAGTACTGCGTAGCGACTCCAGAAACGCTGATCGGGACCCACCCAGCCGGCATCGCGATACGTAGCCAGCCACCTGACTTCCTCAGGCACCACGCCCGCCATCGTCTGAAGATCGTCGGTGTACTCTGAAAAGAGGGCACGTGACTGCTCTTCGAGCACGTTCTTCAGCCGCCGGTTCATCACCACGACGTTGCCCTCTTGCTTGAGTCCCAGGTCGGCGCGTGCCATCAGCTCCATGCCCTGAATGAACGGGCGCGAGGTTTTCAGACACTGGATGCGCACCGGGCGGTCCTGCCATTTACCAGCCAGGGAAAAAGCGCCGCCCACCATCGGGTCGAAACTCAACGCATGGTCTTGCGCCCACTCGGCCAGCGGCGCCGTGCGGTTGCGCCGCCATGCTGAGGCCGACAGGACGTTCTTGAAACTTGCAAACATGGTTTTGAGTTTTACCTTAGAGTGCGGCCACTTGCGCATGGCAAGCACGCACAGAAAGGCCCATTTGATGATCAATGTCCACTCCTGGCCCACGCCCAACGGCCACAAGGTCCACGTCATGCTCGAAGAGTGTGGATTTCGCCTGGGCCGCGACTGGCAAGTCCACGCCGTCAACATTGGGCAGGGGGACCAGTTTCAACCCGAGTTCCTGAAGATCAGCCCCAACAACAAGATTCCGGCACTGGTCGATTCCGACGGCCCGGACGGCAAGCCCATCAGCCTGTTCGAGTCGGGCGCCATCCTGCTGTACCTGGCGGCCAAGACCGGCAAGTTCCTGCCCAAGTCCGACCGGGCGAAGTTCAAGGTCCTCGAATGGCTCATGTTTCAGATGGGGGGCGTGGGCCCGATGTTGGGCCAGGCGCACCACTTCCGCATCTACGCTCCTGAAAAGATCGAGTACGCTGTCAACCGCTACACCAACGAGGCCAAACGCCTGTACGGCGTGATGAACAAGGAACTGGAGAGCCAGAAGTACATCGCAGGCAACCAGTACACCATTGCAGACATTGCGATCTTCCCCTGGCTGCGCAGCTGGCAGAACCAGGGCATCGACTGGGCCGACTACCCAGATCTCAAGGATTGGTTCGACCGGATTGCCGCTCGCCCCGCGGTGCAACGCGGCGTGGCAGTGCTCGCCGATTCCCGAAAACCCCTCACTGACGACAAGTCGCGCGACATCCTTTTTGGCAAAACACAATACGAAAAGCGTTGAAAGTGCAGCCTGCGGTCCAGAACCGACCCTTTCAGCAGGTACAATTCGCAGCTTAGTCGGAGCGTAGCGCAGCCTGGTAGCGCATCTGCTTTGGGAGCAGAGGGTCGCGAGTTCGAATCCCGCCGCTCCGACCATTCATCAAGAAAAAGAAAAAGGCCCACTCAGTGGGCCTTTCTTCTATGTGCTGCCGGTTATCTGTCTGCCCGTAGCTCAACCGGATAGAGCAGCTGCCTTCTAAGCAGCAGGTCGGGGGTTCGAGTCCCTCCGGGCAGGCCATGGATACATTCCAAGAAATCCCGAGACATCCCACGCCGCCTGAAATTCCCTTGATTTGTAACGATTTTTTCGTTTATCAATCTCAAGAGGTTTCAAACTGGCCTGTTGCATCCTGATGATTTCAGGGGAACAATCAGGGGAACAAACCGCGATTTTTGACCATTCGCCGATTTTGTTCCCCTATGCTCACCGACCTCGCCTGCAAAACAGCTGCGTGCCCCGAGGGCAAAGCACGTGCGCGGCTCACCGATTCTGGCGGACTCTACCTTGAGACGTCGCCGAATGGCTCCAAACGCTGGTTCTGGAAGTACTACCACTCCGGCAAAGAAAAGCGCCTGGCGCTGGGTGCCTACCCTGCAGTGTCACTCAAGCAGGCACGCAGCGACCGGGAAGTTGCCCGGCGCTTGCTGCAAACGGGCTCCGACCCCGCAATACGCCGGCAGATAGAGCGCCTGGAGGCCAAGCTCCTCGAGAAGAACACGTTTGCGGAAGTGGCGCGGGAGCTGCACAGCACCAAAGCCAGCGGATGGAGCGAACAGTATGCGCAGAGGTGGCTGGAACGAATGGAAAAAGATTTGTTCCCCTGGATCGGTCCTGTTCCCCTACCGGAGATCACCGCCCCCATGCTGCTCAACACGCTGCGCCGTATCGAGAAGCGCGGAGCCCGGGAAACTGCACACACCTTGCGCCAGACAGCCGGACAGGTGTTTCGCTACGGAATTGCCACGGGGCGCTGCGAGCGAAACCCCGCCCCCGACCTTCACGGTGCGCTGCAACCGCTGAACATCAAACACATGGCGGCCATCCTTGAACCAACAAAGGCCGGCGAGTTGGTGCGGTCCATGTACGAGTACTCTGGCCAGCCCGTCACGCGCACAGCGCTGCTCCTGTCGGCCCTGCTCTTCCAGCGTCCCGGCAACATACGTTGCATGGAATGGGCTGAGGTGGACTTCGATGTTTGTCTGTGGACGATCCCCGCCGCCAAGATGAAGCGCACCGTCTACGGCAAGGTCAATGGTCGACCCCACCTGGTTCCGCTGGCGCTCCAAGCCATCGAATTGCTCCGAGAGCTACAGCCCATCTCAGGACATTCACGTTTTGTGTTCCCCAGCCTGATCAGTTCGCAGCGCCCCATGAGCGAAAACACCCTCCGCGTCGCCTTGAGGCGCATGGGGTACAGCAACGACGACATGACACCGCATGGGTTTCGAGCGATGGCCCGAACCATCATGGTCGAAAAGTTGAACATGCACGCCGAGGCTATCGAAGCTCAACTCGCACACGGCAAATCTGGTCCCCTGGGGGCCGCTTACGACCGTGCGGAGTTCATCGATCAGCGGCGGGCCATGATGACGGAATGGGCCAACTACCTGGACCAACTGCGCAATGCCGATAGCGTGTCACCAGCGTCAGACTCTGTTTGAGCAATCGTGCTGCGGCATTGGCTTAGCAACGCTGTTTCGTTCGACGCCAGATCACCGAAGCGCGGAATCTTGCAGATTCAAGATCGGGCGCCGCACCCGCCGGTTGTAGTGCCACTGTTGACGCCGACCGAAAACTGACCATCTGGGGGTGCCGACTGAAAATTGACCAGGGTGTTCCACTGACCTACTGAAACTTTCAGCAGGGAAATTAGGTGATCACCATAGACATGATTGGCAAGGTCAGACGCATGAAGCTGCGCGACCAACTCTCCCTGAGCGAGATTTCCAAGCGAACCGGCTTGGCACGCAACACGGTCAAGAAATGGCTCAAGGCCCCCGGCGATGAGCCCCGAAGTACGAGCGCCGCGCCGTCGAGCGCAAGCTCACGGCGTTCGAGGGCACGCTGCACCAGGCGCTGGCGGCCGATGCGCACCGGCCCAAGCAAAGCAGGCGTTCCGCACGGGCGCTGTTCTCCCAGATCCAGGCGGATGGCTACAGAGGTGGCTACAGCGCGGTCACGGACTTCATCCGGGCGTGGCGCACGCGCTCTGACAGCAATCCGGCCAAGGCGTTCGTGCCCTTGAGCTTCGAGTTGGGCGAGGCGTTCCAGTTTGACTGGAGCGACGAGGCGATGTGGTGGGCGGCATGTTCTACAACGTGCAGGTCGCGCATTTGAAGCTGTGCGCCAGCCGAGCGTTCTGGCTGGTGGCGTATCCCAGCCAAGGGCACGAGATGCTCTTTGACGCGCACACGCGCTCGTTCCAGGCGCTGGGCGCTACGCCTTGCCCCCCAGGCTGACCGCCCATGAAATGGGCGGCGTAGGTGGTTACTGGACTGGCATCGTCGACCAGGAAAGCCTCGCGAGCCAAAACTCCCAGGGGGGCTTTCCAATTTCAGCTGGCTCTGTACAATCAATGGCCCAACCATTGAACTATTTAAGGAGACAAGCCTTGAAGCACATGAGAATCCCACTGCTGCTCGTACTGGGCGGACTGACGGCCTGCTTTGCAACCGCCCAAGACGCTTTCCCCTCGCGACCACTGACCATCGTCATTCCCTATCCTGCCGGCGGCACCAGCGACTCCCAAATGCGGATGATTCAGGAGCCCCTGTCGAAGCTGTTGGGGCAGCCCGTCATCATCGACAACAAGCCTGGCGCCTCGGGCGCCATCGCAGCGCAGGCAGTGGCGCGGGCGAAGCCAGACGGCTACACCCTCCTCTACCCAAACAACGGTGTGCTGATCGCCACCTTGCTCAACGACAAGTTGGGCTACGACGCGATCAAGGACTTCAAGCCGATCTCCACCGTCACCGCCGTGCCCATGGTGTTGGTCACCAACAAGTCCGTGCCCGCCACCGATCTGGCGGAATTCCTGAAGTACGTGAAGAAACAGCAGAAAGGAATCATGTACGCATCAGCGGGTACCGCTTCATACGGACACCTCGCCAGTGCACGCTTCGCGCAGATGGCTGGCATCAAGGTTGAGCACATACCTTACAAGGGCGAGGCAGGAACCACGATGGCGGTACGTGGCGGAGATGTGCAGATGTTGCTGACGACACCCTCCTCCGCCATGCTGGGCCAAGTCAAGGAGGGCAACCTCACCATGCTCGGTGTCGCCACCGAAACACCCTCTGCCGTGGTGCCGGATGTGCCGACCATCAACAAAGTGGTGCCTGGTTTCACATCAGAGGTCTGGTTCGGCCTGCTCGCACCCGCCGGCACACCCGACGATGTGATCATGAAGCTCAATGCCGCCGTGAAGAAGGTGATGGCCGACGAGGCCGTCAGGGCCAAACTCCTGCCCACCGGGGCTCTGCCATACACATCGACACCGACCGAGTTCGCCACCCTGATGAGCCGAGAACAAGCGCAATGGCGCGACATCATCACCAAGTACAAAATCAAGGCGGACTGAAGTGACTTCCATGACGTCAACAACCGAACATGATCTGATCGTCGTCGGCTCCGGCGCCGCCGGTCTGACCTTCGCGATCACGGCGAAGAAGCGCGGCCTCGACGTCGTGGTGCTCGAAAAGGAACCCGTCTTCGGTGGCACCACTGCGCTGTCCGGCGGTGTGCTCTGGATTCCCCTCACCCACCATGGGCGCAAGCAGAATCCGGGCGACAGCGTCGAGGCTGTCCAGGCATTCATGAAGCACGAAACGGGTGCCTTCTACGACGAGGAAGCGGTACGCACCTTCATCAAAAACGGCCCGGAGATGGTGGACTTCATGGAACGTGAGACGCAGATGCAGTTCGTTCCCACGCTTTACCCGGACTACCACCCCGACGTGCCTGGGGGGGTTGACGTCGGGCGGTCCATCCTGGCTGCCGCCTACGACATCCGCGGACTCGGAAAGGACATGGAGCGCCTGAAGCCACCTCTGAAGTCGATCACGTTCATTGGCATGATGTTCAACTCGTCGAACGCGGACTTGAAACACTTTTTCCGCGTGACGAGATCCCTGAGGTCCTTTCTCTACGTAGCGCGCCGCCTCGCCAGCCATGTCAAGGAGCTCTTCCTGTACCGACGTGCCATCCACGTCACCAGTGGCAATGCGCTCGCGGCACGGCTGGCCAAGTCGGCGCTGGACCTCGGCATCCCCATCCTCACCAGCACACCGGCCCGCAGCATCCTGATGGAGGGTGGGCGAGCGCGAGGCGTGCTTGTAGACGGCAAAGACGGACAGCCGCGCGAGCTCAATGCCCGCCATGGCGTGGTGTTGGCCTGTGGCGGTTTTCCGCACGACCTCAAGCGCATCGCCCAGGCTTATCCGCATCTCAAACGCGGTCACGCCCATGTGTCTCCCACGCCAGAATCCAACACCGGCGACGGTGCAAACATGGCCGAGGCCGTAGGCGGAGTTGTGGACATCCGGTTCAAGGAACCCGCGGCATGGATGCCGGTAACGCGCGTGGATTTCGGCAAGGGCGAAATGGGTGTCTTCCCTCATCTTCTGGATCGCTACAAGCCTGGGGTGATCGGCGTGCTGAGCAACGGACAACGCTTCACCAACGAATCGAACTCGTACCACGACGTTGGCGCGGCCATGATCAAGGCGTGCAAGGACCTGCCCGAAACAGCCATGTGGCTGGTCTGTGACAAACCGACCCTCGGAAAGTACGGCCTGGGTTACGCCAAGCCCTCACCGATGCCAATCGGGCCGTTGATCCGCAACGGCTACCTGGTCGAAGGCAATACCCTGGCCGCCCTGGCTGGCGCTGCGGGCATCGATTCAGCCGGCCTCGAGCAGACGGTGCGCGAGTACAACCTCGGCGCAGTGGAAGGCAACGACCCAGCCTTTGCGCGCGGCAGCACATCGTTCAACCGTTACCTGGCGGATGCCGAGCACAAGCCGAATCCCTGCGTGGCGCCAGTGCAGCACGGTCCGTTCTATGCGATCAAGGTCTTGATGGGCGATTTGGGGACCTTCGACGGGCTGCAAACCAGTGTCGTTGGCGAGGTCCTCAAGCGCGATGGATCGCCCATAGACGGCCTGTACGCGGTGGGCAATGACCGGGCCAGCATCATGGGCGGAAACTACCCCGGCGCGGGCATCACACACGGCCCGAACATGACCTTCGCCTACGTTACCGCAAACCACATAGCCGACCATATTGCTTCAGGCGTGCTTCGGTCAGCGGCAAGCAGTGCGCCGCCTGTTCCGGTGCCGGCATGAACACGACCATGCAGGTGCCGACGAAGGCGCTGATCGACCATCGTGTGTACACCATCGCGCTGCGCAAGATGCCCGAATTCCTGGAGGTGTTCAGGGAACTGGCCATGCCCGTGCTGCTGCAGACACTGGGATATCCGCTGGGCTTTTACACCAGCCTGGTGGGACCGCAGAACCAGTTCGTGCATTTGTGGGGCTACGACGATCTGGCCGACTACGAGCGCCGCTGCACCGCGCGCGACAGTCATCCGGCATTCCCGGCCTACCTCTCCGCCTCCGCTCATCTCATCACTGCTCAGGAGACAAGGCTAGTTCGGTCCGTTGATCTGGCAGTCTCCATCGACTAATCGAGGTTGTGTTGATCGAACGCCTGGCCATTCGCCGGGCGTTTTCATTGGGGAAACACGGTTGACATGCGTTTTGTATCTGTATAAAAATGGTTCAACCATACACATACATCATCAGTCAACCCGGAAACCCCATGCACAAGTGGATGAAGTCCAACGAGTTCGTGTCCCTGGAGATCAGCGAGCGGATAGCGCGCGTCACCCTGAACAACCCCTCCCGCCGCAATGCGCTGTCCTGGGACATGCTGGTCGAGTTCCGTGGCGCCCTCCTCGAAGCGGACGACCTGCGCGCCGTCAGTGTGATCGTGGTCGACGGTGCCGGCCCTGACTTCTGCGCCGGCTACGACATGCAGTCGGCCTACGCCCGCTATGCAGCAGAAAGCCCCGACGTCGGCGCCTACCGCACCGGTAGCGCAACATTCGACGATGACGCCTGGAAGCTGGAGCGCTTCCAGGAGCTGCTGCGCACGCCATTCGTGATCCACAAGCCGGTGATCGCCAAGGTTCACGGGAATTGCGTTGCCGGTGGTACCGACCTCGCCCTGTATTGCGACATGGTGATTGCGGCCGACGATGCGCGCATCGGATTTCCGGCCACCCGTGCCATGGGATCGCCGCCCAACCACATGTGGATCTACAACGTGGGTCCGCAGTGGGCCAAGCGGCTGCTGCTGAGCGGAGACGTGGTGAGCGGCCGAGACGCCGCCAAGATCGGACTGGTGGTCGCTTCGGCGCCGGCTTCCGAACTTGAGCAGGAGGTGATGACGCTGGCAAGGCGACTGGCCACCGTTGATCCAGATCTGCTCGCCACCAACAAACGCATCGTCAACATCGCGCTCGAGCTTGCCGGCGCGGGCACTGTGGCCCGCCTCGCAGCTGAAATGGACAGCCGAGCCCACCTGACCCGGGCCAAGAAAGAATTCGACGCTGACGTCGCGTCTCTCGGGTTCAAGGCCGCAGCCAAACGTCGCGACGCACCGTTCGGCGCGGGTGAGGTCAAGCCGAGCTGGTAACTCCATGAGCAATCCAGTCACCTCACTCCTAGGCATCCGTTATCCCATTGTCCAGGGGGGCATGCAGTGGGTAGGCACCGCCGACATGGCGGCTGCCGTTTCCAACGCCGGAGGCCTCGGCACCCTCAGCGCGCTGACACAAGCGACCCCAGAAGACCTCGGCCGAGAAATCGAGCGCTGCCGCTTGCTGACGGATCAGCCCTTCGGCGTCAACGTCACCATGCTGCGCACCACGTCGCCACCCCCTTACGAGCAGATTTTCGACACGATCATCAATCATGGCGTGCGAGTAGTCGAGACTGCGGGCAACGTGCCGCCTGAGGTCTTCGAGCGGCTGCGCCGCGCCGGTATCACCGTTCTGCACAAATGCACTTCCGTGCGCCACGCGATCACCGCGCAGGCTCGCGGCGTACACGTGGTCAGCATCGACGGCTTTGAATGCGCTGGCCACCCGGGCGAAGACGACGTGCCAGGCCTGGTGCTGATCCCGGCCGCCGTTGCAGCGCTGGACATCCCGGTGATCGCTTCCGGCGGCATTGCCGACGGTCGCGGCATGGCGGCCGCGCTGGCCTTGGGCGCACACGGCGTGAACATGGGAACCCGCTTCGTCGCCACGCGCGAGGCACCGGTGCATGAGCGGATCAAGCAGGCGCTGGTTGACGCCCGAGAGATCGACACCCGCCTCATGTTCCGGACCTTGAAAAATACCGCGCGCGTGCTGTCCAACACAGTGTCGGAGCAAGTGCTGGAACTGGAGCGCCGCCCTGGTGGATGCGAGTTTGCAGACCTGCGACCGCTGGTGGCTGGGCCCAGGGGGCGGGCAGCGCTAGCCAGCGGCAGCCTGGACGACGGCGTGATCTGGGCGGGTCAGGTGGTTGGACTGATCCACGACATCCCCAGTTGCCAGGAACTGATCACCCGCATGGTGGCCCAGTGTCGCGAACGACTGACTGCGGCGGCCGCTTCCCTATAGCTACCCAAACCTCACAACAGGAGACAAACATGAAACTCAGCTCACGCCGTCAGGCGCTCACCTTCCTCGGTGCAAGCGCACTGGTCACGGCCTTTCCAGCCAGGTCCCAGGATGCGGCTCGGTATCCCGAACGCCCGATTCGGCTTGTCATCCCGACTTCGCCGGGCGGCACGATGGACGCCATGGCGCGGTTGATAGCCGAGCACCTATCGGCGTCCTGGAAGCAGCCGGTGCTGGTGGACAACAGGCCCGGCGGAAACGGCGCGATCGCCTATTCCATGGTCTCGAAAGGCCAGGCCGATGGATACACGGTACTGCTGTCAATCAGCAGCCTGGTGCAGACCGCGCTACTGTCTAAGACGCCCACTTACTCCATCCAAGAATTTACCCCTCTGGCCGTGGTGGCCATGCTGCCCAATGCATTTGCCGTCGGCAAGCATGTGCCAGCGAACACTGTGCAGCAGTTCATCGAGTGGGCCAAGTCTCAGAAAAGAGGCGTTGACTATGGCACCAGCGGTCCCGGGAGTTCAGGCAACATCATGGGTGGCACACTGGCGCAGGCATCGGGGATCGACCTCGTTCACATCGCATTCAAAGGAGAAGCTCCCGCCATCCAGGCCGTCATGGGCGGTCAGATTGCAGCGGTTTTCGGCTCTACTGGCAGTCTGGTGACACAGGCCCGCGCAGGCAATCTGAAGGTACTAGCCGTCGCCTTGCCGAACCGGTTGAAGGACTATCCAGATGTACCGACTTTCAGCGAGGCCGGTTTTCCTGCCGTCAACCTGCCGGGTTGGTCGATGGCAGCGGTTCCCGCAGCGACTCCCAAACCAATCGTCGATCGACTGTCGGCAGAGATCACACGCATCGTGCAGCTACCAGAGGTCAGCGCACGCATCAACAGCTTCGGCTTCCAGCCCGAGGGAGGCACGCCCGAAGCGGCTCGGAGGTTCCTCCACGAGGAACTAACCCGTTGGGGCGCGGCCATCAAGGCTGCGAACATCACGCCCGAATGATCCTGGCGTTCAGAGGCTGGGCCGCGCAGGGGTAGACCGCCATCATTAACACGCTTTGCCAGCGACCAGTCGACATTTCCACATGGGCGCCCGCCTCGAAATATGGGGTCCATAGATGGGTCTGACGTGATGCTCACGCGCGCCCCGGCTGGGGCAGACCTGGAGTTCGCTGTAACTGATCGACCGGTGATCGCGCACTATGTTCCGCACAGCACTCTCGGCTTTGCGAGTGCGCAATGACTGAGATCGCTGTGCAGGTCAGCGTCCGATCCAACGCGGCTCGCGATGCTCGGCAAACGCGCGGGGACCTTCCTTCGCATCCTCCGATGCCATGATTTGCTGGCTGATCGATTGCGCCCGCTGGCGCAAGGTGGATTCTTCTTCGTCAAGTGCAACGCGCGCCAGCTGAAGGCTCAAGCGCACAGAGAGTGGTGCATTGCGCGCAATGCGCTTTGCCACCTCGATCGCCGCGGACAGCAGTTCGTCGGGCGGGACCAAGCGATTCACCAGTCCCAGATCCAGCGCTCGCTGCGCGGCGAGAATGTCGCCAGTGGCGATCATTTCGAGAGCCACGCCGCGAGGAATGGCGCGCGGCAGGCGGAACACGCCGCCACTGGTCGCGCAGAGGCCACGCTTCACCTCGGGCAGGCCGAAGACCGCGCGATCGGAAGCGATGGCAAAGTCACAGGCGAGCATCAGCTCGAGACCGCCGGCCACTGCGGCGCCGTTGATCGCAGCAATCCACACCTTCTCGCGGGGAGCGAAAACGAAACCGGCAAATCCACCGCTGCCGGTGCTTCGCTCGCCCAAGGGGGAGCCATCTGCCACTTCCTTGAGGTCGACACCGGCACAAAAGGCAAGGTCACCGGCGCCGGTGAGAATGGCCACGTGGACGTCTGCGTCGCCTTCGATCGCCCGCATATGGTGTGCGAGTTGCACCGCCACCGCACGGTTGACCGCATTTCGGAACTGCGGGCGATTGATCGTCACCAGGGCGACGTGGGGTGCCGGACGTGTCAGAAGCACGGCTGCAGCGGATTCAGTGCAATTGTGTTCGTTCATTGGGTTCCTACGCCACCCAACCGGCAGCGCGCATGTGTGCAATTTCGCTCGGGCCATAGCCCGCTTCACGCAGCACCTCGTCACTGTGCTGCCCAACGGACGGCGCCGCTCGAGGGTGCACCTTGTGCTCGCCTTCCAATTCGATCGGACTGCTGACCGTCAAGCCCGTACCAGGTATGCCGTCACCCGGCACCAGCACTCCGATGGCGTGCATCTGTGCGTCTTCGACAGCGTCGCCACTGCGAGCCACGACCCCCACGGTCAGGCCTGCGGCTTCAAACAACGAGGACCACTGCGCGCTGTCGCGCGCGCGAAACGCAAGGTCCATCTGAGCCACGAGCTGCACCGCGTTGGCGCGGCGCGCCTCTGGGGTCGCGAAGCGCTCATCGTCCAGCAGATGCGGCGTGCCCAGTACACGCGTGAGGGGCTCCCAGCTGCGCGCCTCCGAGAGCAAGCTCAGGATGAACCAGCGACCGTCACGACAGCGGTAGAAATTGGTCAACGCGTTGCGCGGCGCATCGCGCGGCTGGCGATAGACGATCTCACCTCCTGCCAACGCCCCCTGGATTGCCATGGCGTTGGCCCAGGCACCATTTGCCAGCAGGGAAGTGGCGACGTACCCACCTTGCCCCGTGCGTTCCCGGCGATAGAGCGCGGTGACGATGGCCGCATACAGGCTGACGGCGGTGGGCTGGTCGCCCAGGCCGTTGGCAGGATTTGCTGGCGGTCCGTCCGGGTCGGGCCGCGTGAGGTCGGCCAGCCCACTGCGGGCCCAGTAGGTGGTGGCGTCGAAGCCGGCCTTGTCCTTTTCCGCGCCGCACTCGCCATAGCCGGTAAGCGAGGCGTAGATCAGGCGCGGATTGATGTCTCGCAGCTGGTCCCACGCCAGCCCGAGGCGCGGTCGCAGCGGCAGGGGGTGGTTCGTGATCAGCACGTCCGCCTGCTCGACCAGTCGGTGCAGCACCGTCTGGGCGTCGGGCTGCTTGAGGTCCAGCGCCAGTCCGCGCCGGCTGCGGTCGACCTGCATCCACAGGTAGTTGTGTTCCGAATAGGCGAGATTGGCGTTGCGGAAGACTGCGCGGAAGCTGTCACCCTCGCCAGGCATCTCGATCTTGACCACATCTGCGCCGAAATCGGCCAGGATGGTCGCCGCGCCAGGCCCGGCGATGTAACCCGCCACGTCCAGTACCCTGAGTCCTTCAAACAGTTTCATGAGTGCCTCCCTTCAGACGTGGCCAGGTCCAGCTCCAGGCTTCCCTGCCGCCGCCAACGCGCGCCGTAAAGCGCAGTCAGAGCGGTACAGAGCAGCACCGCCAGCACGGCGAAGGTCGCACCCAGCGGAAGCCATTGCGCGAGCAGACCCGCGAGCAGCTGGGCGAAAGGCATCACGCCGACGAACGCCAGCAGGAACAGCGCGATGAGCCCGCCTCTGGCCTCGGGCGGCGCCCGCCGATGCAAGGTGGCGTTGGTACCGGTGCCAACAAATGAAGTGCAGAACCCGAGCACAGCGAACGCCGCCAGCGTGGCAGCCACGTGGGAGCTGACGGCCAGAACTGCCAGGGCGACCACCCCGGACCACGGCACCAGCAGCAGGAATCGGCGCAGCAAGGTGTCGAGGTAGCGCGATGACAGCAGCAGCGCGGCCACCAGGGCGCCGCCTCCTGCGGCCGCGAAAAACCACCCCGTCCACCGGTTGGCGTCACCGAAGGTGCGATCGGCCAGCACCGGAACCAGCGTCTGGTACGCGCCCACGCAGAGTCCGACGGCGGCGGCAACCGGCAGGAAGAGGCTGCCGAAGCGGTCCTGTCGCACGAACTCCCACGCCCCGCGCAAGCCTGTGGGAGCGGGCTGTCCACGCGCCGAAGGATGCTCCTGTGATCGCACACGCAAGCGAACCACGCAATGAAGCATGAACAACAATCCGCCCGCCGCCAATGCGAATGCACACCCCGGCCCGAGCGGTTCGAACATCAATGCCGCCAGGCCCGGGCCGCTGGTGCGCGCGAGCAGGAAAACAACGGTGTTCATCGCGATCACGCTACCCAGACGAGAGTCGTCTGGGCTGATGTTCACCAGCAGCATCTGTCGCGAGGGCACCTCCATCCCGCCGAGGACCCCGCGCGCGGCTGCGGCAACGAAAAGCACCGGCAGAGTGAGCCAATCAAGCAGGGCAGCAGCTGTCAAGGCGACCGCTACCGCCAGCGCGGCCATCAACACCCAGAGAGTGACCCGCCGGGCATTGCCCGCGTGCAAGCGTGGCGACACCAACGGAGTGACAAGCAGGCCCGGACCGTAGAGCAGGAAGTTCAGCACGCCGAGCATGGCCGGTGCACGCGTCAGTTGCCACACCAGCAGATTCAGCGTGATATCCAGCATCCACGTCCCGAGGATGGAGGCACCCTGCCCCATCAGATACCGGCGCACCTGAGGTTCGGCCAGGGCCGGAAACCATGCGTTGGCGAGCGTTGTCACGGGGTCGATACGTTTGCGGCGAGGCTCACGTCGAGAGATCAATCCACAACTTGCCGATGCTGTCGCGGCCTTCCAGCGCCGCCAACGCGCGAGGCGCGTCAGCGAACAGGTAGCCCTGTCCCGGCAGCAGCGCGAGTCGGCCGGCGGCATGTGCGTCGTAGGCGTCGCGCGTGAGCTGAGTCGCCAGGGCCATGTTGCGCTTGCGCACCTCGCCCCACAGCACACCGTGCGCAGTGGCGTTGTGCAACAGCAGGCGGTTGGCAGGCAACTGCGTCAAGGCGCCACTGGCAAAGCCGATCACCAAGTAGCGCGCCCCGAAGCCGAGGCAGCGCATGCTCTGCACTCCCACTTCGCCACCCACCGGGTCGTACACCGCGTCCACACCTTGAGGCGCCAGTTTCTTGACCGCGTCGACCCAGGAGGGATCGCGGTAATCAAGGACTTCGTCGGCGCCGATAGCCTTGGCGGCCGCCAGCTTCGTGGGCCCGCCAGCGGTAGCCAGGACGCGCGCACCCATCCACTTTGCCAGCGCAACAGCCGCACTTCCGACGCCGCCAGCAGCCGCATGCACCAACACCGTCTCTCCGGGTTTGAGGCGAGCCACTTCACGCAACGCGTAGAGCGACGTAGGATAGTTGCTGCGCAGGGCCAGCCCAGCGCCCCCGGCCAGGTCAGCAGGCAAGGCCACGGCCTCGGTGCGCGGCACGACGGCATAACCGGCGAAGCCGCCCTGCCGCGACGAGCTCGCGATGCGCGTCCCGACGGCCAGCGGCCCACCCTCGCCCGCCACGATGGTGCCGACCACCTCCGAACCCGGGGTGAAGGGAAGGGGCGGCTTGACCTGGTACTTGCCGCGCACGATCAGGGTGTCACCGAACGCGATCCCGGCGGCTTCGACCCGCACCAGGTACTGGTCCGCGGTGGGTTGGGGCACCGCTATCTCGCGCTGCACCAGTGTGCCCGCTTCGGTGATCTCCTCGACCTGCCAAGCGCGCATGGTGGTCGGCACGTTCATGCAGCAATCCCCGCGCGACCGTTGTTGAGAACGACCACATCGCGCTCCTTCACCCGGGCGCGGAATGCCACCTCATCGGCCGCCACCCGCCAGCATTCGAGCACCAGTGTCTCGCCGGGGTAAACCGGCGAGGTCAGGCGGGCCCTAATCGAGCGCAGGCGCGCCGGGTCGTGGCCACAGAACAGCTGCACGATGCCACGGCCGGCGTTGCCCCACGAGGCCAGCCCGTGCAGGATCGGCTTGGGGAAGCCCGCCTTCGCAGCGACCACGGGATCGGCATGCAGCGGGTTGAGGTCGCCCGAGAGCCGGTACAGCAGCGCCGCTTCCGGGCGCGTGGGCAATTCCAGCGCGACATCGGCCGCCGTATCCGGAGGGGCAGGCAGCGCGGGAGCCGGCTCGTCACCTCCCTGGTCAGCCGCAAAGCCACCGTCCCCGCGCAGGAACAGGACCTGCTCCGCCGTTGCGAGCAACTGCCCGCTTGCCTCGTCCTTGAGTGACTTCTCCACATGCAGGATGGCGCCCTTGCCCTCGCCCTTGTCGACCAGGCGCACCACACGGCTTTCACCGACCACGGTGCCTGCAACAGGCAGCGGAGAATGGATGGTGACGCCCTGCTCGCCATGAACCAGCTTGAGAAAATCGATGCCCAGTTCCTTGCGATCGCGCATCCAGGCGCCGGGCGAGGCCAACACCGCGGCCATGGTGGGCAGTGCCACCAGGTCTTTTTCATACACGTAGCGCAGTTGCTGCGCGTCCAGAGGGTCGGTGCCCAGTCCCAGGCCCAGCGCATAGAGGATGGTGTCCTTCGTGGCGTAGCTGTGGCGCACCGGGTCTGAACGCCAAGCCTTGGTTTTTCCGTAATCGATCATTGTTTGTTTCCCGTTGTCGTCGTGTTTCTGCCGGGCCAACGGAACTGGGCCGGCTCACGGGCTGCGAATCGGCGCACCGATTCGCGCGCATAGTCGCTTCCCCCGGCAATGGCCTGCGCGGTGGCTTCCATGTCCAGCATGGTGTTCAGGTCGCTTTGAAGTGAAGCCTGCAGGGCCTGCTTCGACAGGCTCATGGCCGTGGGCGGCGCGCCCTCGAAACTGCGCGCCATTTCCATAGCACGCGGCAGCAACTCCGCACTGGGCAGAACCTCCAGGGCCAGCCCCATCTGCAGCGCCTCGACGGCGCCGAACTCGCGGGCCGAGTACACCAGTTCCTTGGCCCGCTGCAGCCCCACCACACGCGGAAGCGTGTACCAGGAACCGATGTCGGGCACCAGGCCAATGCGATGGAACACCATCGCCATGCGGGCGCGCTCGCTCACGAGCACGATGTCCGAGAGCAAGGCAAGGCTCAGGCCGCCGCCGTAGGCAACGCCGTCGACGGCCGCGATGACCGGCTTGTCGAGCGATGCAATGGCCTTGGCCAGGTCGCCGTAACGGCCCATGCCAGCGCGGCGCTGCTCCGGCGTGCGCGGACCACCCTGCCCCATCTGCTTGACGTCGCCGCCGGCGCAGAAGTCGTTCCCCGCGCCTGTGAGAACCACCGCCCGCACGATGTCGTCCTCTCGGAAACCCCGAAACAAACCGGTCAAAGCGTCGACCGTGGCCGCGTCGAGCGCGTTCTTCGACTGTGGACGGTTCAGTGTGACGACCGCGACGCCGCCAACCCTTTCATGCAGCACGCACTCGGTCATGCGGACTCCTTCGCGGCCGAAATCGGTACACCGTCGTTCATGACATCGCAGTATTCGGTCATGCCGAGCGCGGTACGGCCTTCACAGGTGTATTCACTCATGCTTTCAGTGATGCGCGTGTAGGTGCTCCAGTCGGTAACGCCAGCGCGCTTGTGGCGCAGCGGCACTGTCGTCAGGATGCGACCTCGCAGCACATAGGTCTGGCGTGCTGTGGTAACCCAGGCCGTGACGCCGCGGGGGTACCACGCTGCGTCGTAGTCGGTCTCGATGCGACCATCGATCACGGGCTCGTAGACGCCGTCGCGCAGCACGTTGCCGCTGATGCGGTCCGGGCCGCCCTCGGGCCGACCCTTGATGGACAGCAGAATGCCGAAATCACGGTCGAAGGTCACCGGCAGCCACTTGTACCAGTAGAAGCTGTGCCAGTGTCGCGGTCCCCAGGACTTGTCGCGGTAGCCGGTTCCGCCGTCCAGTTCGTGCCGCTGCCCATCCACCGTGATATGGCCGTTGACCGCCATGTTCTGTTCGGTGTGACCGCGGTACACCGAGTGCTCGGGGTCGAGTTCGATCGGCTGTCCGTCCATGCCGACGATCTCGCCGCCGTGCATGGGCGAGACACCCTCGAACTCCAGGACGATCGACGCCGGCCGCTTGGGATAGCGCTTGAACGCCGCACTCGGGTCGACCATCGCATGCGGATCGTCCATCAGCAGCAGGTCGCCTTCGAAGGTGACCCGCAGGCGCTTGAAGGGCTCCAGCACTTCGAAGCGCATCCCCGCAGCGTTCATCTCCTCGTTGCCCGTCATCGTCGGGCGGCTGAAGATGAAGCCAACCCGGCCGTCCGGGAGATAGACGCAGCAGGTCATCTCCGCATGGCCTTCATTGGGGCGATTACCAATGCGCATCCAGGCACCGATACCGGTGCGCGTGTCAAAAGCATTGAAGTACATGCTCTCGTTGTAGTTGCTCACCGGTTCAGGCGGATGCGTGTAGTCGTCGCGCGGGTCGAGCCGCAGCTGGGTATTGGGAGGCATGTACATGGAAATTCCTTTCAGGTGGCCCAGCGCGCCAGTTCCAGCCTGGCGATCTGGTTGTGATGGACTTCGTCAGGGAACCACGGTTCGGCAAGGTAGATGTGTGCGTCCCTGAACGCTGCCTGTTGCGACTGCAAGACCTGTGCGCGGAGTGTGGGTTCCAAGTTCAAATTGAAGCCCTCAGTGAGTGGCTCTGCATGCCATCGCCCAGCCCGCCGCGGCAGTTACCGCAACGCGGCTGCCCACTTCACGCGCCTTGCTGTTCGCGGCATTGCCGTCCAGTGCGCGGCGCGCCACGCCTTGCTGGATAGCGGCGAACCGGAACATGTTGAACGCCAGATAGAACTGCCAGTGTTCGAGTACGGCGTCAACCTCCCGGCCGGTGTGCTGGCAATACAGCGCGACGTACTCGGTCTCACCGGGAATTCCCAGAGCGGCGAGGTTGGCACCGGCCAGCGTGCGGTGCGTCCCCAGCGCCAGGTGCCAGGTCATGCAGTGGTAAGCGAAGTCCACGAGTGGATCGCCCAGCGTCGCGAGCTCCCAATCCAGCACCGCGACGATGCGCGGTTCGGTGGCGTGGAAGATCACGTTGTCCAGCCGGTAGTCGCCGTGAACGATGCTCGTGCCAAGCTGACGGGGAATCCGATCCCCCAACCAGCCGATCAGGTTATCCATCTCTGGAATCAGATGTGTTTCCGAGGCGCGGTACTGGCGCGACCATCGCTCGACCTGTCGTTCCACGTACTGGCCTTCGCGACCGAAATCCTGCAGGCCACGCTCGAGGTAGTCGACTCCATGCAGACATGCAAGTACACGGTTCATCTCGACATACATCGCATGCCGCTCCAGGGGCACCATCCCCGGCAGGGTCTGGTCACCCAGGATTCTTCCCTCGACAAAATCCATCAGGTAGAAGCTGGTTCCCAACACCCCGGGGTCTTCGCACAGCGCACAGGTACTGGGCACAGGAACGGCGGATCCAGCCAGCGCGTGCATCACCCGGAACTCGCGTTCCACGGCATGGGCAGAGGGCAGCAACTGGCCCGAGGGTTTGCGCCGAAGAACATAGCGCCGCGCGCCTGCATCGACGATATAGGTGGGGTTGGACTGGCCCCCCTCGATGTGGCGCACCGCCACGTCACCTTCGAACGGCTCGACCTGGCTGCGGATGAAGTCCCCGAGACGAGCGCGATCAAGCTCTGCGGTTTGCTGCACGGTCGGTGCCGCTCAGAGGCTGATGTGGAAACCGCCATTCACACCGAGGTGCTGGCCCGTGATGTAACTGGCGCCGTCGGACAGCAGGAAGCAGATCGTCTTCACCACCTCGTCGGGCGTTGACCAGCGACCCATCGGGATCTGGGCCAGCATGTTGTCGCGGAATTTTTCCCCGCGCACGACTTCCGTCATGGGCGTCTCAACGACGCCAAAGCACACCGAATTCGTGCGGATGTTGTAGCGGCCCCATTCGCGCGCCGCCGTCATCGTCATGCCCAGCATGCCGGCCTTTGCAGCGGCGTAGTTGATCTGGCCGATGGAGCCCTTTCGGCCGGCGTCGGATGAGATGTTGACGACTGCTCCACCCGTGCGATCGCCACCCTTTGCGCGTTCGATCATGTGCCGGCCGACGGCGCGGGTCCAGTAGAACGAGCCACTCAGGTGAACGTCGATCACGTCACTCCACTGCTGGTCTGTCATCTTGTCGATCATGGCTGGACGCACGATGCCAGCATTGTTCACAAGCCCATGGACCGCGCCAAACCTGGTCACTGCATCGGCGACTGCGCGGTCCGCCACGGCGGGGTCGGCCACGTTGCCCTGCACCGCTAGCACGCGGTCGGCAGGCAGGGGTGCCAGGGTCGCGCCCAGTGTTTCTCCGTTGAGATCGACCGCGACCACATTGGCGCCGAGGCCAAGCGACAGTTCGACCAGGGCCTTGCCGATACCTTGGCCGGCACCGGTGACAACGATGGTTCGGCCTTGAAGATTGACGATGGGATCCATTGCACATTTCCTTTGTATGGTTGAACCAATGATATACTGCAGCCTCATCGCCGTCAACCGGAGCAGAAACAATGACCATCAAAGGCAAGGCCTGCATAGCAGGCGCTTTCGAACACCCGACCCGCAAGGCCCCTGACAAAACCGTGGCCCAACTGCACGCCGAATGCGCGAAGGGGGCACTTGAGGATGCAGGGCTCTCCCTTCAGGATGTGGACGGCTACTTCTGCGCCGGCGACGCGCCGGGACTGGGCGCCAACAGCATGGCGGACTACCTCGGGCTCACCCGACTGCGCCACCTGGACACCACCGATACAGGCGGCTCCGCCTACTTGATCCACGTGGCGCACGCGGCTCAGGCCATCGCCACCGGCAAGTGCAATGTGGCGCTGATCACGTTGGCCGGGCGACCGCGCACCGAGGGTGCCAGTGGCGTCGGCGTCGGCGCCCGCCTGGTGACCAGCAGCACGCCGGACGTGCCCTGGGAGATGCCTTATGCGCCAGTAACGGTGAACATGTACGCACTGGCCGCCGCCCGCCACATGTACGAATTCGGCACGACGTCCGAGCAGCTCGCCTGGATCAAGGTGGCCGCCTCCACACACGCGCAATACAACCCGAACGCGATGCTGCGGGAAGTCGTCACGGTGCAAGACGTACTGGCCTCCCCCCTCATTTCAGATCCGCTGCACAAGCTGGACTGCTGCGTGGTCAGCGACGGCGGCGGCGCGCTGCTGATGGTGCGGCCCGAGATCGCCCGCAAACTGAATCGCCCGGTTGTGACCATCCTTGGCGCGGGCGAGACCATCAAGGGCCAGCTCGGCGGCGCGGTCGATCTGACTTGGTCGGGCGCGGCCATTACCGGTCCGGCTGCGTTCGGAGAAGCCGGCGTCAAGCCGGCCGACATCGACTACGCGTCCATCTACGACAGCTTCACCATCACCGTGCTGATGCAGCTGGAAGACCTGGGCTTCTGCGCCAAGGGCGAGGGCGGCAAGTTCGTCGCCGACGGCAACTTGATCTCGGGCGTGGGCAAGCTGCCGTTCAACACCGACGGCGGTGGCCTGTGCAACAACCATCCGGCCAATCGTGGCGGCATCACCAAGGTGATCGAAGCGGTGCGCCAGCTGCGCGGCGAGGCGCACCCGAAGGTCCAGGTCCCCAACTGCAGCCTGGCGCTTGCCCAGGGCATGGGCGGATTGCTGGGTTCCCGGCACGGCAGTGCCACCCTGATCATGGAAAGGCAATGACGATGAGCACTCCTTTTACCGATCGGCCTTTGGCCGCTCCTCTGGTGGACGCTGCTACCGAGTACTTCTGGAATGCGACACGGGAGGGCATGCTGTGCACCCGGCTCTGCAAGACCTGCGGCAAACCGCATTGGTACCCCCGCCCGCTTTGCCCTTTCTGCATGGGTGAAACCGAATGGCGCAGCCTCTCGGGACTGGGCTTCATCTACAGCGTGAGCGTGACCCGCAAGGCCGGCCCGATTCCATACGCCATCGCCTATGTCACCCTCGATGAGGGAGTCACGATGCTGACCAATATGGTCGATTGCGACTTGGATACGCTGCGCATTGGTCAGCGCGTCAAGGTCTGCTTCAAACCAGCTGAAGGCGGAGGCATGATCCCGATGTTCACGCCGGTATGAGCGCCGTCTCCATGAATACACTCAACTTCGAAGTGATCAACCAGTTGGGCTGGGTCCGCCTGTCGCGGCCCGCCAAGCACAATCCATTCGACGCCGACCTCCGGGGCGACCTGATGGCGGTGTTGGAACAGGTTCGCAACGATCCCGACATCCGCGTGCTGGTGCTAACCGGCAGCCCCGGCGCTTTCTGCGCCGGCGGCAACCTGCCCATGCTGCTCGAGAACGTGGACGCAGGTCCCGCCTACTGGCAGCAGCGTCTGAAGAACGGGCTTCGCCTCGTCAACGACATGCTGAACCTGGGCCGCCCGGTGATCGCCGCAATCGACGGGCCAGCCATGGGGGCCGGCTTCGCGATGGCCCTCACCGCCGACATGGTGCTGGCGACGCCACGGGCCCGCTTTGCCATGTCCCACCTGAAGCTGGGGCTGGTGCCCGACCTCGGAGCGTTGTACTTGCTGCCCAGGGCAGTCGGCTTGCAGCGCGCCAAGGAATTGATGTTCTCCGCCCGTGAGATCGATGCCGAGGAAGCAATGCGGCTTGGCATCGTGATGGAAGTTCACGAGAGCGAAGCGTTGGAAGAACGCGCGCGGCAGATCGCAGAAAGCCTTACCCACGCGTCTCCCACAGCACTTGCGCTGACCAAGACAGCGCTCAACGCCTCGCTCGACTCCGATCAGCAAACCATGTTCAGCATGGAGGCAAACAGCCAGTCAGCCGCGTTTTCCGCCCCGGAACCACGGGTGGCGATCGAGGCGATGCTGGCAAAAAAGGCGCCGCCCTATCGCGGCCTGCCACCCCGATCGAAATAGCCAACCTGCGGGGTCACGCTTGCAGCCGTTGAAGCGGTCCATGACGGTTCTTGCAGGAATGCGGCAAGGCCAGCCGGCCTTGCCGCATCGCAAATCTCAGAGCTTCACTCGGCCGGACTCGACCAACGTGCGAGTCTGGGCCAGCTGCTCCTTGAGGAACTGGTTCATCTTTGGCGGCGCCCAGCCCACTGAGTCGAAACCGAGTTCGGCCATCTTGGCTTTGACGTCGGGCAACAAGACGATCCGGTTCATCTCGGCAGAAACCTTGTCGATGATGTTTTGTGGGGTTTTCGCTGGCGCGAACAAACCACCCCAACCCGGCATGTTGACTTGCGGATACCCCAATTCCGCGAATGTCGGAACATCGGGGTAACTGGGCGAACGTTCGGCCGTGGCAACCGCAAGGGGACGGATCCTGCCTGGATACCGCTTGACGCCACCAATCGAAGTAAAGGCTGCGTGGACCTGACCGGACATCAGATCCACCAAGGCAGGCGCCTCGCCCTTGTAGGGTATGTGAACGATATCCAGGCCAGCGGCCATATTGAACAATTCACCGACAAAGTGGCCACCCGAACCTTGGCCGTATGAACCGTACGACAGCTTGCCAGGCTGGGTCTTGGCGATGGCGACGTAGTGCTTGAGCGTGGAGGCAGCGAGCGTCTCGCTGATCCCGAGGGCGATGGGGGTGAGTGCCAGCATGTTCACAGGGGCGAATTCATCCATGCGGTAGGGAGCCTTGGCCATCAGCACCGTGTTGCTCAACAGAGCGCTGTACCCGAGGAGGAAGGTGAGGCCGTCGGGGGCGGCCTGTGCAACCGCCTGCGCCGCGATTGCACCGCTTGCACCGGGTTTCGATTCGATGATGCAGGGCTGGCCCAGGCTCTCGGTGAGTTTCTGGCCGATGACCCGCATCATCGTATCGTGTCCGCCGCCCGGCGCGGTCGGAATCACGAACTTGATGACCCCGGTGGGATAGCCCTGAGCGCGGGCGGGCGTGGCCGCTATGCCGACGAAAGATGCAATGCTGGCTGTGAGGGCCTGGCGACGGTTGATGGTCATGGGAATGTCTCCTTTGTTGAAATAGTGGCTCAAGGCCTGGTGATCCAGGTGGGGTTGTTGATGGCCAGCGCACCGCGCAGGGTGTCCCGCAGGTGCTCGGCCAATCCGAGCGCATCCAGCGGCAGTTGGCCGTTGGCGATGCGATCGTTGATTTCTCCGTTGAGCTCGGCCACGCTGCCTGCATGGCCAAGCAAATGTTGGAGGCGTTCTTGTTCCTGCTGCTCCAGGGCGGGCGCCTGAACCATTTCGCGTGCGACGATGCGCAGCGTGTTCACGCAGATCCGCAGCTGGAAATGGTGGTAACCCTCCAGCGTTGACAGCAGTTCCGCGTCGAGATAATCCACGGCCGCTTGCAACAGCCGTTCGGCATTGGGTACGAAGGTCGTCATCGGATGCTCCCAGGGGCGGCGCCAGTCAAAGAGAGGAAGTCCCACAAGGGCTCCTCCATACGGCGGCCGACTGCGCTCAGTTCCACGCTGGCCTGCCGGCCGTCGGCACGCAGGGACGCGCCACG
Source organism: Burkholderiales bacterium (assembly GCA_003241965.1). GTDB lineage: Bacteria > Pseudomonadota > Gammaproteobacteria > Burkholderiales > Burkholderiaceae_C > Hydrogenophaga. The sequence continues at coordinate 20,749 of QBMB01000005.1, read as the reverse complement.
CCGGGCACAGGCAATGGCCCACTTCAGATTGGAGAAGGCTTCCCAGAAGCGCACGCGCTGCGGATCCACCGGCTGGCCAGAGGCCGCCTCATAAGCGGCATAGAGATCTTCGCGTTCGCCAAACCCACCGACCTCGCCTGATCCGCCGAAACGCCAGGAGCGCATGCACAACACACCCAGGTCTTGCATCGCGTCGCCGATGCGAGCGATTTCCCAATCGAGTACGCAGCGCACGCCATCGGGGCCCACGATGAGATTACCGGTGCGGAAATCCGCATGCACCAGCGCCGGAGTCCAGCGCTGGGGGAGGTTCTCTTCGATCCAGCGCAGCGCATAGGCCAGCGCAGGATGCCGAACTCCGCAGCCAGCCAACGAGTCTCCGTAGACTTTCAGCTCGTCGGCCGGAGACAGCTGTTGCAGGAAGGGAAGCGAGTCCGTCGGCAGGCGATGGATGGCGGCGAGGATCGCCCCGCATTGGCTTGCCATCGCCTGGCGGGCAGGTGCGAACGCTTCGTCACGCACCACGCGCCGGCCCAGCGTTTCGCCGGCCACGAACTCGGTCACATAGCCTTCGCCCATACCGTCCGCAGGCTCCAGCACAAGTCGTACCACTGGTGCCGGCGCACCGCCGGCGCTGGCCACCACCATGACGGCGGCATCTTGCGACGCCGTCAGTTTGGGTACGCCCTTCGCAGGCGACACCGGCGCGGGAAACTGCTGAAAGATCAGCGGCTGCTGTGCAGACGCCCTGACCCAATCGAATGCCCAGGTCTGCTTGGTGGCTCCGCCGGTCAGTCGCCGCAGGTTGATGACCTCGCCCTCGCCCGACCCGTGGCGCACCATCGCGCGCTGCACCGAAGCTGCCAAGGTGCCCGCACCCAGGTTTTTTGGTGCATGCATCAGATTTTTCGACCAGCGTTCTGCCAGAACGGATCGCGCAGGCGGCGTTTGAAGATCTTGCCGCTGTCTTCGCGCGGCAATGACGCGTGGAAGTCGATGCGCTTGGGCACCTTGTATCTGGCGAGGTGGGTCTCCAGGTAATCCTGAATCTCGCGCACGCTCATCTTTGCGCCGGGGATCAACTCCACCGCGGCTGCGAGCGACTCGCCGAAGTCATCGTCGGGTATGCCGAAGACCGCGCAATCCTGCACGCCGGGGCACTGCAGGAGGACCATCTCGATCTCGGCGGGGTAGATATTCGTACCACCTGAGATCACCATGTCGGAGCGGCGGTCGCACAGGTACAGCCGCCCGCTCTTGAGATAACCGACGTCACCGCAGCTGATCAGGCCATCGCGCTCAACGCCCTTTCTCTTTTCCTCGTGATTGAGGTACGTGAAGTCAGCATAGGCCGGCACTCGCATGTAGATCTCTCCGACTTCGCCCTCCGGCACTTGGTCACCGTCTTCGCCGTAGAAGGCGAGGCGGGTGCCCGGCGTCGGCACACCGACCGAGCCTGGGTGCTCCAACCAGTCCGTTGGGGTCGCCAGGGTGGCGGTTCCAACCTCCGATCCCCCATAGGTTTCATAGATGATCGGACCCCACTCTTCCATCAGCGCTTGCTTCACCTCCTTCGGGCACGGAGCGCCGGTGTGCGTGACCCAGCGCAGGGAGCTGACGTCGTAGCGCTCGCGAACTTCCTTGGGCAGCCGCAGGATGCGAACAAACATGGTCGGAACCATCACCGCGTTGGTGATCCGGTGCTTCTCAATCGCCGCCAGCGTTTCCTCTGGATCGAACTTGGACTGAAGCACAAGCACCTCGGCCGCCATCAGCGCCTGGCGACCATAGGCATTGGGCGATGCGTGATAGAGCGGCCCCGTGACCAGTGCACGCACCCCCGGGGTCAGGCCGTAGACGCGCTGGATCAGATCCACATAGGCGCTCGCCTGTTCGGGACTGGCAGGGTCGCGTCTGACTCCTTTGGGATGACCCGTGGTGCCCGAGGTGTAAATCATGGTGGCGCGGCTGCGTTTGGCGGGCGCCTCCCACGGCTCGAAGCTGTCGCACCACGCCTGCCAGACGATGTCGCCCTCCGTCGGACTGGCGCGCTCGGGCGCGATGCTGTGGCGTGATTGCACCTCGGGCGGCGTTGGCACGACCAGGATCTTCATGCCTGCGGGGATGTGCTGACGCAGCGGCTCCAGCAGGTCTGCATGCGCCACAAGCACCTTGGGCCTGGCGTCGTTCAGGATGTAGGTGGCCTCGTCCGCCTTCCCGTGCCAGTTCAGTGGGACCGCATACGCGCCGATAGCGGCGGCAGCTTGCTGCACTTCGAAGAACGCAAAGTCATTGCGAAGCAACAGTGCAACGCTGTCACCTTCACGCACGCCGAGGTGGTCAAAACCGGTGGCGGCACGCCGTCCTCGCATCAGCAAGTCATCGCGTGTGACTGCACGGTCGTCGAGGTAAATCAGGGTCTGGCTCATGCTGTTAACTTGTCTCTGTGGATGGAATGGGCGGCGCGTCAGGCGAGTGCCGCAAGCCGCATGGCGTGGGCGTCACCGTCCCCGAACAATTGGTCCAGTACGTGAATGCGTCGCAGGTAGTGGCCCACGGCGTACTCTTCCGTCATGCCGATGCCGCCATGCAACTGGATGGCTCCGTGGGCCAAGGTACGTGCATGGCGCCCCACGGAAAGCTTTGCCCGGTGCACGTCAAGGGCGGCGTCCGCTCCCTCGGGCCTATCGACTGCAACCGCTGCGGCGATCGCCATGCTGCGTGCGAGTTCCAGACTGACCAGCATCTCGGCAGCGCGATGGCGCAGTGCCTGGTTCTCGCCGATCAGGCGACCGAACTGTTTTCGCGTCTTGAGGTAGTCCATTGCGAGCCGGAATGCCGCCTGCATGGCTCCGACCATGTCGGCGCAAGCTGCTGCGGTACCGACTGCCAGCGTGGTGTCGATGGCTGCACGGGCGCGTCTGCCATCGGTTGGGTCACCCAGGGGAATCGCGGCCACACCGCGCAAATTCAGCTCACCCCCAAGCGAGTCGTCCACCATACGGAACACCCGGTTTTCGAGACCGGCGGCTCCCGCGTCCACCAGGAAAAGTGCGCAACCGTCCGGCGCATCAGCCGCACCCGAAACCCGCGCGGTCACCACAAAGTGCTGCGCCAGGCCCGCAGCCAGCACGTTGGCCTTCCCGCCATCCAGCACCCACCGATCACCCTGGCGCAGCGCGCGAGTTTCAACCCAGCGCGGAGTGTGCCTGCCAGCCACCTCGTCATGCGCCCAGGCGACACAGGTCGTACCAGCCGCCACACCTGGAAGCATGCGATCCTGCAACACGTCATCGGCCGCCAGCCGGATGGCGGTAGCGCCCAGAACGCTTGAGGCGAGGAAGGGTTCCAGCGAAAGTGCAGCGCCCAGTTCCTGCATCACGGGCAGCAGATCACACCCACTTCCGCCAAAGCCACCATGCACTTCAGGCACCAGCAGCGCGGTGACACCCAGCTCGCCGAGCTTGCGCCAGGTGCCCTCGTCATGGCCCGCTGGGCTGGCGGCAAAGCCACGCCGCTTTTCAAAGCCATACCGGTCGGCCAGCAAACGGGAAAGGCTGTCCTGCAGCGCGCGCTGCTCATCGTTCAGTTCAAAGTTCATTTTTTATCCTCAGCCGACAACAGCCTTGGCCAGGATGTCCTTTTGCACTTCGCTGGTACCGCCGTAGATGCTGGCTGCGCGGGAGTAGAAGTAGCGGGGCGTCAGAGGTCCATGCACGATGTCGTCGGAGCCGCGGCGCTCCAGGCCAGCAGGCCCAGCCAGTCTGGCGAGCAGCGTGTTGATGTCCTGTTGCAGCTCCACTCCCTTGAGCTTCAGCACCGAAGCGAAGGCAGGCAGCGCCTGCTGCGCGCTTGGCGTCAGCAGGAAGCGGTAGTTGGTCACTTCGAGTGCCCGAATTTCGGCGTCGAGCACCGCGAACTCGCCGCGCAACTTCGAATCGTCGAGCAGGCAGACACCGCCTTCGCGGGTGCGACTGGCCATTTCGCGAGCGAGGTCCAGGCGTTCGCGGCACAAGCCGACGTTGGCGATACCGGTACGCTCGTTGCCCAGCAGGTACTTGGCGCAGTCCCAGCCACGATTCTCCTGGCCCACCAGGTTGTCCACGGGCACCCTCACTTCGTCGAAGAACACCTCATTGAGGTGGTGTTCACCGTCGATGGAATAAATCGGCCGTATGGTGATGCCGGGTGATTTCAGGTCGATCAGCAGGAAGGAGATGCCCTCCTGCTTCCGTGCTTCGACGTTGGTACGTACCAGGGCAAACACCCAGTCAGCCAGGTGTGCCGTGGTAGTCCAGATCTTCTGGCCATTGACGACATACTGATCCCCGTCGCGCCGTGCGGCCGTCCGCAGCGAAGCCAAATCGGAGCCGGAGCCTGGTTCAGAGAAGCCCTGGCAGAACCACAGGTCGAGATTCGCCAGCTTCGGCAGGAAGTATTCACACTGCGCAGGGGTGCCGAATTTCATCAGCACGGGACCGAGCATGGTGACGTTGAAGACTTGCGGCAGCGGAGCCGGGGCGCGATACATCTCGTCAAGCAGGATCAAGCGTTCCATCTGCCCCAGCTCGGCGCCGCCGAACTGGCGCGGCCAGTGAGGAGCAGCCCAGCCGCGCTCGTTGAGGATGCGCTGCCAGGTCACGGTGTCCTGCTTGCGGGGCGGATGCCCGGCACGCAAGCGTTCGCGGATGTCCGAAGGCAGGCGGTCGCGAACAAAGGCTCTTACTTCCTCGCGAAAGGCCTGCTGTGCGGGTGTTACGTCTAGGTCCATGGAGTCTCCGGGGGCAGGCGCCCTTTTCATCAAAATCAGTGGTTTTCATCTATTATGGTTCAACCAATGATTTTTACAAGTACTTCTGTCGGGAATTCGGCCGCGCCACATGCATTACCATCATTGAGAGAGGTTCATCCAATGCCAGTAAAAGCCGTCCGAAGGACACCCCCTCCAAACAAGCAGGCTTCGAGCAAGCCCACGCCCGCGCAGCCTGCCGCGCCACCTCCCGTGTTCCAGCCGGTGCGAACCCGCCGCGGCTTCGAGGCAGTCTGTGACCAGATCCGTCAGCAGCTCGCACGAGGCGAGCTGCGCCCTGGTGATCGCCTGCCTGCCGAGAAAGACCTGGCCGAGCAGTTCGACATCAGCCGAAGCGGCGTGCGTGAGGCCCTGCGCAGCTTGGAAGCTGCAGGCCTGGTGGAGGCCCGCACGGGCATCCATGGCGGTTTCTACATCCACAGCGGCAATTCCTCCGGCTTGACGCAGACCGTGCAGGACCTGGTTTCGCTGGGGCAGGTTTCGATCGCCAACGTGACCGAAGCCCGGGTGGAGCTCATGAAAGTCGCCATCCGCCTGGCGTGCGCCCGAGCCACCCAGCAAGACCTCGACGCCATCGAAGTCGACATCGAACACCACACCGAGCTGTTCCGCGAAGGTCACGGCTCGCGGAACACAAAATCGGTGATCGAGTTCTACCGGCTGATCGCTCGCGCGACCCACAACGACGTGATTGTGATGATGGTCGACGCACTGTCGGAACTGATCCGAGCACTGCTTGCGCGCGTCGACCCGCAACCTCGAAAAGACATCATGCAGGTGCGCCGCAAGGTGTTGGCCTTGATGCGCGAGCGCGATGCGCAAGGCGCCGCTGATGCGATGGAATTGCATCTGCGCCATGTGAGCGACTACCTGGAAAGCGAGAACAGGAAAACGGAGCGCAAGCGCAAGATGGCCGCATGAGAGCCATGTCTGCGCGATATCCGCCGCAGACGCTCTCCCCTCAAACGGAACAACAAATGCCCAGCAAAATTCAGCCGGTGGCCGCGGTCGCATCCCAGGCACCCACCCCACGCTTCGAGGCGGTCCGCTCAGCGCGGGCTTTCGAGGAAATTGCCACCCAGATCCGCACCGAACTGACCACGGGTCGACTTAAAGTCGGCAGCAGGCTGCCAGCAGAGAGGGCACTGGCGGTGCAGTTTGGCGTTTCACGCAACACCCTGCGCGAAGCGCTGCGCTCGCTCGAGCATGCAGGGCTGATCCGTCTGCAAAAAGGCGCCACCGGCGGTGCCTTCATCAGCGAAGGCTCCGCCAACGTCATCGTCAACAGCATGCTGGATCTTTACCACATGGGATCCCTCAACCCGGACCAGCTCACGGAGGCCCGCATCTGGCTGGAGGCGGTGGTGGTGCGCGAGGCCTGCGCCAGGGCTACACCTGAAGACTTGCAAGCCCTGCGCGAAAACATGGATGAGGCGGCACGGGCCACCGAAGAAGGTGATTTCCAGCGCCGTGCGCAGGTGCATCTCAACTTCCATCGCATCCTTGCGCGGATGACGGGTAATCCGATCATGGTCATCGTGATGGACGGTCTGCTGACGGTCCTCGCACAGTTCATCCAGACCATTGGAGCCTACGAGAACACCTTCGTACTTCCCTCACGCAAGCGCTTCCTCAAGCACTTGGAAGAGGGAAACACCGAAGCAGCCGTGGCAGAGATGGAGACCAGCCTCAGACGCCTGCAGCGCGGCTACCTGTCGCGCGTCTCGACCGCTGCAACGTCAGCTGCCCGGGTCGCCCCTGCGGCCAGGAAGCGCGTCCCGGCGGCGAAGAAGGCGGCCAGCTGACTCAGCGGTCCAACAGCGTCACAGCCACCTTCGGATCGGCCCGGTCGGTCCGGAACCCGTTGGCAGGGTGCTTCGGGTCCGCATAGCCGAACGAGATGCCGCACACCACCTTGCGGTCCGCCGCCAACCCAAGCGCGTCACGCACACGCTGCGGACGAGAAGCAAGCGACGCTTGGGCGATGCTCGCCACACCAAGACTGGTGGCGGCCAGCATGAAGGCGGCGATGTACCCACCACAGTCCACTGCCCCGTACGTTCCGAGCTTCGCGTCGGTGGTGATGATCGCCGCGTGCGGCGCGCCGAACAGACGAAGGTTTTCACGCGCCTGGCGCGCCGAGCCCTCGCGGTCACCTCGCTCCAAGCCGACCGCCTCGTAGAGCGCCAAGCCGCATTCACGGCGCCGTTCCAGGTACACGCCTTGGTATTCCTTTGGCCAATCGAAATCCGGCCCGGGCTCACCGGGCAGCACAGGTGCGAGCAAGGCTTCGCGGAAGCGCTCGGTGGCGGCGCCCCGCGTGATCACCACCTGCCAGGGCTGGGCATTGCACTAGGACGCGCTGCGCTGCGCCAGCGAGACGATCCGGGCGATGGTTTCTGCTGGAACGGGGTCGGGGCGAAAGCCACGGCAGCTAAAGCGCGCCTCCAGCAGACGCGACAGGCTGTCGGTGTTCGATGAGGTCGGTGTCATGGTCAAGCTCGTTTGCGGATGAAAGCGGGGACGGGCGCGGAGCGCCCGTCCAGTACATGGCGCGCGTGCATGCCGATGCGATAGCCGGCTGCGAAGGCGGGGCCGAGCGTGGTGCCCGGGCCGGGATAACTGCCGCGCATGATGGAAGCGGCATCGTTGCCACAGGCGTACAAGCCCAGAATTGGTGCGCCCGCCGCAGACATCACCCGGCCATCACGATCGGTGACCAGGCCGCCGCTGGAAGCCGCGTCGGCCGGCCAGATGGCCAAGGCGCAAAAAGGCGGCACCTCGATCGAACCCAGGCATGGATTGCCGGGTGTGGCTGGGTCCCCATTGAAACGGTCGAATTCAGTACTCCCCTTGGCGAACTCGGGGTCGAGCCCGGAGCGGGCAAAGGCATTGCTGCGGGCCACTGTCGCAGCCAGGCTGGCGCCATCGATTCCCAGCCGTTGCGCCAGCACCTCCAGAGTGGGTGCGGTGACGAGGTAGCCACGCTCTTCCCAGGTTCCCAGCCGGCGCGTGCCGGGCGGGATCACACCGAGGCCGTAGCGACGCACGAACGCGGCGTCGCACAGCAGCCAGCTCGGGCCGCCGGGCTCCCCTCCCCCGTTCCGCAACATGCCCTCAACGAAGTGATGGTAGGAAGCTGCTTCGTTCACGAAGCGTTCGCCCCGCCCGTTTAAGGCAATCAAACCAGGTTTGGCCCGATCGAGAAACAGGTGCGGAAACAATCCTGTACTGCCCCCAGCGCGCGGGACCTGGGAGACCGGTTGCCAGAAGAAGTTCTCATGGTGCTGCTCAAGTGCTGCGCCCGCGCGGCGTGCGGCCAGCAAACCCTCACCCGCCACGCTGTCGGCGGCCAGTGAGCGGAAAGCGAGACCTGCGGGCCCGAGCTCGCGCCGCAGGGTCTCGCAGTGGCCAACCCCGCCCGTTGCCAGGACGACGCCAGCACGCCCGCTCACTGTGCGAGACACGCCAGCAACATCGAAGCGTGCCCCCACCGCGCGGCCATCACTCATGTCCAGTTCAGCCAGCTTCCAGCCAAAGCGGACGTCGACGCCCGCGCTGCGCAGGCTGTGAAAAAGGCGCGCGACCAGCGCGTTGCCCATCACCAAACGAGTGCCGCGCGGATACCGCAGGCGATCGGCTGCATGGCGAGCGACCAGCTTGACCGAGTGCACAAAGTCGGGCCAGGAGCGGTAGCGCCGCACCAGCGCTCGTACGTCAGACTTGTTGACCATCATGCCGCCAAGCACCATGAAGTCGGGAAGCGGCGGCCGGATCCGATGGAACTCCGCGCCCAGCACGCGGCCATCGAATGGCAGAGGAGAAATCGCCCGACCCGACAACGCCGCCCCGGGCAACTGCAAGTAGTCAGGATGCTTGCCAGCGCTGACAAACCGGACCTGGGTTCGTTCCTCCAGATAGTCAATGGCTTGTGCGGCACTTTCGAAAAACGCCTGCCTCAAACCGCCCGCGTCGTCGGGTCCGATGAGTGCGTCGAGGTAGCGGGCCGCCTCGTGCACGGAGTCGCCGTGGCCGGCATCCGTGCCTTGACGGTTTCCGGGGACCCAGAGCGTTCCAGCCGAGGTCGCGGTGGTACCGCCGACTTGTTGGCTCGATTCGCAGAGCAGCACGTGCATGCCCTCCAGCGCACCCACCAACGCCGCGACCATGCCGCCAGCGCCCGCCCCCACGACGACCAGGTCGAACGCCTCGGAAGCCGCGCGGGGCTCACCTGTTTGCGGCGTCGGCAGCATCGGCGAGTCGCCATTGCAGCAGCGAGTAAGCGGGCGAGGCATCGGGATGGTGCTCGTAGACGCCTTGCAGTTCGGCGCCGATGGTCACCGCCTGCGTGGGGTCACCGAGCAGATTGCCCACCATCCGCACATGACCCGCGTGCGGCAGTTCAACCAGCACGGCCAGGTATGGGCCGTGGTCTTTGAGCGCCGAATGCGCCGGGTGCCAGATCCGCTCCCAGCTGTAGATCAACCCCTTCGGGGCCACCTCGACCCAGGCTGGATCAAAGGCGTGGCAGCCGTGGCAGATCCACTCCGGCGCGAACTGCCAGGTGCCGCAATGGGCGCAGCGCTGTACCAGAAGGCGCCCGGCGCGCAGACCTGCCCAATAGGGCTCGGACAAGCCGTCCGGCTCGGACACCGGGATCGGCAGGCCAGCAGGCAAATAGGGGTTGGTGGAATGGGTCACAGAACGTCCTCCGATCCGAGCAGCAGGTTGCTGACTGGCGACACCATCGGCCCGCCGACCACCAGCGCGACGTCGCTGCGGGCAGCTTGACTGGTTGAGGTCCCACGCACCTGTCGAACGGCTTCCAGAATCAGTTCGAAGCCGTGCATGTAGCACTCGGCCAGGTTGCCGCCGCTGGTGTTCAGCGGCAGGCGACCACTCGGTGCGACGAGGTTTTCCAGGGTGAGGAACTCGTTGGCCTCCTCCGGACTGAAAAGGCCATGCTCGACCAGCGCCATCAGCACACCGCCCGTGAAATTTTCATAGCTCTGCACCACACCGACATCCTTCGGAGTGATACCGGCCATGCGGTACAGATCGGGCGCCACGGTTCCAAAGTTTGCCGACGCGTAGGCTGGCGAGTTGTGGGCACTTGCGCCGAAGCGAAAATCAGACCCCGCAGCCGCACCGAGCAGGTAGACCGGCTTCTGCGCAAAGTCGCGTGCACGTTCGGCGTCCACCAATACCACTGCCGCCGCGCCGTCATTTTCCATGCAGCAGTCGAACAGGTGGAACGGCTCAGCAATCCAGCGCGAGGCGTCGTAGCGCTCGGCATCGAGCGGCTTCCCGTGCATGACGGCGCGCGGATTGGCCTGCGCGTGGTGATAAGAAGCCAGTGCAATCGCGCGCAGCGCCTCCTGCCTGATTCCATGCTCGTGCATGTAGCGGCGCACCCGCATCGCAAAGCGCTGCGGAGGCGACAGAACCCCGTAGGGCATCAGATAGGACTTTTCGCCCGCCACCGTTGCAATGCCGCCGGTCTGCCCAAAACGGCCGAACTGTCCTTGGGCTAATGACCGGAAGGCCACCACGCAGTCCGCCTGTCCTGTGGCCACCGCCGCGGCCGCATTGGCCACGGCTGCACAGCAGCCCCCTCCCCCGCCGCCCCACTGCATGGTCGCGGAGCGCAGACGCGGTAGCCCGAGAGCAGTCGCCAACCGGGTGGCGTCGCTGCGGTCGTCGCTGTACGAGGCGAATCCGTCGATCCTGCGCGGATCCATCCCAGCGTCCTTGCACGCGGCGAGGATGGCCTGCAACGCAAGCTTGAACTCTGCATCCGGCGATTGCCCATGCTTGTAGTAGCGTGTCTCGCCCACACCGATGACTGCCACGCGGCCCTTGAGGGAACGGGTGCTCATATGGCGATGCCGCCCTTGCGGATCACCTGACCCCAATGCTGCTGCTCACCGGCGATCACCTTCTCGAGTTCCTGTGGGGTGCTGCTGCGTGCCTCGATCATGCGTTCAGCAAACAACTTGCGCACTTCGGGCCGCGCCACGGCCGCCACGACGGCTGCATTCAGTCTGGCCAGGACGTTGGGCGGAACACCACGCGGTGCCAGCACGCCGAACCACGCGGTGCTAGCGAAACCGGGCACCTCCTCCGCGATGTGGGGCAGCCCAGGCACGACGTCCGTGCGCTGCGGCGTGGCAACTGCAAGGTAGCGCACCTTTCCGGAGGACAGCATGGTGGCGCCATCCAGACCGGTCACGAAGGCTGCATCCAATTGGCCGCTGGCAAAGGCCATGAGCATCGGCGCGCCACCGCTGTACGGAACGTGCAGCATCTTCAGGCCCGACTGTTCATTGAAATGTTCGCCAGTCAGGTGAGACAAGGAACCGTTTCCAACGGAGCCGTAGTTCATTGCGCTGCTGTGTTGCTTGGCATAGGCCAGAAATTCCTTCAGCGTCTTTGCAGGGCTGTCCGTTGGCACGGCGAGGATCATTGGAGTGAAGGCCACCGACGAAATGGGCGTGAGGTCCACAACCGGGTCGTAAGGCACTTTGCGCAGCAACGACACCACTGCGTTGGGCCCTGTGTTGCCGAACACGAGGGTGTAACCATCGGGCGCAGATTTGGCGACAAGATCGGTTCCGATCGTCCCTCCAGCGCCGGCACGATTGTCCACAATGATCGGCTGACCAAGAATCTCCGCCAACGGCTGCTGGATGGCCCGGGCCAGTTGGTCGGTCGATCCACCCGCCGGGTACGGCACGACCAGCCGGATCGGCCGCGAAGGATAGGCCTGCGCCAAGACAGGAAACGCCAGCAGAGCCGAGGAAGTGGCCAAGAAGTGGCGACGATTGAACGCGGTGATAGTCATTTGTTTGTCTCCTGTCGTGACTGGGGTGCGGATCAGGGTTGGTAACCAAAACCCTGTCCGAGCTTTGCCTTCATGAACTCACCTCCTGCTGCCTTCCAGTCGCCACCGGCCGGGATGGTGATTGAGATGGCGCGCCAGAGGAACTTGTCAGCATTGCTAACGGACGCGGGGCGCACGTCTTCTGCCACGTATTTGCGCACGGTATCGAGCAACAGCCTGCGCGCCCGGACGATGCCGGTGTCGGTGGTCCCCAGGTGCTCACGCGTGCGGTCATAGATCGCCGTTACCCCGGACTGGCAAGCTGCATCCTGCACCCACAAGCCAGGCAAAGCGGCGTTGTACTTGCCGATCAGCTTGACGTCGAAACGGTAGGCGTTCTCGCGATTGAAGCCGCTCCAGTACGTGTGGTACGGGCGCGTGATCGGACACTCCTGAAACGAGGCTTCTGAAGCGTGACCCGTCTCGCGTCCGGCGTGGCCTTCCTTGAACACCTTGCGGGTCTTCTCATAGAAGGGCTCCGACGGGTGGTAGGAGAACATCAGGCACAGCGTGTGTTCGTCATCGATCGGCACCCAAGCGTGCCCGCTCAGCTCCGGGTACTGACTTTGGGGTGGCACGAGCGTCCAGAACGGCATGAGGAACTGGTTGACGCGGATGTAGTTTTCCTCGGTCGCAGTCTTTCGCCGCGAAGCGATACTGACGCCTGACTCGTGCACCGAGCATTCGAAGGTCGGCGCTAGGTCCTGTCCCTGCTTCCACTGGTTGATCACGCCGCTGTCATCGACGCGTCCGTGCAGGATGGCTGCATGGGCGGAGTCAATCTCGCCTTCCAGCGCCTGCAGCCAGTTGCATTCCTGCACGCGCATGGAAACGGCCACTTGCTCCGCCGGCACCATGTTCCATTCCAGGCTTGGCAGCTGCGGCGCCTGCTCGGGGTCCGGCCCCATGTACGTCCACAGCACGCCGTTGCGCTCACGCACTGGGTAGGACCCAATGCGCATGGTGGATGGCATACGTGTGGTGGCCGGTTCGGCCGGCATCTCCAGGCAGCGCCCCTCGACGGTGAATTTCCAACCGTGGTAGATGCAGCGCAGACCGCCTTCCTCGTTGCGCGCCAGCACCATCGGCGCGCCCCGGTGCGGACAGGCATGGTCGACCAGCCCGACCTGGCCGCTGCTATCACGAAATGCCACGAGGTCCTCGCCCAGGAGACGGACGCGATATGGCTGGCCGTCGGCTTCAACGTTCTTAGCCAGCAGGAACGGGATCCAGTACAGGCGCATCAGGCGACCCATCTCTGTCCCTGGACCCACACGGACCAGCCGCTCATTATCTTCACGTGTCAGCATTTGCAATCATCCTTGTTTGGTCGTACCATTGAACAATCGTATCACCACTTCCGATATTTCGTCAACGCCGGCGCCGGTCGGCAAGCCCAAGATCAAGCCCGACCATGCAAGCCCTTTCCCTGTTGCTGCGCCAGATTCGCCTCGAGTCCGATGGCACCGCGTCTTTCGAACTGGTCGACCCTGAGGGAAGGAAGCTGCCGACGTTCAAAGCTGGAGCCCATGTCGACGTGCAGGTCCCGGGAGGGCCACGTCGCAGCTACTCCATCTCCAGCTCCCCAGCCGACCGCGGGTGCTACCGGATCGCCATCCGGCGCGAGCCGGCCAGCCGTGGTGGCTCCGCCTGGTTCCACGAGCAGGCGCGGGTCGGCATGCGGCTGGAGATCCACGGACCGCGCAACGAATTCGAACTCGACGAGACGGCACTGCACAGCGTTCTGGTTGCAGGCGGTATCGGCATCACGCCCCTTTTGCCCATGGTCGGTCGGCTCAGCGAACTCGGTCGCGGCTGGAGCCTGCATTACTCCGCACGTCATTTGCGGGAGATGGCCTTCACCGCGGAGTTGGGCCGACTGCAGGCCCGTGGGCGGGCCGAGCTGCACCGCTATGTCACGGCTGACGGAGACACCCGCATGGACCTGCGCGCGATCGTCGCATCAGCCCCGGCCGGCAGCCACTTCTACTGCTGCGGCCCTGCGGCGATGATCGACGGCTTTCTCGACGCCACGCAGGCGCTGCCGCTCAGCCACGTTCACTACGAACGGTTCAGTGCCACGCAGGCGGCCGCTACAGATGGTGGTTACCAACTGCGACTCATGCGCGACGGGCGCAGCCTGCGCGTAGTGCCTGGCCGATCGATGCTGGACACGCTGCTGGACGCTGGGGTCGCCTTACCCTATTCCTGCACACAAGGCATCTGCGGCAGCTGCCGCGTCAATGTCCTGCATGGCCAGCCGGACCACCGCGACGAATGCCTGAGCGATGAGGAGCGTGCCAGCAACCGCGTCGTCATGCCGTGCTGCTCAGGGTCGCTCGGACCCGTACTGACACTCGACCTGTAGGCCCGGCTCGTCGCATTAAACGCCGCGCCAGCGCTGCAGAACTTCCTCGGGCGCAACGGGAGCTGTGGGCGCCGACCCTTGTATGACTGAGGGCGTGCGGGAAAAGCGCGGCGCGGGTGCTGTATGCATGACACCGTCGAGCTCCACGAAGTTTCCTCGCGCCTGGTTGTGCGGATGTGCGGCCGCTTCGCTCAATGGCAACACCGGAGCGAAGCAGACGTCGCTGCCCTCCAGCAGGTCGCACCATTGGGCGCGCGTGCGGACCTTGATGCGGCTGGCGATGGCCTCGCGCAAGGCTGGCCAGCGGGCGCGGTCGTTCTGGGCATCCCGCAAATCCGCAGGCAGATCGATCTTCTCGCACAACAGGGCGAAGAACTTGGGTTCGATCGGCCCCAGGGACACGTAACCGCCATCCCCCGTCTCGTACACCCCGTAGTAGGGCGCACCGCCATCCAATGGGTTGCTGCCGCGCTCCTCGGTGTGCCTGCCAAGAAGGGCCTGGGACTGAAACAGGCTCATGAGGGAAACCACGCCATCGCAGATGGCGGCATCCACCACCTGCCCCTGTCCGCTGCGGCGCGCCTCGAGCACAGCAGCCAGTATGCCAACGACCAAGTACAAGCTGCCACCGCCATAGTCACCGACAAGGTTCAGCGGCGGCACAGGCGCCCCACCTGGTTCGCCGATCGCAGCCAGAGCGCCTGCGAGGGCAATGTAATTGATGTCGTGCCCTGCTGCGTGCGCGAGCGGTCCCTGCTGGCCCCACCCTGTCATGCGACCGTAGACCAGCCGTGGGTTGCGCTTCGCCACGGCTTCGGGACCCAGTCCGAGTCGCTCCATGACGCCGGGCCGAAATCCTTCGACCAGGACGTCGGCTTCGGCCAACAGTTCCAGAATCTGCGTGGTGGCCGCAGGGTCCTTCAGGTCCAGCAGCACCGTCTGCCGGCCGCGGCCGATGATGTCATTGCGGTTACCCAGGCGGGCGCCCGGACGATCCACCCGGATCACCTCCGCACCCATGTCCGACAGCAGCATGCAGGCGAACGGTCCTGGGCCGAGACCAGCGAACTCGACGACGCGCAGTCCTGCCAGAGGACCGCCACGAGCGGGATGGGAAGAATTTGTCATGAGAGAAGTCCTTTCGATGCGGCTGTTGAAGGCCGTCCATGGGCCGGAGACAGTTGCCCTTTACATACCTCAACTATACAATGGCCCAACCATTGACAAATTTTAAACACGAAACCCGGTTTCATGTTCCAAGTCCAAGCCACCCATCCTTTCCGCATGCCTGTCGAACGCCAACGCCTCCACACCCGGTCGGTCGAATACAACGGGTACCGACGCGCCGACAGCCTCTGGGATATCGAAGGCGAGCTGCGTGACTTGCGGCACTACGACACGCAGGTGTACGAGAAAGACCTGCTGCCAGCTGGTCAGTTCGTGCACCGCATGGCCATCACGGCCACCGTGGACGACGCCTTGCTGGTGCGTGAGATCACCAGCCGAATGGCCGACACACCGTTCCAGTTCTGCAAAGACGTGGAGGACAGTCTGCAAGCGATCGTTGGCGTTCACATGGGCAAAGGCTGGCGCCTTGCCATCAACGAGCGCCTGGGCGGTGTGGAGAGCTGCACCCACCTGCGAGAACTGCTGGTGAACATGGCAACGGCTGCCCTGCAGACCATTCCCACCTGGCAATTTCAGGAGCGACATCGTCTGGGTGAGCCGGCGCCGGACGAGCGCCCACATTTCCTGGGCCAATGCCATTCCTGGCGGCTCGATGGGCCGGTGGTGATGAAGTACCAGCCCCAGTTTTTTCAACCCACCGCAACCGCCGGCAACGGGCCGGCCAAGGAGTGAACATGCCTGAAACCGAAATGTCCAAGCCCCGGGGCATGTACTACGAAGACTTCGAGATCGGAAAGACGATCGTCACGTCTCGCCGCACTGTCACCTCGACCGACATCGTCAACTTCGCCTGTCTGTCGGGTGACCACAATGCACCCCACATAGACCACGAGTTCTGCAAGACGCAGCCCTATGGCGAGCCGATCGCGCACGGACCGCTGGTGTTGGCCATCGCCGGAGGCCTGCAATGCCTGAGCGGCATCAACGATGGCACCATTGTCGCGATGCTGGGCAATGACCAGTGGCGCATGCACTTGCCGGTCAAGCACGGCGATACGTTGCATGTGGTGATCACGCCCACCGAAAAGAAGCTGACCAGCAAGGCCAACCAGGGCATCGTCGTGTTCGACCGAAAGATCAAGAACCAGCGCGGCGAGACTGTCCATTCGATGGTCACCACGCTGATGTACCGCTGTCGACCGAAGGAAGACTGAGCCTCCCCGCTGTCCGTCTCAAACAAAGAAGCCCGGCCGCTTGTGCGCCCGGGCTTCTTTCATACGGTGTCAGATCAGGCGTCAGAGGTCCATCTGCTTGGCGAGGATATTTCGTTGGATCTCGTTGGTACCGCCACCGATAGGGCCCACACGCGAATCGCGGAAGAACATCTGCATGTCGTACTCCATCGAATAGCCAGCACCGCCCATGACCTGCATGCCAATGTCGGCACACTTGAAGTTGTTTTCTGTGGCGACGATCTTGGCGATCGACGCCTCAGTCACCGCTGGAAGACCCGCGTCCAGCACATCGGCTGTGCGGTAGACCATCTGGCGCGCCGTCTCCGACAGGATCAGCATGTCGGCCAGCTTGTGCTGGATCACCTGGAACTCGGAGATCGGCTGGCCGAACTGCACACGCTCCTTTGCATATGCGCGGGCGTACTCGGTGATCTTGAAGCAGTGACCGGCCGAGATGGCCGCCAAACCCAGGCGCTCCAGACCCAGGCAGCTCATGATGTTCTTCCACGCCTTGCCTTCGCCGCCGAACAGATTGGCCGCAGGCACGCGCACGTTGTCGAAGAAGACCTCGTTGGCGTGAGACGTGCGACGGCCCAGCATGGACAACGGGCGGATGGTGACACCCGGCGTGTTGGTGGGAACCAGAAGCGTGCTGATCCCCTGGTGCCGGTTGGCTCCGTCGCGGTCGGTACGGGTGATCACCACCAGATAGTCGGCAACGTGGGCGCAGGTGATCCACACCTTGCTGCCGTTCAAGATGTACTCGTCGCCACTTCGCTCGGCGAAGGTCTTCAGGCCAGCCACGTCGGAGCCCGTGCCCGGCTCGGACATGGCAAGGGCCAGCTTCGCCGTGCCTGCAATGATCTTCGGCACCAACTCCTTCTTCTGTTCTGGCGTGCCGAACTTGGCGATATGCATGCCGGCATAGACGGCGGACGTGGTGATGGCCTGCGCGATACCGGTGTAGTAGTAGCCCAGGGTCTCCAGGAACACAGCGATATCGCGGTAGGACCCGCCCATGCCACCGAGTTCTTCTGGATAGAACAGGCTGATGTAGCCAGCGTCGGCAAGTGCTTGGTAGGCTTCGTGCGGGAATTCGCGGGACTCGTCCATCTTTCGGACGTTTTCCCACGGCAGGTGTCGGCTCAGCAGATCCAGCACACCTTCGCGCATCATGCGCTGGTCGTCGGTCAGGCCAACGGTGTTGATCAAGGACATTTCATTCTCCAGACTTAAGTTGGTTGTTGCCGCGCGGGCGCGCAGCGAAAAGGGGACCGTCCCCGTATTGAAGGACCAGCATTTCCACCGGCTGGCCCACGGTGAGCGGCAAGTCATCGCGCTCCACCAGCCGACACGCCAAGCGGATGCCGTCTTCGAGATCCACGATGCCGACGGCGTAGGGTGATTCGGCTGCGAACACCGCCGGGGCGGCATGGATCCGGGTCCACGAATACAAGATGCCAGTCGCGCCGAGTTCGCTCCACTCGATTTCCGTGGACCAGCAATGCGGACAAACGGGTTTGGGCGGGAAGGTTTGGCGCGCACAAGCCTTGCATCGCGTGGTTGTCCAGCGCCCCTCGGCAAGGGCCGACCAGAAAGTTTGCGTGAACGTCGACATTCGCGGCGGATAGGCGCGCTGCGCATCGACAGACAATTGCGTCAAGGTCATTGCATGGCCTCCAGCACGTGGACTAGGGCTGCGTTGTAGTTGCCAAGCTCGCCGGTGGCCACGCCGAAACGTGCGTTGCGCACCTGGCGCTCACCCGCACGACCGCGCAGTTGATCTGCGAGCTCCACGTAGTTGTAGAGGGACGTCACGTAGGCAGGATGACCGCGCGACATCAGGCCACCCGACGTGGAAATCGGGATCCGGCCGCCGAGCGTGGTTTCGCCCTCGAAAGAGGCGCGTGCACCCTGTCCCACAGGCACCAATCCTATGGCCTCGCTCACCAGCACCTCGACGATGGTGCATGGCGCATAGAGTTCGGCGACGTCGATCTGCATCGGGGTGATGCCGGCCTGTTCGTAGGCCGTGGCAGAGGCCTGCCGCGCGGAGTCGAAAGCGATCATGTCATTCGGGATGTCGCTGATCTGGTGGGTGCCGTCATGGCAGAATCCGCGTCCTCGCACCAACACGTAAGGGCGGCCAAGCGACTTGGCGACGTCCTCGCTGGCCAGCACCAGGCAGGCTGCGCCATCGCCACGGGGCGGAACGTCGTACAGCCCGAGCGGTTCGACGATGGGGCGTTGACCGACGACTTCTTCGAGCGTTACCCGCTTGCGGTACTGCGCCAGTGGATTCAACGATGCGTGAAAACGATTCTTGACCGCGACAGACCCGAGCTGTTCGCGCGTCGCGCCATGTTCGTACATGTACCGCATGGCATCCATCGCATACCAGGCGATCGGCGTAAAGCCGGCCGACGTATGGAAGTCCACGTCACCCGTGGTTCGCATGCTACTCATCATGTGCTCGGCCGCCGAAACCGCGCTTTCCATGTTGATGCCCAGCGCGAGGGCGACATTGGCGCGGCCCAACATGATGTCGTTGCAGGCTTGGTCGAACGCCAGGGCTGCCGTCATCCCATTGCCCATCACCTCCATCACGTTGCCACGGCATGCCAGCCGAAGTTGCCCCATCAGGAAGGTGTGGAAATACTTCTGGCGCGTGTAGGGGCGCGGCAACGTGAAAACCAGGCTCTGGATGTCCTGCTTGTCGACCCCTGCATCGCGGACCGCATCGACCACTAGACGGGTCATGATCTCGTGCTCGAGCGTCTGCAGTTCGGCGTCGTCGGCCGTCTGGTGACGGCCGACCGGAATGGCGCTGGTGCCAATGATCGCTACATTGCGGGTCATTCGGACAAACCCTCAGATCAGCTGCCGAAAGCCCCGGCTTCACGCAGTTCGCGAATCCGGTCTTCGTTGAAATGCAGCACGTCACCCAGGATCTCGTTGGTGTCGGCTCCAACCGCCGGGGCGGCCTTCGAGTCCATCGCTGGGGTGCGCGCCAAACGCAGCGGGCTCGCCACATTCGGTATCCAGCCCTTGACTGGATGGGGGATGCGGTTGACCAGGTTGCGCGAACGTGACTCGTCGGACGCCAACGCCTGCGCCAATGTGCGGACTTGCCCACTGGGCACCCCGGCAGCGCGCAGTTTCGGCTGCCAATGGCTCCAGGGATGTTTGGCGAATTCTTCCTCCATCAGCTGGAACAGGCGTTCGCGTTGAGAGAGCCGGTTGGCCCGCTTTGACAGCACCGGGTCGTGGGCGATGTCGGGCCGCTCAAGTACCTGCTCAAAAAGTCGCACGAAAATACCGTCGTTGCCGCAGTTGATGTAGAACGGTAGGTCCTCGCACTGGAAGACGCCGGACGGGCAGGTATCAGGGCTCGTGTTGCCATTGCGCTTCGGTTCGTGGCCCGTTGTGAGGTGCTGCATGGCCGCAAAGCCGGTCATCAGGATCGCCGTGTCAAACAGTGCGACCTCGACGAACTGCCCAAGGCCATCCTTGGCGCGGGCCAGCAAGGCCATCAGGATCGCGTTGGTGGCTGTCATGGCGGTGCTGATGTCCATGATGGCCGACCCAGTGCGCACACCCTGACGATCGGGATAGCCATTCATGGAAATGAAGCCGCTTTCCGCCTGTGCGATGGGGTCGAAGCCGAGACGGTCCGCGTAGGGGCCGGTTCTGCCGTAGGCGGAGACCGAACAGTAGATGAGGCGTGGATTGATCTTTCGGCAGGTCTCGTAGTCGAGGCCGAAGCGCTCCATCACGCCGGTGGAGAAGTTTTCCACCAGCACATCGGCGGATTCGATCAAGGCCTTGGCAACCGACAGCCCCGCGGGCGACTTCATGTCGAGGCCGAGACTTCGCTTGTTCCGGTTGGTCCAGAGGTAGGGAGCGCCCTGCGCCTCCAGCTCGGGATCTGAAGGCGGGTAATAGCGGAAGTCGTCTCCCTTTTTTGGCGCCTCGACCTTGACTACATCGGCGCCGAAGTCTGCCAAGGTCATCGTGGCGAGGGGACCCGCAACAAAGTGCGTGAAATCGATCACCCGCGTTCCGGCGAGCACACCCGGTCCTGAGGCTGCTCTCGGCTCCTGCACGGGCAGGCTATTGATTCTGGCTTGATCAAACACGGGGAGGACTTTCGGGCATCTGTGCCAAATGAATTATTGGTTCTACCATTGTGCCACGAACAGACGCCGCGACCAAGGTTCTTGGAAGCCGGTCAGACTGCAGCTGCAAGTTCAGGCACTGCCACGAACAAATCGGCCTCCAGGCCGTAGTCGGCCACCGAGAAGATCGGGGCCTCGGGGTCCTTG
>QBMB01000059.1:12139-27902 GCA_003241965.1 Burkholderiales bacterium | reverse complement strand
CAGCCCACCGGTCACGATGCGCCGAAATGACCGGTCACATTCGCCGAAATACGCACTCTGGACCGAGGCGATGAACGAGCCCTTGGTTGGGCTCCCTCCACGCCGTGATAGCAACTCCATAACCGACTGGGCGCACTCGGCCGCACCATCATCCTCCCCTTGCGCGGTCATTGCGAGCTTGGTCGTGAATGCTGCCACCGTAGTTGGCGTCGTTCGATTCGATCACCACTGCAGTGCCTTGGATTGGCTCAGTGATGATCAACACGTCGTTGCCACCGTACTCCACCACGTGAATAATTTGACCAGCGGACGTTTCCCAGCTGTGAAGCCCTTTCGAACGGGAAAGGATGTCGAGATAGTCCTCAAAAGAAACTTCATGAAGGTTCACAGTGCCACCCCGCGAAGTTGTCCAGCCTTACGGGCTTCGATCCATGCGTGGACGTCGTTGATGTCCCAGCCCACGGCCTGTGTGGAGAGGCGGATCGGTCGAGGGAAGTCGCCTCGCTTGATGAGGCGATAGATTGTCGCGAGTGACAGATTGGTCATGGCACGCAGACCGTGACGCCGGACGATTCGAGTGGGTTGCATTTGCAGCTCCTTGTTGTTGAAGAGAACTGCATCTTCCCGAATAGAGTGACTTTGATCGAGGGTGAAAGTAATTCATTTCTCACCACCCTATCCGCTGCCCGGAGCCCGATTGCGGAGACCCTATAACAATCCCCGGATGAGCACTGCCTTATGTCCTCCCACATACGGGAGCGACCCACTTCTGTCTCCGTAGTGTCCTCACGGGTATACCGTAGCGGACGCACCACGGAGGTGGCAAAGAGCGTCCCCAAGGGTTGCTTCCGCCTCTGAGGACAGATACTATGAGGACATCACCTCAAAAGACACTCCTCATGCAAACCTTCCTGTACGCCCGGGTCAGCACCATAGACCAGACGATCTCCCACCAGAGGACCCAAGCCGAGGCCGCGGGGTTCACCTTCGATGAAGTCATTCAGGACGAGGGTGTCTCCGGGGTCAGCACCCGGCTACAGGACCGCAAGGGAGGTGCTCTGCTCCTCCAGAAGCTGCGCAAGGGGGACACCTTGGTGGTCCGCTGGGTCGACCGGCTGGGGCGCAACTATCAGGACGTGACCGAGACGATCCGAGACCTGATGAAGCGGGGCGTGGTTGTTCGGACCATCATCAACGGCATGACCTTCGATGGCAGCACCAAGGACCCCATGCAGCAGGCCGTGCGGGATGCGTTGATCGGGTTCATGGCTGCGTCCGCACAGGCACAGGCAGAGGCCACCAAGGAGGCCCAGAAGGCAGGCATCAGGGCTGCTCTGGAAAGTCAGGAGGCTGCTACCAAGTACCGTGGCAGGAAGCCCAGTTTCGATGCCCACAAGCTGCAGCAGACGCAGGACCTGCTGACCATGGGTGTGGCCCCAGCTCACATCGCTAAAGAGCTTGGCATCCCCAGGTCCACGGTGTACCGCATCAAGGATGACCCAGCGAAGATGGCAGCAGTGCTACAGGCCTGGACCTGAGGCAGCTTACCCCAGCTCAGCCGCCACCTCAAAGCGGACGACAAGCAAGATCATTGTCACGAGGGTTGGCGCGGCGAATGCCAGCCACGATTGGAACGAGTCGATGTACTTTGGGAGCACAAATACGAGATCTCGTCGAGAAGTCCCTGCGCATTATTCCTCGATAGGAAAGCAAATGTCGTAGTCGCCGGATTGGCGTTCAGCCTTGGCCTTCACCTTCTCGTCTTGCGTCATCAGGGCGCACTTGTATTTTGTGTCCATGCCGGTCACCTTGTGGACCCCGTTTTCTGCTCTGGTCACAAACCATGCTGTCATGGGCGCTCCAAGCAAATTCTTCGCCAAGACTCCTACTGCGACTTGATCAGCAACCGTTTTAGTCTCTACAACCTGAACGGGAGTCTTGATGCAGTTGTCCATTGCCATGCAGTTCCCAAGCCATTGAAGGCCAGAAACGATGTTATTGCCGAATCTATGCTCAGAGCCTAGTGTGCTGCGGATCGCCTCAAGATTGTTTTCCTTGTAGGCAGTAATCAGCGCGTTAACGGCTTCTTCAGGTGTTTTTGCTTCTGCGAGAGGCGCGGCTTGTTGCTGGGTTGCCTTTTCCGAGCAGGCCGCGGCGAGAAGAAGAAGCGCACCAGCAATTAGCGTTCTCACGATACGAGAGGTCATTTTTCCTACCTATGGTTATTTCGCTCGAGTGTATGGCCGCCGAGCAAGTTGTGCATCCGAGCAGATCATCTTCTCCACAGTGGTGGACGCTCTTGCTGGTGCGGTGTCATGGTCGCTTGGCTTGTGGGCGAAGCGTCGAGTTACGCCTGCCTAGCCCCACGGAGGTGTATCACGCAAAATTTCACGAAGTTCTTTCATCCGTGTCTTATGGTTGTCGTTGCTTGGTTCGTACTCGGTCTTGTAGTGATACAGGTAGGTGTCCCGCAAACACTTGTCCTTTGCCTTCTTCGTTGCTCGGGCTTTCTCAGCGTCTGTACCCCATGTGGTGCCCTTGAGGGCTTTGTGCATGCCGATGCTGAAATGAGCGGATGCATTCATGCGCTCAATAAACGGTATCCATCTTTCCCCCTGCTTTCCTGTCAATGAGAAAGCTTTCGAAAGTGCTGCCCGGCGTTCTGCGGTGGTTGGCACGGAGTTCGGATCACCAAAGTCGAACCGTAGCAATGCATCTACGACGTAGGCGAGCAGTGGTCCAGCGGCGGGATGTTCAAGAAGTGGACGAAAGACCGAAGGGTCCTCGTAGCCCTTTACAAACATCGACCGTGGCAGCGCCTCTCCGCCGTAGCAATTTCCAACGTGATAGCTCAATTGCTCAAGCAGCCGAAATCGGTCATCACAGGGCTGATCAGTTGCAAGTTGTACGACGTACGTCGCTACGTGTCGTGCCTCTTTCTCTTCGCGCGATTTAGTTTCTTCGTCCGCATCGCTCATTGAGGCACCTTCTTTGTCTCGCGCTTTGAGGAACGCTTCTCTGTCGTGCCGCAGAACGCGGCCCAATCGGCCATCATTTCGGCACGCTTGGCGAATAAGTCGCCCCGGCGATAAGCAGCCTCAACTTTGTTTTTGATCGTGTGGGCGAGTGCTGCCTCTGCCACGTCGGATGGATAGCTTGTCCGCTCACTGACCCAGTCTCGAAATGTGCTTCGGAAGCCATGCGGTACAGCAGCAGCGCCCATGCGGCGCATGACACCGGTGAGTGTCATATCGCTAAGAGGCTTTTTTTGCGCTCCGGGGAACACAAGATCGCATCCCTCGACACGCGGCATGGCGGTAAGCAGGTCAAGAGCTGGCTTGGACAATGGAACGCGGTGCTCTTGCCCTGCTTTCATGCGTGAAGCTGGGATGGTCCAGGTCGCCTCCTTCAAGTCAATCTCCCCCCAAACTGCGCCTCGTGTCTCACCGGACCTTGTCGCCGTAAGAACGACAAGTTCAAGCGCCCTAGCCCCAATGCCTTCACGCTTCCGAAGCTCGCTCATGAATGCGGGCATCTCATCGATGCCGAGTGCCGCATGATGCTCGACCTTTGCAATCTTCTTGGGTTTCGCCAGCAGTTGATCCAGATGGCCGCGCCAGCGTGCAGGATTGTCGCCATGACGGTAGCCCCGCGCAGTTGCCCAGTCGAGAACTGATTCGATCCGGCCTCGAATCCGTGACGCGGTTTCAGTCTTCGTCTTCCAGATGGGTTCAAGGACAGCCAGCACGTGCTCGCGTGCGACATCTGCAACCTGAAGACTTCCGAGCGCCGGTGATGCATAGGTGGCGAGTGTGTTCTCCCACTGCTGGCGGTGCTTGGCATTGCGCCACTCATCAGAGCGGGCGTCGAGAAACTTTCGCGTCGCTTGATCGAATGTGAGTTCGCTCAACTGGGCGGAACGTAGAGCGCTCTTGGCCCGCTCGCGCTCCAGAATCGGGTCCACACCCCCATCAATGACTTCGCGTGCCTTCCTCGCCTTGTCGCGGGCCATGGCAAGCGTGACGCTGGGGTATCCGCCGAGGCCCATGTCGCGACGTTTCCCACCGACCATGGCGCGAAGAATCCAAGACTTCGACTCTCCCCGTACCTGCATGTAGAGACCGGCGACCCCACCCACAGCGTGCAACCCTTGGTCCTGCAAGCGGTTGATTTCCAGCGCCCCCATCTCTCTCGACTGCTTCGGCATCATTTTCCCCGTTTACCCCACATCTTACCCATCATTTTAGGTGCGAACGAGTGAGTCGAGATGGAGTCTGCTGATTTTGTTTTCGGCGATTTCTCCTATGAAGGAGCTGCGCCATGCAACCAGTTGGAACTATGTGGAGTTCGATTCCGGCGGACACCCTCTCCGCCAGATGTGAAAAAGCCCCGTTCCACGGGGCTTTTTGCTGCGCGAAGCTTGTCGCTTCAAGCCGGCGTCAAGCGCTCCAACCCACCCATGTAAGGCCGCAGCACTTCGGGCACGGTCACGCTGCCGTCGGCGTTTTGAAAGTTCTCCAGCACGGCCACCAGCGCACGGCCCACCGCCAGGCCGGAGCCGTTGAGCGTGTGCACGAGTTCGTTCTTGCCTTGCGCATTTTTGAAGCGGGCCTGCAGGCGGCGCGCCTGGAAGGCTTCGCAGTTGGAGACCGAGCTGATCTCGCGGTAGGTGCCTTGCGCGGGCACCCACACTTCGAGGTCGTGCGTGCGGCTGGCGCCAAAGCCCATGTCGCCGGTGCACAGCGCGAGCACACGGTAAGGCAGGCCCAGCTTCTGCAGCACGGCTTCGGCGTGGCCGGTCATGGCTTCCAGGGCCTCGTAGCTTTTGTCGGGGTGCACGATCTGCACCATCTCGACCTTGTCGAACTGGTGCTGGCGGATCATGCCGCGCGTGTCGCGACCTGCGCTGCCGGCTTCGGAGCGAAAGCACGGCGTGTGCGCGGTCAGCTTGATGGGCAACTCGGCCTCGGCCACCACGGTGTCGCGCACCACATTGGTCAGCGTCACTTCGCTGGTGGGGATGAGGTAGAGCGCCTGCATGTCGGGCACGGCTTCGCCTTCCTGGCCACCCTTTTTCACGGCGAACAGATCGACTTCGAACTTGGGCAACTGCCCGGTGCCGCGCAGCGTGTCCGCGTTGACCACGTAGGGTGTGTAGCACTCGGTGTAGCCGTTCTCCTGGGTCTGCACGTCCAGCATGAACTGGGCAAGCGCCCGGTGCAGGCGTGCCAGCGGGCCGCGCATGAAGGTGAAGCGCGAGCCGGCAAGTTTGGTGCCGGTTTCAAAATCCAGCCCGAGCGGGGTACCGACATCCACGTGGTCGCGCACATCGAAATCGAACACGCGCGGTGTGCCCCACCGGCGCAATTCCACGTTGCCATGCTCGTCGCTGCCCACCGGCACGCTCTCGTGCGGCAGGTTGGGCACGGCCTGCAGCAGGCTGTGCAGTTCGGCCTGAATCACTTCCAGCCGGGCGCCCGATGCATCGAGCTCGACCTTCAGCGCGCCCACCTGCGCCATCACGGCGTCGGCGCTCTCGCCCTTGGCCTTGAGCTGGCCGATTTGTTTGGAGAGCGTGTTGCGCTGGCTTTGCAGCTCTTCGGTGCGGGTCTGCAGCGTCTTTCGCTCGGTCTCCAGGGCCTGGTAGGCGGCCACGTCCAGAAACGGCTGGGGACTCTTGCGCGTTTCAAGCCGCGCCACGACCCCGGGGAGGTCTTTTCTCAGTTGAATGATGTCTAGCATGCAGCGATTGTAGGTTTGGGCCCGTGGCGTCCTTGCGCCCCGGCGGCTCAGCGCAGGTGTTGCAGCGGGGCGGCGTCTTCGCCTTCCATCTTCAGACCCTTGGGCAGCGGGAACTTGATGGTTTCGGTCAGGCCGTCCATGGTGCGCACGGAGATGGCCCCCAGCGCCTTGATGCGCTCGATCACCTGGCGCACCAGAATCTCGGGCGCAGAAGCGCCAGCTGTCAGGCCCACGCGGCGCTTGCCTTCGAACCACTCGGCTTTCAGTTCCTCAGCACTGTCGACCATGTAGCTGACCGTGCCGAGCTTGATGGCCACCTCGCGCAGGCGGTTGCTGTTGGAGCTGGTGGGGCTGCCCACCACGATCACGATGTCGACCTGCGGGCTCAGCAGCTTCACCGCGTCCTGCCGGTTCTGCGTGGCGTAGCAGATGTCTTGCTGCTTGGGCTCGCGCACCTGCGGAAAACGTGCCTTCACAGCGTTGAGGATCTCGGCCGCGTCGTCCACCGAGAGCGTGGTCTGCGTCACCACAGCAAGCTTGGTGGTCTGCGTGGGCGACACGTGTGCCACGTCGTCCACGCCCTCCACCAGATGGATGCCACTGTCGAGCTGGCCCATGGTGCCTTCCACCTCCGGATGACCCTTGTGGCCGATCATGATGAATTCAAAGCCTTCGCGGTGCAGCTTGGCCACCTCCACGTGCACCTTGGTCACCAGCGGGCAGGTGGCGTCAAAAATGTGGAAACCGCGTTGCTGGGCCTCCTCCTGAATCGCCTTGCTCACGCCGTGCGCGGAAAACACCAGCGTGGCGCCAGCGGGCACGTCGGACAGCTCTTCAATGAAGATCGCGCCCTTGGCCTTGAGATCGTTCACCACATAGGTGTTGTGCACGATCTCGTGGCGCACATAGATGGGCCGGCCGAACTTGGTGAGCGCGCGCTCGACGATTTCAATGGCGCGGTCCACGCCCGCGCAAAAACCACGCGGTTCGGCGAGAACAATTTCCTGAGACATCGGCATCACATCACCCCGATCAATTGCACTTCAAACCGCACCGGCTGGCCAGCCAGGGGGTGGTTGAAGTCGAACAGCACGGCACCGTCTTCGCGCACCTGCAGCGCAGCGCCAGCGTAGGTGCCCAGACCATCGGGCGTGGGAAACTGCACCACGTCGCCCGCTGAGTATTGTTCGTGCGGATCACCCAGCTCACTCAGCAGCTTGCGCGCCACCCACTGCACCATCTCGGGCTGGCGTTCACCGAAGGCCTCTCCAGCGGCCAGCTCGATGACCGCATGCGCCCCTTCTTCCAGACCCATGAGGCGCTGTTCGATGGCGGGGGACAGCTCACCCATGCCCAGGCTCAACGTGGCGGGTTTGCCGGCGAAGGTGTCGATGATCACCTGACCCTGCGGACCGGACATGCGGTAGTGCAGCGTGAGGAAGGAACCTTCTTGGACTTGAGAGATGGGGGGGTGGGACAGCATGGACAGGAGTGTGGCGCAAACCGGCAAAAACCGGGGCGCCGTGGGTGGGGTGAAGCCTGTATTGTAAAAAGCGAACTGAAACAGGGAGAAAAGTTGATGGATGGCCTTCTTGCAGTCGGGCTCAAAAGCCTGCCGATGGACGCGCGACCGCGCGAAAAACTGCTGGCACGCGGACCCTCCGCGCTCAGCGATGTGGAACTGCTGGCGCTGCTGCTGCGCACCGGTATCCGCGGCAAACACGTGGTGCAGCTGGCGCAGGAGCTGCTGGAACACTTTGGCGGCATGGCCGGCCTGCTGCACACCAGCGCCGAGGCGCTCAAGAGGGTCAAGGGCCTCGGCCCGGCCAAACGCGCCGAGGTGCTGGCCGTGCTCGAGCTCGCCCGCCGCGCCCTCACCCAGCGCCTGCAGGAGAAGTCGCTGATGGAAAGCCCCCAAGCCGTTCGCGACTACCTGCAGCTGCAACTCGGCGCACGTCCGCACGAGGTGTTTGCGGTGCTGTTCCTGGATTCACAGAACCGGCTGCTGGCTTTGGAAGAGCTGTTTCGCGGCACCCTCACCCAGACCAGCGTGTACCCGCGCGAGGTGGTGCTGCGGGCCCTGCACCACCACGCCGCCGCCGTGGTGCTGGCGCACAACCACCCCAGCGGCACCGCGCTGCCCTCGCGTGCCGACGAAGCGCTCACCGCCACGCTCAAATCAGCCCTGGCGCTGGTGGATGTGCGCGTGCTGGACCACTTCATCGTCACGCGCGACCACGCCGCGTCCATGGCCGAAATGGGCCTGATCTGACGCCGCAAGGTTGATCGAAGCACCCCCACAGTCAGCACAACCACTCCGTCACAATCGCGCCATGAAAGTGAACACGCTGGCCGACCTGAAGGCGCTCAAACGCGCCATGGCCGAGCGTGCGGCGGCAGAAGCCATCCAGCGCGAAGCAGCGCGCCAGGCCGAGCTGAAGCGCGAACGCGAGCAACGCCTGTTCGCCCACGCCGTGGGGCCGGTGCAGGCCATCGCCAACCCGGGCCGCATCGCGCCGCGCCCGGTGCCGGTGGATCCGCTGCCGGTGCAACGCCTGCTCGACGAAGCCTCGGTGATGCGTGAAGCGCTCTCGGACGACTTCGACATTGAAACGCTGCTGCACACCGACGACATGCTGAGCTACCGCTGCCCGGGGCTGGGGCCGGACGTGATGCGCAAGCTGCGCGAAGGCAGCTGGAGTATCCAGCGCCAAATCGACCTGCATGGCCTGCGCACCGACGAAGCGCGAGAAGCCCTGGGCCGCTTCATACGTGAGGCCCACCAGCAAGGCCTGCGCTGTGTGCGCGTGGTGCACGGCAAAGGCCTGGGCTCACCGGGGCGCATGCCTGTGCTCAAGCACCGCGTGCTGCGCTGGCTGGTGCAGAAGAGCGAGGTGATGGCCTTTGTGCAGGCGCGCCCGGCCGATGGTGGGGCCGGGGCACTGGTGGTGTTGCTGCGGTCCGCTTGACGCCGGTGGGCTCACCGGGGCGTGAGCCGCATCTCACCCTGCAGAATCTGGATGTCGAAGCGCGAGAGAAAACTCTGGCCGAGCAAGGCCTTGTCGGCATCCAGCCCGACGAGCCCCACCGCCACGCTGGTGCCACCCAATCCCAGGTGTCCGACCTGCACCGGGACCTGGCGCAAAACCCGACCTTGCAGCGGTCCGTTGGCGGTTTGAAAGGTCACACTCTGGCCACCTTCGAGGCTCGCGCGACGCGCGAAGTCTTCGCTCACCGTGACGATGCTGGCGCCGGTGTCCACCAGGAACGTGACCACCTGCCCGTTGACCTGGCCCTGCACGCGAAAGTGGCCGTCGCGGCTGCGCGGAATCACCAGCTCACCCAGCTCGCTGGCGTAGGCCTGGTCGCCGGTTTCGCGGCGTTGCTCCAACCGGTCAAAGACCAGATAGAGCACCCCCATGAGCGCCAACCAGAACACCACGATACCCAGGGCGCCCCGGCGCGCGGTTCGGGCCACGTTGGGGCCGGGATCGCTCATCCATGGGACCCGGCTTGGTTGCGCATCCAGTCGGCTGTCTGAAAGAAGCTGGTCTTCAGCCGCTCGCGCAGCACCGCGTCCACCCCCGTCTCGCCCATGGCCTGGTCCATACAGGCAACCCATTGGTCGCGTTCCAGAACGCCGATGGAAAACGGCATGTGGCGCATGCGAAGACGCGGATGACCGAACTGTTCGGTGTAGTGCTGGGGACCGCCGAGCCAGCCGCAGAGGAACCAGAACAGTTTTTGCCGCGCGTCGGCCAGCGTGTTGCCGTGGGCAGCGCGCAGCGCCTGGTAGCCGGGCTCGATGTCCATCAGGTCGTAGAAGCGGTCGACCAGCGAGCGCACCTTCTCTTCGCCGCCGATCCATTCAAACGGGGTGGCAAACGGCGCGGGCTCTTGCACTTGATCCGTCATGCAGTGGCCTTGCGCAAGGTTTCCCCCACCGGCGTGCGCAGCACGCTGCGCAGCCCCCCCCAGCCCGCCACCAGGGCGAGCACGGCGCCCGCCAGCGCGCCACCCAGCGGCACCCAGGGCGAAGCGGTCCAGGAGAACTGGAACACGTAGCGCGCCAGCGCCCAGCCCACCGCCACGGCCACAGATGAAGCGAGGAAACCAGCCAGCAGACCCACGCCCAGCAACTCGATGCGCTGCACCTGTCGCAGCAGCTTGGAGCCCGCACCCACCGCGCGAAGGATGGCGAACTCGCGTTCGCGCTCGCCGCGTGTGGCGGTGATGGCGGCCAGCAACACCACCAGGCCGGCGGCCAGCGTGAAGGCAAACAGAAATTCCACCGCGCTGATGACCTGGCCCAGCACCCGCTGCACCTGCGCGATGGTCTGGCTCATGTCGACGTTGGTGATGTTGGGAAACTGGCGCACCAGCGTGTTGTCGAAGCTGGCCCCGGCGGTGGTTGCGCCGTCGGGCGCCCGGAATGCGCTGATGAAACTCACCGGCACATTCGGTACATCAGCCACCGGGAACACCACGAAGAAGTTGACCCGCATCGAAGCCCAGTCCACCTTGCGCAGGCTGGTGATGCGGCCTTCGGTCAACTGGCCGCCGATGTCGAAGCCCAGGCGGTCGCCCAGCTTGAGGCCCAGGGTTTCGGCCAGGCCTTCCTCCACGCTCAGGGCATCGGCTTCGTTGTCGGTCCACTTGCCCTGCACCACCGGGTTGTTGTCGGGCAGTGTGGCGGTGTTGGAGAGGTTGAACTCGCGGTCCACCAGGCGCGATGCGCGGTCGTCGGTGTAGTCCTCGGGCTTCACAGCCGCGCCGTTGACGCTGACCAGTCGGCCCCGGATCATGGGGTACCAGTCAAAGCGCTCCACACCGGCGGTGCGCAGCGCCTGCTGAAAATCGGCGCCCTGCTCAGGCTGCACGTTGATGACGAAGCGGTTGGGCGCATCGGGCGGCGTGGCGTTGCGCCAGCTGGCAATGAGGTCGGTGCGCAGCAACACCAGCAGCACCAGCGCCAGCAGGCCGACCGCGAGCGCGCTGATCTGCACCACCGCGTAAGCCGGGCGGGCCGAGAGCTGGCGCGTGGCCATGACAAGCGCACGCGGCGCGGTGGCTTCGTTCACGCTGGCGCGCAGCAGGCGCACAGCGGCATAACTGGCCGAAGCGAACAACAGCACGGCGGCCGCGAAACCGCCCACCGCAATGCCGCCCAGCAACAAATCGCGGCTGGCGGCCAGCAGCAGAGCGGCAAAACCGGCCATGCCCAGCGCCAGCACGGCCAGCGTGGCCGGCTTGAGCTGGCCCACATCGCGGCGGATCACGCGCAGTGGCGGCACCTTGGCCAGCTGCAGCACCGGGGGCAGGCCAAAGGCCATCATGAGCGTGAGGCCCATGCCCAGGCCGAGCAGCACCGGCGTGATGCCCGGCGGCGGCAGGCTGGCTTCCACCAGGCCCGCGAGCAGCACCACGAACACGTGGTGCACCGCGTAGCCGATGGCAACACCCAGCGCACTGGCGAACAGGCCGACCAACGCAAATTCGAGCGTGTATGCGCGCGCCATGGTGCCTTGTGAGAGGCCGAGCACGCGAAGCATGGCGCAGTCGTCCAGGTGCCTTTGCGCAAAGCCGCGCGCGGCAATGGCCACGGCCACGGCGCACAGCAAGGCTGCGAGCAGGGCCACAAGGTTGAGGAATTTTTCGGCGCGCTCCAGTGTTTGCTGCATCTCGGGCCGCCCGCCTTCGAGCGACTCCAGCCGGATGCCGCGCACGCCGGGCTTGGCCACCTCGGCCTGCGCCCACTGGTTGAAACGGGCCACGCGGGCTTCGTCGCCCACCACGGCCAGCCGGTAGTTGAGCCGGCTGGCCGGCTGCACCAGGCCGGTGGCGGGCAGGTCTGCGCTGTTGATCATGACGCGCGGCGCAAAGCTCATGAAGCCGGCGCCCCGGTCGGGCTCGACCACGATGACGCGGGCGATGGTCAGCGACGAGTCGCCCAGCAGGAGCGGCTGGCCCATCTGCAGGTTCAGCGAGACGAGCAGCGCGGCGTCGACCCAGGCGGTGCCGGGCGCGGGGATGTCGCGCGTGGGCGCATCGGCGGCGGTGGGTGACTCGGCCACGCGCAGGCTGCCACGCAACGGGTAGCCCTCTCCCACGGCCTTCAAGGCCACGAGCCGGGCGGCGCCGCCCTCTTCGTCGCGGGCGCGTCCCATGGTGGGGAAGCCCAGCGTCTGCGCCACGGTCAGGCCCAGCTCGCGGGCCTGCGTTTCGAACGCGGGCGGCGGCGAGTTGTCGCTGCTGATCACCACGTCTCCCCCGATGAGCGCGCGCGCATCGCGCGACAGGCCCCCTTGCAACCGGTCGGCAAAGAACCCCACCGCCGACAAGGCGGCCACAGCGAGCGTCACCGCCAGCATCAGCAGGCGCAACTCACCGGCACGCCAGTCGCGGGTCAGGGAAGACCAGCCCAGGGTCCAAAAACGGATGGGCAGGGAGGTGGGGGGCTGGGTCATGTTGTGCAGTTGGAGCGCGCGGGGCCGGGCAGGTTCATTTGGTGCCAAAGATGCGGTCGCCTGCGTCTCCGAGGCCTGGGACGATGTAACCGTGTTCGTTCAAGCCACGGTCCACCGCAGGGGTGTAGACCGGCACGTCGGGGTGCGCGTCGTGGAAGGTCTTGATGCCTTCGGGGCAGGTCACCAGGCACACGAACCGGATCGAGCGTGGGCCGGTCTTCTTCAAGCGGTCCACGGCGGCCACGGCCGAGTTGCCGGTGGCGAGCATCGGGTCGAGCACGATCACGTCGCGCTCGTGCATGTCTTGCGGCATCTTGAAGTAGTACTCCACCGCCTTGAGCGTGGCCGGGTCGCGGTACAGGCCGATGTGGCCCACGCGCGCGCCTGGGATCACCTGCAGCATGCCGTCCAGAAACCCGTTGCCCGCGCGCAGGATGGAGGCCAGCACGACCTTCTTGCCGTCGATCACGCGCGAGGTCATCTTCTCCAGCGGGGTCTCGATTTCGATCTCCTGCATGGGGATGTCGCGCGTGATTTCATAAGCCAGCAGGGCGCTGAGCTCGTGCACGAGTTCGCGGAAGCTCTTGGTGCTGGTGTCCTTGCGGCGCATGAGCGTGAGCTTGTGCTGCACCAGGGGGTGGTCAATGACGTGGACGTCTCGGCTCATGGGGAAGTTCTCGGCAAAAAAGTGAACCGAGTTTATGCCCGAACCCCCGGGCACACGCCGCGTGAGGACGGTCAGGACGGGCTGGCTGCGCGCTCTCGCACCGCCGGTGCAGCGGGTGGCACAGCATCGAGCACAAGGCGCTCGGGGTGCGTATAGCACAGGAAATGCTTGTTGGTGGCGCGGCCAATGGCGCACAGGCCCACGCGCTGCGCCACGTCCAGCCCCATCTGCGTGATGCCGCTGCGCGAGACCACCACCGCCACGCCCATCTGGGCCGACTTGATGACCATCTCGCTGGTGAGGCGGCCGGTGGTGTAGAAAATCTTGTCGCCCTGCGGCAGGCTGGTTTGAAGAGGCATCCAACCGGCGATGGTGTCCACGGCGTTGTGGCGACCCACATCTTCCACAAACAACTGCAAGTCTTCGCCCAGGAACAGCGCACACGCATGCACCGAACCGGCCGACTTGTAGGTGCTCTCCTTCAACCGGATTGCGTTGACGATGGCGTAGAGCTGCGACTGGCGCAGCACCATGGACGCCGGCAGCTGGATGCTGTCGATCTCGTCCATGAGGTTGCCGAACACGCTGCCCTGGCCGCAGCCGGTGGTGACCACGCGTTTGGAGGTGCGCTCTTCAATGTGGTCGATGCCGTGCCGGGTCTTCACCGAAGCCGCGCCCACGTCCCAATCGACCGTGATGGATTCGATCTCGTCCGCAGAGGCGATCAGGCGCTGGTTGAGCAGGTAGCCCAACACCAGCCACTCGGGGTGCGCGCCCAATGTCATCAGGGTCACCAACTCGCGCTTGTCCACATACACCGTGAGGTCGCGCTCGGCGGGGATGGAGATGGTCTCGCGCTCGCCGTGCTGGTTCATGACCTCGACTTCGCGGGTCAGTGGCGCTCGGGCCTGGGTGAGGTGGGGCAAGGGCATGGCGGCAGACTACAACAGATTCAATGGCAACAAAGTCAAAGGGCCGGCACCCGAAGGCGCGGCCCTTTCAAACGCATGCGAACCGGAAACGGGTGGCGTCGCTGCGAATCACTTGCCGGTGGGGGCCGCAGCCGGCGCCGGGGCGCTGGGTGGGCTGGCGGCCGTGGCCGCCGGGGAATGTGCGCCGGCGGCCTCGACCGGCTTGGCCACGGCCACCGCAGCGACCGCCACGTAGGTGAACGGGCCGGGATCGGCGCACGCCGGCGCCGTGGCCACGGCGGGCTTCACGGACTTGCCGGTGGATGCTGCCGTCTTGAAGTAGTTGCCGGCTGCGCGGTCCATCGACAGGCACAGCTTGTAGTTGTCGACCTTGGCGGCCCAGGCGGTCTTGGCCTTGGCCTCTTCGGCCTTGGCTTTGGCTTCGTCGGTCAACACGGGCGCTGGCAACTTGGCAAACACAGAAGTGGCCAGCAGCATCGAAAGGCACAGAAGGCTGCGTTTCATGGGGTTTCCTTGATTCAGAAAAATCGGGATGCGTTCAGGCAGCGCGGGGCGCGTCGCTGGCGGCGGCAGCGGCTGCCGCCGTGCGGTGCGCGGGGATCTTGCCGGCCTTGATGTCGTCGTACCAGAGCTCGTGGTGTTCCTTGGCCCAGGTCTCATCCACGTAGCCGGTCTTCATGGCCTTGTAGGCGCCCTGCATGCCGATGGTGCCCATGTAGATATGGCCCAGGAACATGGCCATCATCAGGATGGTCGCCACGCCGTGGATCATGCTGGCCACCTGCATGTTGGCGCGGGTGTATTCCACCGCCGGCACGATCTTGTCGAGGAACACGCCGGAGCCCACCACGATCAGGCCGAGGAAAAACACACCGCCCCAGAACACGACCTTCTCACCCGCATTGAAGCGGTGCGAAGGCACTTCGGCGCCACCGAAAAGACCACCGGCCTTCATGATCCAGGCGAAGTCTTCCTTGCTCGGCCAGTTGTCCTTGAGGAAGGTGAAGAACACCACCACCAGCGACACTGCGAACAGCGGGCCGGCGAAGTTGTGCATGTTCTTGAGCGCGTAGGTCAGCCAGCCAAACAGCGTGCTGCCGATGATGGGCAGCAGGAAGAATTTGCCGAACGCCATGACCACACCCGAGACGGCCAACACCACAAAAGTGATGGCGTTGACCCAGTGCGCCGCGCGTTCCACGTACGTGAAGCGCTCGATGACTCGGCCGGTCTCGCTGCCGTGCAGCTTGATCGAACCCTTGCCGAAGTAGAACAGCGCCAACGCCACCGCAGCGATCAGCAGCAGCGAACCACCGTAGGGAATGATCCAGTTGTTGCGCACCTGGCGCCAGGCTTCACCGGCGTTGGTCAGGCGCGAGCCAGGGTATTGCACAAAGCCCTGAATCAGGTTGCCGGATTCGAGGTACGGCAGGCTCGAATAGCCGGTGACACCCTTGCCCACATCGCGCCACATGGGCGCGTTGTTGCCCGGCTGGACCTGTCCGCGCTCGGCGTTGGTCTGCTCGCTGTACTTCGGGTCGGTGGCCGCGTCGGGCGCGATCTCGAAGATGTTGGCGCTCTTGATGCCACCCTGCTGGGTGGCCGCGGGCGCGGTCGCGGCCGGAGCCGGATCGTCCTGCACCGCCACCGGCTTCACGGCTTGTGCGTTGGCCAGGCTTGCGCTGAGCGCAAGCACGGCCGCGGCCAGGAAAGCGGGCGATGCGAGCTGGCGCAAGCCAGCGGTCAAAAACCGTTGCATACAGCGTTCCTCGTCACTTGGGCATGCGGGTGTAATCGTTCTGGCCGTACTGGGCGCGCGCTTTCAGCTGCTGCTCCCAGCTGGTCTTGTCGCCCGTGGTCCAGCCGCCCTGCGCGTACTGGCTCTTGCCCACGCCGGTGTAGGGCGCGCCGTCCTGCTTGACGCCTGCGCCGTTCATTTCCTGCGGCTTGCCGCC
>QBMB01000059.1:0-12129 GCA_003241965.1 Burkholderiales bacterium | reverse complement strand
TGTCGCCGCAGGCGGCCAGACCCACCGCCATGGCTGCTGCGGCGATGGTGAAGGTGAAACGCTGGTTCATGACTTGGTCCCCTGTGCAGTGCCGTAGGCGGTGCCCCAGCCCCAGACTTCGGCGCCTTTGCCGCGGGTCAACACCCGGCTGCGGAAGATATCGGCCACCACGTCGCCGTCACCGGCGAGCAGGGCCTTGGTCGAGCACATCTCGGCGCAGGCCGGCAGCTTGCCTTCGGCCAGGCGGTTGCGACCGTACTTCTCGAACTCGTCCTGGCTGCCGTGGGCTTCGGGGCCGCCGGCGCAGAAGGTGCACTTGTCCATCTTGCCGCGCACACCGAAGGTACCCTGCGACGGGAACTGCGGCGCGCCGAACGGGCAGGCGTACGAGCAGTAGCCGCAGCCGATGCACACGTCCTTGTCGTGCAGCACCACACCTTCGTCGGTGCGGTAGAAACAGTTGACCGGGCACACGGCCATGCAGGGCGCGTCGCTGCAGTGCATGCAGGCCACCGAGATGGACTTTTCGCCGGGCACACCGTCGTTGAGCGTGATCACGCGGCGGCGATTCACGCCCCAAGGCACCTCGTGCTCGTTTTTGCAGGCGGTCACACAACCGTTGCATTCGATGCAGCGCTCTGCATCACAGATGAATTTCATTCTTGCCATGTTGGTTCTCCTTGCTTACGCTTTTTCGACGTTGCAGATGGTGGTTTTCGTTTCCTGCATCATCGTCACGATGTCGTAGCCATAAGTGGTTGCGGTGTTCACAGCCTCCCCACGCACGATCGGCATCGCGCCATCGGGGTAGTAGGGCTTCATGTCTTCGCCTTGCCAGCGGCCGGAGAAGTGGAACGGCAGGAACACGGTGTCCGGTCCCACGCGCGGGGTCACCAGAGCCTGCACGTTGATGCGCGCACCGGTCGGGCTGCTCACCCATACCCGCTCGCCGTTGCGAATGCCACGTGAGGCGGCCGTTTCCGGATTGAGCTCGACGAACATTTCCTGCTGCAGTTCGGCCAGCCAGGGGTTGGAGCGGGTTTCCTCGCCGCCACCCTCGTACTCGACCAGGCGACCCGAGGTCATGATCAGCGGGAATTTCTCGTGCAGCTTGTTCTCCACGTTTTTGGCCTGCAGCGACTTGTAGAGCACCGGCAGACGCCAGCGGCTCTTCTGGTCGTCGTGGCTGGGGTACTTGGCCACCATGTCGGGACGCGTGCCGTAGATGGGTTCGCGGTGCTGCGGAATCGCGTCGGGGAAGTTCCACACCACGGCACGGGCCTTGGCGTTGCCAAACGGGTGGCAACCGTGGGCCATGGCCACGCGGATGATGGCGCCGGTCGGGTCGGTCTTCCAGTTCTTGCCTTCGGCTTTGGTGCGCTCGGCCTCGGAGAGGTCTTCCCACCAGCCCAGCTTCTTCAGCAGCACGTGGTCGAACTCCGGGTAGCCGGTGGTGATCTCCGAGCCCACCGAGTGCGAACCGTCTTCGGCCAGCAGGCTCTTGCCCTCGCGCTCCACGCCGAAGTTGGCGCGGAAGTTGCCGCCGCCTTCCATGACGTGTTTGGAGGTGTCGTACAGGTTGGGCGAGCCGGGGTGCTTGATCTCGGGCGTGCCGTAGCAGGGCCATGGCAGACCGAAGTAATCACCGGTCATGTCGTAGCCGGTTTCCTTGTCGACAACCTTGCCCTTGGCCTTGAGCGTCTTCACGTCGAAGGCGTTCATGTTGCGCATGTGGGCTTTGAGGCGCTCCGGGCTCTGGCCGGTGTAGCCAATGGTCCAGACCGACTTGTTGATTTCGCGCAGGATGTCTTCGGGCACGGGCTCGTCCATGCCCTTGACTTTCTGCATCTTGTAGTTCTTGCTGAGCTCGGTGGCGAAGCCGAGTTTTTCAGCGAACTGGTGCATGATCATGTGATCGCTGCGGCTCTCCCACAGCGGCTCGATGACCTTCTCGCGCCACTGCAGCGAACGGTTCGACGCGGTGCACGAACCACTGGTTTCGAACTGCGTGGCGGCCGGCAGCAGGTACACCGCGCGGTTGGGGTTCAGGTCTTCCGGCTTGCCGGGCATGGCCGCCATCGACGCAGTGGCCGACGGGTACGGGTCCACCACCACCAGCAAATCCAGCTTGTCCATCGCGCGCTTCATCTCCAGACCACGGGTCTGCGAGTTGGGCGCATGGCCCCAGAAGAACACACCGCGCAGGTTCGGGCCCTGGTCGATCAGTTCATTGTTCTCCATCACACCGTCGATCCAGCGCGAGACGGTGATGCCGGGCTTCTCCATCGTGCCTTCGGCGTACTGCTTCTTGATCCACTCGTAGTCCACGCCCCACACGGCGGCGAAGTGTTTCCAGGAGCCGGCGGCCAGGCCGTAGTAGCCGGGCAGCGAGTCGGGGTTGGGGCCCACGTCGGTCGCGCCTTGCACGTTGTCGTGGCCACGGAAGATGTTGGTGCCGCCGCCGGTCTTGCCGATGTTGCCCAGCGCGAGTTGCAGGATGCACGAGGCGCGCACGATGGCGTTGCCGATGGTGTGCTGCGTCTGGCCCATGCACCACACGATGGTGCTGGGGTTGTTCTCGTGCAGCATCTTGGCGACCTTGAACACGGTCGCCTCGTCCACGCCGCAGGCCTCTTCGACCTTGTCCGGTGTCCACTTGGCCATCACGTCGGCCTTGACGGCTTCCATGCCGTAGACGCGGTCGTTGATGTACTTCTTGTCTTCCCAGCCGTTCTTGAAGATGTGGTGCAACACGCCGAACAGGAACGGAATGTCGGTGCCCGAGCGGATGCGCACGAACTCGTCGGCCTTGGCTGCGGTGCGGGTGAAGCGTGGATCGACCACGATCATCTTGCAGCCGTTTTCCTTGGCGTGCAGCATGTGCAGCATGGAGACAGGGTGCGCTTCAGCGGCATTCGACCCGATGTACAACGCGCACTTGCTGTTCTGCATGTCGTTGTACGAATTGGTCATGGCGCCGTAGCCCCAGGTGTTCGCAACGCCGGCCACCGTGGTGGAGTGGCAGATGCGGGCCTGGTGGTCGCAGTTGTTGGTGCCCCAGAAACTCACGAACTTGCGCAGCAGGTAGGCCTGTTCGTTGTTGTGCTTGGAGGAGCCCACGAAGTAGACCGAGTCGGGGCCGCTGGCCTCGCGCAGTTCCTTCATGCGGGCGGTGATCTCGTTGAGCGCCACGTCCCAGCTGATGCGTTCGTACTTGCCGTTGACCAGCTTCATGGGGTAGCGCAAGCGGTACTCACCATGACCATGTTCACGCAGAGCGGCACCCTTGGCGCAATGGGCACCGAGGTTGATGGGGGAGTCGAACACCGGCTCCTGTCGCACCCAGACGCCGTTCTCCACGATGGCGTCGGTGGCGCATCCCACCGAGCAGTGGGTGCAGATGGTGCGCTTGACTTCGATCTTGCCGGTGCCGTCGATCGACTTGCCTTCGGCCGCCTTGGCCTTCTTCACCAACACGAGCTGGGAGGCGGCCAGGCCGACGCCCACGCCCAGGCCGGAGCGGCGCAGAAACGCGCGGCGGTCCATGGTGGGCAGGGCCTTGGAAAGGCCGCGCTGCAGGTTGTGAACGAAGGTGGAGTGCACGTGCGAGGC
The DNA here is from genome assembly GCA_003241965.1 of Burkholderiales bacterium. Lineage (GTDB taxonomy): Bacteria > Pseudomonadota > Gammaproteobacteria > Burkholderiales > Burkholderiaceae_C > Hydrogenophaga. The sequence goes on along the minus strand of QBMB01000059.1, from coordinate 8,517 downwards.
GTGTCCACCGGTGGAGGATGATTTTTTGGTCAGCAGCATGGTTGTGCCTCCTGAGGAGTCGCTGGGGGAATCGCCGGGTCAGCGGCTTGCGCCCCTGTGCGGGGCAGCGAACGAACGGGAACGTGGGGATTCAAGGAACAGCCGTCCGCTCAGATGCGGGTGGTCTGGTAATACTGTTTGACGTGGTCGCTCAGGCTGTAGCCACCGCCCTTGGTCGGCAGTGGTTTGGCCTGGACTGCAGCGGTCTCTTCGACCGATGCACGCGGGATCAAAGCGGCGGCAGCGGCGAGCGCACCGACCGTGGAAGCACCGGCAAACAGGGTGCGCCGGTTCAGGCCGGGACGTTCAACACCGGTGCTCGGGCGGGAGGGCTTGGTCATGCAGATCTCCAGGTTGAAAGGGGTCCGGCAACACAACGTGCGGACCTTTTGCATACGTGGAATCTAACCCCTGCCGGTACGTGTTGCAAGGTGGTTCATACGTAGCCAAAGGCGTTTCGAATCCAACGACCCGGGCGCTTCCCATGCGGCATTGCAGCATCGCAGCGTGCTGCGCTTTTCATAGCCAGAAGCGTGCCATAAGCCAAAGGTACTGGCACCCGCGCATGGCTCGTGGCGACGCTCAAGGCGCACCACCCCGGGCACGCATGCGATCGATTGGCCCAGCGTCTTGAGAACATCGGGAATACCCTCATGCTCAAGATCGGCGTGGCTGCCCGGCCCGGTCAACTTGTCGGGCGGTTTTGCGACAACTTGTCGCACACAGTCGCCGATGTGCTGCCGCTTCTGCGGCCCGCACCGGCGTGGGGTTTGCGCCAATACCCCAGCGTTTTCGTGGGCTACGTCCGTAGAATCGCGGCGGGTGGAAACATCACTTTTGCCCTCAGGGCCCGAAAAGACCCTGGAAGGCTGGCCCGACTGGTCGATCCTGATCGTTGACGACGAACAGGGCATGCTGAACTTCCTCGTGAAGACGCTGGCGCCGCGCTGCCACTTCGTGATGAGCGCCACCAGTGCCGAAGACGGCGCGCAGTGGCTGCGCGGCCACCACGTGGACCTGGTCATCCTGGACATCTCGCTGCCCGGCAAGAGCGGCGTGGTGTGGCTCAAGGAGCTGCGTGAACAAGGCTTCACCGGCGAGGTGATCCTGATCACCGCCTTTGCCGACCTGGACACCGCCATTGAGGCACTGCGCGCGGGCGCGTCCGACTTCATCCTCAAGCCGTTCCGGGTGCCGCAGATCCTCAATGCGGTGAAACACTGCTACGAGCGCTCGCGCCTGCGCCGCGAAAACTTCGTGCTGCGCCGCGCCGTGGCGCCAGCCCCCGGGCGCGGCAAAGCGCTGGTGGGCCAGTCGCCCGACCTGCAGAGCCTGCGCACCTCCATTGCCCGCGTGGCGCCGGTCAACAGCACGGTGCTGCTGCAAGGCGAGTCGGGCACCGGCAAGGAGCTGGTGGCGCGCGAGCTGCACGCACAAAGCAGCCGCGCGGGCGGGCCGTTCGTGCCGGTCAACTGCGCGGCGGTCTCGCCCGAGCTGATCGAGAGCGAACTGTTCGGCCACGCCAAGGGCGCCTTCACCGGCGCCACCCGCGCACGCGACGGCCTCTTTCACTACGCGCAGGGCGGCACGCTGTTTCTCGACGAGATCGCCGAGCTGCCGCTGCCGATCCAGGCCACGTTGCTGCGCGCCATCGAAGACCTGAAGATCCGCCCGGTGGGCAGCGAGCAGCTGGTGCCGCTGAACCTGCGCATCATCGCGGCGACCAACCGCCAGCTCAGCGCCGAAGTGCAAGCAGGTCGCTTCCGCAAGGACCTGTTTTTCCGCCTGCAGGTGGTCGACCTGAACCTGGCGCCGCTGCGCGCCCACAAACAGGACATCCCCGAGCTGGTGGCGCACTTCATGGCGCAGCTCGCGCCTTCGCTCGGCGTGGAGCCCCTCACGATCACAGCGCAGGAGATGGATTTTCTGGCCCAGTACGACTGGCCGGGCAACGTGCGAGAGCTGCGCAACCTCATCGAGCGATCGCTGATCCTGGGCAGCCTCAATGTGTCGGCGCTGTACCCGGGAGAAGTTCGTCGGCCCGAAACCAGCGCCGCGCCGACCGACCTGCACGCCATGGAGAAGCTGCACATCCTCACCGTGCTCGACTCGGTCCAGGGCGACAAGACACGCGCAGCCCACCTGCTGGGCGTGTCGCGCCGCACCCTGGAGCGCCGTGTGGCCGAGTGGGGCACTTTGTGAAGGCACCCCCGCCGCGCTTCGCGCGACCCCCTCAAGGGGGCGATGCCTGCGGCCCGGCAAAGCCGGTTCCGCGGCATCTCTGGGCTGAGTCACGCCGCCTCCAATGACGATCTGGCGTACCCCCAACTGGCTCGCGGGCTCGGTGCGCAACAAGCTGCTGGCCATGGCCTTGCTGCCCTTGCTGGTGGCGTTTCCGATGCTGGTGATCGCGCTGGCGCTGTGGGGCAACGTGGCCTACGACCGGCTGCTGATCACCAAGGTGCGCAGCGACCTGGCGGTGGCACACGGTTACTTCGAGCAGGTGCTCAGCGAAGTCGGCTCGGGAACGCAAGGTGTGGCCAACTCGCAGGCGCTGTACGCGGCGCTGCGTCCGGCAAAGCCCCAGGCACCGGGCTTCGTGAACGACCAGATGGCACTGGCCCGTGAACAGCTCGGGCTGGACTTCCTGGTGCTCTACGACCCGCAAGGGCGACCGCTGGCGCGCGCCGCGCCCCCCGGCCTGAGCAGCCGCGATGCGGCCGAACCGATACCGACCATGCCCGTGGCCATCCGGGGATCGCTGCAGGCACCGGGCCCGGCGGCGAGGGCCCGCCTGCTGCAGCTCACGCCCGAGGCACTGGACGCACTGGCACCCCACCTCATGCCGCGCCTGCGCATTGCACTGGTGGCCACGCGCAACGCCGCGCCCGACACGCGCGAGGCCGAGAACCGCGCCATGGTTGTGCTGTCCACCCACCCGGTTCGTGATGCGGCGGGCAAGACCATCGCGCTGCTCAGCGGTGGCCTGCTGCTGAACCAGAACCTCGACTTCATCGACCACATCAACCGCATCGTCTACCCCGAAGGCGCCCTGCCCTTCGGCAGCCAGGGCACGGCCACGCTCTTCATGGACGACGTGCGCATCACCACCAACGTGCGACTGTTTCAAGACCAGCGCGCCATCGGCACGCGCGTGTCGCAAGCGGTGCGCGACGCGGTGCTGGGCCGTGGCAACACCTGGCTGGACCGCGCCTTCGTGGTGAACGACTGGTACGTGTCGGCCTACCAGCCGCTGCAGGACGCCACCGGCGCACGCATCGGCATGCTCTACGTGGGCTTCACCGAAGCGCCGTTTCGCCTGGTGCGCTACGCCATGCTCGCGGCCATGGGCTTGATCTTCCTGGGAGTGATGGCGCTCTCGGCCTGGTTCTCGCTGCGCTGGGCGCGCAGCATCTTCCAGCCCGTGCAGCGCATGAACCGCACCATGCAGCTGGTGGAAGAGGGCCAGTCGCAGGCCCGCGTGGGCGAGCTCTCAGCGCGCGACGAGCTCGGCGCGCTGGCCGTGCACCTGGACGAACTGCTCGACGTGATCGACGACAAGACCGCCGCGCTGCAACGCTGGGGTGAAGAGCTGGACCACAAGGTGGCCGAGCGCACGCTCGAACTGCAGAGCAGCAACGCCTCGCTGCAGATGGCTCAGCAGCAACTGGTGAAGAGCGAAAAACTCGCCGCCATCGGCCAGCTCACCGCCAGCATCGCGCACGAGATCAACAACCCCATTGCGGTGATGCAGGGCAACCTGGACCTCATGCGCGAGACCCTGGGCGCGCACGCACAGCCGGTGCGTGGCGAGCTGCAACTGCTGGACGAACAGATCGAGCGCATGCGCCTGATCGTCACGCAGCTGCTGCAGTACGCGCGGCCCACCGAATACGCGGGCTACGTGGAGCAGCTCGATCTGAACCGCACGGTCAACGACTGCCTGGTGCTGGTGGGGCATCTGCTCACGCAGACCCACATCAAGGTGCAGCGCGACCTGCGGGGCACACGGCGTGTGGCTTGCAACCGGCAGGAGCTTCAGCAGGTGATCATCAACCTGCTGATCAACGCGATCCAGGCCATGCCGCAAGGTGGTGTGCTGAAGCTGGTCACACAAGACTGGGTGCCCGAGGGTTCGCACGGGGTGCACGCGGGTGGCGCGTTCTTGCGGGTGGAGGATTCCGGTCACGGCCTGAGCGCAGAGGCGCAGGAGCGTTTGTTCCGTCCTTTCTTCACGACGAAGAACGACGGCAATGGCCTGGGGCTGTGGATCAGCCAGGGCCTGGTGGAGCGCTACGGCGGCACCATCTCGGCGGCCAACCGCGTTGATGGGCTTGGCGCGGTTTTCACCGTGCGTTTGTCCACCGAGCCGCTTGCGCCGTCGGCCCCGCCGACGAATGATGGGCGGCCTGCGGGGCTCTGATTCCTCGGGGTATTCCTTCGGTGCGTTTCGTTCATGCACCTCGCGTCAGGCCGGTGGCGGCGCCCGCGAGCAAGGCCGGAGAACGCGCGCCCAGCCCAGCAGCCTTCGCCCACCCAGCTGAGCGAAATCCGACCCAACTCAGGCCAGCATGTCGAATCCCTGCGCCTCCACCCCCACAAACGCCCGCGTGAACGCCGACAGCGTGGCGTAGAAACGGGCCTTGGGGTGTGCCGCGATGTCGTCGCACATGCGCATCACCCAGGGCTGCAGGTGGGTGGTGAAGAACTTCTGTTGTTGGGTGAGGTTGGCCACCTCCACATCGTCGCCGGCGATCAAATAGCGCATCACCTCGCACAGGTAAGCCACGTGGTCTTCGGTTTCGGACATGGTGTCGTCGCGGCCGAGACCCAGCGCAGCCAGATCGGTGCGAAGGGCGGCCAGCGGCTTTTCGTTCAGGAAACCGCTGAGGTAGTGCGAGCCGAACAGGTAGACCTCGGGCTTGCCCACGCCACCGAAGAGTGCGTTGTATTCGGCGATCACGGCCGCGTCGTCGAGCTCGCGGGCCATGGCCACCACATCGCGCCAGGGCTCTTCCAGAAAACCACCGGCGGCGGGCGCTTCGGTCACGGCCACGCGCAGCTGGGCCATGAGCTCGGGCGTCGGGGGCGCGTAGTACAGCGCGGCCAGCAGGCCATAGACCTCGGCGCGGGCGGTTTCTTCGTCCAGGGCGGACGTGATCGGAATGCTGTTGTTCATGGGCGTTCAGAGATCGGTGATGCGGGTCTCGCCCGGATTGGAGTACAGGTCCACCACGCGGCAGTCACCGCACATCTTCAGGCGCTCCAGCGCTTCGCCCTGGAACATGGAGTGTCCCGCGAGCTTGCCCAGCATGACCTCGATGCCCTTGAGCGTGCCGAAGGGTTTGGCGCAGCGGATGCAGTGGTAGGGCTGGGCCTCGTTGAGCACGCGCAACTGCTTGCGCTGCTCGCCGAGCAGCAGGCGCGGCTGCAGCGTGATGGCGTCTTCCGGGCAGGTGCTGGCGCACAGGCCGCACTGCACGCAGTTCTTTTCGATGAAGCGCAGTTGCGGGCGTTCGGTGTTGTCCTGCAGCGCACTGGCCGGGCAGGCGCTCACGCAGCTCAGGCAGAGCGTGCAGGTGTCCTTGTTCACCGAGATCGTGCCCAGCAGCGAAGCGCCGGGCAGCGCGATGGCTTCCATGGCGGGGCGCTGTGCTGCGCTGTCCTGCAACAGGTGGTCGATGGCCAGCTCCACCGTGGCGCGCTTCTCGGCCTGGATGGCGAAGGTGGCGCGGCGCTTGACGGTCTGCGCCGGGGCACCGACCAGCGCGGCGTCCAGCGCTTTTGCGTCGCGGGTTTCGATGAGGCGGAAGTGTTGTCCGCTGTAACCCAGACCGGTGACGAGGGCCTGCGCCACCGCCAGCTGGTCGCGCACCGCTGCGCGGTACTGCGGCGCTTCTTCGCCGGTCATGAGCACCCACACCTGCGAGGCGCCGTAAGCAAAGGCCGAGAGCCACACATCCAGCCCGATGGAGGCGGTGTGCCACAGCGGCAGCGGGATCACGCGGGCGGGCACGCCACGCACTTTTTTGTCCAGCGAAGCAGCGCGGCCCAGCTCGTTCACCAGCGCCGTGCCGGCTTCCTGGCTGTGCAACAGCAAGGCGGCGTTCTGGCCACCGGCCTTGGCGTAGGTGGCCAGCAGGGTGCGCAGCTTCACGCCCTGCTCGCTGGCACGCGGATAGGCGTAGGACAACGCGCCGGTGGGGCACACGGTGGTGCAGGCGCCGCAGCCCACGCACAGGTTGGGGTTGACGACGATCTGGTTTCTTTTCAGATCGCTGCTGATGGCCAGCGCCGAGCAGACTTCCACGCAGGCGTTGCAGCCCACGGTTTCGTTGCGGCCGTGCGCGCAGAGCTTTTGTTTGTAGGTGAAAAACTTCGGCTTCTCGAACTCGCCCACCAGCTCGCGCAACTTGAGCACGGTGGCCATGCCGGCGGCGTTGTCGATGCCGCTGGCCAGATGGAAATAGCCCTGGGGGTGCGCGTGCTGCTCGAAGGCGGGCAAGGCGCGCAGGTCGAGCACCATGTCGAAGGTTTCGCTGTGCTCTTGCGCGTCGCGCTGGAAATTGATCGCGCCCACCGCTTCACAAGCCTTCACGCAGGCGCGGTGGCTCTTGCACTTGTCCATGTCGATCTGGTAGTCCAGACCAATGGCGCCTTCGGGGCAGACGGCCACGCAGGCGTTGCAGCGGGTGCAGAGGTCCAGGTCGATCGGGTTGTTCGTGGTCCAGTCCACGGTGAACGCGCCGAGCCAGCCACGCACCTCACTGAGGTCGCCCGCCATCACCGGGTAACGGCGGTTCTGCATGCCCTTGCCACCGGTGGAAAACAAACTGACCTCCAATGTGTCCGACACAAGATCGGCCACGCGTTCGGCGTCTTGCAGCGCGCCGATGATCAAGAGGCGGCCCGTGCTTTTGTAGGTGACGGTGGGCACAGGCTCGGCGTCGGGCAGGCGCGCGGCGGCCAGCAGCGCAGCCATCTTGGGCGTGGCGTCTTGCGCCTCGCGGCTCCAGCCGCCGGTTTCGCGGATGTTGACGAACTTGATCGGCCGCACGTCGAGCGACACCGCGCCCTCGGTCTGCTCGGAGAGTTCGGTGAAGAGGCGGCTTTCCTGGGTGCAGGCCACCACCAGGTCTTCGTTGCTGCGCACGGCGCGCTGGAACGCCGGGGCGTCGCGGCGGCACAGCGTGGTGTGCAGGGTCAGGTCTTCATCCAGGGCCTCGCCCAGAACCTTCGGGTTCAGGGGCATGGTCTGGTTGCAATTGCAGATCAGCGTGGTCATCGTGGGGGTCCGGTGTCTCGGGGGCGGGGGTGTCGTTGTTGTCGTCTGGCAGGGCCTCGGTGGCCTCTGGCGCGGCTTGGGCCACCTCGGTGGGCGGCTCGGTCTGCGGCGCTGTGGTCACGGTGGCGGGCGGCTTCACCTCGTTCGGGTCGTCCACCAGTTTCAGGAATTGCGCACCCACCATCTTCGCCATGTCCGCCGCCGAGAGTGGACTCGGCTTGGAGTAGTCGTCGATGTAGATGTCCAGCCCGTCCATGATGTTGTAGTGCGGATCGGTGAAGAGCTTCTTCACCGCGGCATTGCGCACATCGGGCGACACGCCTTTGGCCACAAAGGCCGCGTAGTCGGACTCGGGCGTGAGGCGGGCCACGTCGTCCAGCGTGAGGGCCGAGGGTGGTTCGGGTTCGGCCGGCGTGGCAGCGGGGTCGGGCGCGACCACGGCAGCCGGCAACACCACGGCGGCGGGTTGAACCGGTGGCTCTTCGGCCGGCAAAGGTTCGCCTGTGCGCACCTGCACCTTGCGGCGCGACCAGCGCGAGAAGAAGTTGTTGTCGTCGTCGGCCATGGTCACTGTCGGGGTGGCTGACCACCGCCGCGCGGCTTTTCGGTGCTGATGCGCACCGGTTGGCCGAAGCGGTCGGTCAAGGGCTTGAAACTCTCGGGGCGCTGGCGGCGCTTGGGTTCGGGCTGGTAGGTCGTGTCCACGAAACCGCGCATCCAGTCCACCACCTCGGGCGCGGCGGGCACCTGGTCCACGCGCTCCTGGGCGTCGAGCCAGCGGCCGGCGTCGTGGTAGCTCAGTGTGACGATCTGCGGCACCGCCATGGGCTCACCGTCGAGCAGGCGGGCTTCGTCGGCGCGCCAGAAGACCCAGAAGCACGGCTGCGGGCTGGTGAGGTTCAGAAAATAGCCTTCGGCGTCGTCGCGGAACAGCATCACGCGAAAACGCGGGAACAGCCAGTGGGTGGTGGAGCCCTGCTCCTCCGTTGCATCGACGGGCTCCACCGCTTGCGGCTCGTGGTCGTGCTCCACACCTTCCGCCTCTGTCTCGTCGGGACTGCCGCGCAGCAGCACGTCGGCCAGCACCCAGCGAAAGGGCTGCCAGCGGCTCATGGGACCGCTGATGGGCTCGCGCCGCATCACCACATCGACTTCGATGGCGGGTCGGCTGCGGGTGGGGGCAGGGGTATGGG
>QBMB01000058.1 GCA_003241965.1 Burkholderiales bacterium | reverse complement strand
TGATTCCCGCCACCATTTTCGGCATGGGCATCGCCACCGCCGTGCTGTTCCACGAGGGGTCAACGCTGGTTGTCGTCGCCAATGCGCTGCGCTTGCTTGCCTACAAGTCACCCAACGCTCGCCCAGATGCCTTGTCCCAGCAGGCCTGATCCCGCCACCTCTGCTATTGGTTGAACAGGCGCCGCGTTCGCAGAGGATCAGCGCGTGGCATTTTCAACTTGCCGCAGGCATCTCCGCCTCAGGAATGACGGGAAAAACAACCTCTCCGTCATACCAACGTTGCTCGCAAGACGGATCCGTCAAGGCAATCAAGAGCGCTTGCCCAAGCTCATGAACGTGAAGGGGCATTTTGGTCTTTGCGTACGCTTCTCGCGTCCCACTGATCAGGGCCGACGACTTGAGCACTACCTCACCATCCTCAGGGGCGCTCACGCCAGGCTTCTTGCATTCCTCGACATCCAAGGACAAGTACTTCCGGCAAATGGATGGCCTGTCCTCATAGGCTGAGCAACGACCGTCTTCAAGCAAGGGGCATGAGAGCGAAAAGTTCTCTCTCCGAACCCCCTGAGCCTTGTCGACATGGTCGCGCAGCCGCTCAGTCAGGATTTCAAGACGCTCCATGGGAAGCGTGCTCAATCTGCGCGCCAGGATGAACACCTCTGGTGCAACAACTTCAATGCGGAAGTGACAGCAGTAGCTGCACCCTGGCTTGCAGTCGAAGCGCACATCGCCTCTCCTTTCTACTGTTGCAACAAGGGCATCGATTTGCCCGTGCAGGGTACGAATTGCATGGATTGCAAATGTTTTGTTCTTGTTCGCGACAAGCATCTGGCGATACGTTTTCTGCTGCTTTTCAGCGATCACTCGAATTTCGGCTCGCCGCTCGGGGGTCAGGAAGTCCATGGGTTGAGTTCCTAGAGTGTGGGGTTGGTCGCACTTTCAGGCGGCGCATTCCAGGCAATGGTGTGGGTCAGCCCGGCAAGTGGCGCCCGCAAGGCGCTTGCGATACGCAAGGGTTTTGCTCTGTGTCGTTGGGGAATTTCTGCGAGACAGGTACGGGTTGTCGACGCGCCCAGGGTGGCCTCAGCTGAGTCTTCGTACTGAGCGCGCTCAAAGTCCTGCGCCAGTCCGGTCTGCGTCAAAGGACTCAGCGCGCTGGTCATGGCCAGCAACCTCTCTCGCATCGAATTCCCCTGGTTGCAAAAAACAACGGCTTGGGAAGATTCGGTGAGGCTCCAGTCGTCAGTGATCTAAGCCTGAAGAAGAGAATGCCCGCGCCGAATCATGCGGCAAGGGTCCACTTGGGACGCTCGATGCAGGTCGGGGGACAGCTGTTTTCATGAACGTCTTCGAGTAAGAAAAGATCGCCCAAGGGATCGGCAACTAAATTCGCAAGCCCCTGGATCAGTGGTTCGCCGCAACCCAGATGGTGAAGGCAGCAATCAGGGTCTTCGGCCACCGACCCGGACTCGTGGTCTTCTGGTGCAGAGGAATCTTCACCCGACCCCGCTACCAAATGCTGGTGTGAGTGATGGCCAAAGTGGCCCGATTCACACCCCTGTGCGTGGCCGCAATAGGCTGCGGCCGCACCCCAAGTCATTTGAAGCGGCAATAGGTGGAGGAGAAATACCAGGAGTAACCGAGACATGTAGTGCACTGCATCCTTGTTCAGTCGTCGTCCGCCAATATCGATTGGCCATCCATAGATTCAACATGGGACCGTCTGAGGTGAATCACGGGCTACTTCAATTGACAGGACATGGTCCTACCAACAAACAGAAACGCCTGATGAATCTCATCGGGCGCTTCTGCTTGTGGCTGCGCTAGCCGGCGAAAGGGCTCACCGACTCCATCAACCTACAGCCATGGCGATTTCTCACGCCTCTCCAGGAACTCGAAGCCACTGCTGTAACTGATAGCCGCATCTTCATGCTGGAGACTTTGCGCCGTCGGGCGGCGTCCATTCCGCCGTGACCTGTTCGGCTGGTTGTGCCTCACGCCAATGGGCCAGTCGGTACAGCAATGGGAGCACCAACAGCGTAAGAACTGTCGAGGAGAGGATGCCGCCGATCACCACAGTGGCCAGAGGGCGCTGCACCTCGGCGCCAGTACCCGTGGCCAACGCCATTGGGACGAAGCCCAAAGAAGCCACGAGCGCGGTCATCAGAACGGGTCTCAGACGGGTAAGCGCGCCCTCATCGATCGCCTGGTCAAGGGGCATACCGTTATCCCTAAGTGACCGGATGAAAGAGATCATCACCAGACCGTTGAGCACGGCCACGCCCGACAGCGCGATGAAGCCGACCCCTGCCGATATCGACAGAGGTATGTCGCGCAACCAGAGTGCGACGATGCCTCCCGTCAGTGCAAAAGGTACGCCGGTGAAGACGAGCAAGCCGTCCTTGATGTTGCCAAACATCACGAAGAGGAGCACGAAGACGAGCAGCAGCGCAACCGGCACCACGATTTGCAGGCGCTTGGCGGCAGACTGCAACTGCTCGAACGTGCCACCCCAGGTGGTCCAGTAGCCGGTGGGTACCTTGACCTGTGCGTCCAGCTTCGCTTGGGCTTCGGTAACAAACGAGCCGATGTCACGACCACGCACGTTGGCTGTGACGACGACGCGCCGCTTGCCGTCTTCTCGGCTGATCTGATTGGGCCCAGGCGCAATGTCCAACGATGCAACATCACCCAGCTGTACATAACCAGGAAGTCCCACCGCACCGTCGGCAATGGGCAGGCGGATGGGAATGCGGCGGATGGCATCAAGATTGCCACGTGCCTCGTCGGGCAGTCTCACGAGAATATCGAAGCGCCGATCGCCCTGAAACACCAAGCCAGCTTCACGGCCACCCACCGCAATCGACAACGCCTCCTGGATGTCGTTGACATTGAGGCCCAGCCGCGAGGCCTTGCTGCGGTCAATGTTCAACGTCAGCATCGGCAGGCCGGTTGTTTGCTCCACTTTCACGTCGGCAGCTCCTGGGATGCTCTCCAACACCTCTGAAATTTCCGCAGCCGTGGCATTCATCACATCCATGTCATCACCGAACACCTTGACCGCGACGTCGCTGCGCACGCCGGAGATCAACTCGTTGAAGCGCATCTGGATGGGCTGAGTGAACTCGTAGTTGTTGCCGGGGATTTTCATCACGGCCACCTGCATTGCAGCGACCAGGTCCTCCTTGCTGCGCGATGGATCGGGCCACTCCGAAATGGGCTTGAGCATCACGAAGTTGTCGGCCACGTTGGGGGGCATTGGATCGGTCGCAATCTCGGCTGTTCCGATCTTCGCGAAGATCTTGTCAACCTCAGGGAAGCTCTTGACGACCCGTTCAAGTTCGCTCTGCATCTCAATGGCCTGGGTCAGGCTGGTGCCCGGTATTCGCAGGGCATGCAAGGCCACATCTCCTTCGTTCAAGCTCGGGATGAACTCGCTGCCCATGCGGGTGGCGATAAGGCCACTGAGTGCCACCGACACGGCGGCGATGGTCAGCACGAGTGGCTTGTTCAACATCGCCCAGCCCAACATGGGTCGATAGCCGCGCTTGGCCCAGACCATGAGCCTGTTCTCTTTCTCGTCGACCTTGTTGCCGATGAACAGCGCCACAGCCGCTGGAATGAAGGTGACTGAAAGAATCATCGCCCCCAGCAAGGCAGCCACGACGGTGTAGGCCATCGGGTGAAACATCTTTCCCTCGACGCCGGTCAGCGCAAAAATCGGGAGGTAGACAACCATGATGATCAACTGCCCGAACAGCAGCGGCCGGCGGGCCTCCTTCGATGCTTCAAACACCTCGTGAAAGCGTTCGTTGCGTGTCAGGGGTCGACCCGCGATTCCTTGCGCGTGCGCCAATCGACGCACGCAGTTCTCGACGATCACGACAGCGCCATCGATGATGATGCCGAAATCAAGTGCTCCCAGGCTCATCAGGTTTGCGCTGACCTTGTTGGTCACCATGCCTGTGAATGTGAACAACATGGCCAGCGGGATGACCATGGCAGTGAGCAGAGCAGCGCGAATGTTGCCCAAAAACAAGAACAGGATGGCAATGACCAGCAGCGCGCCTTCGATCAAGTTTTTCTTCACCGTGGCGATGGCTTTGTCCACCAACACGGTTCGGTCATAGACGGTTGTCGCCGTCACTCCAGCGGGCAAGCTTTTGTTGATCTCTGCCATGCGCTTGTCGACAGCCTGCGAGACGATGCGGCTGTTCTCGCCCAGCAGCATGAACACCGTGCCGAGCACGACTTCACGGCCGTTCTCCGTGGCAGCTCCTGTGCGAAGCTCTTTTCCAATGAGCACTTTGGCGACATCAGCCACGCGCAGCGGCACCCCCTGGGGAGTTCCAATCACGATGTTTTCAATATCTGCGATGTTGCTGACCTGCCCGGGCGCGCGAATCAGGTACTGCTCTCCGCTGCGTTCGATGTAGCCAGCGCCAACGCTTGCGTTGTTGCGTTCCAGCGCCTCTACCAGGTCGGCAAGCGACAGGCCGTGCGCCATCAGTTTGCTGGTGTCCGGGGCAACCTGGAACTCCTTGGCGTTACCTCCAATGGTGTTGATTTCCGTCACGCCCGGCACGTTGCGCAATTGTGGTTTGATGATCCAGTCCTGGATCTCGCGCAGATCGGTGGCCGTGTATGGCGTGCCGTCGGCCTTCAAAGCGCCAGGCTCGCTTTCCACTGTCCACATGTAGATCTCGCCGAGTCCCGATGAAATGGGTCCCATCGCAGGCGCAATGCCCGGCGGCAGCTTGTCTTTTGCCTCCTGGATGCGTTCGTTGACGAGCTGCCTTGCGAAATAGATGTCGGTACCGTCCTTGAAGATCACGGTGACTTGCGACAGGCCGTAGCGCGAGATGGATCGGGTTTGCTCCAAATCGGGCAGACCAGCCATCGCCGTTTCGACTGGAAAGGTAATGCGCTGCTCCGACTCCAGTGGCGAGTAGCCCGGTGCTGCGGTATTGACCTGCACCTGCACATTGGTGATGTCCGGAACTGCGTCGATGGGCAGGCGCTGGTAGTTGTAAGCCCCCAGGGCGGCCATTCCCAGCACCATAAGCATCACCAGCCACCGCTGATCGATGGCGAAGCGTATGAGTTTTTCAAACATGAGAAATTCTTTCGTCAGGCTGCGGCATCGCCGCGTTCGCCAGTGCGGATGCGCACAAGATCAACAAGCTCGGTCATGGCGATCATCCCGTCGCCGGCATTGCCCGTGCGGGCTGCGCGGCAAATGACGTTCAGCATCTCCATGGCGTCGTCGTCAGCACAAAACATCACAAGCACCAACTTGTCGTGGGCGTCCGGGTTCCATTCGTCGGGCGTGAACTTGTGTCCAGCACCGTGGCCGCGAGCATGGCCACGAGCGGCATGCAGCGTGAATCCTGGCAGGTTGGGAAGCGCATGCAGTGCCTGCTCAACTTGCTCAAGCCGATGTGGGCTGAAGATAGCGGTGATCTGTTTCATGTGATGCTCCCGATATCTGTCAATGGTCGTGGCTGGCACCGGCTTTGCCAATGTCCGCCTTGACAAGAAAGCTGTTGCGTGAGGCGTAGCGCTCACCGGCCTCCAAGCCGCTCAATACCTCCACCATCTTTCCATCGCTGCGACCCAGCGTCAGCGGACGGGCTTCGAACTGCTCGCCGTAGCGACCGAAAACGACAGTCCAATCCCGCAAGGATTGCACCGCATCGACGGCAATCGCCAGCGGTACCTCGACTTCCTCGGCCGTCAGTTCGACGTTGACGGGCAGACCTGGCCGCCACAAGCCTTTGGGATTGGGCAGCACCATGCGGGCGGTGGCCGCGCGCGTCTGCTCACCAACGAGATTGCCGACATAAGAGACCTTGCCCACCGCCTGAGCCTCAAAAGACGTGGCCTTCACCGTGGCTTGCTGGCCCAACATCACCGCATTGAGGTCTTTGGCATAAACCGTCATTTCGATCCACACCGAACTGAGATCAGCCACGATGAAGATGTTGGAGTCTTCCCGCACCACCTCGCCAACCGAAATTTTCTTGTCGGTGATCACACCGTCGATGGGCGAGCGCACTTCATACCGCGTCAAACTGCCTGGAGTAGGTGTCGCTACAGCCACGGCGCCGAGGGATGCGAGCTTCTGACGCGCAGACTGTTCGGCAATCTCAGCTTCGGCAAATACCTGACGAGCTTGCAGGTAGTCTTGCTCGGCCGATATCTTTTCGTCCCACAGCTTTTTCTCTCGTTCCAGTGTCGTGCGCGCCAGGCCCAGTCGCTTCTGTGCTGCCAGCAACTCACTGCGCTGATCGGCGAGACTTTGGCTTGACAGCACAGCAAGAACTTGGCCGCGTCGAACCCGATCGCCGGCATTGGCCGATACCGATTCAACAAGGCCTGTCAGTCGCGGCACCACATGCACGGTACGGTCCTCGTTCAATCGCACTTCACCTTGCAATTGCAGCGCAGTCTTGATGCGCGCCGGCCCAACGGCACCAATCTCAACGCCGTTTGCCTTGAGTTGGGCCTCATTCATCGTCACGCGGGCTTCTACTTGTTCGAACTTGAATTCGTGCGTATTACCCGTTTCTTGCGCTTCGATGCGCACAGCAAAAGAGTGTGGCTCCTCGACCACAGCATCCCCTTTCAGGTAGTTGCCTTCCTTCGTGAACGCAACGACCTGCGGTTTGCGGCCCAGGCGCTCAACCGACACGGTTGCTTGAACTTGAGCCGGGTCAGTTGGTTTGCCGTCGCGATAGGTGTAGATCCGAAACTGTGGCTCCACCCCAGTCTCGAAGATGGTCAGCTCCAGCCCGAAATCGCCAGCGGCGAACAGCCGTCCACCGTTCGGGCCTTTCGCAGGAGCGGCAGTCGTGGTTTCATGGTGCTCCTCATCCGCGTGATCTTTTTCGTCGGCATGTCCATCTTTCTTGGCCTCGCCGTGATGCTCTTTCTCATCGTGACCTTCGGCTTCTGCGTGAGCGCCGTGGGCATCTTCGCCGCCCGCGGGCTGCGACTTGCCGCTGCTCAAAAGCACAGCGCCCAAGGCCAATCCGATGGCGACCACGATCCCGATCAGCACAAATTGCTTGGTTTTGGGTTTCTGTTGGCTTGGTTGGGTGTTCATGATGATCTCTCCTAGCGCTGGGCGGGGGATGTGGGGATTGTTGAGGTTGGAGTGGCGTCGCTGTCAGTCGAATCGCCTAGTTGACGGTCGATGTCGATGGCGAGGCGCTGTGCTTCGCCGCTGGCGCGCTGGTATTGAGCGCGCGCCTGAAACAAGGTGCGTTGCGCGTCCAGCACATCAAGGAAATCGAACTTGCCGAGTTCGAACCCTTTGGTTGCAGCGTCATAGGCCGTCTGTGCGCCAGGCAACACCGAGTCGCGGATCGTTTGAGCCTCGATGCGCGAAGCCTCGAGCCGCGCGTGTGCTTGCAGTACGGACGTGCGCAGTTGAAGTTCTGTCAACGCCAACTCGTCTCGAGCCTTCTCTTCGCGCTTGAGCGCCTCCAAGATGTTGCCCTGGTTGCGGTCGAAAACACCAAATGGGATGCTCAAACCCACCACGGCCAGATTTCGGCCAGATTGCGCATCTCGCTGAACACCCATGCTGACCGTGACGTCGGCCGTTGCCTTGCTGTTTTCAACACGCACGATAGCCTGCCGAAGCGCCACGTTGCTCTTCACGCGTTGCAAGCTCGGCGACGATGCCAAGCGCGACATGAGGCTCTCTGTAGTTGGCAGCGGAGGGAGTTCTGTCGCAGTTCCGATGGGTGGCTCTGCGCGCTCGAATCTCGGGTAAGCGCTGCCCCAAGTAGCGGCCAGCCGTTGACGCGCCAGCATCAATTCAGACTGTGCCTGCAACGTATCCAAGCCCGCCGTGGCTTCGGCGATCTTGGCTTTGGTTTCCTCCACCGGTGAGACCTTGCCGGCTTGCACCCGTCTACCTGCGGCCTGGCTGCCCCGCCTTGCGAGCTCTGTGGTTTCAGCAGCAAGCTTGATGCGTTCTTGTGCTAGCAGCACGTCGCGGAAAGCCAGCACCACGGTGCTTCTGACCTCCGCGCGTCGCGCGGCCAGATCGGCTGCGGCAATGTCGCGATTGCGCTCGGCGGCGTCGATACGGGCTCTGCGTTTTCCGCCCAGCTCTATCGCCTGGCTAATTTGAAAGGTGGTGGTACGGGTTGCTTTCCGCTGATCCTCCAACTGCACTGACAACGCAGGGTTTGGCCGCGTGCCACCCTGAAGTACGGGGCCTTCTGCGGCGTCAAGCTCACGTTGTGCAACTGTCAGTTCGGCGTTTGATGACATGGCCAGAGCCAACGCTTGCTGCAGGGTCAGCGGACCAGTGGTTTCAACCGCGCTGATCGCCGAGCGGACTGAAAGTGAGTCCTGGGACCAAGCAGGCAAACAGGCGGCAAGACCGATCACGGCCACGCTCATGGGAAGGATGGTTTTTAATGCCATCAAATGCGCTGAAGTTCTTTTTCTGATGTGTCGAGACATCGACATCTCCTTGATGTGGGATCGCTCGCCGCAGCGTGCGAACAGGAAGGGCAAGGGTGGCGCGACTGCGTTTGGCATGGCGCCAAACGCTTCAAGCAGCAGTGCTTAGTGTGAAAACCCGCCGCGCCGAATCAGGCGAGGGGAGTCCATCGCGGCCGCTCGGGCCTTGCCTGATCTACCTCAGGCCCGCTGGTGACGGGGCCAACAGCAGCAGCGTGCACTGCGTGGTTGCTGGGCAAGAGGCGCGTTGATGGTAGAGCTGTGGCGCCGTGGGAGTGGCAGTGGTCACATTCCCCACGAGAGTCGCTTAGCTGGCCAACAGATTCTTCGAGCGTGACCATCCCGTCAGATGCAACGTCGGTCGAGCACTCGAATCGATGGTGTTCCGTCTGTTGGGCCGGCAAGCCAGAACTGTGATGGGTAAAGGTAGCCGTGGCAGCCCAGTTGAGCTGGGACTGCAAGACAACCATCAACAGAAATAGGGCAATGCGCTTCACGGGGTGCATAGTACCGCAACGAGTATTGGTTCGCAGCCGTAGGCACATCTATCGCGACAAACGAAAACGCCCGATGGAATTCATCGGGCGTTTCTTGCGCACCTTCGCCCGTCCATGGGTGATTGAACGTAGGGCGTTGGTCCGCACTAAGGGCGTTTGAGCAAGCGCTGGCTCACTTGGGTACAGCAGTTTTCCTTGCCGTTGTTTTGCTCTCCACAGGTTTTGCGTCGCTGTGTTTGAACGCATCACCGTTCACGGTCAGGCCTTGAGCTGAGAGTTTCGCCGCGCGTTTGTCACCAATGCCGGGTACCCTCTGGATCAAATCGGCCCAGTCCTTGAAGGGTGCGGTCTTGCGCTGGTCGAGCATCTTGGCGGATGTGCTGGGGCCGATGCCCTTGATGCTGTCCAGGTCGGCCACCGTGGCCTTGTTGATGTCGACCGCCGCGAAGCTGGCTGCCGTGAGCAAGGCCAGCAAGCTGGCGAAAACTTTTTTGAACATGAGTCCTCCGTTTGTGAAGTGGTTTGAACGCGTCAGACCCGCATGGCTGGTTGGCCCTGGCGGATTAGCCACGGAAGCCCGATGGCAGGCTTCGGCTTTGAAATTTAATTCAAAAAAATTACAAAATTGCAGATCATTGAGTTCTTTTTTATCATTTTTGATCTGTTCGCAACATGATCCTCAACTTGTTTTTTCCGAGTACGCCCAGCCATGGGAAGAGGCTTGGTTTGCTCCTGGCACTGGTTCTGCTTTTGCCGGCTTGTTCGGCGCCGCCTGAAGCGGTTGATGGCGAAATTGAGGCCGCCATGGCCGGGCGCCAGCAGCTGGCCTTGACCCGGGCAGCGGAGCGGTTGTTGACCACTCCACCCAGCACCTTGGCGTGGCAGCCGTTTGCCCTGCCGGGCAAGCGCTATGTGGTCTATGAACCGATGAATGTGCTTGGGCGGCCAGCCTTGCGCGTGAAGGCGGACAACTCGGTGAGCATCCTGCGGCGGCGGTTCGAGCCCACGCTTTCTGCCCCGGGGCGTCTGGCGTTTTCATGGAAGGCGGACGCGTTGCCCTTGAATGCCGATCTGGCCGCTGCAGACGCTTCAGACTCGCCGGTGGGGGTGCTTCTGGGGTTTGAGGGGGATCGCACGCGCTGGTCGCCGAAGATGCACCGACTTTCCGAGATGAGCCGCCTGCTCACGGGGGAAGAGTTGCCCTACGCGACGCTGATTTATGTGTGGGGCAACAAGGAGGCGCCGGGCACCGTGGTGGTGAATCCGCGCACCGATCGCATTCGCAAACTGGTGCTCGACAGCGGCACGAGCGAGCTCGGCAACTGGCGTGACCACGTGCGCGATGTGCAGGCCGATTTTCGGCAGGCGTTCGGCGAGGAGCCCGGGCCGCTGCGTGTGGTGGCGCTCATGACGGACACGGACAACACGCGCAGTGCGCTCACCGCGTGGTACGGCGCGCTGAAGCTGGAGAGTGCGGTGCCTGCGCCTTGACCTGAATACCGTTGGCGCCCTCGGTTCGGGTTACCCCGGTTCGGGTACGGGAACGTTTGTTGCATAGTCCCTGCGTGTACTTTCTTTCAGGGATACCTCCATGCATTCACGTCTCTTGAACTTCCGGCTGCTGGCTTTGTCTGCAGCGCTCACCCTGGCCGCCAGCGGCCTGCAGGCGAAGACCTTCAAATGGACCAGCGCCAGCGACATCCCCACCTGGGACATTCACTCGCAGAACAACGCACTGTCCAACGGCATTCATGCGGCGGTGTACGAGTCGCTGGTGTACTACAACAGCAAGACCTTCAAGCCCGAGCCGATCCTGGCCACAGCGTGGAAGCAGGTCACGCCGACGCAGTTGCGCCTGAACCTGCGCACCGGCGTGAAGTTTCACGACGGCTCCACCTTCTCGGCCGACGACGCGGTGTTCTCGATCGAACGTGCGATGTCCAAAACCTCGAACTTCGGCATCTACGCCCAGGGCATCGACAAGGTGGTGAAGGTGGACGCCAACACCATCGACATCATCACCAAAGACCCCAACCCGGTGCTGCTGAACCAGCTCACCGAGCTGCGCATGATGAGCAAGGCCTGGTCCGAAAAGAACAACTCGACCGCGCCCAAGGACATCAAGACGCAAGATGAAAACTTTGCGCACCGCAACGCCAACGGCACTGGCCCGTTTGTGTTGAAGGAATGGCAGCCCGACCAAAAGCTGGTGCTCACGCGCAACCCGAACTGGTGGGGAAAATCAGAGGGCAACGTAACCGAGGTGATCTACACGCCGGTGAAGGCGGTGGCCACGCGCATGGCCGCGCTGCTCTCGGGCGAGGTGGATCTGGTGCTGGACCCCAGCCCGCAAGACCTGCCGCGCGTGCGCTCCGAGGGCACGCTCAAGGTGGTCGACGGCATCGAGAACCGCACCATCTTCTTCGGCATGGACCAGTTCCGCAACGAACTGCCGGGCAGCAACATCAAGGGCAAGAACCCGTTGAAAGACCAGCGCGTGCGCAAGGCGCTCTACCAGGCCATCGACATGAACACCATTGCCCGCGTGACGCTGCGCGGCTTGGGCCAGCCCACCGGTGCGCTGGTCGCGCCGCAGGTCAATGGGTGGACGGAAGCGGTGCACAAGCGCTATCCGTTCGACGTGGCCGCCGCCCAGAAGCTGCTGGCCGATGCGGGCTACAAGGACGGCTTCGAGGTGGACTTTGCCTGCCCCAACAACCGCTACATCAACGACGAGCAGATCTGCCAGGCCGTGACGGCCATGTGGGCGCGCATCGGCGTGAAAGCCAAGCTGCGCACGCTGCCGCTGTCGACCTACTTCCCGATGATCCAGCGCTATGAAGCCAGCATCTACATGCTGGGCTGGGGCGTGCCCACCTTTGACGCGCTCTACAGCCTGCAGTCGCTGGTGCGTTCGGTCGGCGCTGGCGGTGACGGCAACTACAACGTGGGCCGCTACAGCAACCCGCAGATGGACGCACTGGTGGAGCGCACCAAGAAGGAAACCGACCTGAAGCTGCGCACCGAGTTGCTGACCCGGGCACTGGCCATGCAGAACGAGGATGTGGCGCACATCCCGCTGCACAACCAGGTGATTCCTTGGGCCATGAAGAAGAACATCGATGTGGTGCACCGCGCCGACAACCGGCTGGACTGGCGCCTGATCAAGGTAAACTGATTTCAGCCCACCTGCAGAGGGTCGCTCACCTCGGGTTGCGACCCTCTCTTCATTTGTACCCACGATGTTTGCATTCATTCTCCGGCGGTTGGCTCAAGCCGTGATCGTCATGGTCAGCGTTGCGCTGATCGCGTTCATGTTGTTCCAGTATGTGGGCGATCCTGTGGTGTTCCTGCTGGGGCAGGACGCCACGGCCGAACAGGTCCGCGAGCTGCGGGCCGACCTCGGTCTGGACCAACCCTTCTTCATTCAGTTCGGGCATTTCCTGGCCAACGCGGTGCAGGGCGAATTTGGTCTGAGCCTGCGCCAGG
The DNA here is from genome assembly GCA_003241965.1 of Burkholderiales bacterium. Classification (GTDB taxonomy): domain Bacteria; phylum Pseudomonadota; class Gammaproteobacteria; order Burkholderiales; family Burkholderiaceae_C; genus Hydrogenophaga. The sequence continues at coordinate 16,495 of QBMB01000058.1, read as the reverse complement.
GTGCCAAGGTGTCGCGCCTCATTGCAGAGCGTTTCCCGGCCACGCTGGAGCTTTCCATGGTGGCGGCTGTGATGGCGCTGGCCGTGGGCATTCCGATGGGTGTGTACGCCGCGCTCAAGCGGGGCACCTTCCTGAGTCAGCTGTTCATGACCGTCTCGCTGCTCGGTGTGTCGCTGCCCACCTTCCTCATCGGCATCCTGCTGATCCTGGTGTTCGCCGTGAACCTGGGCTGGTTTCCCAGCTTTGGCCGGGGCGACGTGGTCCAGCTGGGCTGGTGGTCCACCGGCCTGCTCACCGCCAAGGGCTGGCTGCACATCACCTTGCCGGCCATCACGCTGGCCATCTTCCAGCTCACGCTGATCATGCGGCTGGTGCGCGCCGAGATGCTGGAGGTGCTGCGCACCGACTACATCAAGTTCGCCCGAGCCCGCGGCCTCACCGACCGCGCCGTGCACTTCGGCCACGCGCTGAAGAACACGCTGGTGCCGGTGATGACCATCACCGGCCTGCAGCTCGGTGGCCTGATCGCGTTTGCCATCATCACCGAGACGGTGTTCCAGTGGCCGGGCATGGGTCTGCTGTTCATCCAGGCCGTCACGTTTGCCGATATCCCGGTGATGGCCGCCTACTTGTGTTTGATCGCCCTGATCTTTGTGGTGATCAATCTGATCGTGGACTTGCTGTACTTCGCTGTCGACCCGCGCCTGCGTGTCGAGAAGTCGGGCGGACACTGATCCTCACACCGACATGTTGACCTCCCGCATCAAAGCCCACGGCCGCGCGTTTGCGCACATCGCGTCCTTTCACCCCGAGCTCACAGCGCTGAGGCGCGATCTGCACGCCCACCCCGAGATCGGTTTTGAAGAGCACTACACCGCACAGCGCGTGGTGGAGTCGCTCAAGGTGTGTGGGGTGGACGAGATCCACACGGGCATCGGCAAGACCGGTGTGGTGGCGTTGATCCACGGCCAGCGCCGCGAGAGTGGCCGCATGATTGGCCTGCGCGCCGACATGGACGCGCTGCCCATGACCGAACACAACGACTTCGCCTGGAAGTCCACCAAGCCCGGGATGATGCACGGCTGCGGGCACGACGGCCACACCACCATGCTGGTGGGGGCGGCCCGCTACCTAGCCGAAACACGGCAGTTCGACGGCACGGCGGTGCTGATCTTCCAGCCGGGCGAAGAAGGGTTTGCCGGCGCCAAGGCCATGATCGAAGACGGTCTTTTCGAGCGTTTTCCAGTGCAGTCGGTCTACGGCATGCACAACTGGCCGCAGATGAAACCCGGCATGGTGGGCGTGAACCCCGGGCCGATGATGGCCTCGGCCGACCGCATCACCATCGAGATCACCGGCAAGGGCGGCCATGGTGCACATCCCTACCAAAACGTGGACCCGGTGCTGGTCTCCGCCCACATCATCACGGCGATCCAGAGCATCGTTTCGCGCAATGTGCGCGCCATCGACAGCGCGGTCATCAGCATCTGCGCCATGCAGGCCGGCGACATGGCTGCTTTCAGCGTGATGCCGGGCACGGCGACGCTGGTGGGCACCGTGCGAACCTTCAACGCCGAAGTGCAAAACATGATCGAGCGGCGCCTGCAAGAGGTGTGTTCGGGCGTGGCTCTGGGCCTGGGCGCGGCCGCCCATGTGAAGTACGAGCGCGTGTATCCGGCCACCATCAACAGCGCCGCCGAGGCGCGGTTTGCGGCCGACGTGGCACAAACGCTGGTAGGGCGCGACCACGTGGACCGCAACATGGACCCGAGCATGGGCGCTGAAGATTTCTCTTTCATGCTGCAGGCCAAACCCGGTGCGTATCTGCGCCTGGGGCAGGGCCTGGAGAGCGGCATGGGCGGCTGCTACCTGCACAACAGCCGCTACGATTTCAACGATGAGGTGCTGCCCCTGGGCGCTGCGCTGCACGCCGGGCTGGTCGAGCAGGGCATGCCGCTGGCCGATGCCCATGCCCGGTCTGCGCCATCCACAGTTTCCAACCCCGCAAGGAGCAATGCATGAAGTTCAGCAAGACACTGGTCAGCGGTCTGGTGATGTCCGCGGCTTTCGCCATGGGCTCCACCAGCGCACAGACCATCCGCATCGGCAACCAGGGCGATGCACTCTCCATGGACCCGCATTCGCTCAACGAGTCCTTGCAGCTCAGCGTCACCAACAACGTCTACGAACCTCTGGTGGGACGCAACCGCAACCTGGGCATCGTGCCGGGCCTGGCCACCAGCTGGAAACAGACGGCACCCAGCGTGTGGCGTTTCGAGTTGCGCAAGGGCGTCAAATTCCACGATGGCGCGCCGTTCACGGCCGATGATGTGCTCTTCAGCTTTGCCCGCGCCGCGGGTGACGGCTCCGACATGAAGAGCTACACCAACGACATCAAGGAAGTGCGCAAGGTCAATGACTTCACGGTCGACATCGAGACCAAGGCTCCGTTTCCCATCCTGCCCGATGTGATCTCGCTGCTGTTCATCATGAACAAGAAGTGGTCGGAAGAGAACCAGGCCACGCGCCCGGTGGACCGCCGCAAGGGCATCGAGAACGCGGCCTCGTTTCGCGCCAACGGCACCGGTCCGTTCCGCCTGCGCGAGCGCCAGCCCAACATCAAGACCACCTTCGTGCGCAACGGCAACTACTGGGGAAAGATCGAAGGCAATGTGATCAATGTGGAGTACACGCCCATCGGCAACGACTCCACCCGCGTGGCCGCGCTGCTCTCGGGCCAGGTGGACGTGATCGAACCCGTGCCGCTGCAGGATGTGGCGCGCATCAGTGCCAGCGGCAAGACCAAGGTGATGCAAGGCCCGGAGCTGCGCACCATCTTCCTCGGCATGGATCAGAAGCGCGACGAACTGCTGTTCTCCAACGTGAAGGGCAAGAACCCGTTCAAAGACAAGCGCGTGCGCCAGGCTTTCTACCAGGCGATCGACATCAACGGCATCCAGCGCACCGTGATGCGCGGCGCCGCCAAACCCACGGCGCTGTTGGTGGGCCCGGGCATCAACGGCTTTGACGAGTCGATGAACACCCGCCTGCCATACGACCCCGACGCGGCGAAGAAGCTGCTGGCCGAAGCCGGTTATCCCAACGGCTTCGAGGTGGCGATGAACTGCCCGAACGACCGCTATGTGAACGATGGCGCGATCTGCCAAGCGGTGGCGGCCAGCCTCGCGCGGGTGGGGGTGAAGATCAACCTGCAGGCCGAGACCAAAGGCACCTACTTCCCCAAGATCCTCAAGCGCGACACAAGTTTCTACATGCTGGGCTGGACCCCGGGCACCTACGATGCGCACAACGCGCTCAATGCGCTGATTCGCTGTGTGGATGACAAGGGCAGTGGCCAGTTCAACCTGGGCGCGTACTGCAACCCCAAAGTGGACGAGCTCACCTTGCAGATCCAGTCGGAGACCGACAAGCCCAAACGCGATGCGCTGATCAAGCAGGCGTTCAAGCTGCACGCCGACGACATCGGTCACATCCCGCTGCACCAGCAGGCGCTGGCCTGGGGCGTGGCCAGCAATGTGGAACTGGTCCAGATGGCCGACAACTTCATGCCGTTTCGCTACATGTCTGTGAAATAGAAGCCCCCCCTGCGCCGCCTGCGGCGTCTTCCCCCCCGGTGGGGGGACGCTCGCTGGGGCCGGCGTAGCCGGACCCTCGCGAGCCCTGGGTGGATGCTCTCTTTCCTCGCTGCGTTTCCAAGGACTTCCCTTTGACTTCTCTTCTGCACCGCTGGTTCGACAGCGATGTCGCCCACAGCTTTCGAACGTCGCCCACGGCCATCGTGGCGGCGGTGATCGCGTTCATCTGCATCTTCTGCGCCGTGTTTGCGCCCTGGGTGGCGCCGCACAACCCGTTCGATCTCGCCACGCTCGAACTCTCCAACGCGCGCCTGCCGCCGGCCTGGAGCCCGGAGGGTTCGCGCAACTTTTTGCTGGGCACCGACGACCAGGGCCGCGACATCCTCTCGGCCTTGATGTACGGCGCGCGCATTTCGCTGGCCGTGGGTTTTGCGTCGGTGGTGCTCTCGGTGGTGATCGGTGTGTCGTTCGGCCTGGCCGCAGGGTTTCTGGGCGGTTGGGTCGACAGCGTGCTCATGCGCCTGTGCGACGTGATGCTGTCCTTCCCAGCCATCCTGGTGGCCCTGCTGATCGCCGGCGTGGGCCGGGCCATGTTCCCCAACGCGCACGAAGCGCTGGCCTTCGGCGTGCTCATCATCTCGATCACGCTCACCGGCTGGGTGCAGTACGCGCGCACGGTACGCGGCTCCACGCTGGTGGAGCGCAACAAGGAATACGTGCAGGCCGCCCGCGTGACCGGCGTGGCCCCGCTGCGCATCATGCGCAGCCATGTGCTGCCCAACGTCATGGGCCCCGTGCTGGTGCTGGCCACCATCCAGGTCGCCACGGCCATCATCACCGAGGCCACGCTGTCCTTTCTGGGTGTGGGCGCACCGCCCACCTCGCCCTCGCTGGGCACGCTCATCCGTGTGGGCAACGACTATCTCTTTTCCGGCGAGTGGTGGATCACCATCTTCCCGGGCGCCATGCTCGTGCTGATCGCACTCAGCGTGAACCTGCTGGGCGACTGGCTGCGCGATGCTCTCAACCCGCGCTTGCGCTGAAACCAGATGAGCCTTCTACAAGTCAAAAACCTCGTCGTCGAATTCCCCGGCCGCCGCGGCACGCTGCGCGCGCTCGACGACATTTCCTTCGACATCGCCCCGGGCGAAATCCTCGGTGTGGTGGGCGAGTCCGGCGCGGGCAAGTCGCTCACAGGCGCCTCCATCATCGGCCTGCTGGAACCGCCCGGGCGTGTGGCTTCGGGTGAAATCCTGCTGCACGGTCAGCGCATCGACAACCTGCCGCACGAGGCCATGCGCAAGATTCGCGGCCGCCAGATCGGTGCGATCTTTCAAGACCCGCTGACCTCGCTCAACCCGCTGTATTCGGTGGGCCGCCAGCTCATCGAAACCATCACCACCCACCTGCCGGTGACGCACGCCGAAGCCCGCAAGCGCGCCATCGAGTTGCTCAACGACACCGGCATTCCGGCGGCCGAACAGCGCATCGACCACTTCCCGCACCAGTTCTCCGGCGGCATGCGCCAGCGGGTGGTGATTGCCCTGGCACTCGCCGCCGAGCCGCAACTCATCGTGGCCGACGAACCCACCACCGCCCTTGATGTGTCGATCCAGGCGCAGATCATCACGCTGCTCAAGACCATCTGCAAACAGCGCGGTGCGGCGGTGATGCTGATCACGCACGACATGGGCGTGATTGCCGAGACCTGCGACCGCGTGGCCGTGATGTACGCCGGGCGCATTGCCGAGATCGGCCCGGTGCACGAAGTCATCAACCACCCGGCCCACCCCTACACCGCCGGTTTGATGGCCTGTATTCCCGACATGAGCATGGACCGGGAGCGGCTGCACCAGATCGACGGCGCCATGCCGCGTCTCAATGCGATTCCCAAAGGCTGTGCCTACAACCCGCGTTGCGAGAAGGTGTTTGACCGCTGCCATGTGGACCGGCCCGATCTGCTGAAAGCCGGCGCCACGCGCGCCGCGTGCTGGCTGCACGCCGGCGAGAAGGCGGTGGCGGCATGAGCTCGGACATGATCGAAAAAGCCGTGCAGGCGCAGGCGGCCCTGGCGCAGACCGCGCAGACCCGCGCGGCCGTCTCGGCGGCCACCACCGAGGCTGCCAACGCCGCCCCGCTGGTGCGCGCCACCGACCTGGCCAAGACCTTTGATGTGTCCGCACCCTGGCTCAACCGCGTGATCGAACGCCAGCCTCGCCAGTTGCTGCGCGCGGTCGATGGTGTGTCGTTCGAGATCCCGCGCGGGCAGACGCTGGCGCTGGTGGGTGAATCGGGCTGCGGCAAGAGCACTGTGGCGCGCCTGCTGGTTGGGCTGTACGAACCCACGCGCGGCGGCTTTGAGTTCGACGGGCAGGACGCGCACGCCGCGTTCAAGACGCCCGAAGGCCGCAAGCTGCGCCGGCGCATCCAGATGATTTTTCAAGACCCGTACGCCAGCCTGAACCCGCGCTGGCGCGTGGAAGACATCATTGCCGAGCCGCTGCGCGAGCACGAGATCGAAACGGAACCGGTGGCACTGCGCGAGCGGGTCGACGAGCTGTTGCGCTCGGTCGGTCTTTCGCCGCTGGACCGCGTGAAGTATCCGCACCAGTTCAGCGGCGGCCAGCGCCAGCGCATCTCCATCGCGCGTGCGCTGGCCACGCAGCCCGAGTTTCTGGTGTGCGACGAGCCCACCAGCGCGCTGGACGTGAGCGTGCAGGCGCAGGTGCTCAACATCATGAAGGACCTGCAGCGCGAACGCGGCCTCACCTATCTCTTCATCAGCCACAACCTGGCCGTGGTTCGCCATGTGAGCGACCAGGTGGGTGTGATGTACCTGGGCCGGCTGGTGGAGCTGTCACCCAAGCACACGCTGTTCGACAGCCCGCGCCACCCCTACACGCGCATGTTGCTGGACGCGATTCCGAAAATGCACGACACGGGCAGGGCGCGCACACCGGTGTCGGGCGAAGTGCCCAACCCGCTGAACCCGCCCACCGGCTGCGCCTTCAACCCGCGCTGCCCGCACGCCAACGACCGCTGCAGGAACGAGCGGCCGAATCTGCTGACGCTGGGTGGCATCCGCATCGCCTGTCACGCGGTGGAAGAGGGACGGATCTAGGTTCCCCCCACAACGGTTGGGGCATCGCCCTGACTATGCGTAGCGTTTGCTCTTCAGGTTGTTCTTCATCTCCTTGAGCAGCGGCTGCAGCTTGGTGCCGCCGATGCGCAGTGCCAGGCAGGTGGCCACCACGTCGATCACCATCAGGTGCATCAGGCGCGAGGTCATGGGGCTGTAGCGGTCGTAGCCTTCGGGGTGGTCGGCCGATAGGTGGATGTGACCGGCCTGGGCCAGCGGTGTGCCGCTGGTGGTGATGGTGATCACGGTGGCACCGTGCTTGCGCGCGATGTCGGCCGCGTCCATCAGATCGCGCGTGCGGCCGGAGTTGGAAACGATCACCAGGCAGTCGCCGGGGCCGAGCAGTGAAGCGCTCATCACCTGCATGTGGCCGTCGCTGTAGGCAATGGCGTTGATGCCCAGGCGAAAGAACTTGTGCTGCGCGTCCTGCGCCACGATGCCGGAATTGCCCGCGCCGTAGAACTCGATACGGCCCTTGTGCTTGTAGGTTGCCAACAGCGCGTCCACCGCCTTTTCGATCGCGTGGCTCGACGCGTCGTTGCGGTACTTCAGGAACGCCGCCACCGTGTTGTCGATCACCTTGACCAGCACGTCGCTGGTCTTGTCGTCCACGTCCACGCTGCGGTGGATGAAGGGCACGCCCTCGCTCACGGTGCCGGCGAGCTTGAGCTTGAAATCGGACAGGCCGTCGTAGCCCATGCTGCGGCAAAAGCGCACCACGGTGGGCTTGCTCACATGGGCGCGCAGGGCCAGCTCGGTCACGGGCAGGCTGGCGAAGGTGCGAGGGTCCAGCAGCACGAGTTTGCCCACGCGTTGCTCGGCGGGTGCCAGTGAAGGCAGGGAGGCTTTGATCCGGTCGAGCATGGCGGGCACCTGGTTACATCGAAAGGTGAAATTTTATTACCGAGGGTGTTCGATAATCCACCCCATGAACCAGCTCGACGCACTCAAACAATTCACCACCGTGGTGGCCGACACCGGCGATTTCAAACAGATCGCGGCATTTGCCCCGCAAGACGCGACCACGAACCCGTCGCTGATCTTGAAGGCGGTGCAAAAGCCCGAGTACGCGCACTTGCTCAAAGACGCTGTGGCGACCTACAGCGCGCAAGGGTTGGACGAGGTGACGAACCGGCTGCTGGTGCGTTTCGGCTGCGAGATCCTGAATTTGATCCCGGGGCGTGTGTCCACCGAAGTGGATGCGCGCCTGAGCTTCGACACCGAGGCCACGGTGACCCGCGCGCGCCGCATCATCGATCTGTATCAGGGTGAGGGTGTGCACGTGGACCGCGTGCTGATCAAGATCGCCTCCACCTGGGAAGGCATTCAAGCCGCCGCCCGGCTGGAGCGCGACGGCATCCACACCAACCTGACCCTGCTGTTTTCGTTTGCCCAGGCGGTGGCCTGCGGGCAGGCGAAGGTGCAGTTGATCTCACCGTTTGTGGGACGCATCTACGACTGGTACAAAAAGTCGGCTGGCAGCGGATGGGACGAGGCCGCGATGGCGGGCCCCAACGACCCCGGTGTCGTATCGGTGCGGGCCATCTACAACTTCTACAAAAAGCACGGTATCGCGACCGAGGTGATGGGCGCGAGCTTTCGCAACGTGGGGCAGATCACGGCGCTGGCCGGTTGCGACCTGCTCACCATCAGCCCGGAGTTGTTGGCCCAACTGGCAGCCAGCGAGGCGCCTCTGAGCCGCGCATTGGATGCTGAAGCAGCGAAGGGCATGGACATTCCCTTTGTCACCCACGACGAAGCCAGTTTCCGTTTTGCTCTCAACGAGGACGCGATGGCGACGGAGAAGTTTTCTGAGGGCATCCGGGCTTTTGTGGCGGACACCGTCAAGCTGGAATCTTTGATGCGCTGAGCTTGTTTTCTCTGGCCTGTAGCGCGTGGGTGCCCGGCTTGGCCGGACGGCTCATCAGCCGCTTCGCGTCAGCAAATCGCCGTCCGGCCAAGCCGGGCACCCACGCTTTTTGCTGGCGAACGACAGAAATGAAAAAACCCCGCGAGGCGACTCGCGGGGTTTTTTCTTGGGTTTCCTTTGTCAGCCTGCGGTGATGCATTCCGACGCAGCATGAGGGTGCAGGGCAAGGCGCAGACGAGCTGACAGTGGCATCGCCACGGCAAGCGGCTGCAACGCCGCCATGCGCCCTCAGGCAAGGAGAACTTACATGCCCATGCCGCCCATGTCGCCCATGCCCATACCGCCGCCACCACCCATGGCAGGCGCGTCATCCTTCTGGGACTCGGCCACCATGGCTTCGGTCGTCAGCATCAGGCTGGACACCGAAGCAGCGTTCTGCAGCGCGGTGCGGGTCACTTTCGTGGGGTCCAGAATGCCCATTTCGATCATGTCGCCGTAGGTGTCGTTGGCAGCGTTGAAGCCGTAGTTGCCTTTGCCAGCCAGGATGGCGTTGACCACCACCGACGGCTCGCCACCGGCGTTGGCCACGATCTCGCGCAGGGGCGCTTCGATCGCTTTCAGGACCAGCTTGATGCCGGCTTCCTGGTCGGCGTTGTCACCTTTGATGGTGCCAGCGGCCTGACGGGCGCGCAGCAAGGCCACGCCACCACCGGCGACGATGCCTTCTTCCACTGCAGCGCGCGTGGCGTGCAGGGCGTCTTCCACGCGGGCTTTCTTTTCCTTCATCTCGACTTCGGTGGCTGCGCCAACCTTGATCAGTGCCACGCCGCCGGCCAGCTTGGCCACGCGCTCTTGCAGCTTCTCGCGGTCGTAGTCGGAGGTGGCTTCTTCGATCTGCACACGCACTTGTTTCACGCGCGCTTCGATGTCAGCGGCAGCGCCGGCGCCGTCGATGATGATCGTGTTTTCCTTGCTCACTTCGATGCGCTTGGCCGAGCCGAGGTCGGCCAGCGTCACTTTTTCCAGCGTCATGCCGACTTCTTCGGCGATCACTTTGCCGCCGGTCAGGATGGCGATGTCTTCCAGCATGGCTTTGCGGCGATCGCCGAAGCCAGGAGCCTTCACAGCCACAACCTTCAGGATGCCGCGGATGGTGTTGACCACCAGCGTTGCCAGGGCTTCGCCTTCGACGTCTTCAGCAATGATCAGCAGCGGACGGCCGGCCTTGGCGACTTGCTCCAGCGTGGGCAGCAGGTCACGGATGTTGGAGACCTTCTTGTCGTACAGCAGCACGAAGGGGTTGTCCAACATCGCGGATTGTTTTTCCGGGTTGTTGATGAAGTAGGGCGACAGGTAGCCGCGGTCGAATTGCATGCCTTCGACGACTTCGAGTTCGGATTCCAGCGACTTGCCGTCTTCGACGGTGATCACGCCTTCTTTGCCGACCTTGTCCATCGCATCAGCAATGATCTTGCCGATGGTTTCGTCGCTGTTGGCCGAAATGGAGCCGACCTGGGCGATTTCCTTGGAGGTGGTGGTGGCTTTCGAGGCCTTCTTCAGCTCGGCGACCAAAGCGGTGACCGCCTTGTCGATGCCGCGCTTCAGGTCCATCGGGTTCATGCCGGCGGCCACGTACTTCATGCCTTCGCGCACGATGGCCTGGGCCAGCACGGTGGCGGTGGTGGTGCCGTCACCGGCGTTGTCGGAGGTCTTGGAAGCAACTTCCTTGACCATCTGGGCGCCCATGTTCTGAAGCTTGTCCTTCAGTTCGATTTCCTTGGCCACGGACACACCGTCCTTGGTCACGGTGGGGGCGCCGAACGAGCGCTCGAGCACCACGTTGCGGCCTTTGGGGCCCAGGGTGACCTTGACGGCGTTGGCCAGGATGTTCACACCCTCGACCATGCGTGCGCGGGCTTCGCCGCCGAAGATGACGTCTTTTGCTGCCATGTTGATAGCTCCTAAATGAATTGAACAGTTGGGGACCGAGGGAGCCGACGCTTGTCGCGTTGCCCGCTCAGTCCCGCAAAATTACTTGGACTCGACGACCGCAAACAGGTCGTCTTCTTTCATCACCAGCAGTTCGTTGCCATCGACCTTGACGGTCTGGCCGCTGTACTTGCCGAACAGAACGCGGTCACCGACCTTGACGTTCATGGCGGCGAGTTCGCCTTTGTCGTTTTTCTTGCCAGGACCGACCGCCAGGATCTCGCCTTGGTCGGGCTTTTCAGCGGCTGCGTCGGGGATGACGATGCCGGAAGCGGTTTTGGTTTCGCTGTCAATGCGCTTGACGATCACGCGATCGCCGAGAGGACGAAGGTTCATTGCATCTCCTGGAGTTGGAACGGATGGGAAAGGGTTCAGGCTGGCGGTGCCGGCTGGGAGCCGGGCGAATGCCGCCAATCACTTGGGGAAAGCTTGTTAGCACTCAGCCCCAGCGAGTGCTAATGATAAGGGCGCCCAGAGGGGTTTTCAAGGTCGGCGGCCATTTTTCTGCCCGATCAGGGCCAACATGCTTCAGAAGTGGGCGAGATAACCGCCGTCGACCACCAGCGTCTGGCCGGTGACGTAGCTGGCTGCCGGCGAGGCCAGAAACACGGCAGCGCCGGCAATTTCGGCTGGTTGGCCCCAGCGGCCGAGCGAACTGCGCTGCTGCAACCAGGCCAGCGTGCGCTCGTCGTCGACCATTGCGGCGTTGGTTTCAGTAGCGAAGTACCCGGGCGCGATGGCGTTGACGTTGATGCCCTGCGGCCCGAGCTCGGCGGCCAGGGCGCGGGTCATGGCCTCCAGTGCACCTTTGCTGGTGGTGTAGGCCGCGTCACCGGCGCGGGCGATCGGCCCGGCGATGGAGGTCACGTTGATGATGCGGCCGAAGCCCTGGGCGCGCATGGGCAGAGCGGCTTCCCGGCACAGGTGCCAGGCTGAGACGAGGTTGGCTTCCAGCAGATCGCGCAATGCTTGGGCGGGCAGTTCGTCCAGGGGCTGGCGGCGGCGCTGGCCCACGTTGTTGATCAGGATATCCAGCCGACCGCTCTCGGCCAGCACGCGGGCTACGGCAGCGGTGGACGCTGCCTCGTCGGTCACGTCGAATGGGAGTGCGTGGGCCTGTCCTCCTGCTGCCAGTCCTGCGCTGCGGGCTTGTTCGACGGCTGGGGTTAAGCTGTGGGCGTCGCGGCCGTTGAGCCAGACCTTGGCGCCGTGGGCGGCCAGTGCGCTGGCCATGGCCAGGCCCAGGCCGCGGCTGGCGCCGGTGACCAGGGCCACGCGGCCTTGCAGGGAAAAGAGGGCAGTGGAGGTGGTAGGTGTCACGCGCGGATTATCGGCGGGCGCGCTGCCCGCCGAAGGCGCCGCTCAGACCGTGAGTTCGGCCATCGACGATTCCGGGAAGACCAGCTCGGGCTCCAGGTTCTCCAGCGGCAGGGTGAAGTAGAAGGTGCAGCCCGCGCCCGGCGCCGTTTCGGACCAGATGCGACCGCCGTGCCGATCGATGATGCGTTGCGCCAGGGCCAGGCCGGTGCCGGTGCCTTCGAAGTCCATGGAATGGTGCTGGCGCTGGAACATCACGAACAGGTTGTGGGCTTTTTCCAGATCGAAGCCGGCGCCGTTGTCGCTCACGAAGAAGGTGCGCCCGCCCACGGGGTTGACCTTCCAACCCACCTTGATGACGGCGTCGGGGCGCTTGGCGGTGTATTTCACCGCGTTGTCGAGCAGGTTGCCCCAGGCCTGGGCCAGCAGCATCGCGTCGCCGCGCACCATGGGCAGGTCGGGATCGATGGTCCACTGGATGGAGCGGTTCGGGTTTTCCTGCTTCAGGTGGGCAATGACGCCGTGCAGCAAGGGCGCCAGCGGCACCGGTTGTGATTCGAGCGTCACGCGGCCCAGCCGTGCGTACTCCAGCAGGCCTTCGATCATCAGGCTCATGCGCTTGGACGCCTTGGCGATCGAGGTCTGGTACTGGCGGGCGAGGTTGTCGGTGGACTCACCGGTCTGCTCCTGCAGCAGGCTCACGAAGCTGGCAATGTGGCGTAGCGGCGCGCGCAGGTCGTGCGAGACCATGTGCGAAAACACGTCCAGATCCTTGTTGGCAGCCACCAGCTGCTGTGTGCGCTCGGCCACGCGTTTTTCCAGCTCGCGGTTGAGGTCGTTCATCACGTCCTCCAGGCTCTTGGCAGCAGTCATGTCGCGCGTGATGCTGGACAGGCCCTGCAGTTCGCCGGCTTCGTTGCGCAGCGCGGTGAGCACGGTGTGCGCCCAGAAGCGCGAACCGTCCTCACGCAGCCGCCAGCCGCGTGACTCCCACTGACCGTGTTCCGTGGCCAGGCGCAGCACCTGGCTGGGGTCCACCTCGTCTTCGCCGGCGTTGTCGGTGCACATCAGGGTTTCGTAGGACCGGCCGACGATCTGCGAGCGCTGGTGGCCGTGCAGGCGCTGGGCGCTCTCGGTCCATTCGGTCACGGCGCCGGTCGCGTCCACAAAGTAGATGCAGTAATCCTGGATGGCATCAACCATCAGGCGGTAGCGCTGCTCGCTGGCAAACAGCTCTTCAGAACGATCGCGCACCCGCTCTTCCAGGTCCTGGTTGGCGTGCAACACGAACTCTTCGGTGCGTCGGCGCTCGGTGATGTCGTGCAGCTCGATGAAGAGTCCTTCGACCACGCCGTTCTGCAGGTCGGGGATGTAGTGGATCTCGAAATAGTTCAGTGCGCCGTCTGCGCCCATGCGCGCTGCTTCGAAATTTTGTGCCTGACCGCTGAGCGTGGCCGCCACGCGCGGCATGATTTCAGGCAGCACCTCGGGGCGCACCACTTCGCTCAGGTGCGAGCCCACCATGTCCTGGGGTGCCTTGCCATAGCGCTCGGCGTGCGCGTTGTTGGCGAAGCGGCAGATCAGGTTCTTGTCGTAGTAGGCCAGCCGTGCGGGGATGCGGTTGGTGATGCTGCGCAGGATGGCGTCCTGCGGCGCATCGGTGGTGTGGCTGCCCGGCACGTTGCCCAGGTCGGTCACCAGGGTGCTCGTGTGCAGGAACCGGCCCTCTGCGTCGTAGACCGCTGTGGAAGTGAGGCGGGCCTGCAGGAAGTCGCCGTTGGTGCGGCACAGCGTGAGCGTGAGCGGCTCGGTGCGTCCACTGATCAGCAGTTGCTCCACGTGCATCGCCGCTTCGGCGCTCGACTCGGGTGCGGCCAGGTCGGTGAGTTTCCTGAACATCAGGATCTCGTCGCGGTCCGTGCCGAGCCAGTCCAGCAAGGTCTGGTTGATGTTCACGCAGCGCAGATCGGCATCCAGGGCCAGCAGGCCGCAGGGCGCGTTGTCGTACAGGGCGCGGGCGGCGCTCAGGGCGGCCAGCAATTCATCGGTGATGGGTGCCAGCTGCTGCTCGGAGGTCGTTGCAGAGGTGTCCATGGTGGAGGGCTCCAGGTCGGTTCGGATCGGGGCAAGAATTGCTTGTACTTCCTTATCGGACGCTGCGGGCAAAAATTCAGCCGGTTCCGATCACCGGACGGTGGGGCAAACCCGGCGCATTGGGCGCGAAAAAAAGCCCCGACGCTTTCGCATCGGGGCTTTTTGCGGACTTTGTAAGTGAATGCTTACAGGCCTGCGGCTTTGCGCAGCGCCGCAGCGCGGTCGGTGCGCTCCCAGGTGAACTCGGGCTCTTCGCGGCCAAAGTGGCCGTAGGCGGCGGTCTTGGTGTAAATCGGGCGCAGCAGGTCCAGCATCTGGATGATGCCTTTGGGACGCAGGTCAAAGTGTTCATTCACCAGCGCTGCGATCTGCTCGTCGGAGATCACGCCCGTGCCTTCCGTGTAAACCGTCACGTTCATCGGACGGGCCACGCCGATGGCGTAAGCCACCTGAATCTGGCACTGCTTGGCCAGACCGGCCGCGACGATGTTCTTGGCCACGTAGCGCGCAGCGTAGGCGGCCGAGCGGTCGACCTTGGACGGATCCTTGCCGGAGAACGCGCCACCGCCGTGCGGGCAGGCGCCGCCGTAGGTGTCCACAATGATCTTGCGACCGGTCAGGCCGCAGTCGCCCTGAGGACCGCCGATGACGAAACGTCCGGTGGGGTTGATCAGGTAGCGCGTGTTCTGCAGCCATTCCTTGGGCAGCACCGGCTTGATGATCTCTTCGATGATGGCCTCGACAAACGAGGCTTTCATCTTCGTGGGCGTCTCACTCTGGTCGGGGCTGTGCTGGGTGGAGAGCACCACGGTGTCGATGCTGTGCGGCTTGCCGTCCACGTAGCGCATGGTCACCTGGCTCTTGGCATCAGGGCGCAGGAAAGGCAGGCGGCCGTCCTTGCGCAGCTGGGCCTGGCGCTCCACCAGGCGGTGGGCGTAGTAGATCGGCGCGGGCATGAGCTCGGGCGTCTCGTCGCAGGCGTAGCCGAACATCAGGCCCTGGTCGCCAGCGCCGATGTTCAGGTGATCGTCGGACGCGTGGTCCACGCCCTGGGCGATGTCGTTGGACTGTTTGTCGTAGGCGACCAGAACGGCGCAGCCTTTGTAGTCGATGCCGTACTCGGTGTTGTCATAGCCGATGCGCTTCAAGGTGTCGCGCGCCACCTGGATGTAGTCGACGTGTGCATTGGTTGTGATCTCACCGGCCAGCACCACCAAACCGGTGTTGCACAGCGTTTCGGCGGCCACGCGGCTGCGGGGGTCTTGTTCAAAAATTGCGTCGAGGATCGCGTCGGAGATCTGGTCGGCGACCTTGTCGGGGTGGCCTTCAGAGACGGATTCGGAGGTGAAAAGAAAGTCGTTCGCCATGGTTAAACTCCAAGTTGGTTGATCGGCGTTGCCGGTCTGTCAGAGTTCGGCGAACGCTTTAGCGGAATTTATGAATCGCCCCGCAATTAGTTCAGTAACTCGGCGATGGGCGGATTCTAGACCAAGGTCCGTGTCCTGTTCTTCCCCCTTCACAACGCCTTGGCTTCGCTGACCCACTTCCTCTTTCGCACCTTGAGCCTGCTCCCATTGCCGGTGCTGCACGCGCTGGGCTGGGCGCTGGGCTGGGCGAGTTTCCTGCTCTCGGGTCGCTACCGCCGCCGCCTGCTGGGCCATGCCAGGCAGGCGGGGTTTTCCACCGGTGTTGCGCTGGCCTCTGTGGGTGAAGCGGGCAAGCTGGTGGCCGAGTTGCCGCGCCTGTGGCTGGGGCACCCGGTGCGGGTCGATTGGGACGGCGCCGAGTGCATCGAGGCGGCGCAGGCCGGTGGTGCGGGCCTGCTGTTCCTCACGCCGCACCTGGGTTGCTTCGAAATCACCGCCCAGGCCTACGCCCGGCGTTTTGGCGCGCAGCATCCCATGACGGTGCTGTTTCGCCCGGCGCGAAAGCCCTGGCTGCGCGATCTGGTGGCCGGTGCCCGCCAAAGACCGGGTTTGCTGACCGCGCCCACCACCCTGGCCGGTGTGAAACAACTCATCAAGGCGCTCAAGGGCGGCGATGTGGTGGGCTTGTTGCCCGACCAGGTGCCGCCCCATGGGCAGGGCGTGTGGGCACCGTTCTTCGGCCGCGATGCCTACACCATGACGCTCTCGGCCCGGCTGGCGCAAAGCGGCGACACGCAGATTCTGGTGAGCTGGGGTGAGCGGTTGAGCTGGGGCCGGGGCTTTCGGGTGCATGTGCGGCCGTTCGGTGCGCTCGACAGCGACGCTTCTGCGGCAGCCCGGCAGATCAACCAGGCCATGGAAGCGCTGGTGCGAGAATGCCCGGCCCAATACCTCTGGTCTTACGACCGCTACAAGAGCCCACCGCCCCTGAGCTGATGCCCGATCCCATTCCTGTTTCCGCTCATCAACTGCCGCCCGGCGGTTTGGCCAACCGGCTGGGTGTGGTCTTCATGCGCTGGCTGGCTGCGCTGCCGTTGTCGTGGGTGCGGGCGCTGGGCTGGGC
>QBMB01000057.1:22396-29010 GCA_003241965.1 Burkholderiales bacterium | reverse complement strand
GGGTTGGGGTGGGGGCACGCGGACCAGCAATGCCACTTTCATCCCAACGATTTCCTGAGCCAAGAACTCACCCGGTCCGCCAGCGCCACCAGGAGCACGAACACCAGCAGCATGGTGGCGACTTCGCCGCCGTTGAACATCTTCATGGAGTTGTCGAGCTGTTGCCCCAGCCCGCCAGCCCCCACGAAGCCCAGCACCACCGATGAACGGATCGCACATTCCCAGCGGTAAACGGTGTAGCTGGTGAGCTCGGCCGCGTTGGTCGGCAGCAGGCCATAAAAGAAAGCCTGCAGGCGGCCGCTGCCATTGCGCAGCAGTGTTTCGGTGGCGTGCGATTCGCCACTCTCCAGAATCTCGCCGTACACCTTGCCCAGCATGCCGCCGTAGGTGAGCGCAATCGCCAGCACACCGGCGGTGGGGCCCAGGCCCACCACACGCACGAACACCAGCGCCCATACCAGCTCGGGCACGCTGCGCAGCAAGATGAGCAGCCAGCGAACGAGCTGCCTGAACCAGAACGGTCCGCGCGCCATGCGTCCCGAGAGTGCCGATATCGACAGCAGGCGCACCGACATCAGCGCCAGCGGAATGGCCACCACCAGCGCGAGCGTGACACCGGCGGTGGCCATGGCCACGGTGCGCCAGGTCTCGCGCGCGATCATGGTCATGAACTCCGCGTTGATCACCAGCGGCCAGAAGGTGGCGATGAACTGGCGGGTGATCTTGAGGTTGTCGGGCTCCAGGAAGATCCAGGGCTTGAACTCTGTGGCCACCATGAGCGGCCACAGCAACACGGCGCACAGGCTGAGCCAGAAAATACGGGCCGTCCACGCGGGATCGCGCGCGGGGGCGCTGCGCAGGTTGTGAACTGCCGTGTTCATCTTCAGCGGCAGTGCATCACGGCGGGCTGCGGCGCAGCGGGCTCGCTGGCCACCACCACCGGCACCTCACCGCGCAGCTCGTGCTCGAACTGGTCGTACAGGCGCGCCAGGCGATCTTGTGTGACTTCGGCAGCCGGCAAGTCAAAGGCCAGCTGACCGTCTCTCAAACCGACGATGCGAGGAAAGTGGGCCAGCGCCACGTCCACCTGATGCAGCGTGGCCACCAGGGTCACGCCGCGTTCGCGGGCACCGCCTTGCAGCGTGGTCACGGCTTGTTTCGAGCGTGTGGGGTCCAGGGCAGACAAGGGTTCGTCGATCAGCCACACCTTGGCCGGTGCGAGCAGCGCGCGCGAGAGGCCCACGCGCTGGCGCTCGCCGCCCGAGAGCCTGTCCACCCGCTCGAAGAGTTTGTCGGCGAGGTCAAAGTGGTCCAGCGCGTCGAAGGCCGCCGGGATGTCGCTCGGGTAGAAGAGCGAGCGCAGGCTGGCCAGCAAACCCATGGCCGGCAGGCGCGCGGCCAGCACCGAGGTGACCACGCGCTGGCGCGGCGGCAGCGGTGGCACCTGCGGCGCCAGAAACAGCTGGCCGCGCTGGCGCTGCAGCGCAGAGCGCGGCAGCGTCCACGGGTCGCGGCCGTCCAGCGTGAAGCGGCCTTCGGTGGGCGGCAGCGCGCAGGCCATGACCTGCAGCAGCGTGGTCTTGCCCGCGCCCGAGGGTCCGATCACGGCGACCTGCTCGCCCGAAGCGACTGAGAGGTCGAGCGAGCGCAGCGCCGGCGCATGGCCCGCACGCGCCGCGGGGTGGCGTGCCGAGACGCCTTGCAGTGTGATGTTCAACCGAGGTGCCTGGCGATCAGAGCAGGCCCGCGCTGCGCGCAGCGGCTTCCAGGCCCTTGTAGTTCTCGGGCTTGGTTTCGATGTAGCGCGTGGCGCGGTTGAGCCTCAAGATCTCGGCGTGCTCGGGGTTGGAAGGCGACAGGCCGAGCAGCGCGGCCTTGATCTTCTGCTGCATCGCCACCGGCGTGTCGGCGTGCACCGACCAGTTGTAGTTGAAGTAACCCGGCGTGGTGAAGAACACGTCGACCGCCTTGGTGTCCACCTTGTTCTCGGCGACGAATTTTTTCCAGACCGTGATGTCCAGTGCGGCGGCGTCGACCTTGCCGCTGACCACCGAGGCGATGGTCGCGTCGTGCGCGCCGCTGTAGGCGATGCGGCGGAAGTCTTTTTCAGGGTCGATGCTGGCCGCCAGCAGGAAGCTGCGTGGCATCAGGTGGCCCGAGGTGCTGCTCTGCGAGCCGAACGAGACCTGCTTGCCTTTCATGTCGGCCAGGGTCTTGATGCCCGAATCGGTCTTGGCGATGAAGACCGACTGGAAGCGGGTGTCTTCCTCGCGCTGGGCCAGCGGCACGACCTTGCCACCCGAGCGCAGGTTGGCCTGCACAAAAGTGAAACCCCCGAACCAGACCAGATCAACCTTCTTGTTGACCAGCGCTTCCACCGCGGCGGGGTAGTCGCTCACCGGGGTGAACTCAACTTTGACGCCGAGTTCTTTTTCCAGGTAAGTGGCCAGCGGCGTGAACTTGCGGATCTGCTCGGTGGCGGCTTCTTCAGGGATGGTGGTGACGCGGAACACGGTTTGTGCGTGGGCGGCGGCGGTCACAGCGAGCACGGCGCAGGTGAAGAGTGCGCGCAGGGTGCGGGGGGTGTTTTTGAACATGGTGAATCCGGGTAAGAGGGATTGGGGAGGGCGTATTAGACCCGACCTGTTCCAATCGCGCGCCGCGCTGCAGGAGTGGCCGTCAGCTTTGCAAGACCCTGTAAGAAAGTGGGTCACCACACCGACTTTGAAAGACGCCTCCGCTATAAAGACCCTTCCCGAAAGCGCCCATGACCATCCAGACTCCCGCACCCCCCTTCATCCAGCTGCACCACGAGGACCGCGCTGCCTTGCGCGACGAACTCGTGGCCGGCCTGCTGGAGACGCCCGCGCACATCGCACCCAAGTTCCTCTACGACGCGCTGGGCTCGCGCCTGTTCGACGCCATCACCGAGCTGCCCGAGTACTACCCCACGCGCACCGAAGCAGCGATCTTCGAGCAGTTCGGCGCCGAGATGGCTGGGGTGGTGCCCGGTGGCTCGATCCTGCTCGACCTGGGTGCCGGCAGCTGCGCGAAGGCGGCGCGCCTGTTCCCGGTGTTGCGCCCGGCCGCGTATGTGGCCATCGACATTTCGGTGGACTACCTGCGCGACACGCTGCAGCAGCTGCAGAAACAGCACCCAGCGCTGGCCATGCTGGGCCTGGGCATGGATTTCTCAGCCCGTTTTTCAATCGGCGCCGAGGTGGCCGACTGGCTGTCCGATGGACCAGCGGCGCAGGCACCGCGCGTGGTGTTCTATCCCGGCTCCAGCATCGGCAACTTCAACCCCGACGAAGCCTTGGCGCTGCTGAGGCAGGCGCATGCGGTGTGCCGCTCGGGCAGTGCCGGTGGTGGCTTGTTGATCGGTGTGGACCGTGCGAAGCCCAAGGCTGTGCTGGAGCCCGCTTACGACGATGCGCTGGGGGTTACTGCGGCGTTCAACCGCAACCTGCTGCTCAACGTGAACCGTGTGCTGGGTGCCGATTTTTCGCCGGCCGCCTGGCAACACGTGGGGTTGTTCAATGCGCCGCTCTCGCGCATTGAAATGCACCTGGAGGCGACCACGCAGCAGACCGTGTGCTGGCCCGGTGGGCAGCGGGTGTTTGGCGCGGGCGAGCGCCTGCACACCGAGAGCTCCTACAAGTGGCCGCCCGAAGCCTTTGAGGCCTTGCTGCGGGAAGCAGGCTTTGGCCAGGCACGCCACTGGAGCGATGCACAGGGCTGGTTCAGCGTGTTCTGGGCACCGGCTTGAGTGCGCGCCACCACTGCGCGAAGAGCGCGTGACCGCTCACCATCACCACACCGGCGAGCACCAGCAGGGCGCCGGTGAGGAAGCTGGCTTCAATGCGCTCGCCGAGCAGCCAGGCCCCGAGCACCACGCCAAACAGGGGCGTGAGGAACGAGAGCACGCCCAGCCGTGAAGCCAGGTAGCGGCGCACCAGCCAGAACCAGATCAGAAAGCTGGCGAAGGCCACCACCACCGTCTGGAACGCAAGGCTCGCCCACACCAAAGGCGTGGGGTTGAAGGTGGTGTGCCCCATCAGGAACGCCGCGGGCAGCAGCAGCACGAAGGCGCCCAGCAACTGGTAGAGCAGCGTCTGCGTGGCCGGCAGGCTGCTCAGGCGGGTGGTGCGGATGACCACCGTGGTGGCGCCCCAGGCCGCGCCGCCCAGCAGGCCGAGCAGGTCGCCCCAGAGCATGCGCGACCAGTCGTGGTTGCCCGATGTGTCGCGCAGCAGAAAGGCGATGGCAATGCCCGCGAACGCCATGAGGATGCCCAGCCACTGCGCCGGTGCCAGCCGCTCGGCTGGCAGTTTCCACTGCAGGCCCAGGGCCGCGAAGATCGGTGCGGTGTACAGAAACACCACCATGTGGGCGGCCGAGGTGTGGTTCAGTCCTTCGCCCACCAGCAGGAATTCCAGGCCAAACAAGGCACCCGCCACCGCGCCAGGTTTCCAGGCGCCACCGGCCAGCAAGGATGTGCCGCCCTGGCGCCACATGAGCAGGCCCACCAGGGCGGCGGCCATGCCCGAGCGCACTGCAATTTGCAGGATGGGGGAGAAGTCTTGTGCGGTCGCCTTCAGGGCAATCTGCTGCAGGCTCCAGGTGAGGCACAGCACGACCATGAGGCCGATGGCTCGGGCGTCGAGGGATTGGCGGGTGTCCAAACAATGCAATCGTTGAAGGGTGGGGTGGTGATTGTCCCTTTGACTGATCTTCGGTAGATAACGAGAATCAGACAAACCCTTTCTCTGAACCGTCAACATGCCTCGCGCTCGCTCCTCCATCAAGCACCTGCAGACCGCACCGTTCACCAACGCGCTGCCCGGCCCCGTCGTGTTCCGCGCGGCGCAGATGCCGGCCGACGCGGCCTACCCGCACCACCGGCACCACTGGGGCGAGTTTGTCTACGCCTTCAGCGGGGTGATGGAGGTGCAGCTCGCCAACGAGCACTACCTGATCCCGCCGCAATACGGTCTGTGGCTGCCGCCGGACGTGGACCACACCGGCATGAACCGGCAGGAGGCATCGTTCTGTTCGGTCTATGTGGTGCCCGAGCGGGCGGTGCGTTTGCCGACGCAGGTGTGTGCGCTCACCGTGAGCCCCTTGTTGCACGGCTTGCTGGAGCACCTGCGCCAGACACCCGCCACGCGGGCCCAAGGCGCGCCGCACGACCGGCTGCTCCAGGTGGTGCTGGACCAACTGGAAGCGGCCCCAGTCACCGGCAGCTACTTGCCCACCTGCGACGACCCGCTGCTCGCGCCGGTGCTGCAGGCGCTGGAGGCAGCACCCGGCGATTCGCGTTCTGTGGCCGACTGGGCGGATTTCGTGCACACCACCGAACGCACGCTCATGCGGCGCTGCCAGAGCCAGCTGGGCATGACGCTGGCCGAGTGGCGCCAGCGCCTGCGCACGGTGAAGGCCATGGCCTTGCTGGAAGCTGGCGAAAAGGTGGAGCACATCGCGCAAGACCTGGGCTACGCGTCCACCTCGGCCTTCATCGCGATGTTTCGCCGCCTGACCGGCACCACGCCCGATGGGTACCGAAAGGGTGCCCAGCCACCTTCACTCTGACCCGCTGCGCGCGCTGCGAAAGCCCGCCAGGATGTCGGTGCGCTCGGCGGGAAAGTAGTTGCGGTACTTGGGATGGCGCATGCGCGGGTGGGTGGCGGTGCTGGCGCCCTTGAGCACCGGGCGCCCATCGAACCAGGGTTGTGAGTAGTCCAGGTAGGGGTGGGGTGTGAAGCCGGGAAAGGGTGCGAAGACGCTGGCTGTCCACTCCCACACCTCGCCCCAGGCAAAGCCCGCCGCGGTGTGCGCCGCCACTTCCCATTCGGCTTCGCTCGGCAGGCGCCGCCCGGCCCAGCGGCACCAGGCTTGCGCGTCGGTTGCGCTGAGGTGGCAGGCAGGAGCTTGCAGGTCCAGCGCATGCCAGCTGTCGAAGCGCTGCACTTCCCAGCCACCGCCTGCGCGCCGCAGGTAACGCGGCACGGCGGCCAGGCCGGCGTCCACCAGGGGCAGGTAACGCGCCCAGGTCACCGCCCTGGTGTCAATCTCGAAGGCTTGCACGTCCACGGTGTGGGCGCCGAGTTCGTTGTCGAAGGCGAAGCCGGGGCCGGACCAGCCCAGCGTCCAGCGCGTGGCCGGCAGGTGGGCCGTGGCCATGGGGACTTCGACAGGCTCAGTCCGAACGGGCTGCGAGGGTTGGCCTGCGGGGATACCCAGCGCCTGTGCCATGTAAACGCCCGCCTCGGCGTGCATGTCTTCGTGGAAGAGGGCGAGGCGGAAGAAGTAGAGGCCGGTGTCGTCGTCGGGGGCCTCAAACAGCAGCCGCAGCGTGTGCTGCAGCCCTGCGGCCAGATCGGCGCGGGTGGTGGCAGCGTCCGGCAGGTCGAGCTGCCAGCGCCGGTCGTGCGCAACAGTGCTGGAGTCGTACAGCGCATCGGCGTCGGTGCTGCGCAGGCTCTGGCGCGCGGCGCTGCGTGGCACACGCGGGTCTGCCTGCACACCGCGCCCCAACTGCGGGTTGCGCGCGATCCACCAGTCGGCAAACCAGCCGATGTGACCCAGCTCCCACAGCGGCGGGTTGAGGTCCG
>QBMB01000057.1:0-22386 GCA_003241965.1 Burkholderiales bacterium | reverse complement strand
CGCAGCGTGCGCTCGCGTGCGTCCACCAGCGCTAAGGCCAGCGTTGCCCTGTCTGCGTGGCGGGCCATGTCCGCAGCGGACCTGTTGCCCGCAGGTGCATCGCACACAATCGATGATTCGCTCACACCCATGAAAAAACCTTCCCTGTGCATCGTCACGCCGGCCCTGGCCGATGCCAACAACGGCAACTGGCAAACCGCGCGCCGCTGGGCGCGCATGTTGTCGGGCCATTATCGGGTGACGATGGCGCGCGAGTGGGTGCCAGGGGATGAGGGCGATGTGTTGCTGGCGCTGCACGCGCGCCGCTCGGCGGCGTCGGTTGCAGCGTGGGCCCAGACCCATCCCGATCGCCCGCTGGTGCTGGCGCTCACCGGTACCGACCTCTACCGCGACATCACCGTGGATGCCGACGCCCAGCGTTCGCTGGCGCTGGCGCACCGGCTCATCGTGCTGCAGGAGCAGGGGCCGCTGGCGCTGCCCGAAGCCCTGCGCGACAAGTGCCGCGTGGTCTTCCAGTCGGGCATGCGCCGCCAGACACTGGCCAAAACCACCACCCGCCTGCGGGTGGTGATGGTGGGCCACCTGCGCGACGAAAAATGGCCCCAGACCTTGTTCGAGGCCGCGCGACTGTTGGCGCCCGGCGAGGGCATCCACATCGACCACATCGGAGCCGCACTCGACCCCGCGCTGGGCGAGGCCGCCCAAGCCACCGCACTGGCCTGCCCGCACTACCGCTGGCTCGGTGGTCTGCCGCACGCCGCCACGCGCTCGCGCATGCAGCGTGCGCACGTGCTGGTACACACCAGCCGCATGGAAGGCGGTGCCCATGTGCTGATGGAGGCTGTGCTGTGCGGCACGCCGGTGCTGGCGTCCTGCATCGACGGCAACGTGGGCATGCTGGGCACCGACTACAGCGGCTATTTCCCGCCGGGCGACGCGGCTGCGCTGGTGCAGGCCTTGCGCGCCTGCCGTGCGGGTTTGGGCGAGCCCACTGGCAGGCTGGCAACCCTGCACGCACAATGTGAGGCCCGCGCGCCGCTGTTCGATCCGCACACCGAGCAAGCCGCCTTGCTGGGCCTGTTGCACGAACTGCGCTGAACCCGCGCCACAGAATTCATTCCTCCTGGAGACTCCCATGAACGCACCCACCCCCACCGCCGCCACCCAACCCCGCCTCACCAGCCTCTCGCACGGCGGCGGCTGCGGCTGCAAGATCGCGCCCGGCGTGCTCAGCGAGATCTTGAAGGGCACGGCCGCCATGCCGATTCCCAAGGAGCTGCTGGTGGGCATCGAAACCGCGGACGACGCCGCCGTGTACCAGCTCAACGACGAGCAGGCGCTGATCGCCACCACCGACTTTTTCATGCCCATCGTGGACGATCCGTACGACTTCGGTCGCATCGCCGCCACCAACGCCATCAGCGATGTGTACGCCATGGGCGGCACACCCATCATGGCGCTGGCACTCGTGGGCATGCCCATCAACGTCTTGTCCACAGAGACCATCGGCAAGATCCTGCAAGGTGGCCAGGATGTGTGCCGCGCCGCCGGCATTCCCATCGCGGGCGGCCACACCATCGATTCGGTCGAACCCATTTACGGCCTGGTGGCCCTGGGCCTGGTGCACCCCAAGCGCGTCAAGCGCAACGCCGACGCCAAGGTGGGCGACCGCCTGATCCTGGGCAAGCCGATCGGTGTGGGTGTGCTCTCGGCCGCGCTGAAGAAAGACGCGCTGAGTGCGGAGGGTTACGCGCAGATGATCGAGAACACCACCAAGCTCAACACGCCCGGCCCCGATCTCGCGGCGCTGGACGGCGTGCACGCACTCACCGACATCACCGGCTTTGGCCTGGCCGGCCATGTGATGGAAATGGCGCGCGGCGCCAACACCACGGTTCGTATCGAGATGGCCCGCGTACCCTTGATCGGCGGCGTGCGCGAACTCGCCGCCGCCGGCATGGTCACCGGTGCCTCGGGCCGCAACTGGGCCGCTTACGGCCATGAAGTGCGGCTGGCGAGCAGCCTGCAGCCGGTGGACCAGGCCCTGCTGTCCGACCCACAAACCAGTGGTGGCCTGCTGGTAGCCTGCGCGCCCGATGCGGTGGACGCGGTGCTGGCGATCTTCGAAAAACACGGCTTTGCCGGCGCGGCCGACATCGGCGAGATCGTGGCACCCGCCGCCGAAGGTGTCCGCCTCGAAGTTCGCTGAGTCATGGAGCGCAGGCGCATCAGCTCCGGCTCGCCGTTCGAGCGGCAGATCGGGTACTCGCGCGCCGTGGTCGCGGGTGACTGGGTGTTCGTTTCCGGCACCACCGGCTTTGACTACACCGCCATGACGATTTCCGACAGCGTGGTGGAGCAGGCCGAGCAATGCATGCAGAACATCGCCGCCGCGCTCAAACAAGCGGGTGCCAGCCTGGACGACGTGGTGCGCGTGAACTACGTGCTGCCCGATGGGGCCGACTTCGAAGCCTGCTGGCCGGTGCTGCGCAAGCACCTGGGTACGGCGCGCCCGGCCGCCATGATGATCACGGCGGGATTGCTCGATCCGCGCATGAAGATCGAGATCGAGGTCACGGCGCTCAAGCACCGCTGAATCCGTTTTTTGCAAATTCACGAAATTTTCGTGAATTTGCAAAAAGCACTCTCTTACCTGCTGCCCATGACACACGCCCCCATCCTCGCCTTCGACATCTTCGGCACCGTGGTCGACTGGCACGGCAGCATCCGGCGTGAGGTGTCCGCGCTCTACCCGCAGGTGGACGCTGATGCGTTTGCGCTGGCCTGGCGCGCGGGCTACCAGCCGGCCATGCAGCGCGTGCGCTCGGGCGAACTGGGGTGGACGCTGATCGACGATCTGCACCGGCTCATCCTCGACGATCTGCTGCCGCAGTTCGGACTGACAGAGCTCACCGAAGTGCAGAAGCAGCACCTCAACAAAGCCTGGCACCGGCTCGACCCGTGGCCCGACACGGTGGCCGGGCTCACGCGGCTGAAGGCGAAGCACACCCTCTGCAGCCTGTCCAACGGCAACATCGGCCTGCTCACGAACATGGCCAAACGTGCCGGCCTGCCCTGGGACTGCGTGCTCTCGGCCGAAGTGTTTCGCGCCTACAAGCCCGACCCGGCCACCTATCTGGGTGTGGCCAAGGTGTTCGACGTACAACCCTCGGAGGTCATGTTGGTCGCCGCCCACCAGGACGATCTGGCGGCGGCACGGGCCTGTGGCCTGCGCACGGCTTACATTGAACGCCCGCTGGAGTTCGGCGCGCAGCATCCCAAGGATGTGTCACCCGATGCGGCGAACACCTTTCACGCGCGCAGTCTGGTGCACCTGGCCGAGCAGCTCGGCTGCTGAGTTCTTTTTCCTGCCGGCCCGTCCCCTGCGCTTAGCATGGGTCGACACAGCATTGCAGGAGAACGCCCATGGGCAGTCGAATCGGTTACTCAAAATTCGCCAACCAGATCGCCCGACTGAGCGGACGCCCCAAAACCTTTGCGATGGCCGCCACGGTGATCGTGGTGTGGCTCATCACGGGGCCACTCTTTGGCTTCAGTGATACGTGGCAGCTGGTGATCAACACCGGCACCACCATCGTCACCTTTCTCATGGTGTTCCTGATCCAGAACACGCAGAACCGCGACTCCCAGGCCCTGCAGATCAAGATCGACGAGTTGATTCGTGCCACGAAAGGTGCGCACAACGCCCTGCTGGACCTTGAGGAGCTGGAGCAGGAAGATCTGGAGGAATTTCGCCGCCGCTACCAGTTGCTGGCCAGCGTGGCGCGCAAGGACCTGGAGCGCGGCGATCAGGACACCGGTTCGCCCGAGGCCTGAGCGCCCGGGCGTGGCCCGACCCGGTAGCGCTCTATGAAACCGCGGTCGATGCGGTCCTTCCAGCGCCAGGCCCAGGCGCCCTCCAGGCTCAGCGGCCCGTAGCTCGCAATGGCGTGGCCGGTGCCGCACGACAGCAGGTTGAGCGTGTTGGCCGGCGGTTGGTGCGGCTTCAATGGTTTGCGCTGGTGAAACGCCAGCAGGTTGTGCGCCAGCGGCGGGCCGGCGCGCACCGCGTACACCCCGCTGCGCGCGTGCGGCACGTCGGCGCGGCTGGCCACGTCGCCTGCGGCGAACACCTGCGGGTGGCTGGTGCTTTGCTGGAATGCATTCACCAGCACATGCCCGGACTCGGACAAGGCCAGACCGCTGCCCTGCAGCCACGGCGGCGCGTGGGTGCCGATGGCCAGCAGCGGCACGTCGCAGGCCAGGCGCGCGCCGTTGCCCAGCATCACCTCGCCCGCGCCAATGCCCACACAGGCTTCGCGCAGCACCGTGATACCGCGGCGCTTCAACTGGCGCAGCACCTTGCGTTGCACGGCGGGGCGGTAGCTCTCGGCGACTTCGGGCCCACCGGTGATGAGCGTGAAGCGCGCACCCGGCAGACCGTGCTGGCGGATGGCCTGCTCGGCAGCGAAGACGAGTTCAATGCCCGCCGCCCCGGCGCCCACCACCGCGAGCGAGACGGATTTCTTCTGAGCGAGCTCCATCACCTGTGGCCAGAGCTGGGCAAAGGCCTCGATGGGCCGCACGGCCAGAGCGTGCATGGCCGCGCCGGGCATGTCGGTTTCCAGGCGCGTGCGGTCGAGCACCGCGCCGGTGTCGATGGAGAGCGCATCAAAACCCAAGGCGGCGGGCACAGCCTTCGCTCCGCCAGCCGCTGCCAGGCCCACCGTGTTGGCTGCGGTGTCGATGCCGGTGCAGCGCCCTTGCACCCAGCGTGCTCCAGCCGCGCGCACCAACGGTTCCAGCGCAATGCGGCAGTCGGCCTCGGCGTAGTGGCCGGCCACGAAGCCGGGCGTCATGCCGCTGTAGGTCTGGTACGCGAAGGGGGTGAGCACCGTCACGTCCAGATCGGCGGGGCGGTGTTGGGCCAGGCTGGCCAGCACATGCACGTGGGCATGGCCAGCGCAGAGCAGGAGGAGTTTTTTGATGCCGTGGTGCATGGGCTCCGATGGTACGTGCCGTGTCAAGGCCCGCGGTCGGTCCAGCCGAGGTCGCCCACCCAGCCGATGCTGGCGCTGGCGGTGTTGTCGCTGTCGGCGCCCAGCAGCACGCGGGTGATGCGGGGTGTGGCAGCGCCTGCGGGCAACTCGTCGGCGAAAAGTGTGGCGAAGTCCGCCTCCACATCGCGCGACTCTTGCACCCAGCGGGCCAGGGGGGCGCCTTTGCCCTGCAGGCTGATGAAGCGCACTCGCTTCGTGTAGGGGTTGGAGCCCTGCGTGAGGGCAGGGTGCACGCTGTCCCACACGTAGCAGACGGTGGCCGCCGGCAATGCCTCGCCGCTCACGCTGCGCGCAATGCGCAGCACCGTGCGTTCCACAAAGGGCACGCGGTCCAGCGCGTGGTCGAACATCACGCAGACCTTGAGCGCGGCGTCGTCACCGGCCTTGGTGAGGATGTCGGGTGCGGTCTTGCCGCCCGACAGGGGCGTGTCGAGCCGCCAGCGCCATTGCAGCCGGGTGGGCGTGGGGCCTGTCCAGTCTTTCACCAGCGTGCCGTAGCTCGATGCCGTGAGCACTTTCACCGCAGGCACGCCGTCCACGCTGCCCGCTTCGAAGCGCGTGGGTGGAATGTCGGCCTTGGCCTTGGGGAACCCCACAAAGCGCCACGCGGAGTTGAACGTGCCATCGGTCTGCACCAGCGCGGGCAAGGGTGCCTGTGCCCAAGCGCCCACGCTGATGGCGAGCAGCGCCACCGCGAGCACGCGGGCCAACACCGTCATCCGCGCCGCCAGTCGTGAAACTTGCCCACCCAGGCCAGCAGCTTCTGCGGCGCGTGCGCGCGCTTCCATTCGCCCGCCGCGTATTTGTTGGCCTCGGCCAGCGTGGGGTAGGTGTGGATGGTGCCCAGGATCTTGTTCAGTCCCAGGCCGTTTTTCATGGCCAGCACGTACTCGGCCAGCAGATCACCCGCGTGTGTACCGACGATGGTCACGCCCAAAATGGTGTCCTTGCCCGGCACCGTGAGCACCTTCACGAACCCGTGGGCTTCGCTGTCGGCAATGGCGCGGTCGAGGTCGTCGATGCCGTACTTCGTCACCTCCACCGCAATGCCCTTTTCTTTCGCTTCCTGCTCGTTCAGGCCCACGCGCGCCACCTCGGGGTCGATGAAGGTGGCCCAGGGGATCACGCGGTAGTCGGCCTTGAACTTCTTGAAGTCGCCGAACAGCGCATTGACCGCCGCGTACCAGGCCTGATGCGACGCCACGTGGGTGAACTGGTAGGGCCCGGCCACGTCACCGGCTGCAAAGATGTTGGGGTAGAGCGTCTGCAGGTATTCGTTGGTTTCCACCGTCTTGTTGGTGGGAATGCCCAGCGCCTCCAGGCCGTAGCCGGTGAGGCGCGCGCTGCGGCCCACGGCGCACAGCAGTTCGTCGAACTCGATGCGCTGCTCGGCGCCGGCGTGTTCCACCACGAGTGTCTTCACGCCCCCGGTGTTGTCCACGCGCAAGGCCTTGTGCCCGGTGCGTACATCAACGCCGTCTTTCATGAGTGCCTGGCGCGCCAGCTCGCTCACCTCGGCGTCTTCGCGCGCCATCACACGCGGCGCCATTTCCACCTGCGTCACCTGCGAGCCCAGGCGCGCGAAACTCTGCGCCAGTTCGCAGCCGATGGGCCCGCCGCCCAGCACCACCAGGCGTTTGGGCACCTCGTCGAGCTGGCCGAACTTGTCCCACATCGTGTCGCTGGTCACGTAGCCACTGTCTTCCAGCCCGGGCAAGGGCGGCACGAAGGGCTGGGCACCGGCGGCGATCACAATGCTGCGCGTGGTGAGGGTCTGTTTGCTGCCGTCGTTCAGCGCGATCTCCACCGTCCACGGATTCACCAGCTTCGCGTAGCCCTGCAACACCTCCACACCCAGCCCGGTGTAGCGCTCCACGCTGTCGTGCGGCTCGATGGCGCGCACGATGTCCTGGATGCGCTGCATCACCGCCTTGAAGCTGAAGGTGGCCGGCGTGCTGTGCAGGCCGTAGGTCTCACCAAAGCGCATCTGGTGGGCCAGCTTGGCGCTCTTGATGAGCGCCTTGCTCGGCACGCAGCCGTAGTTCAGGCAGTCGCCACCCATCTTGTGCGCCTCGACCAGCGTGACCTTGGCCTTCACCACCGCCGCGATGTAGGCCGACACCAGACCGCCCGCGCCGGCGCCGATCACGATCAGGTTGCGGTCGAAACGCTTGGGCTTCACGCTGGCCCAGCGTGCGTACACCTTGCGCTTCTGTACCAGGCCCACGATCCATTTGGCGATCAAGGGAAACAGGCCGAGCAGCACGAACGAGCCCAGCAGGCCCGGGCTCAGGATGCCCTTGAGCGAATCGATCTGCGCCAGCTGCGTGCCCGCGTTCACATACACCAGCGTGCCGGCGAGCATGCCGATCTGGCTCACCCAGTAGAAGGTGAGCGTCTTCATTTTCGTGAGGCCCATCACCAGGTTGATCACGAAAAACGGCACGACCGGAATCAGCCGCAGCGTGAACAGGTAGAACGCGCCGTCCTTCTCGATGCCGCGGTTGATCTCGGCCAGGCGGTTGCCGAACTTCGCTTCGATGCTCTCACGCAGCACGAAGCGCGACACGAGAAAAGCCAGCGTGGCGCCAATGCACGAGGCGAACGACACGATCAAGGTGCCCCACCACAGGCCGAAGATGGCGCCACCGGCCAAGGTAATGATGGTGGCCCCCGGGATGGACAGGGCGGTGGCCGCCACATACACGGCGAAGTAGACCAGCGACACCTTGAGCGGCTCGGTGGCGTAGAGCGTCTCGAAGTTGGTCTGGCTCTGTTTGAGGTAATCCAGGCTGAGGAAACGGCCCAGATCGAAAAAGAAAAAGGCGGCGATGCCCAGCAGCACCACGGCCAGCAGAACGATTTTTCGAAAGGTCACGACAATTCCTGTGTGGGTTTGCAACCTGTCGGTCGCCGGGGCCGTTGCATTCTTACACCAACCCCCGGGCATTGCAGCCCTTCGAAGGAACCCAGGTTTGTCGATCCACCCCGATGTCATCCACCGCCTGCAGTCGGCCTTGCAGGCGGCTGGCCGCCCGGCTGCGGGCCACCTGCTGGTGCCGCTGGCCGACAAGGGCCTGGCGCACGACCATGTGCGTTTGCTGGGCACCGGGCTGCTGGCGCGCATTCCCAAGCAGAGCCAGCTGGGGTTGGCCGCGCAGGACAACCTGGACTACCAGCGCGCCTGTTTCGAGCGCGCAGCGGCCAGCGGGCACACGCCGCGCTTGCAGAGCGTGCTGCCGCCCTCGGCGCATCTGCCACGCGGCGCGCTGCTGGTGCAGGAGATCGAAGGCCGCCCGGCCCGGCTGGCGCAGGACCTGCCCGCCATCGCCAGCGCGCTGGCGGCGCTGCACGCGCTGCCACTGCCCGAGGCTGCGGCGCGGGCGCCGCTGGAGAACGCGGTCGATCCGCTGCAGGCGCTGGTGCACGAGATCAACGCGCAGGCCATGCATCTGGGTGCGGCAGGGCTGCCCGCCCCGGTGTTGACGGCCATCGAGAGTGAGCGTCAGCGGCTTCAAAGCCATGTGCGCGGCCCCGAGCGGCCCGCGCGCTGCCTCGTGGCGTTCGACGCGCACCCGGGCAACTTCATCGTGCGGCCCGACGGCCGCGCCATGCTGGTCGATCTGGAGAAGTGTCGCTACGCCTTCCCGGGCCTGGACCTGGCCCACGCCACGCTCTACACCTCCACCACCTGGGACGTGGACACGCGCGCGGTGCTCACGGTGGACGAGGTGGCGGACTTCTACACCGTATGGGCCCGGGCCGTCGGGCCGCTGGCCACCGGTGCGCAGGCCTGGCATGTGCCGCTGCGCCGCGCCATGTGGTTGTGGTCCATCACCTGGTGCGCCAAGTGGCGCGCGCTCTCGGGTGCATCGCACCCGGCGCGGGCCGATGGTGAAGACTGGTCGGGCGAGCGCAGTGAAGTGACGCTGGTGCGCCATGTGCGTGAGCGGGTGGACCACTACCTCAGCCCCGCCGTGGTGGCAGAGGTGATCGATGGCTTCGATCTGCTGGACCGCAGGTTGCACGCATGACGCTGGCCATCGTCGTGCCGGTGCTCAACGAAGCCACCACGCTGGCTGGGCGGCTGCAGGCGCTGGCGCCCTTGCGGGCGCGCGGCGCCCAGGTGCTGGTGGTGGACGGTGGCAGCACGGACGCCACCGTGGTCGTGGCGCAGCCGCTGGTCGACCGGGTGCTGCAGGCACCACGCGGGCGCGCGTCGCAACTCAATGCCGGGGCCGACGCCGCGCAGGCCGACGTGTTGCTGTTCCTGCACGCCGACACGCGCCTGCCCGCCGACGCCGACCGACTGATCGAGCAGGCCCTGCATGGCGGACACCGCTGGGGCCGCTTCGACGTGCACATTGAAGGCCGGCATGCGCTGCTGCCCCTGGTGGCGAGCTTGATGAACCTGCGCTCGCGCCTCACCGGTATCGCCACTGGCGACCAGGCGGTGTTTGTGCAACGGCGGCTGTTTGAATCGGTCGGCGGCTTCGCGGCCATGCCGCTGATGGAAGACATCGACCTGAGTCAGCGCCTGAAGGCCATCGCAGCACCCGCCTGCCTGCGCGAGCGCGTGACCACCTCCGGCCGGCGCTGGGATCAGCACGGTTTCTGGCGCACGGTGCTGCTCATGTGGCGGCTGCGCGCTGCGCATGCACTGGGCACCGACGCGCAGACGCTTGCGCTGCGCTACGGCTACCGGCCCCGCGCCCCCGCAGCGGTGGCGGTCATGGCCAAGGCCCCGGTGCCCGGGCTGGCCAAGACGCGGCTGATCCCGCTGCTGGGCGAGGCGGGTGCCGCCCGCGCACAACGCGGCTTTGCCTTGCAGACCCTGGCCACGGTGCGTGCTGCCAGCACGGGCGACGTCAGGCTGTGGTGCGCACCCGATGCCTCGCACCGCTTCTTTCGTGCGCTCTCGCAGCGCTGCGGTGTTCACACGCTGGCCCAGCCCAGCGGCGATCTGGGTCAACGCATGGCAGTCGCCATGTCACACCACTTTGCCCAACTGCCGCACAAGCCTTTGCTCATCGTCGGTACCGACTGTCCGGTGCTCACCCTTGAGCACCTGCAGCAAGCGGCTGAAGCGCTGCAGACCTGGGATGCGGTGCTGATCCCGGCCGAGGACGGCGGCTATGTGCTGATCGGCCTGCGCAGGCTGGTACCCGAGGCATTTGCCCGGGTTGAATGGAGCACGCCGCATGTGTTGGCCCAGACTTGCGAGCGGCTGCGCCTGGCGGGTGCCAGCTGGCACGAACTCACGGCTTTGTGGGACGTAGACGAGCCAGCAGACTGGCGGCGCTGGCAAGACCGCCAGAGATCGAACACTCATTGAGTGCATACCCTGCCTTCTGTTGACGCTTGTCATGCCCGGTCGATGTACCCATGGCTAAGCTGCCCGTATGGCCATGCCAACTCAGATTTTGATACCCGGTACTGCCGCGCCAAACCAGTGGCACGCGCTCGAAACGTCAGGCGTGCTTGAAGAGCTGCACAGTGTTGTCAATGGTCTCACCCCTGCCCAGGCCGCCGAACGCCTGGCGCAGCATGGCCCCAACCGCATCGAGCAGGTGGCGCACACCAGCCTGTGGGCGCGGGTTCTGCGCCAGTTCAACAACCTGCTGATCCACGTGCTGCTCGTGGCCGCGCTCGTCACGCTCTGGCTGCGCGACTACCTCGACGCTGCGGTGATCCTGGGCGTGGTGGTGATCAACGCCATCATCGGTTTTGTGCAGGAAGGCAAGGCCGAGCGGGCGCTGGATGCCGTGCGCGCCATGCTGGCCAGCCGCGCCACGGTGCTGCGCGGGGGTGAGCGCCACGAGATCGATGCCGCCGATCTGGTGCCGGGTGATGTGGTGCTGCTGGAGTCGGGTGCGCGCGTGCCGGCCGACCTGCGGTTGCTGCGCACCAAGAACCTGCGCATCGACGAGTCGGCGCTCACCGGCGAGTCGGTGCCCGCCGAAAAAGACGCCGAGCCGGTGGCGCACGACGCGCCGCTGGGCGACCGGCTGTGCATGGCCTTCGCCGGCACCACCGTGGCGGTGGGGCAGGCCAGCGGTGTGGTGGTGGCCACGGCCGCCCACACCGAGATCGGAAAGATCGGCACGCTGGTGTCGGACGTGCAGAGCCTGAGCACACCACTGACCCGCCGGCTCGACCAGTTTGCGCGGCAGATCACGCTGGTGATCGGGGTGGTGAGCGCCATCACCTTCCTGTACGGCCACTTCATCGGGGGGTTGCCTCCGCTGGCGCTCTTTCTGGCGGTGGTGGGGTTGGCCGTGGCGGCCATTCCCGAGGGCCTGCCTGCCATCGTCACCATCACCCTGGCCATCGGCACCGCCGCCATGGCGCGCCAGCGCGCGGTGGTGCGCCGCCTGCCTGCGGTGGAAACGCTGGGCTCGGTCAGCGTGATCTGCACCGACAAGACCGGCACCTTGACCCGCAACGAGATGACCGCCGTGCGCGTGATGCTGGCCCGACGCACGCTGGACGTGACCGGTGTGGGCTACGCGCCCGAGGGCGGTTTTCACCACGACGGCTCGACGCAGGACCCGGCGCAGGATGCCGACCTTCAGCGCCTGGCGCGCTGTGCGCTGCTCTGCAACGACGCGCAACTGCACCACACGCCTGAACAGGGTTGGGTGCTGGCAGGCGACCCCACCGAAGGCGCGCTGTTGTCGATGGCGCTCAAGGCCGGACTTGATTCGGTGGAGGATGCGAGCCTGACGCCCCGCGTGGACGAGATCCCGTTCGAGTCCGAACACCGCTTCATGGCCACGTTGCACCACGACCACGCCGGCCGTGTGTTTGCGCTGCTCAAGGGAGCACCCGAGCGGGTGCTGTCGTTGTGCACGCAAGACCTCCAGGGCGTGCCGCTGGATGCATCGGCCTGGCGGGCGCGCATGAATGACGCCGCCTCCCGGGGGCAGCGGGTGCTGGCCCTGGCCGAGTGCGGGTTGCCGGTGGGCACGCGGGCGCTCACCATGGGCGACATCACGCCGCGGTTCACCTTGCTGGGGTTGGTGGGCCTGATGGACCCGCCGCGCGCCGAGGCCATCCAGGCGGTGGTCGACTGCCATGGCGCCGGCATCCGCGTGGTGATGATCACCGGCGACCACGCGGTGACGGCAGCGGCCATCGGCCGTGAGATGGGCCTGCGCGATGGCCAGCCGCTGACCGGCGCCGAGATCGATCGGCTCGACGATGCGGCGCTGACCGCGCGACTGGCACAGACCGATGTGGTGGCGCGCGCCAGCCCGGAGCACAAGCTGCGCCTGGTGGCCACGCTGCAGGCCGAAGGCAAACTGGTGGCCATGACGGGCGACGGCGTGAACGACGCGCCCGCGCTCAAGACCGCCGACATCGGCGTGGCCATGGGTCAGCGCGGCACCGATGCAGCGCGCGAGGCGGCCGACCTGGTGCTCACCGACGACAACTTCGCCACCATTGCCGGTGCGGTGCGCGAGGGTCGAACCGTGTTCGACAACATCAAGAAGTCGCTGCTGTTCGTGCTGCCCACCAACGGGGGCGAGGCGGGGTTGATCCTGCTGGCGGTGTTTGCCGGGCTGGCGATGCCGGTGACGGCTGCGCAGATCCTGTGGATCAACATGGTGACCAGCATCACGCTGGACATCTCGCTGGCTTTCGAGCCGGCCGAGCGGGGTGTGATGCAGCGCCCCCCGCGACCGGCTGCCGAGCCCCTCATCACCCGCTGGATGCTGATGCGCGTGGTGTTCGTGAGCCTGCTGCTCATGGGCGCCTGCTTCTTCGTTTTCAACTGGCAGCTGGCGCGCGGCGGCAGCCTGGAGATGGCGCGCACCGCCGTCATCAACATGATGGTGGTGGGTGAAGTTTTCTACCTCTTCAACGTGCGGAGTTTCACCGCCACGGCCTTCACGCGCGACACCCTGCTGGGCAACCCGGTGGCGGTGTGGACCAGCGCGATCACGCTCGTGCTCCAGTTGCTGCTGACCTACGCGCCGCCGATGCAAAAGCTGTTCGGCACGGCCGCACTGGACGCGCCGACCTGGGGCGTCATTGGCGCACTGGCTGCAGCCATGTTCGTGGCGGTGGAGGCCGAGAAGGCTTGGTTGCGGCGCCGCGGTGTGCAGCACATCTGAGCGGCCGCACCGGTCACTTGAAGCGCTGCCAGCCCCAGCCGATGCGCAGCGCGGTGGTGATGGCGCACAGCGCTGCAAAGCCGTAGGCGATGGGCGCGAACCACTGCGGCCACAGGCACATGGCCACGAAGGCGGCGATGGTCTCCGTGGCTTCGGTGAGGCCACCCAGAAAGTAGAAACTCTTGTCTGGAAATTCGGTGGACGCCAGCTTGCGTTGGGCGGCCACGATGGCAAAGGCCAGAAAGCTGCTGGCCGTGCCCATGAAGGTGGCCAGCAGCACGGCAGCGGGCAGGGCGTTCTGCGCCGGGTCGGCCACGGCAAACGCCAGCGGGATCGATGCGTAGAACAGAAAGTCCAGCGTGATGTCCAGAAATCCACCCCGGTCGGTGGGTTGGGTGAGGCGCGCCACCGCGCCATCAAGCCCGTCCATCAGCCGCGAGAACAGCAGCAGCACCAGGCCGATCATGAAGTGCTGAAAGACGATGGACAGCGCGGCGGCCATGCCGAGCGCGAAGCCGATGACGCTCAGCGCATCGGCGCCCACACCCGCGCGCACCAATGAGCGCGCCACACCGCTCAGCAGCGGCTTCAGGACCTGTTGAACGGCCCTATCCAGCACGGCCAAGCTCCACCACGAGCGACGGATCGGCCACGTCGGCCGCGTCGTGCGTCACCAGCACGGCGGGCACGCCGCTGTCGCGCAGGTGGTCGAACACGAAGGTGCGGAACTGGTCGCGCAGCGCAGCGTCCAGCTTGGAAAACGGCTCGTCCAGCAGCAGGGCTTTCGGGCGCGCGAGCAGTGCGCGCATGAGCGCCACGCGCGCGCGCTGCCCACCCGAGAGCGTGGCTGGATCTCGGGCGCCGAAGCCGGTCAGGCCGGCCTCGCTCAGCGCCCGCTCCACCTCGGCCAAGCGCTCGCGTTTGGGGCCGGCAGGCACCGCGAACAGCAGGTTCTCGCCCACCGTCATGTGAGCAAAGAGCAGGTCGTCCTGGAACAGCAGGCCGATGCCGCGCTGCGCCGTGGGCAAAGGTGTGAGGTCGCGCCCGGCAAGTGTCACTGTGCCCTCGAAACGCAGAGCCTCGCTGCCCTCGGTCACGCCATGCAGCGTGCCGGCGATGGCCGCGAGCACCGAACTCTTGCCGCTGCCGCTGGGCCCCATGAGCGTGAGGATGCGGCCCGGCGCCACTTCAAGGCGCAGGTCTTGCACCAGCGTGTGGTCCCGGGTGGCGAGGTGGCGGATGTGAACGGAGAGCGTCATGCAGTGGTGTGTGTGAATCGGCGCGGGCGGCCCAGCCAGGCGGCCAAGGCAAAGGCCAGCACGGGCAGGGCCAGCTGCAGGCCGGCGTAGGCGCTGGTGAGCGAACGCTGCCCGCCCGAGGCGAGTGTGACGGCTTCGGTGGTCACGCTGGCAAACCGGCCCGCGCCCAGGTAGAGCGTGGGCAGGTACTGCGCCACGCTCACCGCGAACCCCACGGCGGCGGCCGAGGCGATGGATCGTTTGAGCAGCGGCCATTTCACCCGCAGCAAAAACACCCGGCTGGAACGGCCCAGACTGGCATTGAGCAGGGCATAGCGCGGATCGAACCCGAGGTAGGCCGGGCTGAGCGAGAGCAGCACATAGGGCAGCACCATCAGCGTGTGCGCGATCAGCAGACCGCTGGCCTGGCCTTCCAGCCTCAGCTGCAGGCCCACACCGTAGAGCCCCACCACCCACAGCACGGCGGGCAGCACCAGCGGCAGATACAGCACCGGGCGCAGGGCATCGGCCCAGCGGCGCGGCGCGAGCTCCAGCCAGGCCACGCTCCACACCAGCGCGGTGGCGCTGCTGCCCACCGCCAGCCACAGCGTGGTGAACACGGTGCCGCTGCTCTGCGCGACCTGTTCCCAGGCAGCGGTGGTGAAGGTCTGCGGCCACGCCGCGGGAAACGCCCACACGCCGCTGACGCTGCCGACGGCGAGTGCCAGCAGCACGGCGGTGTACACGCCCACCAGCAGCCACAGCCCGGTGTCGGTGCCCGGTGTGCTGGCGATGGATCCGCGCAGGCCGTGCCCATGCGCCAGCACCTGGCGTTGCAGGCGCTCAGCGCCCAGCCACAGCGCGCTGCAGGCCAGCACCATGAGTGCCAGCAACACGCCAGCGGCCGCGCCCTGTGCGTAGGTGGCGGGGTCTGCGTCCTGCAGCCACTGCCAGGCCAGCACCGCGAGCGTGGGCGGTGAGGCCGGGCCGATGACGAGCGCCATGTCGACCACGGTGAGCCCGTAGGCCAGCACCGCGAGCAAGGGCCAGCGCAAGCGCGTGGCGAGCTGCGGCCACAGCACCAGCCAGAAAGCGCGGCGCGGTGCGTAGCCCAGCGTTTGCGCCAGTGCGTGTTCGGCGCGCCAGCGCTGGCGCACGTCGTCGCGCTGCAGCTGGGTGGCGGCGGTCCAGAGCAGGAACGAAATTTCCTTGATCGCCAGCGCGGCGATCAGGCCCAGACCCCATGGGTCCTGTGTGGTGGGCCAGGGCGGGGGGCTGTCAAAACCGGTGAGCCAGGGGGAGAGCGCGCGCAGCAGCCAGCCGCTGGGCGCCAGCAAAAAGAGCAGGCCGATGGCCAGCGCAGCGTGGGGTGTGGCCAGCATCAGAGGCAGGCCACGCAGCAGGCGCGCCAGGCGCTGGCGCACGAAGCCCTGCGCCAGCAACGCGGCCGCACCCCACCAAGCCAGCAGGGTGGAGGCCAGGCCGGTCCACAGGGTGAGCAGCGCGGCCTGGGGCAGCGCCGGGTCGTGTGCTTGCGCGCGCCAGGCGTTGGTGTCGCTGCCGGTCTTGAGGGCTTCGAAAGCGGTCCACAACACCGGCACGGCCACCAGCGCCAGCAGGGCGCCAGCACCCAGGCGGCGCAGTGGTGCAGGGTGTGACAAGGCGCTCACACGCCGTAGCGGCGCGCCCACTCCTTCTCCAGCGGCTCGACCCACGAGGCGTGGGGTTCGGGCAGCGTGGGAGCACCTTTCTGCACAAGGCCGGGCAGGTTGCCGGTCTGGAACAGCGCACGTTCGGTGGCAGGCAGCCGCGCCACGTCGAGCACCGTGGGGTCGCCCCAGTGATTGAGGTCGGCCTTGCGCGCCTGTGCGGCGGGCGAGAGCAGGAAGTTGGCCACCACCTGGGCGCCGGGCTTGCTGCGCGCGTTGTACGGGATGGCCACGAAGTGCGTGTTGCCGATCGTGCCCTTTTCGAACTGCCAGCTCACCACCGTGGCCGGCAGGCGCTTGGCGGCGATTTCGTTGGCGGCCTCGTTGGGGTTGAAGGTGATGGCCAGCAGCAGTTCACCGTCGGCCATCATCTGGCGCACAGCAGCGGCGTTCTGCGGGAACTGCTTGCCCGCGCGCCACAGGTGGGGGCGCAGCGCGTCCAGGAACGGCCACAGGGCCGCCGTCTGCGTGGCGAAGGCGGTATCGGTCACCGGTTGGGCCAGTGCCTTCGCATCGGGTGCGAACTCGACCAGGGCCTGCTTGATGAAGGTGGTGCCGTGAAAGTCGGGCAGGCGCGGGTGGGTGATGCGCCCGGGCTGCGCGCGGGCCAGCGCCAGCAGGGCCTGCATGCTCTGCGGCGGCTGCGGCAGGCGCTTGCTGTCGGCAAACAGGGTGAACTGCGCCATGCCCCAGGGTGACTCCATGCCCTCGGTGGGCACGGAAAAATCGTTCAAGGTGGTGGGCTTGCCGGCCACATCCACCAGCTTGAAGTTGGGCAGCGCCTCGGCATAGGGGCCAAACAGCAGGCCCTCGCGTTTCATGGCGGCGAAGTTCTCGCCGTTGATCCACACCAGGTCCACAGTGCCTTCGGCAGCGGTGCGCCCCGCGGCTTTTTCCGCACGCACGCGTTTGAC
This sequence comes from Burkholderiales bacterium, assembly GCA_003241965.1. Taxonomy (GTDB): domain Bacteria; phylum Pseudomonadota; class Gammaproteobacteria; order Burkholderiales; family Burkholderiaceae_C; genus Hydrogenophaga. The sequence continues at coordinate 5,345 of QBMB01000057.1, read as the reverse complement.
CACATCGGCGGTGTCGGTGATCTTCACGTGCTGCAGCTTCACGCCGTGAGAAGCCTGCACCTGCTGCGCCACCCACTGCAGGTAGGCGTTGGTCTGCTCGCTGCCGGCCCAGGCGTTCCAGAAGACGGTCTGGCCGCGCGCGGCTTGCTCCACCCCGGCCCAACCGGCACTGGCTTGAGCCCAGACCGGTTGCAGGGAGGCGCCGGCGGCGGCACCAGCGGCCAGCAGCAGCCGGCGGCGGGAAAGATGGGCGTTGAGAGCGTGTTGGGGCAAGGTGGTTTCTCCGGCAGTGCAAGTTCAGAGCCGCAGCTTAGTTCAAGGCCATGCCTGTTGCAGGCGTGCGGTTGAGCCGCGGACCGATCCACAGGGCATCGATCGACCACTTGCCCACGCCGTACAGGGCCAGCGCGGCCAGCAGCACGCCCCAGGTGATGTGCTGCTGCAGTGCGGCGGGCGCGATCTCTGCCAGGCTCACGACGGCCACCACGTTCACCACCGACAGGCCCAGCGCCGAAAAACGGCCCGCCAGCCCCAGCAGCAGGAGCACCGGCAACACCAGCTCACCCGCCGTGCCCGAGATGGCGGCCAACTGGGGTGAGAGCAGCGGTACCTTGTATTCCTCGGTGAACAGCAGGATCGTGGTTTCCCAGTCGCGGATCTTGGTCAGACCCGAGAGGAAAAAGGCCTGGGCGAGGTAGATGCGCGCGGCGAGTGCGGCCAGCGGTTGCGCGCTGTCCAATGCATGGGTGACGAGGGACCAGGCCGAGTGGCCGCGCTGCAGCAAGGTGGGAGCGTTCATGGTGTTGCTTCGGTGGGTTGAGGTTGGTGTGTTGCGCTGGTCACGCCGATCACCAGGCCGCTCTGCACGGATTGGGTGAGCCAGTTGGAGAAATCGAAATCCGCGTCCACCCGCGCCAGGGCTTCGGTCAGGCAGACGCCAGCGAGCAAGGCTTGCAGCACACAGGCGGCTGAGGCGGAGCAGGGCGCGATGCAGGGCCGAAGGCCTTGTCGCCAGACCACGGCTGTCCCGTGCAAGCGGTCACGCAGGCGCTGGCCCACCTCGTCCAGGCTGGGTTGTCCCTGGGTGTGGGAGGTGATCAGGCTGACCACTGGCCAGTCGCTGTTGATCACCGCCGTGCCGGGCACCAGCGTCAAGGTGAGCGCCTCGGGATCCTCGGTGGACAGGCGCGCGAAACTTTGAAGATCGATCAGCGCATCAGGAGCCCCGGCTGCACGGTGCAGCGCCCATTCCACGCTGGCCACGTCGGCCAGGTAGGGCACATTGATCAGTTGTTGGTTGGTTGCCAGGAACGCGGGCAATGCGTCGCCCCAGCGCGCGAGATCGCCGTGCTCCGGCGGGTGGCTGTGCCAAAAATCGCGTGCCAGCGCGTTGAAGCTCTCTGCTCCGATCAGCTGGGCGATCACCGGGTAGGCAACGAGAAGGCTGCGTTCGGCGAGCACGTGCCCGTTGGCCTGGTAAGCCATCAGGCCCCGGGCAGACTGGGGTCTGAGAAACGCATGGAGTTGCAGCAAGGCGCTGGTGGCCCCGCCGCTGCCAGGCCGGGCAAAGAGCGCATCCAGCAGGGCTTGTTGTTGCAGGGCCAGTGTGTTCATGGGGTCACCGCTTCCATCGGATGGAGCGCGTGGCTGCGGGCCGTGTCGGCTTCGTCCAGCAGCACCCGCAAGTCGGGCACCTCGGTGTCCCATTCGATCAAGGTGGGCACCGGGCCACAACGCAAAAGCGCGTGGCGGTACAGCGCCCACACGGCGGGTGCCACACGGCTGCCATGGTCGTCGATAACGATGTCGCCGCAGTCCACATGGCCCGCCAGGTGCAGCTCGGCCACGGCCTTTGGGTTGATGTCGTCGAGCCAGAGCATGCAGGCGGCCAGCGGATCGGCCGGGGATCCTTGAAGCCGGTCGTTGAGTGCGTTCACAAAAAGGTTGTTAACGTCCACCAGCAGGCCACAGCCCGTGCGTTGCGCCAGCGAGTTGAGGAACCCGGTCTCGTTGAGTTCATTGGCCTGCCAGCGCACATAGGCCGAGAGGTTTTCCACCACGATAGGTCGGCGCAGGCGCTCTTGCACCCGCTGCACGTTGGCGCACATGACGTCGAGTGAGGAGCGGGTGAACGGCGTGGGCAACAGATCCGAAGCGTGCACGGAATGCCCGGGCTGCTGCGACCAGGGACCACGTGCAAAGCAGGCGTGGTCGCTCACGCGCAGGGGTTCGATCTCGGATACCAGCGCTGCGAGCAGTTCGAGGTGCGCTTGGTCAATGCCGGTGGCCGAACCCAGTGAGAGGCCCACGCCGTGCAGGCTGACGGGGTAGTGTTCACGCCCTTGCCGCAGCACCGCCCGCGCGGCGCCGCCGGGAGCAAAGAAATTTTCGGAATGGACTTCAATGAAGTCCAGAGCCGGCCGCTGTTGCAGCAGCGCGGCGTAATGGGGGTGCCGCCAGCCGATGCCCACAGGTGCGACCTGGTGGGTCGGCTGCGATGGATCGGCGGCGGTCATGGTGGTTGTCTTGAATCGAAGTCGCTGATCAGGACTTCTTGTCCATCTTCGCCTGATCCTGGCTGAGGCCACCCATCTGCTTGCAGGTGCCGGTGGCCACGTATTTCCACTCGCCTTTGTCGTTGTCGACCTTGGCCTGGCCGGCACACGAATGCACGCCGTTGACGCTGGCACAGTCGTTTTGTCCGGCCTTGGCGATGCCGAAACATTTTTCCTTGGGGGCGGTCTGCGCGAAAGCTGGGGAAGAGAGCAGGGCCAGCGACATCAGCGAGGTGGCGGCAGCGGCGATCATGGTGCGTTGGTTCATGGGAAGCTCCTGAAAAATGAAGAAGGGTTGAAGAACAACCTGCCGCCGTGCTTTGCTTTCGCGGGCGCATCACCAGCAGGTTGAGCGTTGGTCTGGCGGCTGGCGGGTTTCTTACGCAGCTTTCCATGCCGGTGAAAAATATTCCTCACAGCAGATCGGCGATGCGGTCCCAGGCCTCGGGCGGAATGCGGCCGTGGTACTGCTCCACCAGGCGGCCGGTCTTGTCCAGCAGGAAGGCTGCGGGCAGGTGGCCGGTCGGGCCGAAGGTGTCGCGGTACTGCGCTTCGCCAGTCCACAGCGTGGTGAATCGCTGGTTGGTCGGCACGGTGGTGTTGACCAGTTGGGTGTAGGTCACCGCATTGCTGCGCTGGCGGTCGGTGCTCACACTGATGAGTTCGAACGGCTGTCCCGTCCAGCCCTTCACGTTGGCGCGCAGCTCGGGCATCTTGTCGCGGCAGACTGCGCAGTCGGTGGACCAGAAGACCACCATCACCACTTTGCCGCGCAGCGATTGCAGGTCAAAGGACTTGCCGTCGAGCGTGTTGCCACGCAGGACCGGTTGTGCGTCGGGTGCGGTCGGTGGTGCGGTTTGTGCCATGACGGCTGGCGCGCCGAAGGCGGCGGCCAGCACCACCCCGGAAAAAAGGTGGGTGAGTGCGGCGGTGAAACGTTCGGGTAACAGAGACATGGGAACCTCCTGAGTACCCCTTCGTCGCCGTCCCGGTCCATTCATTACACTCAGCCCCCATGTCGCAGCCCAATCCCCCGTCGTTTGAGCAACAAGTCGCGGACTTGCGTGTGTATTTGCTCAAATTTGCGCGCCTGCAGCTGCGCAACGACGCCTGGGCCGAAGACGCCGTTTCGGAAACCATGCTGGCCGCCATCTCGCGCCCGCAGGCGTTCGAGCAGCGCTCCCAGCTCAAGACCTGGCTGGTGGGCATCCTCAAGCACAAGATCATCGATGCCCTGCGGCAGAACAGCCGCGAGGTCTGCCTCTGCAGCGGCAACGATGACGAAAGCGCCGATCCGCTGGAACACATGGCCTTCAAGGCCGACGGACACTTTGCCGAAAAACCCGCCGACTGGGGCAACCCGGAGCAGGACCTGAACAGCCGACAGTTTTTCGCGGTGCTGGAGGCCTGCACCGACAAGCTGCCCGCTGTGCAGGGGCGTCTCTTCTTGATGCGCGAATGGCTGGAGCTTTCCAGCGAGGAAATCTGTAAGGAACTGACTCTGACCCCGACGAACCTTTACGTTCAACTGCACCGGGCCCGGTTGCGGTTGCGCGAATGCCTTGAACTCAACTGGTTTGCCCGCCCGTCAACGAAATGAAGCCTGTCTACCCGCTGCGCCGCACCTGCAAAGAAGTCTCCGCACTTCTGATTGCTCGGGAAGACCGCGCCTTGCCGCTGGTCGAGCGCATGGCGCTTCGACTGCACATGGCCATGTGCCAAGCCTGCCCGCGCTTCGAGCGCCAGCTGCTCACCCTGCGAAGCGCCATGGGCCAGTGGCGCAACTACTCCGACAACGAGCGCTGAACCCGCTCAGGCCAGCAGTGCCTGCGCAAACTCGCGCGCGTTGAAGGTTTCCAGGTCTTCCAGTTTTTCACCCACGCCGATGAAGTAGATCGGCACCGGCTTCTCACGCGCGATCGCGCAGATCACGCCGCCCTTGGCCGTGCCGTCGAGCTTGGTGATGATCAGGCCCGTGAGGCCCAGCGTCTCGTCGAAAGCCTTCACTTGAGCCAGGGCGTTTTGACCGGTGTTGCCGTCGATGACCAGCAGCACCTCGTGCGGTGAGGTTGGATCGGCTTTCTGTACCACCCGTTTGATCTTGCGCAGCTCCTCCATCAGGTGCAGCTGGGTCGGCAGGCGACCGGCGGTGTCCACCAGCACCACATCGCGCCCGCGCGCGCGCCCTGCGGTCACCGCGTCGAAGCTGACCGCGGCCGGGTCGCCGCCTTGCTGGGTGATGATTTCCACCGTGTTCCTGTCGGCCCACACAGCAAGTTGTTCGCGCGCGGCGGCGCGGAAGGTGTCGGCTGCGGCCAGCAGCACGGTGGCGCCGCCCTGCGCCAGGTGCCGCGTGAGCTTGCCGATGGAGGTGGTCTTGCCCGCGCCGTTGACGCCGGCGACCATGATCACAGTGGGTTTGTGCTCACCGATGACCAGCGGCTTTTGCAGCGGGGTGAGCAGATCTGTGATGGCATCGGCCAGCAGGCCCTTGACGGCGGAAGGGTCGGTGGTCTTGCTTTCTTTCACCCGGCGCTTGAGGTCGGCCAGCAGGTGGGTGGTGGCCTTCACGCCGGTGTCGGCCATCAGCAGCGCGCCTTCGAGTTCTTCGTACAGGGCGTCGTCGATCTGTGTGCCGGTGAAGACCGTGGCGATGCTCGATCCGGTCTTGCGCAGGCCGTTTCTGAGCTTGTCCAGCCAGCCCTGGCGCACGGGCGCCGCAGCGGTTGGCGGTGGCGCCATTTCGACGGGAGGGACCACCGCAGGCGTGACCGTGGAGGTGGTGGGGGT
>QBMB01000056.1:5225-29324 GCA_003241965.1 Burkholderiales bacterium | reverse complement strand
AAGCCGCTGCCGCCCACGGTGACGTTGCCCCCCAGGATGGCGGCCACCGCCTCACCGCCGCCACGGAACGGCACGTAGTTGATCTTGGAAGCCGGCACGCCGACCGACTGCGCGATTTGCGCGGCCGCAATGTGCTCTGTGGCGCCGCGCGAACCGCCGCCCCACTTGATGCTGCCGGGGTCTTTCTTGAGCTGTTCGACCACGTCCTTCATGGTCTTGTAGGGCGAGTTGGACGGCAGCACGAACACGTTGTATTCGGTGGTCAGGCGGGCAATGGGCGTGAGCTGCGTGATGGACACCGGCGGCTTGCCGGTGATGATGCCGCCGAGCATCACCGCGCCCATGACCATCAGTGCATTCGGGTCGCCCTTGCTGGCGTTGAAGAACTGCGCCAGACCAATGGCGCCGGCGGCACCGCCCTTGTTCTCGAACGTGACCGACGAGGCCACACCCGCATCGCGCAGGGCCTCACCCAGCGCACGGCCGGTGCCGTCCCAGCCACCCCCCGGGTTGGCGGGAATCATCATCTTGATGTTGGCGTTGGCCCAGGCGGCGTTGGGCAGCACGCCGGCAGCGGCCAGAGCGGCCAGGGATTTGAGGAAGGTGTCGCGGCGCATGGTGTGTCTCCTGCAGTGTGTTGAATCTCGCGCTGACCATCTTGCAACCGCGCGCTGTCAGTTCGCTGTCCACAACCCTAGGGCAAACCCTAGGCTGCGCTCAGCCACGGCCCCCTCCCGTTCGCCTGCACAGCTTTGTGGTCACGGCCGTCATCTGATACAGATGTGTCGTTTGTGTGAATCACACCGGCGGGTCTACATTGCCAGCCGTATGCCGTGCAGCCATTGACACGACAACCCGGATCACCCGGCCACGACCACTGAAGGAGTTCGCATGTTCCTTTCAAGCACCGAGCAAACTGCACTGAAGGCCTGCTTTGCATGGCTGGCCGAGGACCTGGGAGAGAGAGAGATCAGAGAACGCGTTGGGCAGGCCACGCTTGAACTCTTCCGCGCCGATCACTTCGCCTCCTTCGTGTGGAATCCGCAGCGCCGCGAGTTTGGCGAGTGTGTACAGATCAATATGAGCCCGAGCAACTTGACTGACTACCAAGCCTGGTTTCAGTACAACGATCCGATCACGTTTTTCCTGCAGGCCCGCCGACACGCCACCCTGGTCAGCGAAGTCATGCCGCGCAGCAGCTTCGTCCGAACAGCATTCTTCAACGACTTCCTGGCCAGGGACGGCCTGCACTGGGGCATCAACCTGCATGCCTTTGACGGCACCGAGGCACTCGGTGACCTGCGCATCTGGCGGGGTCGCACGCGCAACGACTTTGATGCACGCGACAAGATGCTGCTGGACCTGCTGGAACCCGCCTTTGTGGCGGCGCTCAGGCGTGCAAAGAAGCCAGCAGGTCCACCGCAGGTGCAGACCACGGAAACGTTGGCCACATTGAGCCCGCGCGAGAAGGAAGTGGCTCAGTGTGTGTGCCGGGGTCTCACGGACAAGGAAATTGCGCGCATGCTCAACATCTCGCTGCCCAGCGTGAGGACCTACATGGGGCGCTTGTTCGAAAAACTGGGGGTGCACCGCAGGGCCGGTCTGGCAAGACTCGCCGACCGTTTTCATTGACGCTGGAACAAACCGAAGCAGCACGCTGTCATCAATCCTGACGACAGACAAGACCCGGCGACGCGGCAACCATCTGGTCTCCATTCAAGGAGATCAAGACATGCCGTTCAAAACTTCACGCATCACCGCCACGCAACTGGTTGTTGCCTGCCTGTCAGCCTGTGGCGGTGGCTCAGACGCCGGCCTCCCGAAAGCACCCGACATCTTTTCCCTCACGGCCACCGAAGCGGCCGTCATGATCTGCAACGGCAGTTTGTCCAGTGTTGCGCTCACGCAAGCCTACATCGCGCGTGCAAAAGCGCGCAACGACCTGAACGCCTTTGTGACCCTGGACGAGACCGGTGCGCTGAGCGCCGCCCGGGCGGCTGATGCCCGGCGCAGCGCGGGTCAGCCATGCCTGCCCCTGCAAGGTGTGCCCTTGGTGGTGAAGGACAACATCGAGGCAGCAGGCCTGCCTTCCACGGCAGGCACGCCCGCGCTCAAGAACTACATTCCGACTGCCGACGCGCCCGTGCTCAAGAAACTTCGGGACGCAGGCGCGGTGATTCTGGGCAAGACCAACATGCACGAACTCGCATTCGGCATCTCGGGCTACAACCCGGCGTTCAACACCAGCACCAACATCGGCGTACGCAATGCCTACGACGTCAGCAAGATGTCGGGCGGCTCGTCGGCCGGCAGTGCCGTGGCCATCGGAAGCCGGATGGCGCCGGCCGCCTTGGGGACCGACACGGGTGGTTCGGTTCGCCTGCCTTGCGCCCTCAACGGTTGTGCGTCCCTGCGCCCCACGCTGGGCCGGTATTCACAGGTGGGCATCGCGCCCATCTCTCACACCCGCGATACCGCGGGACCCATGGCAGTGAGCTTCAGCGACGTTGAGCTCATGGATCGCGTGATTGCAGGTGGCGCAGCCGTGAGCGCAGCGGATCTCAGGACGGTCCGTGTGGGTGTGGTCGCTGAGTTCCAGACCAACATGGACGCAGACACCCGCATCGCCTACGACGCGGCTGTGGCGAAGCTCAGAACTGCAGGGGTAACCGTGGTCGACGTGACCATGCCCAACATCATGGCCATCAACAACGACATCTCCTTTCCAGTTGCGTTCTACGAAGCCTTTGACGACATGGTGCAGTACCTGGCCAACACAAACACCGGAATCAGCATCGCCCAACTGGTGGCCGGCATCGTCAGCCCGGACGTGAAAGGCACCTACGAGGCCATCGTGCTCCCGCGCAAGCTGCCCACGGCCGGTGGCCTCATCGACAACGCACCGGTTTACAGCGCCGCCATCAGCATCCACCGGCCCGCGCTCGTTCAGTTGTATGCGGACACGTTCGCCACCCACCAACTGGACGCGCTGATCTTCCCGACCGTTCCCCGGGTGGCGTTGCCGGCCGGCCCGGACTCCAGCAGCCCGGAGAATTTTTCCACCTTCATCCAGAACACAGACCCTGGCAGCAACGCAGGGATTCCAGGCATCCAGATTCCGATAGGTCTGGGTGCATCGAGCCGCCTGCCCATCGGCCTGGAGCTGGATGGGCCCAGCGGCAGTGATCGCCGACTCGTCTCCATCGGCATGGCTATCGAAGCCGTGCTCGGCCGCATCGCCCCGGCTCGCTGAGCCATTGATGATCCCTTCGCGTTCGTCATGTCACGCCTTGGACAGCCGCTGGGTGATGGCGCGGGGGGTTTTGGTCAGTGCTCCATCCATCGTTTCAACATGCGTTTGCAGAAATTGTTCGCTGGGCGCCAGAAGTTCGCGGTAGGTGGCCTCGCAAAGCCTTCTCGCCCGCACGCCTGGCCAGTCGGGCGGCAGCAGCGCTTCCGGCAGGTTCGGATCTCGCAGCAAGACACGCCGGTACTCGTGGATCAGCAGGGTCCTGACGAAAAATGCCTCTGCCGGGCTGAGCTCGGCGATCTCCTGAGAAACAGCCTCGAAGCGTTTGATGAACTGCTTCCAAGCGGTTTCGACACTGGAAAGTTTGAACGTCTCGTGCATCACGGCCTGCAGAGGCCCGCGCGAATACTGCTCGATGCCCTTTGCGCTGAGCACCGCCACAAGATGCTCGCTGTTGGTCGCCAGCAGAATTTCCCTCAGCGAGTTGTGGTCCACATGGGGGTGCGTGAAGATGCCTGGAGCCAGTTGCCCGAAGCTCTCCCAGAGCAACTCCCTTTTCAAGTGCTGGCGCACGCTGGACTTCATGGAAGCGTCAAGAAGCACGAGCGTCCACTGACCATCCCACTGAGGCAGGTTGAACTCGTAGATTCTTCTGTCGGCGTGGCGTACCCGCTGAAGACCCACGTCGGACAGGCCATAAAAGCTGCGGCGTCCGACGCGCTCGGCGTTGAACCACTGATCGGCCGTGAGGCGCGCCGCGCTCGTGCGCAGCAGCCTGGCCGACAAACCAAACAGCGACACCAGTTTTATCAGACTCCCCAGCCACACCGACTGCTGCCTCGGAGCGATCGCGTCTCCATAGATGGTGATCAGCACGGAGTTGGAGCGCAACACGACGTGGCGCTGAATGCGCGCGACTTTGCTGGAAATCTGAACTGTGTCGAGTGCCACGGTCATTTTTTTAGGTCCAAAGTGATACACCAAGGTCAATTGATTGAGTCAATTTGTATCACTAACATGCACGACGTTCAACGCGGGTTTGCGCGTCCATGAAGCCAAAAATCACATTCGAGACAACGCCATGCACCAACCCCTCTTTGACAAGCACAAGCACACGCTGGAGCGCGCGGTGCAGGCACTGGCCGAGCGCGGTCACTGGAGTGCGTACAACGAGTTGCCCAGCCCGCGGACTTATGGAGAAGACGCCTTGGCAGCGGGAAAGCGGGCTTTCGAGGCCCATCTCGGAAAAGCCTTCGCGTTGGACCAACCCGGGCGCACCGGCATGCACGGCGACGAGCGCTCCCCCTACGGCGTGAACCTCGGCGTGAGCTACCCGGTGTGCGAGCCCGAACAACTGATCGAGGCGTCCCTGAAGGCAATGCCATCGTGGCAGCGCATCGGCGCGCAGGGCAGGGCCGGCGTACTTCTCGAAGTGCTGGAACGTTTGAACCTGCGCAGCTTCGAAATCGCACACGCGGTCATGATGACCACCGGACAGGCCTGGATGATGGCCTTTCAGGCGGGCGGGCCACACGCCCAGGACCGCGGACTGGAAGCCGTGGCATGCGCGTGGCGCGAGCAGTCCGCCATTCCCGCTGAAGCGACCTGGGAGAAGCCACAGGGCAAGAACGCTGCGCTGCGCATGCGAAAGCAGTTCGAGATCGTGGGCCGCGGCGTGGCGCTGGTGATCGGATGTGGAACATTCCCCACCTGGAACACCTATCCCGGCGTTTTTGCCGCCTTGGCAACGGGCAATCCCGTCATCGTCAAACCACACGGCAACGCCATCCTCCCTGCTGCCATCACGGTGTCGGTGATCCGGGAGGTACTCATTGAACATGGGCTTGATCCAGGTGCCGCCTTGCTGGCTGTGGCACCCCGGCGCAGCGCAACCCAATACCTGGCGACCCACCAGGACGTGAAGTCTGTCGACTTCACCGGCAGCACGCCGTTTGGTCACTGGTTGATCGACCATTGCAAGCAGGCCCAGGTTTATGCAGAACTCGCTGGCGTCAACCACGTTGTTGTCGATTCCACAGAGGCGTACAGGGCCATGCTCAAGAACCTGGCTTTTTCGCTGTCCCTGTACTCGGGTCAGATGTGCACCACCACCCAGGTCATCATCGTTCCCGCGACCGGCATTGAGACCGATGAAGGACACAAACCGTTCGAGCAGGTCGCATCGGACCTCGGGGCGGCCATCGCCGAGTTGCTCGCAGACCCCAAAACAGCACATGCGGTCCTGGGAGCGATCCAGTCAGATGACACGCTGCGTCGCATTGATGAGGCGCATCAGCACGGCGAAGTCGTCATCTCCTCCCGTGCGCTCGAACATCCGGAGTTTGCAGGCGCGCGGGTGAGAACGCCGACGCTCTTGTGGTGCGATGCCACCGACGAGAAAGCCTACATGGAGGAGCGGTTCGGCCCGATCAGCTTCGTGGTTCGCGCGCCAGACACACGGGCAGCCATCGCGCTTTCGGAGCGCATCACCCGTGAGCACGGTGCGTTGACTGCCGGGGTGTACTCCAACCGTCCCGACGTGGTGGAGGCCGTGGTTCAAGCAAGCCTGCGCAGCAAGGTCGCTTTGTCCATCAATCTGACAGGGGGCGTGTTCATCAACCAGTCGGCGGCCTTCTCCGACTACCACGGCACCGGTGGAAATCCTTCCGCCAACGCAGCCTACGCCGACGCTGCATTCGTCGCCAACCGCTTCCGGGTGGTTCAGCGCAGATCCCACGTCTGAATCGGCTGCATACCCTTCGATTGACGCCCATCGTTTCAAGACCCGTGATCAAACACACCACGCCATTGGACTTGATCGAACCGATCGAGCAAGCGAGCCGCGATGAAATTTCGGCACTGCAACTGCGGCGGATGAAGTCCACGTTGCGTCATGCCTACGACAAGGTTCCCCACCACCGGCAGGCCTTCGATCGCAACGGAGTACACCCTGACGATCTGCGTGAACTCAAGGACCTGGCGCGCTTTCCCTTCATGACCAAAAAGGATCTGCGCGACAACTACCCATTCGGCCTGTTGGCTGTACCCAAGAACCAACTGAGCCGCATACATGCGTCTTCCGGAACGACCGGAAAGCCCACCGTGGTGGGCTACACCGCCAGCGACATTGACCATTGGGCAAACCTCGTCGCCAGGTCCATCCGCGCGGCAGGGGGAAGGAGCGGAGACACCTTGCACGTGGCCTATGGGTACGGCCTGTTCACCGGCGGACTGGGCGCGCACTATGGCGCCGAACGCCTGGGTTGCACCGTCATCCCGATGTCGGGAGGTCAGACGGAAAAACAGGTGCAACTGATCCAGGACTTCAAGCCGCGCCTGATCATGGTCACGCCCTCGTACATGCAGGTTCTCATTGAAGAGTTCACGCGGCAAGGCCTGGACGCCAGGGAGAGCTCGCTGGAGATCGGCATCTTCGGCGCGGAGCCCTGGACACAGGCGATGCGTCGGGAGATCGAGTCCAGCGCCAACATGGACGCTGTTGACATCTACGGCCTCTCGGAAGTCATGGGGCCGGGAGTCGCCAGCGAGTGCATTGAATCGAAGGATGGACCCGTGATCTGGGAGGATCATTTCTACCCCGAAGTGATCGACCCGCAAACCGGTGAGGTGCTGCCCGACGGCTGTGAAGGTGAACTGGTTTTCACCTCGCTCACCAAAGAGGCCTTTCCAGTCATTCGCTACCGAACCCGCGACCTGACACGCCTGCTGCCTCCCACGTCACGCTCGTTCCGCCGCATGGACAAGATCGTCGGGAGGACCGACGACATGCTCATCATCCGCGGCGTGAATGTCTTCCCGACGCAGATCGAAGAACTGGTGCTGCAACACGGAAAACTCTCTGCCGTGTACCAGGTGGTTCTCTCGCGTGAAGGGCATCTGGACGAAGTCGAGGTGCTGGTCGAGGCCCAGCCAGATGCAGCGCTTTCGGCCGAGGCCGTTGCAGAGGCCGCACGATGGCTGCAACACCGCATCAAGACGATGGTGGGAATGAGCTCACGCGTGCGGGTGCTTGAACCGCATTGCATCGAGCGCACCCAGACGGGCAAAGCGCGTCGTGTGGTGGACAAGAGAATCCCGGCCTAACAGACAGCGCACGCAATATCCCAACCAGCCCTTCACCGTTTCTTCACCCATCCACAACCAACCAGGAGACCATCGAATGCACAAGAGAAAACTGCTTAGCGCGGCAGCTGCCATTCTCGCGCTGTACGCCCTGCCGGCAAGTGCACAGCAAAAGCCACCGATCCGCATTGGCGCGGTGCTGTCAACCACCGGCCCAGCGGCCTACCTGGGAGATCCCCAGCTCAAGACGCTCCAGACGTACATTGCCGACATCAACCGCGAAGGCGGCGTGTTGGGTCGCCCACTGCAACTCGTTCACTACGACGACGCGTCCGAGGCCGCGAAGGCCAACGGCTTTGCGAAGCGACTGATTGATGACGATCAGGTTGACTTTCTCATCGCGGGAACCACGACGGGCGCCACGATGGCCATGGCGCCTCTGGTCGAAAAGGCGGGTATCCCGCTGATCTCGCTGTCGGGTGCTGTTGTGGTGATTGAGCCCGTCAAGAAATGGATTTTCAAGACTCCGCACACCGACCGGATGGCCGCTGAAAAAGTGTTCGAGGACATGAAAAAACGTGGATTCACGCAGGTAGGTCTCTTGAGTGAAACCAGTGGTTTTGGTCAATCGGGCGCCAAGGAAACACGCGCCGCCGCCGCCAGGTTCGGCATCACGCTGGTGGCTGACGAGACGTATGGCCCCAAAGACACTGACGTGACCGCACAGTTGACCAAGATCCGCACTGCACCAGGACTGCAAGCGGTGTTCGTGTTCGGGTTGGGACAGGGTCCTGCCGTGGTCACCCGCAACTACGCTCAGTTGGGGATCCAATTGCCGCTGTACCAATCACACGGCGTCGCCTCCAACGAGTTCATCAAACTCGCAGGCAAGGCTGCGGAAGGTGTCCGCCTGCCTTCTCCGGCGCTGCTGGTGGCCAACGCACTGGCATCCAATGACCCTCAAAGACCGGTGGTGACCAGCTATGCAGCGACCTACTGGAAAGCCCACAAGGAAGAGCCCTCCACCTTCGGAGGCTACGCGCTGGACGCCCTGAATCTGGGCATCGCTGCGATCAAACGGGCTGGGACAACCGACAAGGAAGCGGTGCGCGCCGCCCTGGAAAAAACCAAGGGCTTCATGGGGACGACGGGGCAGTTCAACATGTCCGCCACCGACCACATGGGCCTGGATCTGTCGGCATTCCGGATGGTGGAAGTCAAGGACGGCGGCTGGACCGTTTTGAAGTAATCACCATGCTGGCTTCATTCCTGCAGTTTCTGTTCTCGGGGTTGACCGTGGGTGCCACCTACGCGCTGGCCGCCCTGGGTTTTGCGATCATCTACAACGCCAGTGGCGTCATCAACTTCGCTCAGGGCGAATTCATCATGCTGGGCGGCATGGGGGCGGTGGCGTTCACGGCCATGGGGCTACCGCTGCCCGTGGCGATCTTTCTCGCCGTGGCGCTGGCCAGCCTGGTCGGCATGCTGGTGAACAAGTTTGCGATCGAGCCAGCAGGGCAACAAGCTGACGTGGTGGCACTGATCATCATCACGATCGGAGCTTCACTGGTCGTGCGAGGAATAGTCCAGGTCACGCTGGGCAAGGGCACACACGCCCTGGCGCCCTTTTCGGGGGATCAACCGCTCAGCATCGCGGGCGCCTCGCTGCTTCCGCAAAGCCTGTGGGTCATGGGAATTGCCGCGTTGGTCGTGATCTTGCTGGGTTGGTTTTTCGGGTACAGCCGCCAGGGCAAGGCGATGCTCGCCACTGCGCACAACAAGCTGGCCGCCGAGTTGGTGGGCATCAGCACCCGCAAGGTCATGTTGATGTCGTTTGCACTCTCGGCGGCGCTGGGCGCTGTCGGTGGCGTGCTGATCACGCCCATCACCTACACCTCGTACGACGTGGGGATCATGCTGGGCTTGAAAGGATTCGTCGCGGCCACGCTGGGTGGCCTGGGCAGCAGCCTGGGCGCAGTGATTGGCGGATTGATGCTGGGCGTGCTCGAGGCGATGACGGCGGGCTACGTCTCCTCCGCCTACAAAGACGCGATGCCATTCGTGTTGATCCTGCTGGTGCTGGTCTTCATGCCGCGCGGTCTGCTGGGTGCGAAGTTGACCGATCGCGTGTAGGAACCGCCATGAACCGACCATACACCCCCCACCGAGGACTGCTTGTCCTGCTCGGTGTCCTCGCCTGCCTCCCGCTGATATTGCCCAACAGCTTCTACTTTGATCTGCTCATCCGATTCGCCATCAACGCAGCCATCGCCATCACACTGAATCTGTTGATCGGCTACACCGGCCAGATCAGCCTGGGACACGCAGGCTTTTTCGGGCTGGGTGGGTACGGCTCAGCCATCCTCATCTCCCGTTGCGGAATTCCGCCCGCGCTGGCGCTGGTGCTTTCGGCAACCGGGGTCGCGGTGTTGGCACTTCTGGTGGCACGCCCGATCCTGCGACTGAAGGGCCACTACCTTGCCATGGCCACGCTCGGGCTGGGGATCATCATCATGATCACACTCACCAACGAGTCGGCGCTGACCGGGGGGCCAGACGGCATGGCGGTTCCAGCGTTCACGCTGCTGGGATGGGAAGTGAGTGGCGACAGGACGTGGTACGCCATCAGCGCCTGCACCTTGCTGCTGACGGCATGGGCCGCACTCAATCTCATCGCAGCGCCGGGAGGGAGGGCATTGCAAGCCATTCATGGCTCGGAAGTGGCAGCGCTCGCTGTCGGCATCGATGTCGCCGCGATGAAGGTGCGCGTTTTCGTGTTGTCGGCCGTGGCTGCGAGCGTGATGGGCAGTCTCAGCGCGCACTACGTCGGGTTCATCACGCCGGGCATCGCGGGCTTCCTGCATTCGATTGAACTGGTGACCATGGTCGTTCTCGGGGGAATGGCGTCGGTGTTTGGAGCGATCCTGGGCGCTGCCGTCATCACGGTCCTGCCACAACTCCTTTCAACGCTGGAGGGTTGGGAAACCGTGGCCTTCGGTGCTGTTCTCATGCTGTGCATGATCTTTCTGCCCAAGGGTTTGGTGCCGACCCTGCGAGCGCGCTGGCAACGGAGAAACGCATGAGCTCACTGCAAGTCGAGTCGCTCACCAAGACCTTCGGAGGGCTGCAGGCGGTTCAAGACGTCAGCTTCTCCGTCGCCATAGGCACCGTCCACTCGATCATCGGTCCCAACGGGGCGGGAAAAACCACCTTGATCAACATGATCACGGGCATGTATGCCCCCACCTCGGGGCGAATCATGCTGGATACGATGGACATCACCCGTTTGAGGCCACAGAAATTGCCCGCACTGGGACTGGCTCGCACGTTCCAGAACCTGCAGGTGTGCATGAACATGACGGCTCTCGAAAACGTGATGGTCGGCGCTCACCTTCGGCAAAACAGCGGATTGATCGCCGGCCTCCTGTCATTGCCCACACTCAGAAAAAATGATCGCGACTGCCGCCAGGAGGCTCTCGAACTCATGGAAAAGGTAGGGGTCGCCCGCTTTGCCGGGTCGCAGGCAGCTCAGATGCCCTACGGCGCACTCAAACGTCTGGAGATCGCCCGTGCGTTGATGACCCATCCTTCGATCGTGTTGATGGATGAACCTGCGGCGGGCCTGAATCCGACAGAAACCAGCGAAATCGGTGAGGTCCTGCGCCGACTCGGCGAAGAAGGGATGACTGTGGTGCTCGTGGAGCACGACATGCCACTCGTGATGCGTGTCTCGGATGCGATCACCGTTCTGGATCATGGCAAGAAGCTGGCTGACGGAACCCCGGCGGAGATCAGGAACAACCCGGCCGTGATCGCCGCTTACCTGGGTGCTGAGCCGATGGGGGTTGAAGCAGGAGCGATGCCATGAGCGGTGTCAATGGCCTGGGGCTCCGGGCGGCGAACTCTTTGCTGGAGATCAAGGGCGTGACCAGCCACTACGGCCGGATTCAAGCCCTGCACGGTGTTGATCTGCAGGTCAGAGAAGGACAGATCGTGGCGCTCGTGGGTGCCAACGGTGCCGGCAAGACGACGCTGCTGCGCGCCGTCTCCGGCGTCAAGACGATCACCGCGGGAACTGTGCAGTTTCGGCATCAAGACATTTCCCGTCAGCCGGCCGACTGGCGCGTGCGCAACGGGATCAGCCAGGTGCCGGAAGGACGTCAGGTCTTTGGTCCCATGAGTGTGGAGGACAACCTGCTGCTCGGCGCCTTCACTCGCGACAAGCACGAGGCGCATGAGTCCCTGGCACGGATGTATGCGCTCTTTCCGAGCCTCCTGAGCAAGCGCGCTGTCCCGGCTGGCAACCTCTCCGGCGGTCAGCAACAGATGTTGGCCATGGGCCGTGCGCTGATGGCTCGGCCGGCCTTGCTGCTGCTTGACGAGCCCAGCATGGGATTGGCGCCACTCATCGTCCAGGAGATCTTCCGACTGATTCGCGATCTGCGCCACCAGGGCGTGACCATCCTGATCGTGGAGCAGAACGCACACGCTGCGCTGACCATCGCAGACCATGCCTATGTCCTGGAAACGGGACGTGTGGTGCTGTCAGGTCCTGGTCCCGAACTGCTGCAAGATCCGGGCATCAGGGCAGCCTATCTGGGCGATCCTGGACACAGTGGGGCTGTGGCCTGAACGCCTGGCGGCAACGAAATTCCCCAACCAGGCGGGTGCAGGGTCCACGGTGATTGTCCTGCGGGGTGCACTGCCTGCCGCTCACCGGGGCCCACAGGGCGGCCAGCGCTCGGATAATCCGGGCATCCATGAAGCTGCTGTTGATCGAAGACAACCCCACCATGCAGACCACGCTGCGGCGCAGCTTCGAGCGCCGTGGCATGCAGGTGCTGGGCTGTGACGACGGCGCCCGCGCACTGGCGCTGTGGCAGGCCAGCCTGCCCGACGCGGTGCTGCTGGACCTGAGCCTGCCGGGGCTGGACGGGCTGGAGGTGCTGAGCCAGGCACGCGCTGCCGGCCTGGAAACGCCGGTGATCATCCTCACCGCGCGCGGCACGGTGGGCGACCGCATCCTGGGCCTGAACATAGGTGCCGACGACTACCTGCCCAAGCCGTTTGATCTCGACGAGCTGGAGGCGCGTCTGCGTGCACTGGTG
Organism: Burkholderiales bacterium; assembly: GCA_003241965.1. GTDB lineage: Bacteria > Pseudomonadota > Gammaproteobacteria > Burkholderiales > Burkholderiaceae_C > Hydrogenophaga. The sequence continues at coordinate 16,883 of QBMB01000056.1, read as the reverse complement.
AGGCGCTCGGCCAGCGCCGACAGTGCGGCCCACCTGTGGTCGGGCGCAGCGGCGTGGTGCGGCATGCGTGTGGAGCGCGACAGCGGTGCGGTCTACTTCGAAGGCCAGCCGCTGGACCTGGCCCCGCGCGAGCTTGCGCTGCTGCGCGCCCTGCTCGCCAAACCCGGGCACGCCATGGCCAAGGAGCGGCTGTTCGAGACGGTCTTTGCCGGTGAAAGCCAGGTGCAGCTGGAGGCCATCGAAGTGGTGGCCTACCGGCTGCGCAAGAAGATTGCCCACACGGGTGCGCAGCTGGTCACGCTGCGTGGCCTGGGCTACCTGCTCAAGGCACAGTGATGGCGCCATCCCGCACGCTCTCGCTGCGCCGCACCCTGCTGCTGGGCATCCTGCTTCCCGTGTTCGCCTTTGTACTGATCAACACCGTGGTGCTGTACCGCCAGGCTTTGGCTGCGGCCGACACCGCCTACGACCGCACCTTGCTGGCCACCGCCAAGTCGCTCGGTGAGCAATTGCAGGTTGCCGGCAGCGGGGGTGATGCGCGCCTGGAATCCAGCCTGCTGTACTCGGCGCTGGAGGCCTTCGAGGCCGACAACCGCAGCCGCATCTTCTACCGCGTGAGCGGCTTCCAGGGCGAGATGGTCTCGGGCTTTGACGACCTGCCCCCACCGCGCGGCCAGATTCCGCAGAAGAATATCTACGCCGCGCTGGTCAACTTCTACGAGGACAGCTACCGGGACGTGCCGGTGCGCATGGCCGTGCTGCTGCAGCCAGTTGCCGGCGTGCAGGGCCAGGGCATGGCCACCATCCAGGTGGCCGAGACGCTGGAGCTGCGCGAGACCCTGGCGCGCCAGATCCTCATCGACACGCTCTGGCGGCAGGCCGCGCTGGTGCTGGTGATTGCGCTGGTGGTGGTGTTCGTGGTGCAGCGCGCCACGCGCCCGGTGCGCGCCATCAGCCAGGCACTGGGTATGCGCAACGAAAACGATCTGTCGCCCCTGCCCACCGAAGGCGCACCGCGCGAGCTGCTGCCGCTGCTGGACGCGACCAACCAGCACATGCAGCGCCTGTCTCAATTGCTGGAGCACCAGAAGCGCTTTGTGCGCGACACCTCGCACCAGTTGCGCACACCGCTGGCAGTGTTGAAAACGCAGGTGCAATCGGCCCAGCGTGGCGACGTGGCGCCGCAACAGGCGCTGGACGAGATTGGCCACACGGTGGAGCGCGCCACCGAGCTGGCCAACCAGATGCTCGCGCTGGCCAAGGTGGAGCAGCTGCGCCAGGAGAAAAACGTGCCGGTGCACGACTGGTCGGCCGTGGTGCGGCTGGTGGCGCTCGACCTTTCTGCACTCATTGCCGAGCGTGCCCTCGACTTCTCCATCACCACGCAGCCCGCCCCCGTGCGCGCCCACGAATGGGCACTGCGCGAACTCAGCCGCAACCTGCTGCACAACGCCATCAAGAACACGCCTGCCGGGTCCGCGTTGACCGTGGCGCTGGTCTCAGACGCACAGACCGCCGCGCTCACCATCAGCGACGAAGGCACGGGCATTTCGGCCGCGCTGCGCGAGCGCCTGTTCCAGCCCTTCGCCACCGAACACCGACAAAGCCCCGGGCTCTCGGGCTCCGGGCTCGGCCTGGCGATCTGCCGTGAGATCGTGCAGTCGCTGGGCGGCGCCATCGACCTGGACAACCGCATCCATTCAGGCCAGGTGCTCGGGCTGGACGCCACCGTGCGACTGCCCCTGGCCTCAACCCACTCCTCTGCATGAAACCTGCCAACACCCCAGAATCACCCTCCCTCAAGGTCCGCCTGGACAAATGGCTCTGGGCCGCGCGCTTCTACAAGACACGCGGTCTGAGCAGCGAGGAAATCGACAAGGGCCGCGTGAGGCTCAACGGCCAGTTGGCCAAACCCTCCAAAGACGTGAAGACCGGCGACACGCTGGAGCTGCGCATCGGCCATGAGGTGAGAACGGTGGTTGTACGGGGCTTGAGCGGCGTGCGCGCTTCAGCACCGGTGGCCGCCCTGCTCTTCGAGGAAACGGCGTCGTCATTGGCGCAACGGGCAGCCAACGCAGAGATGCGCCGCCTGGCGCCCGAGCCCGCGCACAGCCAGACCATGGGACGCCCCACCAAGCGGGACCGACGCGACATCGAAGGCCTGAGCGATCCAGCGCCGCGCGACGACTGGAACGACCGCTGGAGCGCCTCGCTCGACGACTGACCACCTTCGCCACAACCCTCTCCCAATGGGTGAGGGAGCAAAACCCGCAACGAACGAAGCAGTGCAAATCCAGGGGCATCAAGGGTCCGGCTCCGCCGGCCCGAGGTGCCGTCCCCCCTCCAAGCGCCGAAGGCGCGCCAGGGAGGGGGGAAGCCGCGAAGCGGCGCAGGGGGGAGTTCACGCTCTGCGCAGCCCCAGCCACATCACCGTGGCCACCACCAGCAGGCCACCCGCCACCTGCACCGCTGCAATGGTCTGCCCGAGAATCGCCCAGGCCAGCACCAGCGCGAAGATGGGCTCGATGTTCATGATGGCCGAGTTGCCCACCACGCCGAGCTTGGGCAACACCGTGAACATGATGGTGAAGGCGGTGCCGTAGAGCAGCGTCAGGCCAAACAGACCGCCCCACCCCACAGAGGTTTGGGGCAGGGCCAGACCACCCTGAACAGCGCAGGCGATCAAGGCCATGATGCCGACGATGGTCATGGTGGTGGCGGTGCGCAGGCGGCCGTCGAGGTCCACCGTCTCGTGCTGCGTGATCACCAGCGCCAGGCCGAAGGTGGCGGCTGCCGCCAGCGCAAACGACACACCCACACCGATCTGCGACCAGTGCCCGGAGGCGCCAAGCCCGGACGCTGCGCCGAACACATCCAGCGCCAGCGCCAGGCCCACCAACATCACCGGCATGGCGCGCAACACGCGGGGCTGCGGCCGCTGCCCGTAAACCGCGCGCGCCCACAGCGCGGTCCACAGCGGGTAGGTGTTGAAGGCCAGCAAGGCCAGCGCCACCGGCAGCCGCGCCACCGAGGCATACAGGCACAAGCTCTGCACACCCACCAGCAGGCCGATGGCGGGCAAGGCCTTGCGGTGGCGCGCCTGCAAGCGCACGGGCACGCGGTAGAGCAGCAGGATCAGCCCCACCACCAGCGCCGTGACACCGCTGCGAAACACCACGGCGGTGGCCACGCTCACCCCGTCGTCAAAGGCCAGGCGGGCGGCTACGTGGTTGGCGCCCATCATCAGTGCGATGAGCAGCAAGGTGGCAAAGGCGGCGCGGCTCAACGCCGCAGCAGGGGGGGAAGGCAAGGCCATGCGGTGGGTTCGCGCTCAGCGAAGCTGGCGGCCAAAGAGGTAGGTCATGTTGACGCGGCGGCTCTCGTAGCTGTCCACAAACCGGATCGTGTCGGTCTCGTGGAACAGCGCCGAATTGAACAGCACGGCACGGTTGCATCGGTGCGGCACGGTGACGCACTTCGCCTCATGTTCGGCGAGGAAGCTGTAGATCAGCGTGCTGTCGATGTTGTATTGCTCGAAGGTCCAGTCCTCGGGTGCGGGCACGTCGTACACCTTCAGCCCACCGCTGTCGGGGTCGAGGTTGTGTTCGCTGGGTGCAATCCAGAAGTTCAGGTTGACCTTGGCGAAATCGGCGTGCACGTTGATGCCGCGCGTGACCGCAGGCTCGTACTTGAAGCCCCAGAGCTGCGTGAGCAGGTAGTCCTTGAAGACACGCGGCATGCGCTGCTTGAGCTCGCGCGCCAACTGCAGGTGCAGCGGGCTGTTGAAGCCCCGGTTGGCGAAGGCGCCCAGGTAGTTGTTGGCGTACTCACCGTGCCACACGCGCGAGGCATGCGCAAAGGTCTGAAAGGCCTTGAGCGCGGGCTCCGCGAGGAAGTTGTCGATGGTGAGGATCTCGGGCGTGCCGGCCAGGTAGGCCTCTTCCAGCGCGCGCCAGTCGTTGTCCGGGTTGAGCACGTCGGGCATCGAGGGCATGGCGTGCACCCAGGGTGTGCCCAGAAACGCCTGCATGCGCGACAGCTCGGCCGGCGAAGCGCGCACCGCACGCTTGGCCGCCGCGTCCTGCACCTGCTGCAACAAGGCCTCGCCTGTCTTGAGGAAGGCAGCCAGACCCGGCGCGCCGTGACCCTGCTGCTGCAGCCAACGCGCCTGCTGCACATCGTGCTTGAGCTTGAAGGCGCTGATGCTCAGGCCCGCTTGGCGCAGCCGGGGCGCCTGGTATGTGGCCTGCAGATACACCGCAAGGCTATTGCGCCCGGCCTCGATCACACGCGGCGTGTCCACGCTGTCGCTGATCAGCGTGGCCGCCAGGCTGGTGTGGGCCTGCACCATGGCGGGCTCCAGCGCCAGCGCTTGCTCGAAGCTCTCCACCGCTTCGGTGGTGCGGTCAAGCAGTCTGAGCGCACCGCCGCGTTCAACCCAGCCCTGGGCGTGCCGGGGGTGCGCGCGCGTCGCCCGCTCGGCGCAGACCAGGGCTTCTTCATGGCGGCCCAGTTCGCTCAGCGCGTTGCTGACGTTGCACAGCACCACGGCGTTGTCGGGATCCAGCTGGAGGGCCTGTTCGTAGCTGGCCAGCGCGTCTGCGGGCCGGGCCAGACCCTGCAACACATTGGCCCGGTTGCACAGCAAGGCCACGTGATCCGGATTTGTCTGAAGCGCCTGTTCCAGGCAGGCCAGGGCCTGCGGCAGTTGCTGCAGTTTTTTGTGCAGCAGCCCGAGGTTGATGGCGATGTCGGCATCCGTCGGGCGCAAGGCCTGAGCCCGCTCGTAGACCACCAGCGCTTCGGCCTCACTGCCCAGCTGCTGCAAGGTGAACGCCAGGTTGTTCTGCGCGTCGGCGTTCTGCGGGTTGGCCTGCACGGCGCGGTGGAAGTGCAGCGCAGCGCGCTCCAGATCCCCCGCCTGCGACTCCAGCAAACCCAGGTGGTAGCGCACGCTGAAGTCGTTGGGGAACTGGCGCAACACGCCCTCGTACAGCGTTCGTGCGCTGTCGAGCTGGCCTTGTGAGTGGAAGTGCACGGCCAGCTGCATCTGGTCGGCGGGCGCGAGGGAAGCGTTCATCGCGGAAGTCCTTGCTTGACGGTCAATACAGCGGCACATCACCGGGGCCAGAGCCGGGCCCGGACGTAAGAAAGCCCCACAGCCAAAGGCGGTGGGGCTTGGTGTCTGGCGGAGCGAGAGGGATTCGAACCCTCGATGAGGCTCTACACCCCATACTCCCTTAGCAGGGGAGCACCTTCGGCCACTCGGTCATCGCTCCGGAAGCTGCGTATTATGCCTCATCTGACCGCGTGTCTTCCTCTGACGCAGGGGCTTCAACCGGTGATGGTGTCTGCGGTCTGGTCGAGGTCGAATTCGCGGTGCAGCGAACGCACGGCAAGTTCCATGTACTTCTCGTCGATCACCACCGAGGTCTTGATCTCCGAGGTCGAGATCATCTGGATGTTGATGCCCTCGGTGCTCAGACACTTGAACATGCGACTGGCCACGCCCACATGGCTGCGCATGCCGATGCCCACTATGCTGACCTTGCAGATGCGCGTATCACCCACCAGCTCGGCAGCACCCAGCGCGGGCACCACCTTGACCTTGAGCAGGTCCATGGTTTTCTGGAAATCGTTGCGGTGCACGGTGAAGCTGAAGTCGGTCAAACCGCCCTTGCTCAGGTTCTGGATGATCACGTCGACCTCGATGTTCGCGTCGGCCACCGCGCCCAGGATCTGGTAAGCGATGCCCGGGGTGTCGGGCACGCCGAGCACGGAGATCTTGGCTTCGTCGCGGTTGAACGCGATGCCGGAAACGACGGCTTGTTCCATGGTTTCTTCTTCCTCAAAAGTGATCAGGGTGCCGGAGGCGGCTTCAATGGTCAGGTCGATGTCCCACGGCGTGAAGCTGGAGAGCACGCGCAGAGGCACCTTGTACTTGCCGGCGAATTCCACCGAGCGGATCTGCAGCACCTTGCTGCCCATGCTGGCCATCTCCAGCATTTCTTCAAAGCTCACGCGCTCCAGGCGGCGCGCCTGCGGCACCACACGCGGATCGGTGGTGTAGACGCCGTCCACATCGGTGTAGATCAGGCATTCAGCGGCCTTGAGGGCTGCGGCCACGGCCACGGCCGAGGTGTCGCTGCCACCACGGCCCAGCGTGGTGATGTGACCTTCGGGGTCCACGCCCTGGAAGCCGGTGACGATGACCACCTTGCCCGCCGAGAGGTCGGCGCGGATGCGCACGTCGTCGATCGACTCGATGCGGGCCTTGGTGAAGGCGCTGTTGGTCTTGATGGGCACCTGCCAGCCGGCGTAGCTCACCGACTCCAGGCCTTCAGCCTGCAGCGCGATGGCCAGCAGGGCTGAAGAAACCTGCTCGCCGGTGGAGGCCAGCATGTCGAGTTCACGGCTGTAGGCGGTGCTGGCCTGGGCCGGCGCGAGCTCCTTGGCCAGGCCGAGCAGGCGGTTGGTCTCGCCGCTCATGGCGCTGGGCACCACCACGAGCTGGTGGCCAGCGCGGTGCCACTTGGCCACGCGTTTGGCGACGTTGCGGATGCGCTCGGTCGACCCCATGGAGGTGCCACCGTACTTGTGAACTATCAAGGACATCGGGTTGGATCGGGTTGGGTTGGAAGCGCCGGCTGCGCTGCCGGGCAAAGCCCGCAATTATAGGGCGGGGGTGTATCCCAGGCACTCGCCGATGCGCTCCACATGGCCCGGGCCGACCTTGATGTGGATGCGGTGGCCCCGCGTGGTGCAGGCAGCGATCTGATCGAGCAGTTCGTCCAGCTGCGTGGTGGAGGCGGCCACGCCCTCGCTGGTGCGCAACCAGTGGCGCAGGGCGTTGGCCTGGCGATCGCGCGCGAGCGACTGCAACTGCGCAATCTGCGGAGGCACGCCCGTGTGCGCCAGATCGAGTGCAGCCAGCTGATCCAGCAAGCGCTGGGCCTGCGCGGCGTGACGAGCACTGCGCGCGAGCATGGGCCTGAAGCCGGGAAAGCAGGCTTCCCACGCCGGCATGAGCATGGCGCGGATGCGGTTGCGCGTGAAGCGTGTGTCGGTGTTGCTGGGGTCGTCCACGAACGCATGCCCTTGCGCTTGCAACCAGGCGCGCAAGTCGCTGGCCGGCACATCGAGCAAGGGTCGGCCAAAAGTCATGCCTGCGCGTTCAAACCATTCGGGCATGGACGCCAGCCCCGGCAGACCCGCGCCCCGGCTGAGCGCGAGCAGCAGGGTTTCGGCCTGGTCGTCGGCGTGCTGGGCCAGCAGCACACAGTCGGCTCCAACCTCACGGGCCATGCGCGCCAGTGCGGCGTAACGCGCCAGGCGAGCCGCGTCTTCCGGGCTTTGCCCCGCTTCGTGCGCGGCGTTCACACGCTCCACGCAGAGCGCAATGCCGCGCTGTTCGCAGAACTGGCGGGCGTGAAGTTCAAAACCGTCGGCCGCCGTTTGCAGGCCGTGGTTCACGTGCAGCGCCACCACGTGGGCGGGCCAGCGCTGGTATGCGGCGAGCAGCAAGGCTGTGGAGTCGGCGCCGGCGCTGTAGGCGACAGCCACCTTCAATGGAGTGGTGGAACGGCGTTCGCACCAGCGGTCCAACGCCTGCTCGCAGGGATTGGCCGGCGCGGAGCGGGGGGTCACGTCAACGCTTGTCGCTCTTGGCGTCGGCCTTGGTGTCGGTGTAACGGCCGTAGCTGTTGAGGCGGGCATAGCGGCGGTCCACCAGCTCCTTGACCTTGAGGTCGGTCACCTGGCGCCAGGCATCGCCGAGCCCGCGCTTCAGAAAGGCGGCCATCTGCTTGTGGTCGCGGTGCGCGCCACCCACCGGTTCATTGACGATCTTGTCGATCAGGCCCAGGGCCTTGAGGCGGTGGGCGGTGATGCCGAGTGCGTCGGCGGCGTCGCTGGCGCGGTCACTCGTTTTCCAGAGGATGGAGGCACAACCTTCGGGGCTGATCACCGAGTACACCGAGTACTGCAGCATGAGCACCTGGTCGGCCACGGAAATGGCCAGCGCGCCGCCGGAGCCGCCTTCACCAATGATGGTGGAGATGATGGGCACTTCGAGCTGCGCCATCTCGAAGATGTTGCGACCAATGGCTTCGGACTGGCCGCGCTCTTCGGCGTCGATGCCGGGGTATGCGCCGGGCGTGTCGACAAAGGTGAACACCGGCAGGCTGAATTTTTCGGCCAGCTTCATGAGGCGCAAAGCCTTGCGGTAACCCTCGGGCTTGGTCATGCCGAAGTTGCGCAGACCACGCTCTTTGGTGTCGCGGCCTTTCTGGTGGCCCAGCACCATGCAGGGCTGGCCGTTGAAGCGGGCCAGGCCGCCCACGATGCTCAGGTCGTCGGAGAAATGGCGGTCACCATGCAATTCGACGAAATGCGTGAAGATCTCGCGCACGTAGTCCAGCGTGTAGGGCCGGTCGGCGTGGCGCGCGATCTTGGTGATCTGCCACGGCGTGAGGCTGCTGTAGATGTCTTTGGTGAGCTGCAGGCTCTTGCCTGCGAGCTGTTCGATTTCTTCGGAGATGTCGACCGCGGATTCCGTCTGCACGTATCGCAGTTCCTCGATCTTGGTTTCGAGATCGGCGATGGGCTGCTCGAAATCGAGAAAGTTCTTTTTGGCCAAGGTGGACTCCTGTGGTCTTGTGGTGCGGGGCGCCGCGCCTGACATGCATCAGGACACCGTGCCTGGGCCCGACCAAGTCGGGCTTCTGCGTCAACGACGCGCTCTGGTTCAGTAGGCAACGGGGGCCGGGTCGAGAGAGCGCCAAATATACCAAGTCGCCACGCTGCAGAAAGGTGCCCAGGTGCTGGCCACTTCGCGGATTTCGCTGCGGCTCACCGGCTCCCCCGAAAAGTAGCAGCGGCTGATGCCGTTCTGCAGACCCACGTCGTCCAGGGGTAGTACGTTGGGCCGCATCAGGTGGAAGATGAGGAACATCTCGGCCGTCCAGCGGCCGATGCCGCGGATGGCCACCAGCTCGGTGATGATGGCCTCATCGTCCATCTCGGCCCAGTCTTTCACATGCACCTGGTTGTTCGCGAAATGCAGCGCAAGGTCCACCAGGTACTCGACCTTGCGCGCCGACAGGCCCGCCGCGCGCATGTCGTCGACCTTGAGCTTGAGCACTTGCGCGGGCACCATCTTCTTGGGCAACAACGCGAACCGGTCCCAGACCGACTGCGCCGCCTTCACTGAAATCTGCTGGCCCACGATGCTGCGCGCCAGCGTGACGAACGCGTCCCCGCGCGACTGCAGGCTCACACCACCGTGCTGTGGGATGAGCTTCTTCATCACGCGGTCGCGCTTCATGAGATGGCGGCAAGCCTCCATCCAGTAGTCGGGTGCGTCGGGCCCAACGTCGGGCAGCGCTGCAGCGGCGGCCATCAGGCGCGTTCCCAGGTGGTGCCGGTGGGGCTGTCCTTGAGCAAGATGCCCTGCTCCAGCAAGACCTTGCGGATGCGATCGGCCTCGGCGAAGTCTTTGGCCTGTTTGGCCTCCACCCGGGCGGCAATCTGCGCAGCAATGTGGGTTTCATCCAAACCACCCGACGACGCGGCTCCGCCCTGCAGGTAGACCGCAGGATCGGCTTGCAGCAGGCCCAGCGTGGCGCCCAGCGCCTTCAACAAACCCGCCACCGCGGGATCCTTGCCACGGTTGACCTCACCGGCCAACTCGAACAACACCGCCACCGCTTCGGGCGTACCAAAGTCCTCGTCCATCGCGGCACGAAAACGCTGCGCGTGTGACTGATTCCAGTCGATCTCGACCATGGGTGCAGCCGGCACCAGCGAGAGCGCGGTGTACAGGCGTTTGAGCGAGCCACGCGCGTCGTCCAGGTGGACGTCGCTGTAGTTCAGCGCGCTGCGGTAATGCGCTCGCAGGATGAAAAAACGCACCGTCTCCGGGTCGTACTTCGCCAGCACCTCGCGGATGGTGAAGAAGTTGCCCAGGCTCTTGGACATCTTTTCGTTGTCCACCCGCACGAAGCCGTTGTGCACCCAGAAGCGCGCCAGCGGCTTGCCGGTGGCACCTTCGCTCTGGGCGATCTCGTTTTCGTGGTGGGGAAACTGCAGGTCGGCGCCTCCGCCGTGGATGTCGAAGGTGTCACCCAAGGTGGCGCTGCACATGGCCGAGCACTCGATGTGCCAGCCCGGACGCCCCGGTCCGTAGGCGCTGGCCCATTGTGCTTCGGCTGGCTCCTCGGGCTTGGCCGATTTCCAGAGCACGAAGTCCAGCGGGTCGTTCTTGTCGCTGGCCACAGCCACGCGCTCGCCGGCTCGCAAGTCGTCGAGCGACTTGCCCGAGAGCTTGCCGTAACCTTCGAACTTGCGCACCGCGAAGTTCACATCACCGTTGTCGGCCTGGTAGGCCAGTCCCTTCTTCTGCAGCGTGTCGATCAGCGAAAGCATCTGCGGCACGTACTGGGTGGCGCGTGGCTCAAGGCTCGGCGGCTCGATGCCCAGCAGGCCGATGTCCAGGTGCATGGCGGCGGTCATCTGGTCGGTCAGCTCCCGCAGCGTGATACCGCGCTCCACCGCGCGTTTGATGATCTTGTCGTCGATGTCGGTGATGTTGCGCACGTAGGTGACGCGGTAGCCGCTCACCTTGAGCCAGCGCTGTACCACGTCGAAGGCCATCATCATCCGGGCGTGGCCGATGTGGCACAGGTCGTAAATCGTCATCCCGCAGACGTACATGCGCACATGACCGGGTTCGATCGGCTGGAATTCCTCCAGGCGCCGCGAGAGCGTGTTGTGGATTTTCAGGGTCATGTCGGGAAAGCGGGCACGGGTTCAGCGCGGCGAAACGGGGTGGACAACCTGACGCGGCGACTGGTGCGGCAGACCTGTGTCACACAGGCCACGCAGGGTGCCGCTCGCGGTCTGGATCGGCCATGAGAAACAGACCCCTCAGATACAATCCGTCAGTATATCCAGCCCGGTGCTGCGCGCTGCGCAATGTCGGGCCTTCGATCAACGTGTCGCTGGATCCAACCGACTTGCGGTGGCCCAGGTTCGCTCTCCGAGGTCCCATGTCCCACCCTTTCAATCTTCAAGCCACTTTGCGTGGCACTTCCTTCGTGGCCCGCTCCGGCATGGGCTCACGCCTGCGCTGTCTGGCGGTGGCCGTGGCGATGGGTCTGGGTACATCGCTGGTCTGGGCACAGACCGAGGACTACGCCGAAGTGAACCGCCTGCTGCGCAGTGGGCAGCTCGCCGAGGCACTGACCAAAGCCGACCAGTACCTGGCGGGCAAGGCGCGCGATCCGCAGATGCGTTTCCTCAAGGGCGTGATCCTGACCGAAAGCGGCAAGACGCAGGAAGCCATCACCACGTTCAGCAAACTGACCGAGGACTACCCCGAACTGCCCGAGCCCTACAACAATCTCGCCGTGCTCTACGCCGGCCAGAGCCAGTTCGACAAGGCGCGCGCCGCGCTCGAAATGGCGATCCGCACCAACCCGAGCTACGCCACCGCCCACGAAAACCTGGGCGATGTGTACGCCAAGTTGGCCAGCCAGGCCTACAGCAAGGCGCTGCAGCTCGACGGCAGCAATCCCGCCGTGGCGCCCAAGCTCAGCCTGATCCGCAACCTGTTTGCCGCCGACACCCGCTCAGGTGCTTCGGCTTCGGTGGCAACCG
>QBMB01000056.1:0-5215 GCA_003241965.1 Burkholderiales bacterium | reverse complement strand
TGCAGCCAACCCGGCCAGCCCGGCGCCGGCAGCACCCGTGGCCGTCGTCACCAACCCCGCGGTCCCCGCTGCGGCCCCCGTTGCCGCCCCGGCTGCCCCCGCCATGGCGGTCGAGGCGCAGCGCGAGGTGGAAGCCGCTGTGCGCACCTGGGCCGGCGCCTGGTCGTCCAAGGACATGAACGGTTACCTCGGCGCATACGCCAGCAGTTTTGCGCCACCCGGCGGTCAGGCGCGCAAGGCGTGGGAATCGGATCGCCGTGCCCGCATCGAACCGCGCGCCCGCATCGGTGTGGATGTGAGCGACCTGGAGGTCACTGTCAACGCCGACAAGGCCACCGCGCGGTTCCGCCAGGACTACACGTCCGACACCCTCAACGTCACCAGCCGCAAAACGCTCGACATGGTCAAGAGCGGCAACCGCTGGCTGATCGTGCGCGAATCCACGGGCTCTTGATGGCCGGTCGGCGGATGGGTCAACGCGGTCATGCCACTGTGCCCGCCAGCTTGTTGGGCCAGGGTCCCGGCCTGAGCAAACGGGCCGGGTGGGGCCTGACCGCATTGGCGGGTGTTGCTGCGCTGGTCGTGCTGCTCAATGTTGCGCGCCATGACGGGTCGCCAACCCACAGCACCAGCCCGAACGAATCGCTGGATACCGCCCCGCCATCGCTGCTCAATCAGGCCATGGCCCGGGTGCAGGATGCTGCTCTCAGCCAGGTGTCGAGTGCGCCACCTTCCGGTCTGGACGCCAACGGCCTCACCGCAGACCGGTTCGAGACCCTCAAACCCATGCTGGGTCGGGGTGAAGCGCGCTTGATCGGCATCTACCAGTTGATCAGCCAGGGCAAGCACCGCGAAGCGCTTGCGCTGGCCGACAAACTGGTGGCGGACCATCCCAATTTCCAGCTCGCCCACCTCGTGCACGGCGATCTGCTGAGCCTGCAGATGCGCCCGGTGCGCCAGCTCGGCGATGTGCCCGATACCAAGGCGATGGTGGCCAGCCAGCAACTCGCCACCCTGCGCGAGGAGTCGCGCCGCCGCTTGCTGGCGCTCACCGAGCGTCCGCCTGAAGGCAGCATTCCCTCGCAGTTTCTGACGCTCTCTGGCCAAAGTCGCCACGCCATTGCCATCGACGCGTCGCGCTCGCGCTTGTATCTGTTTGAAAACCTCAACCCACCCCGGGCCTCCAGTGATTCCAGTCGCCAGACAAGGCTGAAACTGATCGGGGATTTCTACATTTCTGTGGGCCTGTCCGGCATCGAGAAGGCCGTCGAAGGTGACAAGCGCACGCCGTTGGGCGTGTACTACATCACCAGCAGCCTGAACCCGGCCGACCTGCCCGATCTTTACGGTGTGGGCGCCCTGCCCATCAACTACCCCAACCCACTCGACGTGCAGCGCGGCAAGACCGGCAGCGGCATCTGGTTGCACGGCACCCCCAGCGAACAATTCGTGCGAGCACCCCAAGCATCGGACGGTTGTGTGGTTTTGTCCAACCCCGACCTTGAACGTGTGCTCGCCACGGTGCAGATCCGCACGACGCCGGTGGTCATCGCCCCCGAGTTGCAGTGGGTGCAACCCGACACACTGGGCAGCGAGCGCGAGCAGTTCGACAGCGTGCTGGAAAACTGGCGTCGCAGCCGCAGTGAAGGCAATCTGGCCGAACTCAAAGGGTTTTATTCCAGCCGTTTTTCGAACCAGGGGCGCGATCTGGCTCAATGGTGGCCCCGTGTGGAGAGCGAGCTGCGCAGCACGGGCCCGCGCGAGCTCGCGCTCAAGGACCTGTCGGTGCTGCGCTGGCACGACGCCGACGACACCCGCGTCGTCACCTTCGGCGAAGTTGCCGCGGGCCAGAACCGTGGCGTGACCAAGCGCCAGTACTGGATCCGCGAGAACGACCGCTGGACCATCTTTTTCGAAGGAAATCTCTGATGCCCATGCAAGCCCCCAACCCGCTGCGCCGTGGCGTGCTCGCCGCTCTCGTGGTCACCTCGTCGTTGGCCTGGTTGCCCTCGCAGGCACAGGAAGCCGCGCCCCGCGTGAAGCTCACCACCTCCATGGGCGACATCGTTCTGGAGCTCTACCCCGACAAGGCTCCCAAGACGGTCGAGAACTTCCTGCAGTACGTGAAGGACAAGCACTACGACGGAACCGTGTTCCACCGCGTGATCGACGGCTTCATGATCCAGGGCGGTGGCTTTGGCGCCGACCTGCAGCAAAAGGCCACGCGCGCCCCGGTCGCACTGGAGGTTTCGGGCGGCCTCAAGAACAACCGCGGCACCATCGCCATGGCGCGCACTTCCAACCCGAATTCAGCGACCGCGCAGTTCTTCATCAACCTCGTCGACAACGCCAATCTCAACCCGCCTCAGCCCGACGGATACGGCTATGCCGTGTTCGGCAAAGTGGTCGCGGGCATGGACGTGGTCGACAAGGTCAGAACTGCACCCACCGGCAACAAAGGCCCGTTTCAGAACGTGCCTCAAACCCCCATCACCATCCTCAAAGCCACCCTGGAGAAATAAACATGGCCAACCCCCAAGTCGAACTGCACATCACCGGTCACGGTGTCATCACCATCGAACTCGATGCAGACAAAGCCCCGCTGTCGGCCGCCAACTTCCTGGCCTACGTGAACAAGGGCCACTACAACAACACGGTGTTCCACCGCGTCATCCCCGGCTTCATGGTGCAGGGCGGCGGCTTCGAGCCCGGCATGACCCAGAAGCCCACCGATGCACCGATCGCCAACGAAGCCACCAACGGCCTGAAGAACGACACCTATACCCTGGCGATGGCGCGCACCGGCGACCCACACTCGGCCACCGCGCAGTTCTTCATCAACGTCTCCAGCAACAGCTTCCTCAACCACACAGCGCCCAGCGCGCAGGGTTGGGGCTACGCCGTGTTCGGCAAGGTGGTCTCGGGTGCCGAGATCGTGAAGAAGATCGAGGGCCTGCCCACCGGCCGCAAGGGCTTCCACGACGACGTCCCGAAGGACGACGTGGTGATCGAAAAAGCCGTCGCGCTGTGATCCCGGGGGCCATGCCACTGGCAGCCCCTGATCTGATGCCTGCACCCTCCCCCGACCGCTTTGCCCAGCTGCGCGCACCCGCGCACTGGCAAGCGGTCGAATTCATTTCAGACCTGCATCTGCAGCCGGGCGAGCCGCAGACCTTCGAGGTCTGGAGCACTTTCCTGCAGCGCCCCGAGCATGAGCGGGCCAACGCCCTCTTCATCCTGGGTGACCTGTTCGAGGTCTGGGTGGGTGACGATGTGCTGGACACCAGCGCCTCCACCGACCAGACCTTCTGGCGCGCATGCGCCGATGCGCTCAAAGTGTTCAGCCTGCACACGCCGGTGTACTTCATGGCGGGCAACCGCGACTTCCTGCTGGGCGCTGAAGGACTGAAAGCCTGCGGCATGCAAGGCCTGAGCGACCCGACCACGCTCGACTTCCTCGGACAGCACTGGCTGCTCAGCCACGGCGATGCGCTGTGCCTGGCCGACACCGCCTACATGCAGTTTCGCCAGCAGGTTCGCCAGCCGCAGTGGCAGCACGATTTTCTCGCCCGCCCATTGACCGAACGCACGGCCATCGCCCGCGGTCTGCGCCAGCAGAGCGAAGCCCGCAAACAAAGCACCGCAGGAGACCCCAGCCTGTGGGCCGACGTGGACACCGCTGCGGCACGCACCGCGCTGCAGACCGCCAAGGCGCACACCCTTGTTCACGGCCACACCCACCGCCCGGCCGAACACGATCTGGGCCACGGCTTGCAGCGCGTGGTGCTCAGCGACTGGGACGCCAATGCTCAGCCGCCCCGTGCCGAGGTGCTGCGGCTCGATGCGCAGGGCCTGCGCCGAATCAGCCTGCCCATCACATGATCGATCTATTGCGACGCCTGCTGCCGCGCTCACTGCGTCAGCCCACACCCGTGCCCGACGCGCTGTGGCAATCCACCCTCGCCGCCCACCCGTTCCTGTCGGCACTCAACCGTGAAGAGCGCGCCCGCCTGCGCCTGCTGTGCACCCACTTCCTGGCCGAGAAGGAGTTCCACGGCGCCAATGGCCTGGAACTCACCGATGCCATGGCGCTGGCCATTGCGGCACAGGCCTGCCTGCCGCTGCTGCACATGCACGGCACCTCGGGCGAGGCGCTGCGCGATCCGCTGAAGCTGCTCGACTGGTACGGCGATTTCGTGGGCATCGTGGTGCAGCCCGGTGCCGTGGTGGCTCGGCGCAAGACCACCGACGGTGCGGGCGTTGTGCACCACTTTGACGAAGTGCTGGCCGGTGAAGCCATGGACCGCGGCCCGCTGATGCTGAGCTGGGAAGAAGTCGCCCAGGCGAGCGCGGCGGCCGAGCATGGCAGCAACGTGGTGATCCACGAGTTCGTGCACAAGATGGACATGCGCGGCATTTCACTGGGCGAGCATCCCGATGGCGCACCACCCTTGCCCAGAGGATTCATGGGCACGCGCAACGCATCGGAAGCCAGAAGCCTGTGGCGCCAGACCATGGAAGTCGCCTTCGACGGGTTTCGGGAAGCGGTGACCCTGGCGGAGCGCTTCGGAGCAGAGCGCCCCTGGCTTGACGACTACGCTGCCAAGGATCCCGCCGAATTCTTTGCGGTGACCTGTGAGGCCTACTTCGTGAGCCGCGACCGGTTCGCACAGGAATTCCCGGCGCTGGTGGCGCTGTACGACGGCTTTTTCAGGCCAACGTCGACGCCATGAAAAAAGCCCGTGCAGACTGAGCCTGCACGGGCCTTGCGCCCCGGTGGGTGGCGAGCTCAGCGTTTCAGGAGCACCTTCATCACGGTCTGAAGACGGCGCGCCGCCGACGCGTCGAAACCCGATGCGAGCACGCCAGCCACGTCCTCCACCCAGGTCTCGCTGGGTGCCGCGGCATGTCGGCGCGTGAGCAGCTGCAGCTGCAGCATGCGGCGTTCACTCAGGTGCTCAGCCGGCGTAGGCACTTCAGCCGCCATCTCCAGACGCAACAAGGTTTCAGCGGGCAAGGCACCAGCCGCCTTGGACAAAGCGGCCGACCATGCACTGCGGCTGGCTGCGCTCACACGCGGACCCAGCGCCTGGGTGGTGGGCATCTGCTCGGCGTCGCGCTGCTCCCACGCGCTCATGAGCTGCGTGAGCACCTCGCCGTGGGCTTGCGCGGCGAGCTTGCGCAGGCTGGCCTCGGCCGATTCAAGGGCTTGGCG
>QBMB01000055.1:12224-29419 GCA_003241965.1 Burkholderiales bacterium | reverse complement strand
GCCCCTGCTGCTTGAGCAGGTACGCACTCACCGCAGAGTCCACGCCGCCGCTCACCCCCACCACCACCCGCTGTTTGCTTTCCATGGCGGGATTATCCCCGCCGTCCACATGGCCGCGTGCGCTGCGGGGCTGTCACCGATCCGTCACGCGCCCGACGTAGGGTCGCATGGGCCCGGCTTGCGCTGGCCGTCTTGACAAGCCGTGCGTTTCGATCACAGTGGCGCTTGTCCTGTCACGCCCGGTCCGTCAAGTCGTCACGCAGTTTTCATCGTCCTGTCACCTTTGAAAGTGAGTCCACCCATGAACCGTACCCTGCACCGCATCGCCCTCGCCACCCTGGTGATCTGCGCCGCCACCGGCGCCAGCGCCCAGGACAAAACCCTGCGTCTGCTCACCTGGGGCGGCTACGCGCCCAAGGAAGTCGTCGAACAGTTCACCCAGGAAACCGGCATCAAGGTCGAGGTCACGCTCTCCAACAACGAAGAGATGATCTCCAAGCTGCGCGCCACCGCTGGCGCAGGCTTCGATCTGGTGCAGCCCAGCCAGGACCGCATCGCCGGGCCACAGACCGAGTTCAAGATCTACAAGCCGATGGATCTGAAAAAGATCAAGTCCGAGCAGTTCATCCCGTCCATGCTCGAAGCGACCAAGAAGAACACCACCGTGGCCGGCAAGGTTTACGGTCTGCCGCACATCTGGGGCACCGACGGTCTGGTGGTCAACACCAAAACCTCCAAGGCCACCGACTACGCCGACCTGTGCGCGGCGGACAACGCAGGCAAGGTCAGCATGCGCCTGAAGCGCCCCACGCTGATCGCCATGGCGTTTGCCTCCGGCAAGGACCCCTTCAAGCTCTACAACGACCCCAAGGCCTACACCGTGCTGATGGACGACATGGGCAAGAAGCTGGCCGAGTGCAAGAAGAATGTGAAGTTCTACTGGGACGGCAAGGACCAGCTGCTCGCCGGCATCCGCTCGGGTGAATTGACCACCGCCATGATGTGGGACACCGGCGGCTGGGAGCTGAACAAGACCAACCCGGACATCAAATTCGTCGCACCGAAATCCGGTGCGCTGGGCTGGGTCGACACCTTCGCACTGCCGGCCAAAGGCCGCAACGACGAAGCCGCCTACGCCTGGATCAACTTCAACATGCGCCCCGAAGTGGCCGCCAAGGTCGCGAGCGCGGCCGGCAACTTCACCGCCAGCAAAGGTGCCGACCAACTGGCCGACGCCACGCTCAAGAAACAGTTTGCCGACAGCTTCCCCGACGCCGCTCTGAAGAACATCAAGTGGTACCCACCGGTGCCGGCCGGCATTGAGGACATCGAAGGCCGCGTGCTCGACCGCGTCAAAGCCGCCCAGTAAGCGGTGCCCACACCCGGCACCGCCTCGCCCGGCGACATCGATCTCGAAGTCCTGGCGGTCGACAAACGCTATGGGGCGTTTGCGGCGGTGCAGGCCTTGAGCTTCAACGTTCGCCGGGGCTCCTTTTTCTCCATCCTCGGCCCCTCGGGCTGCGGCAAAACCACGCTGCTGCGCATGATCGCGGGCTTCATCGCCCCCGACAGCGGCGAGCTGCGCATCAAGGGCGCGTCCATGCTCGGCGTGCCGCCGAACAAGCGGCCGGTGAACATGGTGTTCCAACACCTGGCGCTGTTTCCCATGATGAGCGTGGGCGAGAACATCGCCTACGGGCTGGAGCGCCGCGGCCTCAAGGGCGCGGCCATCAAGGTCAAGGTGACCGACATGCTGCAGCGCGTGGGCCTGCCCGGCAGCGCGGACAAACGCATCGACCAGCTCTCGGGCGGGCAAAAGCAGCGTGTGGCGATCGCGCGTTCGCTGGTGCTGGAGCCCACCCTGCTGCTGCTGGACGAGCCGCTGGGTGCGCTGGATCTGAAACTGCGCGAGCACATGAAGGTCGAGCTCAAACAGCTGCAGGCCGAGATCGGCACCACCTTTGTCTACATCACACACGACCAGTCGGAAGCGCTGGTGATGTCGGACCAGGTCGCGGTGATGAACCAGGGCCGGTTTGAGCAGGTGGGCAGCCCGCAGCAGCTCTACTACCAGCCGGCCACGTCGTTCGTGGCGGGCTTCGTGGGCAACAACAACCGTTTTGAGGGCCATGTGGAGCAGCTCAATGGCGCCCAGGTGCAGCTGCGCACCGCCAGCGGCATGGCGCTGTGGGCGCAGGCGGTGGGCACCGTGACCGTGGGGCAGACCGCGGTGCTCTTCGTGCGGCCCGAGGCCATCGAGATCGGGCGCAGCCCAAACGAGCTGCCCGCCGGCGACCCGGCCTGGAGCGCCGTGGTCGACAGTGTGCTGTTCGACGGCGGCAATTCCACCGTGCAGGTGCGCGAGACGCGCAGCAACACCCCGCTGCACATCGCGCTGCCGCTCACCGGGCGCCTGGCCGACCTGAAGCCGGGTGAAACGGTGCACTTCGCCTACCAGAGCGCGCAAGCCTGGTGCTTCGCAGCATGAGCGAAAGCACGCAGCGCCGCTTCTTCCTCGGCGTGCTGCTTGCCCCGGCGCTGCTGTGGTTGCTGGGGCTGGTGATCCTGCCCCATGTGGAGCTGCTGGTGCTCTCGCTGCAGGCGCGCACCGGGCCGGGTGAGTACAGCTTCAGCCTGGATCAGTACCGCACGTTCGTGGACGAGCCGTTGTACTGGAACACCTTCGTTCGCACCGCCGCGCTCTCGGTGCTGGCCACCGCGCTCACGCTGCTGCTGGCGTTTCCGGCTGCCTGGTACATCGCCAAGGTCGCGCGCGGCCGAGCCAAGACCGTGTTGCTTGTGCTGTGCCTGCTGCCGTTCTGGGTCAGCGAAATGGTGCGCACGCTGGGCTGGCTGATCCTGCTGCGCGAGACCGGCGTGGTCTCCAGCGTGCTGCAGAGCCTGGGCCTGGCCAGCGCGCCGGTGGAGCTGCTCTACCGCGACACCACCATCCTGGTCGGCCTGGTCTACGCCTCGCTGCTGTTCATGGTGATCCCGCTGGTCAACAGCCTGGAGAGCCTGGACGACAGCCTGATCGAAGCCGCCTACGACCTCGGCGGCAGCACCGCCAACATCGTGCGCCGCATCGTCATTCCGCACGCGGCTCCAGGCATCGCGGCGGGCTGCATCGTGGTCTTCATGTTGTGCCTGGGGAACTACCTCACGCCCACGCTGCTGGGCGGCAAGAACTCGCTGTGGTTCACCGAGCAGATCTACACGCAGTTCATCACCCGTTTCAACTGGAACCAGGGCGCGGCCTTCGGCTTCCTGCTGCTGTTCCTCTCCACCTTGCTGGTGTGGGTGGGCCTGAAACTCACCGGTCAACGCTTCGGCGCCGTCATGAAAACATGAGCCGATGATCCCCAGCCTGCCCCGCCCACTCGCGCAGCGCCTCGGCCTCAACGCATTCGTGCTTGTGTTCTTCGTGTTCCTGTTCGTTCCGCTGGCCGTGGTGGCGATCTTCGCGTTCAACAGCGCGCCCTACCCCACACCACCCTGGATGGGCTTCACGCTCGACTGGTTCGTGGCCAACAACGACAGCCGCACCGGTGTGCTGTTTGATGCCGAGCTGATCCGAAGCCTGGGCACCAGCGCCTGGGTCGCCACCTGGGTCACGGTGCTGTCGGTGGGTGTGGGCACCTGCAACGCCTTCCTGCTGGAGCGCTTCGACTTTCCCGGCAAGAACGCCATCGCCTTGCTGAGCATGCTGCCGCTGGTGATCCCGGGCGTGATCCTGGGCATCTCCATACTCGCGTTCGCCAGCCGCATCGCCAACTTCGCCGATGAAACCTGGGGCCTGGAGCTGGACTTTCTGCGTCCGGGCCTGCCGCTGGTGATCCTGGGGCAGTTCTGCTACATCGTCACCATCGCCACGCTCACCATCTCGGCCAGCCTGCGCCGCTTCGACCGCACGCTCGAAGATGCCGCTTACAACCTCGGGGCCAGCCGCACTGCTGTGCTGTGGACCATCACCTTGCCGTATCTGCGCCCGAGCATGATCGGCGCGGCCGCCATGGCCTTCCTCATGTCGTTCGAGAACTTCAACACCACGCTCATGCTGGTCGGCTCGGACTCACCACTCACGGTGCTGATGTACAGCCGCATGCGCGAAGGGGCCACACCGGTGCTCAACGCGATCAGCCTCTTCCTGATGATCGCCTCGGCGTTGCTGGCGCTGCTGCTGCTGTGGCGCAAGGCGCCCGAACGCGCCTGACGGGCGGCGGCAGCGTTACCGCTGCTGACATCCGTCACAAAGCGGTTTAAGGCCCACTTCAAGTTCGCTCGTTTCAATGCATTCACCAGCAACCGCTGGCATCCATGCACAAGGAACCGAACCATGAAATCTGTTGTTGTCTCCGCTCTTCTTCTCGCCGTTGCAGGCGCCTCATTTGCCGGCCCTGCGTGCAACGCACCCAAGGAAAAGTGGATGCCCGAAGCCGCCTTCAAGAAGGACGTGGAAGCCCAGGGCTACCAGATCAAGACCTTCAAGGTGAGCAAGGGCCAGTGCTACGAAATCTACGGCACCGACAAGGCCGGCAAGAAGGTCGAGATCTACTTTGATCCGGTCAGCGGCAAGCCCGTCGAGCAGAAGTGAACCCCGTCGCGTCCAAGCGGGTCTGGGACCCGCTGGTGCGCGTCTTCCACTGGTCGCTCGTGGCCTGCGTGCTGCTCAACCTCTTCGTGGTGGACGACGGCGAGAACCTGCACCAGTGGCTGGGCTACGCAGCCGCTGCTCTGGTGACGGTGCGTGTGGTGTGGGGCTTTGTCGGTCCGCGCCATGCGCGCTTTGCCGATTTTTTTCCGACGCCGCGCAGCGTGGCAAGACACGTGCGCGCCCTGCTGCGGGACGAACCCGAACACCACTGGGGTCACAACCCGCTGGGTGCTGTGATGGTGCTCGGCCTCATGGCCATGGTGTTGGCGCTGGGCCTCACCGGCTGGATGCAGACCCTGGACGCCTTCTGGGGCGTGGAGTGGCTGCAGGACCTGCACGAAGGCCTGGGTGAATGGCTGATGCCGATGGTGGGCCTGCACGCAGCAGCCGCGATCATCATGGGTCGCATCGAGCGCACGCGCCTGGTGAAGGCCATGGTCACCGGCGTCAAGGAGCGCTACTGAATCGGTGGTGCGTGGCACACTGCGCCGATGCCGATCACCATCGATCCAGCCGAGGTGGAATTCACCGCCATCCGCGCCCAAGGCTCGGGTGGGCAGAACGTCAACAAGGTCTCCAACGCGGTGCACCTGCGCTTTGCCATTCACGCGTCATCGCTGCCCGACGCGGTGAAGGAACGCCTGCTCGCGCTCAGCGACCAGCGCATCACCACCGAAGGCGTGGTCGTCATCAAGGCACAGACCAGCCGCAGCCTGGAGCAGAACAAGGCCGAAGCCATCGAGCGCTTGCAGACCATGGTGGACAGCGTGGCCACGCTGCCCAAGGCCCGCAAGGCGACCAAACCCACGTTCGGCTCCAAACAACGCCGGCTCGAAGGCAAGGCCACACGCGCCACGGTCAAGCAGTTGCGCGGTCGCGTGCGCGGGGCCGAATGAAACAGCCACGGCTTGCTTCGCTTAAGGTTTTTTTACGATTCCTTTAAGCGCTATTTAGCAGCGCACAACTCGATGGATTCCTAGACTTGTCCTCCATGATTCGCAGCACATGGGGTGCTTCGGTCATCACGAGACAAGCCGGGCACTGCCCGCCAAAGGAACCACCATGCAAATCCACGCCATCGAAATCGCCCACGTGGCCGCCGCCGCCCGCACGGGACAGGGCCGCTTCAACCTGTATGCCGGCATCCACAAGGCGCTGCGCGCCATCATGGCCGACACGCTGCTGACCGTGGGCCGCGCCGACCCCGGCGATGCCGCCGATGTGAACCACGCCGCGACCCGCGTGGGTGAACTCATGGAGCTGTGCGCCAGCCACGTCACCCACGAGAACAACTTCGTGCACCCCGCACTTGAGGCGCGCTGCCCCGGCGTCTGCGAGCCGGTTGCGCAAGACCACGAAGCCCACCTGCGACACATCACCCACCTGCGCGACGCTGCCCTCTCCCTGTTGAAGACAGATGCCAACGAACGCGAACCCGCACTGCAAGCCCTTTATCTGGCGCTCGCGCTGTTCGTGGCCGACAACTACCAGCACATGCACACCGAGGAGACGGTGCACAACAGCGCGCTCTGGGCGGCCTACAGCGACGCCGAACTGATCGGCATCCACGACGCCCTGCTCGCCACCATACCGCCGGCTGAAATGATGCTGGTGATGCGCTGGATGCTCCCGCAGCTGAGCGCCCCCGAGCGCCTCGGTGTGATGCAGGGCATGCGTGCCGGTGCACCGGCGCCCGTGTTCGAAGGCATGCTGACCGGGACCCAGGGCTTGCTCAACCAGCGCGACTGGGCCAAGCTCGCACGGGGCCTGGGCCTGCCGCCGGTGCCGGGCCTGGTGGCTGTCTAAGCCGCCACGTCTTCCAGTTCGACCGGGCCGTTCGCCTCGAAGCGAAAGCAGCCGCGACCGGTTTTCTGGATGCGCAACTGCGGACACTGCTCGGCCAGCCGGCGGTGCAGCAACAGCAGCCGTGCTTCGAGGTTGTCGGCCACGTCGGGCAGGCGCAGCGAGCTGTCCAGCCGCAGTTCGCGGTTGGTGAACTCGCTGCGGCCCTGCTGGCTGTGGCGCAGCAGCTTCCACAAAATGGCGCCGGCCACGCCCTTGATCAGGTAGGCGTTGTTGATGAACACGCTGTCGTTGCTGCGGTAGTGCCGCACACGCAGCGCGGGGCCTGCTACCGACGGTGCAATCGCCGCAGCGGCCTGCACCTCGTCCTCGGTGCACGGCGCTTCGGCTTCCTGCATCAGGTCGATCGCCGCGCCCAGCTGACCACCCAGCGCCACCAGAAGGTCTTCGTCCTCGAAGCTGAACTGCATGTCCAGCGGGCTCTCGACAAACAACACGCCCACCACACGCCCGGCCGACTGCAGTGGCACCGCCATCTGGCTGTGTGGCTCGGGCAGGCCGGGGTAAGGAATGTCGGTGTTCTGCGGCTGCGCGTCGCCCAGGCTGTTGCGCATGGCGCGGCTGTAGAGATAGGCGCTGGTCATGTGCATGATGCGCACCGGCGTGCACTCGCGCGCGGCCACGCCGATCACGCCGTCGCCCAGAGCAATCTCGGAGCCCACGCCCGAGGTTTCGTAGCCTCGGCTGGCCACGGTGTACAGGCGTTGCGTGGTGGTGTCCAGGATCAGCACCATGGCGTGGCGCACCGCAAGGTCCTGCGTCAGTGTGTCCAGCGTGGCGTCGAGTGCGGCGCCCAGGCTGCGTGCGGCCGAGAGGCGCGAGCTGCCCCGGCGCAACACGGCGAGATGGTTGGGTTTGGGCGGCGGTGGTGGCAAGGCCTCGGGCAGCGGTTCCTGCGGCAGGCGCTCGACCTCGATCACCTCGTGAATGTCCGATCCCAGCAGGCGGAACACGTCGGCCATGCCGGTGTGCGAAGCAATGCCGGCCAGCTGCGCCTTCATGCTCTCGAACACCGGCCCCGAGTCCTCGGTGCGCAGATACCTCAGATGCAATCGGTAGAACACCGCGTTCAACGGGTTGAGCACGAGCAGGGTGGAGCGCGGGTTGGCCAGCAAGTTCTGGCGCGTCTTGTTGAAGAACTGGAACGACAGCGACACGTGGCCCTCGTCCACGTAATAGACCTGCGAGATGTAGGCCACGTTGGGCGTGCCATCGGCCGCGCAGGTGGCCATGATGGCGGGGATGGCACCTTCCAGGCAGGGCCGCACATCGCCCAGGTCCACCGCAGGCACCAGCAGCGCGGCGGTCAAGGCGTGCTCCGGATCGGCTGGCCCGCCCGGGGACCGGGTGTCTGGTCAAAGGCCAGCTCGGGCTCGAACTCGATCGCCACCACGTCGTCGAGCCGGTGCGCCAGCATGGCGCGGGCGTACACGGCGCCGAACCCGATGCGGGTGAGTTCGCTCTCCATTCCACGCAGGTAACGCTGCAGCGCGGGCACGTCCTCGTCGGTGGCTTCGCGCAACCGGGCGCTGCGCGTCTTGAGCTGCACGGTCTTGTGGGTGCTGGGTTGGCTGAACACCGCCGCGAGCCGGGCGCTGCGCGCCACGTCCTTGAGCAGCTGGGCGGACTGGCTGCGGCACACAAACACGGTGATGCGCCGCCCGCCGTCGCCGATGCGGCTACCGACCGCACGCATCACGCTGGGCGCGAGATCGGAGCCGCAACTGCTGACGATCACGGACACGCCCCCGTCCATCATGGCCAGGTGCTCGGGTGACAACAGGATCGGCGCGGGGGCGGAGGGCATGTCGGGGCAGGCTCGGATCGCTCTGGATCATAGCCACGGCCCAGCGCGCAGCCAAGAGCTGCCGCGCAGTTACTTCATGGCTTCGCTGGGCGCGCGGCTGTGTTCGTTGTTGGTGTCCACCAGCAGGCGCAGCAGCTTCATGAACTGATCGCGCTGGCGCTCGGAGAGCGGCCCCAGGATCAGGTCTTGTGCACCCAGCATGGCCGGCACCGCCTCGCCCAGCAGCTGCACGCCGGCATCGGTGAGCACCAGCTGGCGGGCACGGCGGTCTTCGGGCGCGGTCTTGCGCTCCAGCCAGCCACGGGCTTCCAGCCGGTCGACCACGCCGCCGGTGGTGGACGCGTCCAGTGCGATGGTGCGGGCCAGCGTGCGCTGGTCGATGCCGGGGTGGTTGGCCACGGTCTGCAGCGCGGCGTATTGCACCGGCGTGATGCCGATTTCGCCCAGCTCCTGCAGGAAGATACCCACCGAGATCTGGTGCAGCCGGCGGATGTAGTGGCCGGGCTGGTGATCGATGTCGACGGCGGGTGGGATGCGTTTCATGGCGAGGGGCGGTATGACGGGTGGGGCTTGCGGTCATCCTAGCACCGGCCATACAATAAGTACACTTACCATAAGCATGCATTGCATACCGAGAAGACCCTGTGAGCACACCCCCTTCAGACCTGCCGGTGATCGTGGCCGGCGGCGGCATCGGCGGCCTGGCCGCCGCCCTGGCACTGGTGCGCCAGGGCTTTCGCGTCAAAGTGCTGGAGCAAGCCCCCGAGCTGGGCGAGATCGGCGCGGGCATGCAGCTCGGGCCCAACGCCTTTCACGCGTTTGACGCGCTGGGCGTGGGCGAACAGGCGCGCAAACGTGCGGTCTACACCGACTTCATGGTGATGCACGACGCGATCGACGAGTACCAGGTCGGCAAGATCCCCACCGGCGAGGGTTTTCGCCAGCGCTTCGGCAATCCCTACGCGGTGATCCACCGGGCCGACGCCCACACGTCCTTGCTGGAGGGCGTACAAGCCAGCGGACACATTGAATTTGTCACCTCCACCCGCGTGGCGAGTGTCGAACAGGACGCCGATGGTGTGACGGTGCTCGACCAGCACGGCAAGGCCCACCACGGTCTGGCGCTCATCGGCGCGGACGGCGTGAAATCGGTCGTGCGCCAGCAGTTCGTGGGCGACGAGGCGCGCGTGACCGGCCACGTGGTCTACCGCGCGGTGGTCGACAAGGCCGACTTCCCCGAAGACCTGCAATGGAACGCGGCCAGCATCTGGGTGGGGCCCAACTGCCACCTGGTGCACTACCCGCTGCGCGGCGGGGAGCAGTACAACGTGGTCGTCACCTTCCACAGCCGCGATGCTGAAGAATGGGGTGTGACCGAAGGCAGCCAGGCTGAAGTGCAGAGCTACTTTCAAGGGCTGTGCCCCAAAGCGCGACAGTTGATCGACCTGCCCAAGAGCTGGAAGCGCTGGGCCACAGCGGACCGCGAGCCCATCGGCCAGTGGAGCTATGGCCGCGTCACGCTGCTGGGTGATGCCGCCCACCCCACCACGCAGTACATGGCGCAGGGCGCCTGCATGGCGATTGAAGACGCGGTGACGCTCGGCGAGGCTTTGCGCGTCAATGGCAACGACATCGAAAAAGCCTTCGACCTTTACCAGCGCTCGCGCGTGGCACGCACCGCGCGCATCGTGCTGAGCTCGCGCGAGATGGGCCGCATCTACCACGCCAAGGGTGTGGAGCGGCTGGTGCGCAACGACCTCTGGCGCGGCCGTTCACCCGAGCGTTTTTACGATGCGATGGAATGGCTGTACGGTTGGAATGTCGAGAACTGCCTTGCTGCGCACTGAACACACGGAGACACCATGAACGATCTCGGACGACTCGAAGACCTGCCCGCCGACTACGTGGCCGAGCTGCGCGCGCTCAACCTGGTGCCGCTGTGGCCCAGCCTGCGCGGCGTGCTGCCGCCCACCATTCCCACGCGCCAGACCCTGGCCACGCACTGGCCTTACAAGACCATCAAGCCGCTGCTGCTCAAAGCCGGCGAGCTCACGCCCATCGAGAAGGCCGAGCGCCGCGTGCTGGTGCTGGCCAACCCTGGCCACACGCTGGAAAAGATGCAGGCCAGCGCGGCCATGTACCTCGGCATGCAGCTGCTCATGCCCGGCGAGTGGGCACCCAGCCACCGCCACACGCCCAACGCGGTGCGCATGGTGGTGGAGGGCGTTGGCGCCTGGACCACGGTGGACGGCGAGAAGTGCGAGATGTCGCGCGGCGACCTGATCCTCACGCCCACCGGCCTGTGGCACGAACACGGCCACGACGGTACCGAGCCGGTGATCTGGCTCGACGTTCTCGACCTGCCGCTGGCTTTCTACCTGGAGGTGAGCTACCACCTCAACGGCACGCGCCAGGACACCAAGCCCGGTCATGGTGAACGGGCCTATGCGCGCGGCGGGCTGGTGCCCACGCCCGTGTTTGGCCGCAGCGGCCGGCGTTACCCCATGCTGCGCTACCCCTGGGCCGACGCGAAAGCCTCGCTGGAGTCGCTGGCCGCCGACCGGCCCGACGTGGATGCGGTGCAGCTCACCTACGTGAACCCCGAAACCGGTGCAGACGTGGAAAACATCCTCGGCTTTCACGCGCTCATGCTGCGCCCGGGCCAGACGCTCAAGCTGCCGGCACGTTCGCCCGCCGTGGTCTACCACGTGATCGAAGGCGCGGCCCGCGTGGCCACCGAAGCGCCAGGCTTCGACCTGGTCGCCGCCGACACCTGCTGCATCCCCGGCTACACCGCCACCACACTCACCAACGCCTCGGCCAGCGCACCTGCGTTCCTGTTCATCGCCGACGAATCGCCGCTGCACCGCAAGCTCGGCGTGTACGAAGTGCGCCCCGACAACCAACCCCACATGCCTTGATTTTTGCCATGCCCACCTACCTTTTCCCTCCGCCTCCCGTTGCCGCCGTTCCCGTGCGTGGTCACGCCGAACTGTTCCCCATCAACCGCCTGTTTTTCGTCGGCCGCAACTACCACGCGCACGCGGTGGAAATGGGCAAACCGGTGGACAAATCGGTCGAGCGGCCCTTCTACTTCACCAAGGCACCGCAGACCCTTGCGCTCTCGGGCACCACCACGCCCTACCCGAGCGAAACGGCCAACTACCACTTCGAGATGGAACTGGTGATGGCCATCGGCAAGCCCGGCTTTCGCGTGAAAGCCGAAGACGCCCACGAGATCATTTACGGCTACGCCGCCGGCCTGGACATGACGCGGCGCGACCTGCAACTGGTGGCGCGCGACAAGGGCCGCCCCTGGGACCTGGGCAAGGACGTGGAGCATTCGTCGGTGTGCAGCGAGATCGTGCCCATGCCGGGTGTGGTGATCGAGCGCGGCGCCATCGAGCTGTCGGTCAACGGCGCGGTGAAGCAGAAGTCCGACGTGGACAAGCTGATCTGGAACATCCGCGAAATCATTGCCGACCTCTCGCTCTTCTACCACCTGCAACCTGGCGACCTGATCTACACCGGAACGCCCGAAGGCGTGGGCGCGGTGCTGCCAGGCGACAAGATCACCGGCTCGGTGGACGGCGTGGGCGAGGTCGCGCTGACGGTGGGCGCCAAGGCCTGATCCACCGGCTCGCCACCGTCGAGCCGCCTTGCTGGAGCGCCCAAGGCGCCCTTGCAGAACCGACACCAGGTCGTTTGATTTTGTGTCGAAAAGTTTTACAGCATTTCATTTAAATCAAACCAAAGAAGTACATGATGTTGATCTACTGAGGTATTTTTTATTGGCGCATTTGTTGCTACTTGGGGTAGTCGATTCAATCCTTCAACCATCCCTCAGCAGGAGTGCCATGTTGTCCTTGTCCTTGTCCTTGCCCGTGTCAGCGCTTCAGTCTTTCCTCAAGCGAGCCCTCGTTGCCCTCTGCGGCGCCACGCTCTTTGTCTTTGCTGGAGCCTCCCAGGCTTCGGTGGTGTACCAGTTCAAATCGGCCAATTACACCGTCGCAGAAAGTCCTTACACCACGTCCATGCACCTTGAATTCCAGTTCACGCTGCCAACCGCTCTGGCCCCATCAACGACGACTACCGAAGTATTCAGTTTGCCCGGCTTCAGTGACTTTTCGTGGGACGACGGGTTGGGCGTCAAGGTTTTGGTGGAGCACCACTTCTTCGAGCTGACAACGAACGCTGTTGGCGACGTGGTTGGTTGGGACGTCGACTTCAGCAACGACGACTTCTTTGCAAGCGTAGACAACATCGGCAACAAAACCTTCACGAACGTCCTGATGTACGCGAACTTTAGCCAGGCCTGGCGATTCGACGACAAAGGTGGCTTCACGGCGACCCATGTGGACGAGGTTCCAGAGCCCGGCAGCCTCGCGCTGACCATGGCAGCGCTGGCCTCGCTCGGCTTGACTCTGCGAGCTCGCCGCCGCTCCTGACCTGGGTCGCAAGAGCGGCTCACCTCAGCTTCAGCCGCACGAGCCCAGGTGGCCGCACTGCGTGCAGTGATCGCAGCCATCCTTGCGGATCACGGCGTGTGCTCCGCATTCGCCGCACTTCTTGCCGGGCATCACACCCGGGGTGAGTGACACCGCCACCGGGGAAGGCACAACAGTGGTCGTGACGCCGGCCCGTTGCGCGATCAGCGTCTGCACCGCGTAGGCGATGGCCGCCACCACCGAGTCGTGCCACATGGGCACATGGGTGCCATCGGCCTTCTGGTGTGTGCCCATGCGCACGGGGCCGCGGTCCCACACCACCTTGCGCATGTCGCGCAGGGCGCGTTCCAGAAAGCCGCCGCGCGCAGCCAGCGAGAGCAGCCGCATGCTGGACGACACCCACTGCTGCGACTCGCTGCTCTGCCCCACCGGCATGAAGAATTCGATCGCGCGCTCCACCGTGCCCGTACCGTCGGCTGTGGGCACCGGCAGGAACGACACCAGCAGGTACAGCGTCTGGTGGCCCTCTTGCGTCCAGTACTCGATCTTGTCCGCCACGGCCGGCAGTGCGCCCTTGGGCCGGCTCTCGATCACCGTGCGCATCGGGTCCACCGTGGCCACGCTCGCGGTGGTCTCCGGCGTGGGCCCGGTGTCCAGCACCGAACCCAGGATGGCGTTGGGCCGGTAGGTGGCCAGGCCCTTGAGCTGCGCGCGCCAGGCCTGCTGATAAAGATTCTTGAAGTCGTCGTAGGGGTAGTCGGCCGGCACGTTCACCGTCTTGGAAATGGCGGTGTCCACAAAGGGCTGCACCGCTTCCATCATGGCCAGGTGGTCGGCTGCCGGCATGGCCAGCGCATTCACAAAGTACTCGGGCAGGTGGGCCACGTCACCACCCAGCTCGCGGTAGAGCCGCCAGGCGTGGTCTTCCACCGCGTAGTCGGTGGTGCTGCCGTCGGCCTCGCGCTTCTTGCGCCGGTACATCCAGGAAAACGGCGGCTCGATGCCGTTGGAGGCGTTGTCGGCAAAGGCCAGGCTCACGGTGCCGGTGGGTGCGATGGAGAGCAGGTGGCTGTTGCGGATGCCGTGGGTGCGGATCGCATCCTGCAGCGCCTTCGGCAGGCGGCTGGCGAAGGTGCCCTCGGCCAGGTACCCGTCGGCGTCGAACTTCGGAAACGCGCCCTTCTCCTGCGCCAGTGCCACCGAGGCCGTGTAGGCCGCGTCGCGCATGCGCTCTGCTATCTGCGCGGCCAGCGCGCGGCCTTCGGCGCGGTCGTAGCGCACACACAGCATGGCCAGCACATTGCCCATGCCGGTGAAACCCACACCAATCCGCCGCTTGGCGGCCGACTCCTCGCGCTGCTGCGGCAGCGGCCAAAAGGTCACGTCCAGCACGTTGTCCAGCGCGCGCACCTGCAGCGCCACGGCCGCTTCGAAGGCCTCGAAGTCGAAGCTGGGCAGGCCACCGAAGCCGAACGGGTGGCGCACGAAGCGCGGCAGGATCACCGGACCGAGGTCGCAGCAGCCGTAGGGCGGAAGTGGCTGCTCGCCGCATGGGTTCGTCGCCTCGATCGACTCGCAGTAGCGCAGGTTGTTGTCGCGCTGGATGTGGTCGAGGAACAGGATGCCGGGCTCGGCGAAGTCGTAGGTGGAGCGCATCACCGTGTCCCACAGCTCGCGCGCGGGCAGGCTGCGATAGACCCACAGGCCGTCGGTGCGCTGGTGGGCGCCTTGGGCCAGCAGCGCCGTACCGGGGCGGGCGCGGTGCACCAGCTCCCAGGGCTGGTCGTCGGCCAGGGCGCGCATGAAGGCGTCGCTCACGCCCACCGACACGTTGAAGTTGTTCCAGCGTCCCGGCGTGCGCTTGGCGGTGATGAACTCCAGCACGTCGGGGTGGTCGATGCGCAGCACGCCCATCTGCGCGCCGCGCCGCGCGCCCGCGCTCTCCACCGTGGCACACGACTGGTCGAACACGTTGATGTAGCTGCACGGACCCGAAGCGAGGGACGCCATGGTCTTGACCTCGGCGCCGCGCGGCCGGATGCGCGAGAAGTCGTAGCCCACGCCACCGCCCCGGCGCATGGTCTCGGCGGCTTCGCGCAGGGCTTCGTAGATGCCGGGGTACCCGCCGTCGTCCAGGCCCTGGATGCAGTCGCCCACGGGCTGCACGAAGCAGTTGATCAGCGTGGCCTGGATCTCTGTGCCGGCCGCGCTCATGATGCGGCCCGCGCCGATGGCGCCCATCTGCAGGTTGTCGAAGAAACGCTGCTCCCACAGGGCGCGGTCGGCCTCGGGCTCCACCGAGGCCAGCGCACGCGCCACGCGGCTGTAAATATCCTGCTCGCTGGTCTCGCCGTCCTTGAGGTATTTCTCTTTCAACACATCCAGCGTGATGGGTTGCTGGCCGATGGCGGTGCCGGCGTTTTTGATCGCGTCGCGTTTCATGCCGTCCTCCTGCGGTTGATGCCCGATGGCATCGGGTTGAGACCCCATGGTGCACCCTTTTGCCCTGCTTGCAAGCCCAAAAAGGCGAATCTGCTGGCTATCATGCCGACGTGACTTCTCCACCCATGGCCCTGCCCGCTTCGTCGCGCACCGTGCGCTGGCTGCTCTGGCTGGCCGGCTCGGTATCGCTGGCGCTCGGCCTCATCGGCGTGGTGCTGCCGGGTCTGCCCACCACTCCGTTCATCCTGCTCACCGCGGCCTGCTACGCCAAGGCCTCACCCCGGCTGCACGGCTGGCTGGTCAACCACCGCTTCCTCGGGCCGATGGTGCGCGACTGGGAAGCGCACCGCAGCCTCACGCGGCGCAACAAGACGGTGGCGCAAGTGTCGATGGTGGTCATGGTCGGCCTGTCGGCCTGGGGCCTGCGGGATCGGCCGGTGGTGCTGGCGATCGTGTTGATCGCGGCCTTGATCGGGGTGCTGGTCGTGGCACGCATCCCGACAAGGGACCGCTGATTCAGCCGACAGCCCTGCGGGCGAGCACTTCGAACGCGGGGAGCGTCTTGCCCTCCAGCACCTCCAGGAAAGCGCCGCCACCGGTGGAGATGTAACCCACGTCCTTTTCGATGCCGTATTTGGCAATGGCCGCCAGCGTGTCGCCACCACCCGCAATGCTGAAGGCGCTGCTCTTCGCAATGGCTTCTGCGATGACCTTGGTGCCGTTCTCGAACGCTGCGAACTCGAACACGCCCACCGGGCCGTTCCACACGATGGTGCCGGCCTTCATGAGCTGTGCGGCGAGCCTGGCGGCGGTCTCGGGCCCGATGTCCAGGATCAGGTCGTCGTCCTCCACCTCGGTGGCCTTCTTGACCGTGGCCGGCGCATCGGCGCTGAAGGCCTTGGCGGTCACCACATCGGTGGGAATCGGCACCTCGGCGCCGCGCGCCCTCATGGCCTCAATCACCGCCTTGGCTTCGTTCACCAGGTCGGCCTCGGCCAGGCTCTTGCCGATCTTCAACCCCGCAGCAAGCATGAAGGTGTTGGCGATGCCGCCGCCCACGATGAGCTGGTCCACGTTGTTGGCCAGGCTCTTGAGGATGGTGAGCTTGGTGCTGACCTTGCTGCCGGCCACGATGGCCACCAGCGGGCGCTTGGGTGCGAGCAGCGCGGCCGCGATGGCATCCATCTCGGCGGCCAGCAGCGGGCCGGCGCAGGCGATGGGTGCGGTCTCGGCGATGCCGTAGGTGGTGCCCTCGGCGCGGTGCGAGGTGCCGAAGGCGTCGTGCACGAAGATGTCGCACAGCGCGCCGAGTTTCTTCGCCAGCTCCGGGCTGTTTTTCTTCTCGCCCACGTTCAGGCGGCAGTTCTCCAGCAGCACCACCTCACCGGGCGCCACCGAAAAATCGCCATCGACCCAGTTCGCCACCAGGCGCACCGGGCGGTCCATCAGCTCGCCCAGTCGCGCGGCCACGGGCTGCAGGGAATCTTCGGGCTTGAACGCGCCCTCGGTGGGACGGCCCAGGTGCGAAGTGACCATGACCGCAGCACCCGCGTCCAGCGCCATCTGGATCGCCGGGATGCTGGCGCGGATGCGGGTGTCTTCGGTGATGTGGCCTGCGTCGTCCTGCGGCACGTTGAGGTCGGCCCGGATGAAGACGCGCTGGCCTTTGACGCGGCCACTGGCGCAGAGATCGGAGAAGCGGATAAAGGACATGGGCGGTGCGGGTGTGTGGGTGATGAACAAACCCACGCATTGTAGGAAAGGCCCCAAGCGCCCCGACCTGCAACAAACCCTCACACACCCGGGTGAGTGGGTCGGCGCTGGTCAGTCGTCGCCGTCGTGCCCGGACGGGCCCGACAGCAGGCCACTCCAGGCCTGGGCCGACACCAGGCCGTTGGGCGCCTGCTGCCACTGCCAGGCGCCGAACGCCAGCACCGCCGCGAGCAACAACACGGCCAGCCACCGGCGGTTGTGCTTCCCC
>QBMB01000055.1:0-12214 GCA_003241965.1 Burkholderiales bacterium | reverse complement strand
CACCAGGCTCGGACCCGCGCCTTCAACACGGCCGGTGAGCATGGGCAGCGCCTGGTTCTTGCGGCGCAGCAGGCTCAGGGCAGCGATCAGCGCGATATGGCCGAGCACGACGACCAGGAAGGCTTCGCCGAAGAACTCGTGCACATCTTCCAGCCAGCCACCCCAATCGTTGTAGCTGCCGTAGCCGCTCAGCGTGAGCGGCGCCACCATCGCCAGCAGCGCGAACACGCCCAGCGCCATCAGCAGGTTCTGGCCCTGGCGCCAGTTGATGGCACCCAGACCGGGTGCCGACGTGAGCGAGCGCAGCCAGGCCGGCGCGCCAGCGAGCTTGCGCCACAGCTGGCCCAGACCCGCCTGGCGCGGGCCAAACAGGCCGTACAACACGCGAAACACGAGCAGCCCCGCCAGGGTGTAGCCCAGCGTGACGTGCAGCAGGCGCCAGCGTTCACCGTCGGCGGTGATGTAGGCGCCCACGAAGCTCAGGGCAAAGAGCCAGTGAAACATGCGCGTGGGTGCATCGGTGACCAGCCGTGTGGGCACGGGCGTGGCCCGCGTGGTTTCGGGGCGTGTTGGAGCGTTGAAGTCGGGTGCGGTGTGCATGGATGTCTTTCAGAGGTTCAGTCGTTCCAGCCGCGGCGCAGGCGGGTGTCCAGCCCGGGCGGGAAGCGCAGGTTGTCGTCGTCGAACTGGCCCTGGTTGGCACCGGTGTGGCAGGCGGCGCAGTTGGCCGCACTCTTCACGCTGGCGTGTTTCCACACGGCGGCGTCGATGTTGCGGTGCTTGCGCTCGAACCACGCCGAGCGTGTGATGCGGTCCTGCGGCGGCTCTTCATTCACGCGTTTGTAGGTGCCGCTGTTCGTCTGCAACCACTGGCTGAGCTGCGTCACGGTGGCGGCGTCGAGCGAGGCGTCGGTGCCGTAGTGTTTGTCGAGTCCGTTCATGACACGCTGCCACGAGCGCGCCGGCAGCATGCCGGGCGGGTAGGCGGTGTGGCAGGCGGCGCACTCCTGGGTGTAGGCCTGCGGCACGTTGCGCGGCATCATCGCGCCGCTGTCGGCGTGGGCGGTGGTCACGCCGACCAGGGTCAGCGCCAAGGCGGTGAAGAGCGTTTTCATCGAACGGCTT
Organism: Burkholderiales bacterium; assembly: GCA_003241965.1. Lineage (GTDB taxonomy): Bacteria > Pseudomonadota > Gammaproteobacteria > Burkholderiales > Burkholderiaceae_C > Hydrogenophaga. The sequence continues at coordinate 11,089 of QBMB01000055.1, read as the reverse complement.
TCAGGGTTTGAGACTGAGGAGGTACGCCATCACATCGGCCTTCTCGGCGGCGCTGCATTCGCGGTTGAGAACGTCCTTGCAGTTGCGGCGGAACCATTTGTCCGACTTGGCGGCGTCGGTGAAGGCCTGGGCGTTGAAAGCCGGGGCCAGCGGTGCAATGGATTTGGCGGTGCTGGCGTGCTGGCCCTGGCGGGTGGGTGGTGTGCCGTGGCACGACGCGCACGACCACTCGGCGCCGTGGCGGCTGTTGAAGAAGGCCTGGCCCCTGGGCGCGCTGCCCGGCGCGCCGGCCTCGGCGCTCCAGCGGTTGAGCTGTTCGGTGGGCGTGGTGTCACCGGCCTGTGCAGCGGCAGCAAAGACCAGCAGGGCAACGGCGACCAGGCGGGCGGGGAAGGAGTGTGTTGGGTTCATGGAGCGCTTCGGTTCGTCGAGGTGAAGCCATCATGCGAAAGGCCTCCTGTACGAAACCTGAAGCGTGTGTTCATCGGGCGTTCAGGTTCGCGCCGCACAATCGGCTCACACGCCACCGCTCACCGGTGAGCTGGGTCCCCGCCTTGAACACTCGCCGCCTTCGCTTCCTGAAACAGCTCATGCTCACCGGCCTGCTGACCGGCGCACTCGTGGCCATGCCCGCGATCGGCAGGGACGATGACCACGACCGGGCGCGCGAAGCCCTGAAAGCCGGACAGGTGATGCCCCTGCGCGCCGTGCTGGAGCGCCTGGAGCGCGAGCACCCGGGCCAGGTGCTGGACATCGAGATTGAGGAAGAGGACGGTCGCCTCATCTACGAAGTGAAGCTGCTGCAGAACGACGGGCGCCTGATCAAGCTGGAGCTCGATGCCAAGACCGCCACCGTGCTGAGCCGCAAAGACCGCGGCCGGCGCGACTGAGCAGCCAACCCCATGCGCATCCTCCTGGTTGAAGACGACCCCACCTTGCGCGCGCAGCTGCGCGCAGGCCTGCAAGAAGCCGGCTACGCAGTGGACGAAGCCGACAACGGGCGCGACGCGCACTTTCTGGGCGACACCGGATCGTTCGACGCGGTGGTGCTCGACCTCGGGCTGCCCGTGCTCGACGGCCTGAGCGTTCTCAAGCGCTGGCGCAGTGCGGGCCGCGTGGTGCCGGTGCTCATCCTCACCGCGCGCGACAACTGGAGCGAGAAGGTCGCCGGCATCGACGCCGGTGCCGACGATTACCTGACCAAACCCTTTCACATGGAAGAGTTGCTGGCGCGCCTGCGCGCACTCATCCGCCGCGCCGGCGGCCTGGCCTCGCCGCTGTTGCAGTGCGGCGACCTGGCGCTGGACACGCGCAGCGGCCGGGTCACGCTGCAAGGCCAGACTGTGGCGCTGACCAGTCACGAGTACAAGGTGCTGGCCTATTTGATGCACCGACCGGGCGCGGTGGTCTCGCGCACCGAGCTCACGGAGCACATCTACGCGCAGGACTTCGAGCGCGACTCCAACACCATCGAGGTCTTCGTGGGCCGGCTGCGCAAGAAGCTGCCGCCGGCCCTGATCGAGACCGTGCGCGGTCTGGGCTACCGGCTGGTGCCGCTGCCATGAAGCGCTGGGTCGGCTCACTGCGGGTGCGCCTGCTGCTGGGCACGCTGGCGGCCCTGGCGCTGGCGCTGCTGCTGGCCGGCGTGGTGCTCGGTGGCCTGTTTCGCGACCACGTGATGCGCCAGTTCGAGACGACCCTCACGCAGCAACTGGACCAGCTCACCGCGCGGCTGGGCTTTGACGCCAACGGCCAACCGCAGATCGATCCGCAGACGCTGTCGGACCCGCGCTGGCAGCGCCCTTTCTCGGGCCTGTACTGGCAGGTGGACCGCGTGAGCGCCGATGGACAAAGCCGCAGCGGCGTGCTGCGCTCTCGCTCGTTGTGGGACACCAGCCTTGCGTTGGGAGCAGACGCCATGGCCGATGGAGGGCTTCACCGCCACGAGGGACAGGGTCCGCGGGACGCGCCGGTGCTGATGCTGGAGCGCACGGTGCGCGCCGGCGATGGCGCCGATGCCCAGTGGCGCCTGATCGTGGCGGGCGACCTGAAGGAAACCGCGCAGGCGGTGAACCGCTTTCGCGACGTGCTGGCCCTGTCGCTGCTGATTCTGCTGGGCCTGCTGGCGCTGGCTGCGTTGGCGCAGGTGGCAGTGGGTCTGGCACCACTGCGCGCCATGCAACGCGCGCTCAACGACGTGCGCGAAGGCCGCGAACAACGCCTGCAGGGCCATTTCCCGTCCGAGGTCCAGCCCCTGATCAACGATTTCAACCAGGTGCTCGACACCAACGCCGAGGTGGTGGCGCGCGCGCGCACCCACGCCGGCAATCTGGCACATGCGCTGAAGACACCCCTGGCGGTGATGGCACAAGCCGCCAGCACCGCTGCGGTGGATCTGCCGGCGCTGGTGACCGCGCAGGTGGACATTTCCAGGCGACACATCGACGCACACCTCAGCCGTGCGCGGGTCGCCGCGTCGGTCCTGTTGCCAGGTCAGCGCACGCCGGTGGCACCGGTGTTGGCGGGCCTCTTGCGGGTGATGGAGCGGGTGCACGCCGAACGTGGGCTGGCCTTCAAGCTGGCGCCATTGATCGATGAGCTGGCCTTTGCCGGCGAAGAGCAGGACCTGCAGGAAATGGTGGGCAACCTGCTGGACAACGCCAGCCTGTGGGCGCGCACCACGGTGCAGGTGGGTGTGAGCTGCGAATCAGGTCGCCTGGTGATCACCGTGGACGACGACGGGCCCGGCATCTCGGCGCAACAGCGCAGTGCAGCGCTGGCTCGCGGCACTCGGCTGGATGAATCGGCACCGGGCAGCGGACTGGGCCTGGCCATCGTGGTCGACCTGGCCCGCCTCTACCACGGTGACGTTGCGCTGCAGGGCAGCGCGCTGGGCGGGTTGAGCGTGCGGCTCAGTTTGCCGCTGGCGACGTGACCTGGCCCGGGCGGGCGTAGGCCGTTGCGCAGCTGGCGAGGAAGTCGAGCGCCGGGTCGTGCGCCCGGGTTTGCACGTCCATCAAGCCCAGCACCGAGTGGAACAGGTTGTCGTGCGAGAGTGGCTTGTCGCCCTGGGCCCGCATGCACTCCACACCCACACCGCTGCGCTGCTGCATGGCCGGCGACAGCCAGGCCACCATGGGCACATGGGTCTGCTGTTGGGGTGCCATGGCGTAGGGCACACCGTGCAGGTACAGCCCCTTTTCACCCAGCGATTCGCCGTGGTCGGACATGTAGATCAGGCCGGTGGCGTTGGCACCGCTTTTTTCACGCGCCTTGAGCCACTGCAACGACAGGTCCAGAAAATGGTCGGTGTAGGCGATGGAGTTGTCGTAGGCGTTGACCAACTGCTCGGGCGGGCAATCAGAGAGCGTGTTGCTGGTGCATTCGGGCATGAAGGGCTTGCGGTCGGGTGAGGCCCGCTTGTAGTAGGCCGGGCCGTGGCTGCCCATCTGGTGCATCACCAGCACCACGCCGCGCGCACGGCTCGCCGGATCCAGCGCGGCGATGCGTGCGTCCAGACCGTCGAGCATGGCGGGGTCGAGGCATTCACCGCCGTCGCACAGGCCGGGGATCTTCAGGTCCAGCGTGCTGGCATTGGGCACGCGGGCACACACACCCTTGCAGCCGGCCTGGTTGTCGATCCACAGCACCGCCAGCCCCGCGCGCTGCAACACGTCGAGCAGGTTCTCGTGCTCGGGCGTCTGGTCGCCGCCTTCTGTGCGCGAGAGCGGCGAAAACATGCAGGGCACCGAGACCTTGGTGTTGGTGCCGCACGATTGCACCTGGCTGAAATTGACCAGCCCCTCCTGGGCCTGCCAGCGGGCGAGTGCTGGTGTGGTGTTCCGTGCGTATCCGTTGAGGCCGAAGTTCTGCGCGCGGGCGGTCTCGCCCACCACCACCATCAACAGGGGCGGTTTGTTCTGGTTCGTATAGCTCGCGCCAAGCCGAGCGTCTTCACCCACAGGCTTGAGGGCGTGTACCTGCTTGGGCAGCTGGTCCATCACCACCCGGCTGCCCGCATACAAGGTGTTGACCGGGTTGACCATGTAGCGCAGTTCCTTGTGGTTGCGCATGAGCGAGGCCAGGTCCTGGTAGGTGACCAGCGTGGCCACGACAATCACCAACACGCCGATCAACGCACCCAGTGCGTTGCGCCCGGTCTGCGGCAACCAGCTGCGCATGGCCAGCGGCCGGCGCCAGATCACCCACAGCGGCAGGCCGGCGACCAGCAGCACGGTCAGCGGCAGGGCCCACGACATGAGATCGCGCACTTCCCGCACATCGGTCTGCACGATGTTGGCCATCATGGTCGGGTCGATCACCGCGCCGTACTGCAGCATGAAGTGGGTGTTGAAAGCGCTCACCAGCACCAGGGCCGTGGCCACCGGGCGGAACACGCGCGGCCAGGCCAGCAGCGAGAGCAGGGCCGCGGTGATGCCCACCACCACCAGCCCGAAACCGCCCAGCAGGGCCAGGCGCTGCGCCGGCGTACCGGCCAGCTCGTTCACACGCAACCACAGCGGCAGGTTGCCCGCCACGGCCAGCCACAGCGACAGCAGCCACACGGCGGTGGCCGGGCGCCATGACAGACGAAGTGGTTTGGAATTGCCCATTGACCGGGGGGCAGGATTTGAGAGCATCGCAGGCACGCAAGAAGTCAGCACATGCTGACTTTTGCAGCATGGGGCTCCAGGATTAAGCGATCCTTATCGTTTACCCCCTTCTGGGGGTGGACCGGCCGGACTCAACGGGGCCAGCGCAGGGTGAAGCGGGTCGTCATGGGGTCCTCGCCGGTGTCGCGCTGCAGCGTGGCTCCGAGCTGTTCGGCGATGCGCTGGACCAGGCGCAGGCCCAGCCCCAGACCCGAGGAGACCGGCGCCAGCGCCGGGCTTGGCGCGCTGGCCCGCTGACCATCGTCGCTGACCGACACACCCGCCTCCACCGCGGTCTGCCAGACCTCCACCACCACCTGCGTTCCCGCCGGGGTGTGGCGCAAGGCGTTCTCGATCAGGTTGCGCAGCGCCAACTCCAGCAACAAAGGCTGCGTGTGCAGGCGCACGGTTTCGTCGGGCTGGTCCAGCGACAGTTCATGGCCACGCTCGAAGCCCTCCTGGGCGTGTGAGGCAATCAACCCGGCCGCGATCTCGCCAAGCGACACGTCCTTCCAGGCCGAGCGGCCCGTGCCGTCCCGCTGCGCGCGGGCCAACTCGAGCAACTGCGAGAGGATGTGCCCGGCGCGCAGCGCGTTGGCTTCGAGTTGCGCCAGCCGCTCGGCGCTGGGATCGTGCTGCGCCGCGTTGGCCTGCAAGGACATCGCCGCCAGCGGCGTGCGCAGTTCGTGCGCCACGTCCGACGCAAACTCGCGTTCGCGCCGCGCCTGCGCCTGCAGCGAGTCCACCAGCGTGTTGATGGCGCGCACGGTGCTTGAAAACTCGTGAAAGCGGTGCGCCGTGTTCAGCCGCTGGCCGCCCAGCACATCCAGGGCGGCCACGTCGCGCGACAGCAGCACCAACGGGCGCAGACCACGGCGCAGCGCCCACCACAGCAGCAGGGCAACCAGTGGCAGCACCAGCAGGGCCGGGCGCGCCAGTTTGAGCGCCATGTCGCGTCCCAGGTCGACCCGGTGGTCCATGTCCATCACCACGGCCACCACATCGGCTGCGTGCTCGCCCTGGCCGACGGCGGTGTACACGCGCCAACGCACATCACCCCCGGCCACGGGCTGCACCCGGTTCGTGAAGCCCTTGGCGGGCGCCTGGGTCAGGCCCAGGCCGGCGGCGAGGCTGTGGGTGTCGGTGAACAGTTGGCCGTCAACCCAGTGCAGCACGGCCACGTCCTGCACATAGGCCCGGCTGCGGCTGGATGCAATGGGTTCGGGCGTGCCCAGCGTCTGGTCGGGCTCGACCGACAGCCACAAGCGTGCCACCGCCTCCAACTGCCCGTCGGTGATCTCCTGGGCCTCGTGGTGGCCGGTGTACCAGGCCACCAGCAGCAGCGTGGCCCAGACCACCAGCAGTGCGCCTACCACCCAGCTCCACAGGTAGCGCCACAGCGTGGGCAGGCGCACAGGCGCTGACGGGTCCGTCATGCAGGCGGGTCCTGTTGCGGCACGAAATAGCCCACACCGCGCACGGTCTTGATGAGCGATTCGCCGAGCTTGCGCCGCAAGTGGTGGATGTGCACTTCGATCGCATTGCTCTCCAGCGCCTCGCCAAACCCGTACAGCGACGACTCCAGCCGCGATTTGGAGAGCACCTGCGGCCGCGCTTGCAGCAGCGTCATCAACAAAGCGAACTCCTTGCCCCCCAGCGACACCGCCTCACCGGCGCGCAGCACCGTGTGGGCGGCGGGGTCCACCACCAGGTCGCCGTACGCGATGACCGGACTGCTGCGCCCCACGGCGCGGCGCAGCATGGCGCGAAGGCGCGCCAGCAGTTCGTTTGCGTCGAAAGGCTTGACGATGTAATCGTCAGCACCGCTGTCCAGGCCGCTGATGCGGTCGCTCACACCATCGCGCGCGGTCATGATCAGCACCGGCAGGTCGTTGCGCGGAAGGGCAGCGCGTCCAGCCACCGGCTGGGCCTGGCGGCGCAGGCGGGCCAGCAGGTCCAGGCCATCGCCATCGGGCAGGCCCAGGTCCAGGATCAGCACATCAAAGGGCTCCACCGACAGCGCGTGCCACGCCGAGTCAATCGTGCTGCACAGGTCCACCGCATAGCCCGCCTGTTTGAGCGAGGCGTGCAGGCCGCTGGCGATGCCGGGATCGTCTTCCACCACGAGTGCGCGCATTGTCTGAAAGGACCGGAAGTCCGTTGATGGGGGAACGCGCCATTATGGGTACGCTGCTTAAGGCGCACTTAACGGGAGTCATCAATACTCGACCCATGTCACACCCGAGCTGCACGGCAGCCACGCTCACCCCTTCTCCCATCATCGCGCCATCGGCATCACCGGTTGTTGCCTGGTGGTTGGGCGCGCTGCTGCTCACCGGCCTGTGGGATCTCGGCGGGCTCGATCTGGCCGTGATGCGCCTCATCGGCAGCTCCACAGGCTTTGCGCTGCAACACACGTGGGTGCTGGAGCGGGTGCTGCACGAAGGTGTGCGCCAGGCATCCACCGGGCTGTTTCTGCTGATCGTCGTGTGGGCCCTGTGGCCTGCGCGCTGGAACATGGCTCGCCTCTCGGCGATGAACCTGCCCAGGCGCGAGCGTTGGGCGGTGCTGTCGCTCGTGGTGCTGTCGCTGATCGCGGTCAACCTGATCAAGAACGCCAGCCTCACCAGTTGCCCCTGGGACCTGCAGGCCTTCGGCGGGCCGGCGGTGTATGTGTCGCACTGGTCCTGGGGCCTGGTCGATGGCGGCACCGGACGCTGCTTTCCGGGCGGTCACGCGTCCAGCGCGTTTGCCTTTCTGGGGCTCTGCCTGCCCTGGCTCATGCCGCCGAAGGGCACCCAACGCCGCCGCTCGGTGGGCTTGCGCTGGCTGCTCGCGGTGATGGTCCTGGGTGCGGTGGCGGGCACGGTGCAGACCGTGCGCGGCGCCCACTATCCCAGCCACACGCTGTGGACCTTGGTGATCTGTGGCGGCGTGTCGCTAGCACTCTGGCGCCTCATGCTTTCTCGACTGGTTGCAAAACCGGTCTGAACTGTTCACCAGCCGAGCAGCAAACGCAGCGGCAGGTACACAGCGGTTCCGCAGACGATGGTGCCCAGCACCCCACGCTTCCAGAAGAACCACGCCATGCCCGCAGCGGCGGCAAACAGGCGAGCGTCTTGCCAGGTGTTGATGAACACACCCTGGGTGGTGACGATCTCCGGAATCACCACCGCCGCCAGCGCCGCGATGGGCGCGTACTGCAGGCCGCGCTGGGCCCAGTGTGGCAAGGTCCAGGGCTTGCTCGACATGAAGAAGAAGCCGCGCGTGATCACGGTGATGCAGCCCAGCGCCACGATGGTCAGCAGGGTCCAGGGGTCGAGGTCAAACACGGTGTGCGCCTCCTGCCGGGTCTTGCGGGCCGAGCTTCTCCAGCACCAGGCAGATCGCCACCGCGCTGGCAATGGCCACCAGGATGTTGAGCTTGAGCGGCAGCGCAATGGCCGCCACCGCCGCCGCCCCGGCCACCCCCGCCGAGACGATGCGCAGCTTCGAACTGGCGAGCGAACACAACACACCGAGCAACGCGAGGATGCCGGCAAACCCCAACCCCCAGGCCATGGGAATCACGTTGGTAAGCGCAATGCCGAGCAGGCTGGCGCCCATCCACGAGACATAGTTCACCGCGCAGTTGCCCATGAGGTAGGCCTGCTGGCCCGCGAGCTCTTCCGGCGTCGCACCCGGCTTGGGGTATTTGCGCGCAAAGAACACATAGCTGAGGTCGGCGGTGATGTAGCCGGTGACCAAACGCTGCCAGCGCGGCAGGGGCATGAGGTAGGGCCGCAGGTGAGCTGAGAAGACAACGAAGCGCAAGTTGACACAAAAGGCCGCAGCCAGGATCACCCACAGCGGCGCGCCCGCCGCGATCATGGGCACCGCCGCCAGCTGCGCACTGCCGGCGTAGACGATGAGCGTCATGAGCACCGCCTCCAGCGGCGACAGACCGGACTGCACCAGCGACACGCCGGTCATCATTCCCCAGGCGCCGATGCCCATGGCCACGGTGGTCTGCTCTCGAAAGCCCTGCCAGAACTCGGGGCGCTCGCGGTGTTCGCGCAGATAGAACATCAGGCCGACGCCTTCTGCGCGGGCGCAGGGTCGAACACATCACCCACGCGCAGTTCGAAGCCACGCAGAAAGTCGGACGCGGCCAGGCGTTTGCCACCCGCCCGCTGCAGCTCGGTCAACACCAGGGCGCCACTGGCGGTCTGCACATGAATGCCCGCATCGCTCACCAACAGCACCTGGCCGGGAACCGTGCCCGCCTCGCCGTCGACGGCATGCGCCGTCCAGACCTTCACCGCTTCGCCAGTGCGCGCCGTGGCGGCGCCCGGGAAGGGATTGAACGCGCGCACCCGACGCGCCAGGGTGGCCGCGTCTTGCGACCAGTCGAGCGCGGCCTCGGCCTTCTCGATCTTGTGCGCGTAGGTCACGCCCTCGGTGGGTTGTTTCTGCGCGGTCAGGCCACCACAGGCGGCGATCTCCAGCGCCTCGACGATGAGCCGACCACCCAACAACCCGAGGCGGTCGTGCAAGGCCCCGGTGGTGTCTTCGGGCCCGATGGGCAGGCGCTCGGTCAGCAGCATGTCGCCGGTGTCCAGCCCGGCGTCCATCTGCATGATGGTCACGCCGGTCTCGGTGTCGCCCGCCTCGATGGCTCGGTGGATGGGTGCGGCGCCGCGCCAGCGCGGCAGCAGCGAAGCGTGGATGTTGAGACAGCCCAAACGAGGCGCGTCCAGCACCCATTGCGGAAGGATCAGTCCGTAAGCGGCGACCACCATCACATCGGCCTGCGCGGCTTCGATGGCTTTGCGCGCAGCGGCCGCGTCTTCCGGGAATTTGCCATCCAGCCGCAGGCTGCGCGGCTGCGCCACCTCGATGTGGTGCTGCAACGCCAGCTGCTTCACCGCAGATGCCTGCAGTTTCATGCCACGGCCTGCAGGGCGGTCGGGCTGGGTGAGCACCAGTGGAACCTGAAACCCGGCGGCCAGCAAACGGGCCAGGGCCACGCTGGCAAATTCCGGCGTGCCGGCAAAGATGAGTTTCATGAAGGGCGAGTTCGGAAAGCGGGCGGTCATGCATGCAGGCATGTCCGATCAAAGTGTCAGGGGTGGCTCGCGTCTGCCGAATCGTCGTAGTGCGGCTCGTCGGAGAACATCAGCTGGCGCACCAGACCCGCCGGATCGAGATGCACATGCACCTGGCGCGGCCGCGTGGCCTCCAGGAAACGGTAGGTCCAGATCTCGCCGTCGAACCGCGCCACACGCTCCACCAGAGCGGGTCGCCCCAGGTTGCGCAGCACGTCGTCCTTTGTCCAGCGCCCGACCTCGATGCGTTGCTGCAACCAGTTGGCCTCCATCACCTGCTCGTTGCGCACCAGACGGCCATCGGGGCCCAGGTCGAGGTTGTGCACCCACGGGCCGGCGGGCTGGCCGGAATACTGCAGGCGTGTGCCACCGCCGGGCAACACATGGACCATCGTGGGGCGGCCCAGGTTGCTTTCGATCTCGGCGCGCGGCGTGCCCAGCGCCGCGCGCTCGGGCAACACAGAGCAGCCACCCAGCAGCACCGCAGCGGACACCACCAGGGCGGGGAAGAGTTTCATTCCTTCATCGCCTCGCGCTGGGCCTTGACCATCTTGGACTTGATGCGTGTGCGCTTGAGCGGCGAGAGGTACTCGACGAACACCTTGCCCATCAGGTGGTCCATCTCGTGCTGGATGCACACGGCCAGCATGCCCTCGGCCTCGATGGTGCGCTGAACGCCTTCGCCATCCAGTGCCCGCACCCGCACGGCCAGCGAACGCTCGACGCCGTCGTAGACACCGGGCACCGAGAGGCAGCCCTCTTCGCCCTTGCGCGTTTCGGGGCTGGCCCACTCGATCACCGGGTTGATCAGCACCATGGGCTGGTCGCGCGTCTCGCTCACGTCGATCACGATCAGGCGCTCGTGCACGTCCACCTGGGTCGCGGCCAGGCCGATGCCGTGGGCCTCGTACATCGTGGCCAGCATCTGCGGGATCAGCTGGCGGATGCGGTCGTCGACGGACTTGACCGGGCGCGCCACGGTGTGCAGACGCGGATCGGGGTAACAAAGGATGGGCAGCAGGAGCGGCGAATTCATGAAAAAGTGGGCTGTCAGGTGGCTGGAACAGAGTCGTCGAATGTACCCGGGCGACGGCTGGCGGCAAGCCGGGGACAAGCGGAATGGGGTGTCGACATTTTCGCCACTTTTGCGACGACGCGTGTGAGCGCCCTGCCATAAACATTGCCTAATCAAAGGCTTGGGCGCAGAATCAAATGCGATTTGTCAAGACACGAGCGCCACCGGAAAGTCGCTGTGGTTTCCCCCGAAACCCCCGCTGCCCACCGGCTGTCGCCGCCCCAGGGGCCACCACATGCCATTGAAGAACCGCTTGTTTGCCGACTCCCGATCCA
>QBMB01000054.1:8102-29816 GCA_003241965.1 Burkholderiales bacterium | reverse complement strand
GCGGAGAGCCGGCTTGTGAAATCAGGTCGGGAGCGGGCAGGGTGCTCACGGGTGGCGGCGGTGGGGGAACCACCGCAATGGGAGGTGGCACCACGACGGGTGGTGGCACCGGAGCAGCGCAAGAGGCCAGCAGGCCTGCCATCAGCAGTGCGAGCCATGCCCATTGTGTTCGGCTGTCCTGAGCAAGGGCTTGTGCCTGTGGGGCCGGGTGGAGGGCGGGTTCAATGTCTCTCATGGGGCAGGCCTGTTGGAACGGTTCGGAACGCGGTTGGGCGCAAGGTGGCTCATACGCGCGGGCTGATGAAATGTATTGTGAATCGCCGCAAGGCATTCGCACAGTAAGGTCGATACTGATGCGGTTCGTTTCTGTTTACGTCTTCATACACATTCTTTGACCTCCGCGCCACACATGTCCGCCGAGCTTGAAACCTTTTTGCTGCATCTGGCCGATGCGCCTGCGGTGCTGGTCACCGTTGAGCAAACGCGCGGCTCCGTTCCTCGCGAAGAGGGCGCGTGGATGGCGGTTTTTGCCGACGCGACGCGCGGCGAAGTGGGCACGATCGGCGGAGGCCATCTGGAATGGAAAGCAACACACCAGGCCCGGGAAGCCCTGCTGAGGTGGGCTGTGCAGCCTCACGAAGCCCGGCAAGACTGGCAAGAGCGAGTCACCTTGGGGCCCAGCCTGGGCCAGTGCTGCGGTGGTTCGCTGGTGCTGCGCTTCGGGCCGGTGAATGCGTTGCACATCAATGAATTGCGCGTGCGGCTGAGGCCGGCGCACACCCCGTTGGCCCTGTTCGGCGGCGGCCATGTCGGGCGGGCGATCGTGCAGGCGCTGGAGCCGCTGCCCTTCGCCGTGACCTGGATCGACAGCCGCGACGGCGTGTTTCCTTCCAGCCTGCCAGCACGGGTGCAGACCGAACACTCCGACCCGGTGCAGGCCGCCGTGCGCGACGTGCCGGCCGGTGCCTGCGTGCTGATCATGAGTTTTTCGCACGCCGAAGACCTGGACGTGGTGGCTGCGTGCCTGCAGCGCCAGCGCGAACGTGGCGACCTCGGGTTCATCGGCCTGATCGGCAGCCGCACCAAGTGGGCGACCTTCCGCCACCGCCTCACCGAGCGGGGCTTCACCGCAGCGGATCTGGAGCGCGTGACCTGTCCGATCGGCTTGCCAGGCATTGAGAGCAAGGTGCCGGCGGTGATCGCGGCGTCGGTTGTGGCTCAGTTGTTGCTTGTTGTGGATGCTCACGCGACCACCCTGAAAACTGCTTGATTGTCCTCAAAAATTGTATACACTTTGCCGACTTGGTCGCAGCGGAGCAGGTGGGCGCCAGCCCACGCTATCGCGGCCCTCAGTCGACTCACAGCGCCCGCGGTGGTGAGTCGCAACCCTTGACGTTGCCTTGAGGTGCCATGGAAACCTACCTGCTCGATTGGGCCAACCTGTTGCTGCGCTGGCTGCACGTGATCGTGGCCATTGCCTGGATCGGCTCCTCCTTTTATTTCGTGTTCCTGGACAGCAGCCTCACGCCGCCCGAAGACGAACAACTGAAGAAAGACGGCGTGAGTGGTGAGCTATGGGCCGTGCACGGCGGAGGCTTCTACCACCCGGTGAAGTTCGCGGTGTCGCCGCCCAAACTGCCCGAGCACCTGCACTGGTTCTACTGGGAGAGCTATTCGACCTGGCTCTCGGGCTTTGCGCTCTTCCTCATCTCCTACCTGTGGAGCCCGAGCGTCTACCTGATCGATCCCAACGTGTTCGTGTGGAGCCCGCCCGCCGCCATTGCCGGTGCGCTGGCTTTTCTGGTGGTGTTCTGGCTGCTGTACGACGCGATCTGCCGCACTCTGGGACAGAGCAAAAACGGCGACGCCAAGGTGGGTGCGCTGGTGCTGGTGCTGGTGTGCGTGGCGGCCTGGCTGGCCACGCAGCTGTTCGCCGGGCGCGCAGCCTTCCTGCTGATGGGGGCAATGATCGCCACCGCCATGAGCGCCAACGTGTTCTTCTGGATCATTCCGGGCCAGCGCACCGTGGTGGCCGACCTCAAGGCGGGCCGCCCGGTGGACCCGATCCACGGCAAGCGCGGCAAGCAGCGCAGCGTGCACAACACCTACTTCACCTTGCCGGTGTTGTTCGCCATGCTGAGCAACCACTACAGCTTCACGTACACGCATCCGCAGAACTGGCTGATCCTGATCGGCATGATGTTCGCGGGCGCGGCGATCCGGCAGTTCTTCGTCATGCGCCATGGCTTCAAACTCGGGCGTAATGCGCATCCCTGGCCTTATGCCGCGGCGGGCGTGGTGGTGCTGATGGCCCTCATCGTCTGGCTCAAGCCCGCTCCGGTACAGGCGGTGGCCGTGCCTGACGTGGTGAGCTACGCCATGCTCAAACCGGTGTTGGAGCAGCGTTGCGTGCTGTGCCACGGCGCGGCGGTTCAATCAAAAAACGTGCGGCTGGATTCGCCCGATGCGCTCAAGCAGCATGCGCAGGCCGTCTACCAGCAGGTGGTGGTGTCACGCCTCATGCCGATGAACAACGCGACCGGCCTGACCGAAGAAGAACGGGCCTTGATCGGGCAGTGGTTCAAGGGTGGTGCGAAGCTCGACTGAGACGTATCAGAACAGCGCCCGGCGCAGGTGTGGGTCGTCCACTGGCGCCGTGTTCTCGACTTGCAGGCTGCCCTCGACCTTCTGCAAATGTGTCTGCAGCAACTTCAACGCCTTCGCAACGGCACCCGATTCAAGCAGATCGACAAACTGTGAATGCTCGTCCTGCAGGCACTCCACGTGCTCGTCGTATTCATGGCGATAGAGCAACAGGATCAGGGCAATGCGTGCGGTCAGCTGTTCAAGCGTTCGGGTGAGCAGTGCATTGCCTGCCAGCTGTGCCACCAGGATATGAAAGCCAGCGCCCAGTTTTCGCACTTCTTCGACGTCGTTCGCGGCTCGGGCTGCGCGCTCCAGCTTCACATGAGCGCGCAGCGCGGCCACATCCTTCTTCGTCAGCCGTCTGGCCAACGCCTGGGTGGCATGCTGTTCGATCGCCCAGCGCAAATCGAACGTATCGCGCGCTTCGTCCGGTGTCGGCTTGGCCACTGACGCAATCTTGCCGGGGGTGAGATCGACCAGTCCTTCGCGAGCCAGTGTTTGCAGGGCTTGACGCACGACCGTTCGACTCACGCCATAGAGTTTTCCAAGACCGACCTCACGCAGCTGCACACCCGGCAACAAGCGATGTGCCGCTACCGCGCTTCGGATGCTTGAAATGATTTCTTCTGTTTTGCTGGACATGGTCCGCTATTGTAAATACACTGAATCGGTATACCGAGTCGGAACACCAGAATGAAGAACCGGTAGCACGGCCCGATCGCCAAGGCCGATTCACCACCCACAGGAGACCCCCCATGTCATCGAATGTTTTTGCCGGCGCTCTGCTGGCTGGCGCCCTGTGCGCATGCGTGACGCAGCCTGTCACGGCGGCCCCGCTCGAGATTGGTTTTCTCTACCAGAGCCCGGTTTCAGACGTCGGGTGGGTCGCAGCGCATGAGTTGGCGCGCTTGCAGCTCGAGAAGGAATTTGGCGATCGCATCAAGACCCGGGTGGTGCAGGACGTGAAAGTGGGGCCAGACGGCGCACGCGTGATGCGCGAAATGGTGAGCGATGGCGCGGGGCTTGTCGTACTCGGCAGCTTTGGCTACATGAACGACGGTCTGAAGCTCGCTTCCGAGCATCCGAAGACCAGCTTTGTTCACGCCAGCGGCTTCAAGCAGGCTGCAAACTTCGGCACCTACAACGCCCGGTGGTACGAAGGTGCCTATGTCGCAGGCATGGTGGCGGGGAAGGTCACCCGAACCAACAAGCTGGGCTATGTGGGCGCGATCCCCATCCCGGACGTGGTGTCGACGATCAACGCATTTGCGCTGGGTGTGAAACGAACCAATCCGGCGGCGACCGTCTCGGTGGTCTGGGTCAACGAGTGGTTCAACCCGGGCAGCGAGCGCGATGCTGCGAACGCGTTGATGCGCCAGGGCGCCGACGTGATCGGCTCCGGTTTCCAGGACAACCCTGCGATCGTTCAGGCCGCCGAGGCCAGAGGCGTCTGGTCGATCGGCATGTTCACCGACGTGCGCAAAGCCGCGCCCAAGAAACTGTTGACCTCCATCACGCACGACTGGACGCCACATCTTCGCCAGGTCGTGGCCGATACGCTCGCCGGAAAGTTCAAAGGCGCGCCGTATGTGGGCACGCTCAAAAATGGTGGCGTCGGTCTCGTGGAATGGAACCCGGCAGTGCCGGCGGACGTGCAGGCCATGGCCAAAGCCGCGCAGGCCGACATCGTCTCCGGCAAGCTTCTCCCGTTTGCCGGACCGCTGAAGGACAGCACGGGGAAAGTGCGTGCGGCTCAGGGCGCAGCAGTGTCCGATGCAGACATCGCGGGCATGAACTGGTTCGTTGAAGGCATTCAAGGCACGATGCCGCGCTGAGGTCCACCATGCACCCCGCACAACAAACCCACCCGTTCGCGCCCGATGGCTGGTTCCCTGTCGAACTCTCGCAACACGTCCCCGAAGGTCTGGTCGTGCAGTCCATGTTGTTGGGTCAGGAGCTCGCGTTGTGGCGCTCAGCCGCAGGCAGCGTGCAGGCATGGGAGAACCGTTGCCCCCATCGCAGTGTGCGTCTCACACTCGGCTTTGTGGTCGACGATCAACTGGTATGCCGCTACCACGGCTGGCGGTACGGTCGCGATGGGCGCTGTACCAGCGTGCCGTCAACCCCCACACTGGCGCCACCGCCGACCGCATGCGTGCGGACCTACATGTGCCGTGAATCGGATGGTGTGGTGTGGGCCAGCCTCGCGCGCGCGCCTCGGGCCTACCCACCCCGGGTGCCCGGCTTGGTGGCCTGCCGCAGTTTCACGCTTGATGGCGCATTTGAAGTGGTGACCAATACCGTCGAAACAGCCGGATTTGCACCCGCTGGCGAACCGACGGTCTGGTGCGAGGCCGCCGGGAAAACCGACGTCGCCACTTTGCTGCTCCAGCCGATGGACGCCTGCACCACCGGCGTTCATCTCTTCATCTCCGAAACACTCGCGACCGCGCACCGGATAGCCGCCGCTGGGCGCATCAAGGCGTTGTTCGCCAAGGAGCCTTGCCATGTTTGACGTTGAGCACATCACCACCATCGAACACCCTGTCGATGCGGCCATCGCCAACGACTGGTTCGCGATCGGCCAAAGCAGCGATGCCGCGGTAGGCGTGACGCTGCGTCGGCGCCTGCTTCAGCACGAGATCGAGGTGCAGCGAGACGCTTCTGGTGCCTTGCATGCACGTGTGGCCGCTGTGGATTTGGTGCCATGCACCGCGCGCGACCACTGCGGCTGCATCTTCGTCTGCCTTGGTGCAGCACCCAAGCGCCTGTTCGCGTTGCCCGAGTTCGATGCACCGGGTCGGCGCTTCGTCTACATGGGCGCGATTGGCGTGCACACCGGTGGCCTTCGTGTGGTCGAGAATTTTCTCGACATGGCCCATTTCCCCTTCGTTCACGCCCACATCCTGGGCAGTGAAGAAGCCACCGAGGTGCGCGCCTATGACGTCGAACTCGACGCGCACCAGGAGCTCTGGGCAAGGGGCTGCAAGTTTGTGCAGCCGCTGGCTTCGGCTTCGGCAGAAAGTGCGGCGGACGTCGACTATGTCTATCGCGTCGTGAACCCGTTTTCGCCCATGCTCTACAAGGCCCCCGCTGGACACGCGGGTGAGGCCGACATCATCTTCCTGTACGTGCAGCCAACCGAGGAAGAAGAGTGCGTCGTGCATTTCGCAATTTCATTGATTGACGAGAGCAGCAGCGCCGGTGAGATCACAGTCTTTCAGCAGGCGATACTCGGTCAGGACAAGCCGATCCTCGAAAGCCACGTGTACAAGCGGCTGCCCCTGGATGCGCGGATCGAGGTGCCTTCGCGTGCGGATGCGGGCTCCAGTGCCTACCGGCGCTGGTTGCGCCAGATCGGTTTGCGCTGGGGCGTGGAGCCCCCGAGAGGCGATGCTGTCGTTCCACTTTCAGTGACCGTGAGCGACAAGCGTCAGGTGGCCGACGGCGTCGTGGCTTTCACGCTGCGCTCGCCGGTCGGGGGGCCTCTGCCTCCCATGACGCCGGGAGATCACATTGACGTGCACCTGAACAGCGGGCTGATACGGCAGTACTCGCTGTGCAACGGCCCCGACGAAGAGGGGACCTACACGATCGCGGTCAAGAGAGAAGAGCCGTCACGCGGTGGTTCGCAGGCGATGCACGACGGGCTGCAAATAGGCGATCAGTTGCGCATCAGTTTGCCGAAGAACAACTTCGCACTCGACGTATCGGCGCAGCGCAGCCTGCTCATAGCGGGCGGCATCGGCATCACCCCTCTCATTTCGATGGCGCGCCATCTCGCGGCGCGAGGGGGAGATTTCCACTTGCATTTCTTCTGCCGCTCTGCGGCCCATGCGGCGTTTCGCACCGAACTCGACCGTGAGTTTCCCGGTCGCTGGACCTTGCACGCGGGATTGGTGCCAGACGGCACACGCGATGTCTTTGCAAACCTGCTGAGCGGCGATACGGACGGCACCCACGTCTACACCTGTGGACCACGTCCATTGATGGCGATGATCGAGAGCATTGGCGCCAGCAATGGGTGGCCGCCAGCACAACTGCACTTCGAATACTTCAAAGGAGCTGGCCCCCAGGCGTCGGGTGGATCGCCGTTCGAGCTGACGCTGGCGCGCAGCGGCCGCACGGTGCATGTGCCGGCCGATCGCAGCATTGTCGATGTGCTGCGGGCCATGGACGTGGCCATCGACACCAACTGCGAGCAGGGGGTGTGTGGCACCTGTCTGTGCACCGTGATCGAAGGTACACCGGAACACCGGGATCAATACCTGAGCTTGGGAGAGAAGGCCGCGAACATGCAGATGCTGCCGTGTGTTTCGAGATCGCGCTCGGCGTCTCTTGTCCTCGATCTTTGAGGTGAGAACGTGATCAAACTCTACAACGATGAACTATCAGGCAACTGCTACAAACTGCGCCTGTTCATGTCGCTGATCGGGCTGCCCTATGAGCGCGTTCCGGTCAATTTCTACCCCGGTCGCGAGCACAAGGACGAGGCTTTTCTTCGAATCAATTCCTTCGGCCAGTTGCCGGTGGTGGACGATGAAGGCTATGTGCTGCGCGATGCCCAGGCCATCCTCGTCTATCTCGCGACCCGCCATGATCCCACCCAACGCTGGTTCCCTTCCGATGCGCAAGTGCGGGGGCGGGTGGCGCTCTGGCTTTCGGTGGCCGAAGACATCACGCGCAGCGCGTCGGCTGCGCGTTTGCACGACACCTTTGCTTATCCCTTTGACATCAAGGCATGCCGCGACACCGCGCACACCTTGTTTGCTCACATCGAAGATCATCTGGCGGACGGTGAGATCGAAGGCCGAGGCTGGTTGGCCGACAATACCCCCACAATTGCGGACGTTGCCTGCTTCCCCTATGTCGCACTGGCCCCTGAGGGCGGCATCATGCTGGCCCATTACCCTGCGTTGCGGCGCTGGATACAGCGTGTGAAGGCACTCCCCAATTTCATCGGCATGCCGGGAATTTTCGCCGCAGGCATCGATCCGCAACCCTGTTGAGCCAGCGCCAGGGCAGTCCTGTGCCGGGTTTTTTTTAGAAGGACCATTGAATGAAAACGAAAGCCGCCGTCGCCTGGAAAGCTGGCCAGCCCCTCACCATCGAAACCGTGGACCTGGAAGGCCCGAAGTTCGGCGAAGTGCTGGTTGAAATCAAGGCCACCGGCATCTGCCACACCGACTACTACACGCTGTCCGGCGCCGACCCCGAAGGCATCTTTCCCGCCATCCTCGGCCATGAAGGTGCCGGCATCGTGGTGGACGTGGGCCCGGGTGTGACCTCGCTCAAAAAGGGCGACCATGTCATTCCGCTCTACACGCCCGAGTGCCGCCAGTGCAAGTTCTGCCTGAGCCGCAAGACCAACCTGTGCCAGCTGATCCGCGGCACGCAAGGCAAGGGCCTGATGCCCGACGCCACCAGCCGCTTCAGCATGGACGGCCAGCCCATCTTTCACTACATGGGCACCAGCACCTTCAGCAACTACACCGTGGCACCCGAAATCTCGCTGGCCAAGATCCGCGAGGACGCGCCGTTCGACAAGGTCTGCTACATCGGCTGCGGCGTCACCACCGGCATCGGCGCGGTGATCTTCTCGGCCAAGGTCGAGGCGGGCGCCAACGTGGTCGTGTTCGGTCTGGGCGGCATCGGTCTGAACGTGATCCAGGGCGCCAAGATGGTGGGCGCCGACAAGATCATCGGCGTGGACCTGAACCCGGCACGCGAAGCCATGGCGCGCAAGTTCGGCATGACGCACTTCATCAACCCGAAGGAAGTGCCCAACGTGGTGGACGCGATCGTTCAGCTCACCGATGGTGGTGCCGACTACAGCTTTGAGTGCATCGGCAACACCAAGGTGATGCGTGACGCGCTGGAGTGCACGCACAAGGGCTGGGGCCGCAGCATCGTCATCGGCGTGGCCGAGGCAGGTGCCGAGATCAGCACACGTCCGTTCCAACTCGTCACCGGTCGCAAGTGGGAAGGCTCGGCCTTCGGCGGTGCGCGCGGCCGCACCGACGTGCCCAAGATCGTCGACTGGTACATGGAAGGCAAGATCAACATCGACGACCTGATCACGCACAAGCTGCGCCTGGACCAGATCAATGAAGGCTTTGACCTGATGAAGCGCGGTGAATCGATCCGCGCCGTCGTGGAGTTCTGATGGCGCTTGAGACGCTCAGCGAACACCTCTGCTTCGGCGGCGTGCAGGGCTTCTACCGGCACGCCTCCACCGAGATTGGCTTGCCGATGAAGTTCGGCGTGTTCGTGCCGCCGCAGGCTGCTCAAGGACCAGTGCCGGTGCTGTTTTTTCTGGCGGGGCTGACCTGCACCGAAGAAACCTTTGCCATCAAGGCCGGCGCGCAGCGAGTCGCTGCCGAGCTGGGCCTGATGATCGTCACGCCCGACACCAGCCCGCGCGACACCAGCGTCGAGGGCGCCAGCGCGGCCTGGGACTTCGGCCACGGCGCCGGTTTTTACCTGGATGCGACCGAGGCCCCCTGGGCAAAGCATTTCCGTATGGAAAGTTGGATCACCCTGGAGCTGCGTGAAACGGTTCTGTCGAACTTTGCGGCCAATGCGCAGCGTGTGGGCATCTTCGGCCACTCCATGGGCGGCCACGGCGCACTCACGCTGGCACTGCGCCACCCGGGCCTATACCAGAGCGTGTCGGCCTTTGCACCGATCGCTGCGCCCATGCAATGCCCTTGGGGTGAGAAGGCGTTCACCGGGTACTTGGGAGCAGACCGCGCCGCCTGGGCCGCGCACGACGCCACCGAGCTGGTGAAGTCTGGTGGCACGTTGCCACCGCTGCTGATCGACCAGGGCCTGGCCGACAACTTCCTCGCTGCGCAGTTGCACCCGCACCTGTTTGAAGCGGCGTGTGAGCAGGCCAACCAACCGCTCTCTCTGCGCCGCCACACGGGCTACGACCACGGCTACTACTTCATTGCCAGCCTCATCGAAGACCATCTGCGCCATCACGCGCAACGGTTGGTCTGAACCCCGCCAACAAAAAGCCACCGCGCTGCGGTGGCTTTTTGTTGCTGTGAAGGCCCCACGCACAGACCGGGGCTGGCTTCAGGGCTTCGTGCGGCGGCGAACTGCGCCCACGCCCAGCAGTCCCAAGCCCAACAAGGCCAGCGACACAGGCTCCGGCACCTGGGTGGAGGGGCGACCCGTGTCGTAGAAGGTGATGTGGGACAAGCCTGCCCGATTGCCACCGTTGTTCAGCGGTGTAAACCAATCGCCGCTGTTGACATCACCGTCGTTGCTGAACAGGTTGAAGCCGTTGCCACCTTTGGCCACATAGAACGTGATCAAGGGGTCGCCTGCGCCCGGGGTGTAGGTCCAGCTACCCGTGGAGCCGAAACCGAAGGTCCACTCGTTTCCAGTCACCGTTGGGAACAATGCACTGTTGATGGTCCAGGAACCACCGGTGCCTTGCCCATTGACATCAAACTTGGCAATCACGGGTGATCCGTTGTAGCTGCAGTTGCTGAAGCCTTGGCCAAACACGCCGGAGCAATCGTTGCCTTCATAGGTTCCCACCAGCGCTGCCTGAGCCGAGGTGACGCCGCTTGCGCAAAGCACCGCGGCAACCAGCGCGGTTCGGTACAGATGTTGAATGCTCATCATGGCTTCCTTGAAAAATGGAACTTTGGTATTGAAAGACGTCTTTCAAATGAGTCATTAAGCAAACACTATGCCGCAAAAATTTGTCCTTGTTTTTCAACGTCGTTTTGTTTCCGACACGGAATTGGGCCGGCGAGTGTCAAGTAACCCGACAGCGGCAGGCCCCCGTGCCGACGCCGACGATAATTCAGGCCCGGCCCACACGAGACACCATGCGCCCTCGCCAATACGACCTCATTGCCTTCGACTGGGACGGCACCCTGTTCGACTCCACCGCCCTGATTGCCCGCAGCATCCAGCGTGCGGTGACCGACGTGGGCGGCACACCCCCCACCACCGAGGCTGCCAGTTATGTGATCGGCATGGGGCTGATGCAGGCCCTGGCCCACGCCGCGCCCGACGTGCCGCCCGAGCACTACCCACAGCTCGGAGAGCGCTACCGCCACCACTACACGGCACACCAGCACGACCTGAGCCTGTTCGACGGTGTGCTGCCCTTGCTGGCCGAACTCAAGGGCCGGCAGCACTGGCTCACCGTGGCCACCGGCAAAAGCCGCCGAGGGCTCGACGAGGTGCTGCACACGGTGGAGCTGGTCGGCCTGTTCGACGGATCACGCACGGCCGATGAAACCGCGGGCAAGCCCCACCCGCTGATGCTCCACGAGCTGATGCGAGAGTTCGGCGTGCCGCCCGAGCGCACGCTCATGATTGGCGACACCACGCACGATCTGCAGATGGCGCTGAACGCCGGCTGCGCCAGCGTGGGTGTGAGCTACGGTGCGCACGAGCCCGAGGCGTTTCACGAACTCAAGCCCCTGCATGTGGCGCATTCGGTGCGCGAACTGCACGACTGGCTCACCGAAAACGCCTGAGGTCACCATGACGCCATCCACCGACGACCCGATCCATGCGCTGTGCAACAGCCACGATCTGGTCGACGGGGGACGGGCGGTGTCGTTCGATGTGAACTACGCGGGCCAGACCTGCCGCGCCTTCGCGGTGCGGCACCAGGGGCAGCCGCAGGCTTATCTGAACCGCTGCGCGCATGTGGCCATGGAGCTGGACTGGCAACCAGACCGTTTCTTTGACGACACAGGCCGCTGGTTGATGTGTGCCACACATGGTGCGGTGTACGAACCCGCTACGGGTGAATGCCGGGGCGGACCGTGTCGCGGTGGTCTGTTCAAGATCGAACTGCTGGAGCTCGATGGGGTGATTCACTGGCGGTCACAATACCACCTCAAACCTGTTGAATTCTGAGAAAACACGCACCATGAACGACGACAACCTGGGCTCCGCAACCTCTGCCGGCAGCGACCGCAACAACGGCGCGGCCTGGGAGCGCGCCACGCTGGAAAAGTTGGTGTTCGCCACCATCCGCGAGCAGCAGGCGGCGCGCCGCTGGAAGATGTTCACCCGCTTCATGTGGCTGGCCATCCTGGGTGCGATGGTCTGGTTCGTCTACACCAGCGCCAGTGTCACATCGTCTACCAGCTCACCACACACGGCGGTGGTGGAGATCAAGGGCGAGATCGCCTCGGGCGCCGAAGCCAGCGCCGAAAATGTGGTGGCTGCGCTGCGCGCGGCTTTTGACGACGCGGGCGCCCAAGCGGTGATCTTGCTGATCAACTCACCCGGCGGCAGCCCGGTGCAGGCCGGCATCATCAACGACGAGATCACGCGCCTCAAGGGCCTGCACAACAAGAAGGTCTATGCAGTGGTCGAAGAGACCTGTGCATCGGCGGCCTACTACATCGCTGCGGCCGCTGACAACATCTACGTGGACAAGGCCAGTCTGGTGGGCAGCATCGGCGTGCTCATGGACGGTTTCGGCTTCACCGGGCTCATGGAAAAGCTCGGTATCGAGCGCCGTCTCATGACGGCGGGTGCCAACAAGGGCCTGCTCGATCCGTTCAGCCCGCAAGACGAATCACAACGCCTCTTCATGCAAAACCTGCTGGGCGAAATCCACACGCAGTTCATCGACGTGGTGAAGAAGGGCCGTGGCGACCGCCTGAAAGAAACGCCCGAGACCTTCAGCGGTCTGGTCTGGAATGGCCAGCAAGCCGTGACGCTGGGTCTGGCCGATGGCCTGGGCAACCTGGACTATGTGGCGCGCGAGATCGTCAAGGCCGAAGAGCTGGTGGACTACACCCGCCGCGAAAACGTGGGCTTGCGCCTGGCCAAACGGTTTGGTGCCAGCGTGGGCGAAGGCATCTTCCTGGCGGCTCGCGCCGCAGGTGTTCAGCTCCGGTAACCGTTGGGGTTGGCGCTCTGCCAGCGCCAGGCATCGGCGCACATGTCGTCCAGCGTGTGCAGGGCCTGCCAGCCCAGAAGTCGCATGGCCAGCGCCGGGTCGGCCCAGCACTGAGCTACATCGCCAGCGCGCCGTGGCGCGATGCGGTAAGGCACGGGGTTGCCGCTGGCGGCTTCGAACGCCTTCACGACGTCGAGCACGCTGTGGCCGCGGCCCGTGCCCAGATTCACCGTGAAACTCTCTCCCCGGCCCAGCAGCGCCTTGATGGCCGCCACGTGGCCCGCGGCCAGATCCTCCACATGGATGTAGTCGCGCACACCGGTGCCATCGGGCGTGGGGTAGTCGTTGCCATACACATTGAGGTGATCGCGCTGGCCAACCGCCACTTGCGCCACATAGGGCATGAGGTTGTTCGGAATGCCGGCCGGGTCTTCGCCGATGAGTCCGCTGGGGTGCGCACCGACCGGGTTGAAGTAGCGCAGCACCCCCATGCGCCAGCTCGGGTTGGCGGCACTCAACGCCGAGAGCATGTCTTCGATCACCAGCTTGCTGTGGCCATACGGGTTGGTGTGGCTGCGCGGAAAATCTTCGGTGATGGGCACGGTGGCGGGGTCGCCATACACCGTGGCGCTGCTGGAAAACACCAGGGTGGGCACGCTGCCGGGGTCTTGCGCGTGCACAGTTTCCATGGCGCGCAGCAGGCTCACTGCGCCGCCGATGTTGTTGTGAAAGTATTTCAGCGGCAGTGCCACGCTCTCACCCACCGCCTTGTCGCCCGCGAAATGCACCACGCCAGCCGGCTGGTGGCGGCGCAACACGTCTTCTACCCAGGGCGTGTCGAGCACGTCGCCGCGCTCCAGCACCATGTGGCGCCCGGTGATCGTGGCCAGGCGCTCCATCACCACCGGGTGGCTGTTGGCGAAGTTGTCCAGAATGATCGGGTCGAACCCGGCCGCCACCAGCGCAACCGCGGTGTGGCTGCCGATGTAGCCGGCGCCGCCGGTGAGCAGGATCTTCATGTCTGGCATCTCAGGGTTTGGCAGCGTCGGGCTGGCGACCGTATTTGTCTTCCAGACGCACGATGTCGTCTTCGCCCAGGTAGCTGCCCGACTGCACTTCGATCATTTCCAGCGGCAGTTTGCCGGGGTTGTGCAGGCGGTGCACCTCGCCGATGGGGATGTAGGTGGACTGGTTCTCCGACAGCAGGTAGGTCTCGGCGCCACGCGTGACCTCGGCCGTTCCCTTGACGACGATCCAGTGCTCGGCGCGGTGGTGGTGCTTCTGCAAGCTCAGCGATGCGCCGGGTTTGACGCCGATGCGTTTGACCTGAAACCGCTCGCCCATGTCCACACTGTCGTACCAGCCCCAGGGGCGGGCCACGCGGCGGTGCATGGCAGCTTGCGGTATCTGCAGGCGGGTGAGGTGGGCCACCACGTCCTTGACCTGTTCGGCGTGGTCGCGCTGGGCCACCAGCAGGGCGTCGGGCGTGTCGATGATGAGCAAGTCTTTCGTGCCCAGGGCCACCACGGTGCGCCCCGGTGCGTGAATGAAGGTGTTGCTCGCGTGCAGGGTGTGGCCCTGTCCTGTGACGCGGTTGCCGTCGTCGTCGGCCGGGCTGAGATCGGCCACCGCGTTCCAGCTGCCCACGTCGCTCCACTGGCCCTGAAAGGGCACCACGGCCACGTCGGCGTGGCGTTCCATCACGGCGTAGTCGATGCTTTGCGAACGGCAGGCCAGGAAGGGCGCGGCGTCGGGCCGCACGAAATGGATCTGACCGACGGTGTCCTGCTTCGGGCTGGCCATGGCTTGGCAGCAAGACTGCAGGATGTCGTCGGCGTGTTGGCCGAGCGCGGTCAGCAAGGTGCTGGCACGGGCGAGGAAGATGCCGGCGTTCCACAGCACGTTGCCCTGCAGCAGCAAGGCCTGCGCGGCGGCGGGCGCGGGTTTTTCGATGAAGCGCGCCACGCGGCGGCTGCCGTCGGCCCGGGCATCGCCCTGTTCGATGTAGCCATAGGCCGTGCTCGGGAAGCTGGGCACCACCCCAAAGGTGACGATGGCGCCGGCCTCGGCCGCCGGAACGCCCAGGCGGATGGTGTGCGCGAAAGCGTCGACGTCCGGAATGTGATGGTCGGAGGGGCAGAACAGCAGGAGCGGGTCGGCATCCAGCGGGCTGGTGGCGAGCAGGGCGGCCAGCGCCATGGCCGCAGCGGTGTTGCGCGCAGCCGGCTCCAGCAACACCTGGCCCGCCGAGCCCTGTGATTCCATGGCGTCGGCGACGAGGAAACGGTGGTCTTCGGAGGCCACGCACATGGGCGGGTTGCCGCACCACGCCAGGCGTGCGAGCGTGAGTTGCAGCAGGCTCTGGTTGCCCACCAGGGGCACGAACTGTTTGGGGAAGCTCTGGCGGCTCAGGGGCCACAGGCGGGTGCCGGAGCCCCCGCAAAGAATGACGGGAGTGATGCTCATGGGCTGAAGTGTTTGGAGTGGGCAGTGAGCGGGGACAAAGCCCACCGGGGTGATCGTTGCAGTGTAGCCTTTCGATGCATTTTCACATCCGACCGTTACCATGGAAGGCTACCCTTACGGGTTGCACACAACCGAGTACAGAGAAACATGAAAATTCGCAAAGCTGTTTTCCCCGTGGGTGGTCTGGGCACCCGATTTTTGCCTGCCACCAAGGCCATTCCCAAGGAAATGCTGCCGGTGGTGGACAAGCCTTTGATTCAATACGCGGTGGAGGAGGCTTACGCAGCCGGCATCCGCGAAATGATCTTCGTGACCGGGCGTCACAAACGGGCCATCGAAGACCACTTCGACACCGCCTATGAACTGGAGATGGAGCTTGAAGCGGCCGGCAAGTCGGCCCTGCTCAAGCTGGTCCACTCCATCAAGCCAGACGACATGGATTGCGTCTATGTGCGCCAACCCCGCGCACTCGGCTTGGGACACGCTGTGTTGTGCGCCGAACGCCTGGTGGGCGATGAACCATTTGCCGTGCTGCTGGCGGACGATCTGATGATGGGCACCCGCCAGGCAGATGGCGGTCCGTCCGTGTTGCAGCAGATGGTGCAGGCGTACGAGTCCAGCCCGGGAACCGTGCTGGCCGTGCAGGACGTGCCGCGCGCAGACACCCGCCGCTATGGCGTGGTCGATGTGCACGGTGTCAGTGCTGATCTGGCCGAGGTGTTTGCCATGGTCGAGAAACCGGCGCCCGATGTAGCTCCCTCGACCTTGGCCGTGGCCGGCCGTTATGTCCTCACACCGGCGGTGTTCGAGAGCATTCGGCGCCAGCCGCGCGGAGCGGGTGGCGAGATCCAGCTCACCGACGGCATCGCCGCCTTGATTGGTACCGAGAAGGTGCAGGCCTTCCGCTACGACGGCAAACGCTACGACTGCGGCAGCAAAGAGGGTTTCCTGGAGGCCACCATCGATCTGGCTTTGGCCAACGCCGAACTCGGCGCGTCGGTGCGCGCCCACCTCAAACGTGTGATGGGTTGAAGGCGTTGGTCGCAGGCCTCAGCGGCCGAACAAAAATACCGCTGGCGTGTCCAGCGGCAGGCCGCTGATCCCACCCTGCGTGCGTTTCCAATCGCTCACCAAAGCGCTGCGACTCACCTGCTGCGGCAGCGACATGGCGCAACACACCGCCAGTCGGGTGTGCGGGTGTAAGGTCTGCAACAACGCCTGCAGCAGCGCGGTGTTGCGGTAGGGCGTCTCGATCAGTATTTGCGTCTGTCCGGTCTTGAGCGCCAGGGCTTCCAGTTCGCGCAGGCGCTTGACCCGCTCCGTGGCCTCCTGCGGCACATAGCCGACAAACGCAAAGTTCTGCCCGTTCAGGCCACTGGCCGCCAGCGCCAGCATCAGCGACACCGGACCGGTGAGCGGCACCACCCGCAATCCCAGGGCGTGCGCTGCGCGCACCACGGCGCTGCCTGGGTCGGCAATCGCCGGCATGCCGGCTTCGCTCACCAAGCCGATGTCGTGGCCCTCCAGGGCTGGCGCGAGCAACTCGCGCGCCTGGGCGTCGCCATCGGGTTGCGGGGTGTGGTCACCCTTCTTGTGGGCTGCGCGCGGCAGCTCGGTGATGTATTGACTCTGAACGGGCGCTGCAATGCCCGCTGCAGCTTCCACCCGCTTCAGGAAAGCACGTGTGCTCTTGGCGTTCTCGGTGATCCAGTGGGTCAGGCCGCGGGCCACGGCCATCGTTTCGCGGGGCAGCCAGGTGTCTGCAGGTGCGGCGTCCACCGCCATGCCGAAATCCAGCGGCGTGGGCACCAGGTACAGCACGCCGGTTTTGATGGGCCCCACGCTCACGGCACGTGCACGCCAGCCGCGCGGATCATGCGGCAGGTGCGGATCAGCGGCAGGCCCACCAAGGCCGTGGGGTCGTCGTTGTCGATGCGCTCCAGCAGCGAAATACCCAGGCCTTCACTTTTGGCGCTGCCAGCGCAGTCGTACGGCTGCTCCGCCCGCAAGTAGCGCTCGATCTCGGCATCGCTGAGTTTGCGAAACACCACACGCACCGAAGCAATGTCGCATTGCTCGAAGCCCGTGGCCGCGCACACCACCGCCAGCGCGGTCTGGAACACCACCGTCTCGCCGCGCAGCCGTTTGAGTTGCACCACCGCGCGCTCGTGGGTGCCCGGTTTGCCCAGCGGTTCGCCGCGCAGATCGGCCACCTGGTCGCTGCCGATCACCACCGCCTGCGGATGGCGCTGCGCCACGTCGCGCGCTTTGGCCAGCGCCAGCCGCACCGCCAGATCGGCCGGGTTTTCGCCCGATCGAGGGGTTTCATCCACATTCGGGGCTACGGTTTCGAAAGGCAGCTTCAGCCGCGACAGCAGTTCGTGCCGGTAGCGGGACGTGGAGCCGAGGATCAGGGGGCGTGAGGCCGGGAGGGGAGCGCTGGGACGGTCGGAAGTCATCCCGCTATTCTCTCTGCATTCTCTTAAACTGATCGACATGAAACCCACCACCAAGACAGCCTGGAGCCCCGATCGGCTGGATGTTCGCGCTTTTGCACAAGCCGGCGCCACTCTGCAGGCCGACGATCCCATCGCTCACTTCGAGCGTCTTCAGGCCGAAGCTCACCTGGAAGACGGTGCGCCGGCTTTGGGCCGCGTGAGCTGGCAAGCCCGGGGCGAAATGCGCCCGGGCGCATCGGGCGGTGCTGCGGCCGTCTGGCTGCATCTGGAGGCCAGCGCCGCGGTGCCCCTGACCTGCCAACGCTGTCTGGGGCCGGTTGAAACGCCGCTGTCGGTGGATCGCTGGTTCCGCTTTGTTGCCGACGAGGCCGCTGCGGCCGCCGAAGACGACGATTGTGAGGAAGACTTGCTGGCGCTGGAGCCCCGTCCCAGGCTCTACGAGGTCCTGGAAGACGAGCTGTTGATGGAGTTGCCGCTGGTGCCGCTGCACGAAACCTGCCCGGTGCCGGTGGTCATGCATGCATCCGATCCCATGGTGGACCTTGGGGAGAGCGGGCCCGAACGCAAGAATCCGTTCGCCGAGCTGGCCAAGCTCAAGAAATAGGCTCTTTGGCTGCCCCGGCGATGGGGTGGCCACACTTGCAGGCTTCGGGCTATAATCCTTGGCTTTGCGCTGGCATCCACAGGCACACCAATGTGCATGGTTCAGGCGCACCCGTTTGACCCTACCGATCTCAGGAGCCCCACATGGCTGTTCAGCAAAACAAAAAATCCCCTTCCAAGCGCGGCATGCACCGTTCGCACAACGCCCTGAACGTGCCGGGCATCGCTGTGGAACCCACCACCGGTGAAATTCATCTGCGTCACCACATCAGCCCCAACGGTTTCTACCGCGGCCGCCAAGTGCTGAAGAACAAATCCGAAGCCTGACGTGATGGTTCGCCTTGGGCCCTGCTGCGTCAAACGCTCGGGGTCAGGCGGGCTCCACAGGCACAGGCCCGCATGATCCATGCGGGCTTTTTTCATGGATGGGGCACCTGCCGTGCCCGCCTCAGGAAGTTGAGATGATCACCATTGCCGTGGACTGCATGGGTGGAGATGTCGGCCCGGGCGTGACGATGCCCGCCTGCCAGGCCTTTCTCATCCGCCACCCGCAGGCGCAGTTGCTCCTGGTTGGCAAGCCGGAGGTCTTCCGGAGCTGGCCGCAATTGCTCAACAACGTGCGCTGCACCGTTGTAACCGCCACCGAGGTGGTCGGCATGGACGATCCGGTGGAAGTTGCCCTGCGCCGCAAGAAGGATTCGTCCATGCGGGTGGCGATCAATCAGGTCAAGGAAGGGCGGGCGCAGGCTGCCGTTTCGGCGGGCAACACCGGTGCACTGATGGCCATTGCGCGCTACGTGCTCAAAACGATGGACGGCATTGATCGCCCGGCCATTGCCACCCAGATGCCCAATGCCCGTGGTGGCGCCACCACCGTGCTGGATCTGGGGGCCAATGTCGACTGCTCGGCGGAGCACCTCCTTCAGTTCGCGGTCATGGGGTCTGCGTTGGTGGCGGCGGCCACGGGGCGTCAGGAGCCCAGTGTGGGCTTGCTGAATGTTGGTGAAGAAGTCATCAAAGGCAGCGAAGTCATCAAAAAAGCAGGTGTTTTGCTGCGAAATGCAGCCAACACCGGCGATCTCAATTTTTTTGGAAACGTCGAGGGCGACGATATTTTCAAGGGCACAACCGATATCGTGGTGTGCGATGGCTTCGTGGGAAACGTTGCGCTGAAAGCCAGTGAAGGCCTGGCTTCCATGATCAGCGGCTTCATTCGCGAAGAGTTCTCCAGCAGCATCTTCCGAAAAATGGCGGCTGTCGTGGCCTATCCGGTTCTAAAGTCGTTTAAAAGCCGCGTTGACCATCGCCGGTACAACGGCGCAGCCTTGCTGGGCCTGCAGGGGTTGGTGTTCAAGAGTCACGGTTCAGCCGATGCTTTTGCGTTCGAGCAAGCCTTGGGGCGGGCTTATGATGCGGCCCACAACCAGTTGTTGGACAACGTGCGCGATCGCATCGCCCATGCCCGGCAACTGATGTCGCCAGAGTCGCTGCCCAGCGAGCTCAAAAGTATCCCGACCCTTTGATCCTTCCCTCCCGTCTCGCATGACCAGCTTTGCCCGCATCACCGGCACAGGCAGCTGCCTGCCGCCGAATCGCCTGACCAACGCCGACATGGTGGACATGCTGGCAGGTCGAGGCGTGGAAACCAGCGACGACTGGATCGTCGAGCGTACCGGCATCCGGGCGCGCCATTTCGTCGCCGACGGTGTGTTTGCCAGCGACCTGGCTGCCGTGGCCTGCCGTGATGCCATGACCGCTGCGGGCGTGAAGCCGGCAGAGATCGATCTGATCATCGTGGCCACGTCAACACCCGATATGGTCTTTCCGTCGACCGCGGCGCTGCTGCAGCACAAGCTGGGCATTGCGGGCTGTCCGGTGTTCGATGTGCAGGCGGTCTGCAGCGGATTCATTTACGCGCTCACTGTGGCCGACGCCTTGATCCAGTCGGGCACAGCCCACAAGGCGCTCGTGGTGGGCTCCGAGATATTCAGTCGCATCCTGGATTTCAACGATCGCACGACCTGCGTGCTGTTCGGCGATGGCGCCGGGGCGGTGGTGCTGGAAGCGTCCGATGCACCCGGCATTCTGGCCACCGACATCCACGCCGACGGAAAACATGCCGGCATCCTGTGCGTGCCCGGGCATGTGTCGGGCGGCTCGGTTCTGGGAGATCCGCTGCTCAAGATGGACGGTCAGGCCGTGTTCAAACTGGCTGTGGGCGTGCTTGAAGACACCGCCCGGGCTGTGCTGGCCAAAGCCGGCCGAACGGCGGAAGACATCGACTGGCTCATTCCGCACCAGGCCAACATCCGCATCATGCAAAGCACCGCTCGCAAGCTCAAGCTGCCCATGGACAAGGTGGTGGTGACTGTGGACCAGCATGGCAACACATCGGCCGCTTCGATCCCCCTGGCCCTGGACCATGCCGTGCGCAAGGGGCAGGTGAAAAAGGGCGACACCTTGTTGCTTGAAGGCGTGGGCGGTGGTTTCACCTGGGGTGCCGTGCTGCTGGATTTCTGAGCGGTCGTCGGACGATCGCTTCAGCCGCACAAGACCATTTGAAGATCACATGAAGAATTTTGCGTTTGTATTTCCAGGCCAGGGCTCACAAGCCGTGGGCATGCTCGACGCCTGGGGCGATCACCCCGAGGTGCTTGGAGCTCTCGCCGAAGCCTCTGACGCGCTGGGCGAAAACGTGGGTCAGCTGATTCACGAAGGCCCCAAGGAATTGCTCTCCCTGACCACCAACACCCAGCCGGTGATGTTGGTCGCGGGTGTGGCTGCCTGGCGTGTCTGGCGGGCTGAAGGGGGCGCGTTGCCGGCCGCGCTCGCAGGGCATTCGCTGGGTGAATACGCCGCGTTGGTCGCATCGGGCGTCTTGACGCTGGCTCAAGCGGCGCCGTTGGTGCGTTTTCGCGCCATCGCGATGCAGGAGGCCGTTCCTGTGGGCACGGGTGCCATGGCCGCCATTCTCGGCATGAACGCGCTTCAGGTCCTTGCGGGTTGCGCCGAGGCGCTGGCCACGTTCGATGCGGGCAGTGCGGAGGTGGTGGAGGCAGTGAACTTCAATGATCCAGCGCAAACCGTCATCGCAGGCAGCAAGGCGGCGGTGGACAAGGCCTGTGAGGTGCTCAAGGCCAACGGCGCCAAGCGCGCATTGTTGTTGCCTGTGTCCGCGCCATTCCATTCCAGTCTCATGAAGCCGGCTGCGGAGCGGTTGAAGGCCGAGTTGGCAACCACCACCTTTGCCCCGCCGCAGATTCCCGTGATCAACAACATCGACGTGGCGGTGGAAACCGATGGCGATCGCATCCGCGACGCGTTGTACCGCCAGGCGTTTGGCCCGGTGCGCTGGGTTGAATGTGTGCAGGCCATCAAGGCACAGGGTGTCGATACGATCATCGAGTGCGGTCCAGGCAAGGTGCTCGCGGGCTTGGTCAAACGCATCGATCCCGAACTCACGGGCATCGCCCTGTACGACCCTGCCTCGCTGGCCGACGTCAAATCCCTGTTGGCCTGAGGCCCGGAGTACACCATGTCTGAAGTCAAGTTTGCCGGTCAGGTAGCGCTCGTTACCGGAGCCTCTCGCGGCATTGGTGCCGCCATTGCCCACGAGCTCGTTGCGCGCGGCCTGATCGTGATCGG
>QBMB01000054.1:0-8092 GCA_003241965.1 Burkholderiales bacterium | reverse complement strand
GTGATCGGCACCGCCACCAGCGACGAAGGCGCCGCCAAGATCACCGCCAGTCTGACCAGCGTTTCCGGGTCCGCTGCGGGCTGCCGTGGGGCCAGACTGGACGTGAACGATGCTGCCTCTGCTGAGGCGCTGATCGATGAGATCGTCAAGACCCATGGAGGTCTGCAGGTGCTGGTGAACAACGCCGGCATCACCCGCGACATGCTCGCGATGCGCCTGAAAGACGATGACTGGGATGCGGTGCTGGACACCAACCTCAAGGCTGTCTTTCGCATGAGCAAAGCAGTGATCCGCCCGATGATGAAGCAGCGCTACGGTCGAATCATCAGCATCACCAGCGTGGTCGGCGCCTCGGGCAATGCGGGCCAGGCCAACTACGCGGCCGCCAAGGCTGGCGTCGCGGGCATGACCCGGGCACTGGCGCGCGAACTCGGCAGCCGCAACATCACGGTCAATTGCGTGGCTCCCGGCTTCATCGAAACCGACATGACATCGGCGCTCCCTGAGGAGCAGCAAAAGGCTCTGTTGGGTCAGATTCCACTGGGGCACCTTGGCAAGCCGGCCGACATTGCGCATGCGGTGGCCTATCTGGCTGGCCCACAAGCCTCTTACGTCACGGGCCAGGAGTTGCACGTCAACGGTGGCATGTACATGTCCTGACGCCGGCGCACACTGTCAGAATTGTTGAATCGCCGCGCCAGCCGCCCGGCGGGCCATCCGGGGAGACTTCCCCGGCACGGCTAAAATGGCGGCCTTGCATTTCAACCACCCTCAGAGGGACTTATGAGCGATATCGAAGCACGTGTTAAGAAAATCATTGCCGAACAACTCGGCGTGGAAGAGGGTCAGGTCACCAGCGAGAAAGCTTTCGTGGCAGACCTCGGTGCCGATTCCCTGGACACGGTTGAATTGGTGATGGCCCTTGAGGACGAGTTCGGTATCGAAATCCCCGACGAAGATGCCGAGAAGATCACGACGGTGCAGAACGCCATCGATTACGCAATGGCCCACCAGAAGGCCTGATTGTCTATTTGCATACGCTTGTCCTCAGCCCTTTCCACACGGCGCACTGGCGCGATGCATGGGGTGCGCAGGTCAAGGCGTGGGGGAACTGAATGAGCCGTCGTCGCGTTGTCGTGACCGGCCTGGGTTGTATCAGCCCCGTGGGCAACACGGTGGCAGACGCTTGGGCCAATCTCCTCGCCGGCCGGTCCGGCATTGACCTGATCACCCGGTTTGACCCCTCCAACTTCGCCTGCAAGATCGCAGGCGAGGTCAAGGGCTTTGACGTGGAGTCCTACATGAGCGCCAAGGAGGCGCGCACGATGGACAGCTTCATCCACTTTGGAATTGCCGCGGCTCACCAGGCTGTCGTTGATTCGGGCTTGCCCTTGGGTGACGCTCTGGATGAAGAGACCGCCATCCGCATCGGCTGCATCATCGGTTCGGGCATTGGTGGTCTTCCGCTGATTGAGAACATGCACGCCGAGCTGGTGAGCCGTGGCCCGCGCCGCATCTCGCCTTTCTTCGTGCCGGCCTCGATCATCAACATGATCGCCGGGCATGTCTCCATCCGGTACGGCTTCAAAGGCCCGAATCTGGCGGTGGTCACCGCATGCACCACAGGTCTGCATTGCATCGGAGAAGCCGCACGCAAGATCGAATACGGCGATGCCGACGTGATCGTTGCAGGCGGTTCGGAAGCGACTGTGTCACCGCTGGGTGTGGGTGGTTTTGCCGCCATGCGCGCCGTTTCCACACGCAACGATGACCCGGCAACCGCCTCTCGTCCATGGGACAGGGACAGGGACGGTTTTGTGCTGGGTGAAGGGGCAGGCGTGATGGTGCTGGAAGAGTACGAATTTGCCAAGGCACGCGGAGCGCGTATCTATGCCGAGCTCTCGGGCTATGGCATGAGCGCCGATGCCGGCCACATGACAGCGCCCAGCATGGATGGTCCTCGGCGCGCCATGGTCAACGCATTGCGCAATGCCGGCATGAACGCTGACCAGGTGGACTACCTGAACGCGCACGGTACCTCCACGCCGCTGGGTGATTTGAACGAAACGAATGCCATCAAGGCGGCCTTGGGTGACCAAGCTTACAAAGCGGTGGTGAACTCCACCAAGTCCATGACCGGGCATCTGTTGGGCGGAGCCGGTGGCATCGAGAGCGTGTTCACCGTGCTCGCGTTGCACCACCAGAAGAGCCCACCGACCATCAACATCTTCAACCAAGACCCGGAGTGTGACCTGGACTACTGCGCCAACACCGCGCGGGACATGAAGATCGATGTGGCGCTCAAGAACAACTTCGGCTTTGGTGGCACCAATGGCTCGTTGGTGTTCAAGCGCATCTGAGCCAACGATCGTCTCTATCTTTCAAGACCCTCATGCGCAACGCCCCATCCGTGGTCTACCCGGTGGGGCGTTGTGTTTTCCACGCGTGGCTGCTGGGCCTGTTAGGTGCCCTGAGTGCGCTTGTCTGGTGCTTGCTGCTGGTCGGGCCGCGCGCTGCGCCGGACCAGTTCTGGAGTCGGTCCATGTCGCTGGCAGCCATGGTGGCGTGTGGCGTGTGGGCTTGCGCGGCCGCCTTGAGTTGGGTCCGTTCACCCGAGGGTGTGCTGGTCTGGAACTCGGAACTGCGCCGGGCAGAGGGCAACCCGCAGCGGGGTGTCTGGCTCTGGCGAAACCAGACCAACGCCGAGGACGTGCCTCTGTGCAAGCTGGAACGCGTCCTGGATCTGCAAGACCGTATGTTGCTGTATGTGAAGTTGGCCAACGCGAGCACCCGTTGGATCTGGGCGGAGCGCCGCTGCGACCCGGCGCGCTGGCGCGACCTGCGCAGGGCGCTGGTATCGAGCCGCACCTGATCTCCTCTTCAATCCCTTGGGTTATATTTCCGCGCGCATGAACCCAGAAGACCACACCGCTCCGCCACCGCCCGACAGTGATGTCATGCTGGTGCAGCGCACATTGGGCGGCGAACAACGCGCCTTCGAACTGCTCGTCATCAAGTACCAGCGCCGTGTCGAGCGTCTCATCGGCCGCATGGTCCGCGATTCCGATCTGGTTCAGGACATCGCGCAGGAAACCTTCATCCGTGCTTACCGTGCACTGGCGCAGTTTCGCGGGGATGCGCAGTTCTACACCTGGCTCTACCGGATTGCGGTGAACACCGCCAAGAAGCAACTGATGGAGCTCAAGCGGGACCCCTTGGTTTTTCAGTCGCAGATGAAATCGACTGACGATGATGAAACTTCCTCCTCGGATCGCGAACTAAATTTCAACGTGGTCGATACCGAGACGCCCGAGGCGGTGTTGGCCAGCAAGGAAATTGCCCTCGCGGTCAACGCAGCGATGGATGCGTTGCCTGAAGAGCTTCGCATGGCGATCACCTTGCGTGAAATCGAGGGCATGAGTTACGAAGAAATCGCGCAAGCTCTGGAATGCCCGATCGGAACGGTGCGTTCCCGGATCTTTCGGGCCAGGGAGGCGATTTCAGGGCGCATCAAGCCGATGCTGGAGCGCCAGACCGGAAAGCGCTGGTAACGGCGACAAGAGGGCGATTGACTGGGTCAAGGCCCGCAGCACTGCACATGGGGAAAAGAATCATGAATGCCGCACAAGATCACAACAAGCCGCTCGGTGAGAACACCGGAAGTTCAAGCGCTTCGGCCGCGCTGTCCGCGTTGGTGGATGGAGAGCTGGGTGAATCGGAATTGAACCGCTTGCTGAGTTCGCAGGACGAGGGCGCCGACACCTTGGGCAATTGGCATGCATACCAGTTGATCGGAGATGTGCTGCGCGGACAGATCGGTCCGACCGGCTCGCAGCCCGCACCCGACTTCCTGGCCGCTGTTCGCCTGGGTATGCAAGCGAAGATCAGCGAGCCGCAAGCGCTGGTCGTTGCGGCCGGCCCGCGTCTGGGCAACTCTGCTAACGACGCTGTCTTCCGATGGAAGATGGTCGCCGGCTTCGCCTCCCTGGCCGCTGTCATGGCGGTGAGCTGGAATGTGCTGGTGGGTTCGGGCGTTGAGCCGGGTGGAGCGAATGCGATCGGATCTCAGCTGGTGAACAATGCGCCAACCCAGCCTGCGGCTGTCGCTGCGGCGCAGGTTGTTCCAGCGGCCGCACCGCTGGTGGTCAGCACCGGGCAAGGGAACGTGATTCGCGATGCCCAACTGGAGGCGTTGCTGGCAGAACACCGTCAAAACGGCGGTATGTCCGCGCTGCAGATGCCCACCGGGTTCATTCGCAACGCCACCTACGACGCATCGGGACGTTGAACCACCATGACGCCAGTGTTGTTTGAATTGGGTTCCTTTGCGTCTGTTTCCCCCCAGGCCGCGCACACGCCCAAGCCTCGCCGGCCGCTGCATTTGAAGGCGGTGGGCTGGCGTCCCGGTGGTGTTCTCGCCTGGCTGACGGCGGGGCTGATTTTGATGGGGCCTTCGCACGCGCAGGTCGCTCCAGCCACGCCTGCCGGCAGCCGGACCGTCAATGAATGGCTCACCCGCATGCACGAGGCCTCACGCCAACGCGCCTACACAGGCACGCTGGTGGTGTCGGCGGGAGCGTCCATGTCGGCGTCGAAGATCTGGCATGTCTGCGATGGCAACCAGCAGATGGAGCGCATCGACACACTCACCGGGGTGCCCCGCACCACGGTGAGGCGCAACAACGACGTGATCACGTTTGAGCCTGAGACGAAGACGGCGTATGTTGAGAAGCGCGAATCGCTGGGGCTGTTCCCCGAGCTCCTGCGCACGCCCAGCAACCTGATTCCGCAGTTCTATTCCGCTCGTGAAACCGGCGTCCAGCGCGTGGCGGGTCATCTGGCCTACATGGTCGAGATCCTGCCCCGGGACGACTTGCGTTTTGGCTACCGCATCTGGTCCGAGCGCCAGACCGGTCTGGTCGTCAAGCTCCAGACCCTGGGCGATCAGGGCACGGTGCTCGAACAGGTGTCTTTCTCCGAGTTGCACCTGGACGCATCGGTGAGCATGGACAAGCTGCAGCGGCTGATGAAGGACACGCGAGGCTACGAGGTCCACAAACCGGTGCTGAAAAAAACCACCGCCGAAGCCGAGGGCTGGCGATTGAAAGAAGCGGTTCCCGGTTTCACAGCCATGAGTTGCCACACGCGGGAGACGGGTGTGGCCGTGACCCCCGGTGCGGCGCCCATGCAGTGGGTGTTCTCGGATGGCCTGGCGTCGGTGTCCCTCTTCGTCGAACCCTTCGACTCCCAGCGCCACGGCGGGGAAAAAACGGCTGTGGTGGGCGCGACGCATTCGTTCAGCAAGCGGGTGGGCGACCACTGGCTTACCGTGTTGGGTGAGGTGCCCTTGCCGACGCTGCGCCGTTTTGCCCTTGCGCTGGAACGAACACGCTAAACCTGCCAGACTTGCTTTTTGTCCGGCAGACCGCACATCCGGCATATGGTCTCCTCTGGCTCGCTGCGGCGGGTTGCACGGGGTGCCGCCCTGTTATTTGCGATTGCGCAAAGGATCTCCATGACGCACCAAAACCATAGTTCAAAGACGCTGCCGACCATGACGTTAGCGGCTGCGCTTGCTGCCATTGCAACAGCGGCACTGCTCCTGCATGCGCCGGTGTTTGCGCAGA
This sequence comes from Burkholderiales bacterium, assembly GCA_003241965.1. Taxonomy (GTDB): domain Bacteria; phylum Pseudomonadota; class Gammaproteobacteria; order Burkholderiales; family Burkholderiaceae_C; genus Hydrogenophaga. The sequence goes on along the minus strand of QBMB01000054.1, from coordinate 2,465 downwards.
CCACTGTGGTGCCGGTTGCGCCTGCCGGCAGCGTGCGCGGGCTGCCCGATTTCACCGACCTCGTGGATCTGGTGGGCCCTTCTGTGGTCAACATCCGTACGCTGGAGCGCGCCGCTGCCGCCCGTCCCGGAGCGGGTGGTGCGCCCGACGAGCAGATGCTCGAGTTCTTCAAACGCTTCGGCATTCCGGTGCCGCCCGGCATGACGCCGCGCACACCGCGGCAGGAGCGAGCGCCCTCCGAGGAAGCGCAGCCACGGGGCGTGGGCTCCGGGTTCATCCTCAGTGCCGACGGCCTGATCATGACCAACGCCCATGTGGTGGAGGGCGCCGACGAGTTGCTCGTCACCTTGCCGGACAACCGTGAGTTCAAGGCCAAGGTCGTGGGCGCGGACAAGCGCACCGACGTCGCCGTCGTGAAGATCGAGGCCACAGGCCTGAGCCCCGTGAAGATTGGTGACGTGAACCGTCTGCGCGTGGGTGAATGGGTGATGGCGATCGGCTCGCCATTCGGACTTGAGAACACCGTGACCGCCGGTATCGTGAGCGCCAAGCAGCGCGACACCGGCGACTTTCTGCCGTTCATCCAGACAGACGTGGCGATCAACCCGGGCAACTCGGGTGGACCGCTGATCAACATGCGGGGCGAGGTGATCGGCATCAACAGCCAGATCTACTCACGCTCCGGCGGCTTCCAGGGCATTTCGTTCGCTATCCCGATCGATGAAGCCGTGCGTGTGTCGGACCAACTCCGATCCACCGGGCGGGTCACGCGGGGTCGTATTGGCGTGCAGATTGACCAGGTCAGCAAGGAAGTGGCCGAGTCGCTCGGGCTGGGCACGGCCAAGGGTGCGCTGGTGCGCGGGGTCGAGCCCGATTCCCCTGCGGCCAAGGCGGGTGTGGAGCCCGGCGACATCATCTTGAAGTTCGACGGCAAGACCATCGAGAAGTCGGTGGACCTGCCGCGCTTCGTGGGCAACACCAAGCCTGGCAACAAGAGCGCCATGACCGTTCTGCGCCGTGGAGCCCAGAAAGAACTGTCCATCACGGTGGCAGAGCTGGAGCCCGAGAAACCTGAAGTAAAGGCTGCCGCGCCAGAGCCGGTCAAGCCGCAGGCGAGCAGTGCCGTTCAGTCCTTGGGTTTGGCGCTGGCCGAGTTGAGTGCTGTCGAGAAGAAAGAGCTCAATCTCAAGGGTGGCGTGCGCATCGCGTCCGCCGAAGGGCCCGCCGCACGCGCTGGCTTGCGCGAAGGCGATGTGATCGTGGCCATTGCCAACACGGACACCACCAGCTTGAAGGAGATGGAAGCCGCGCTGAGCAAGATCGACAAGTCGCGCCCGGTGAACGTGCTGTTTCGCCGTGGTGAATGGGCGCAATACACGGTCATCCGGCCGCAGCGTTGATCACCTGTTCTGCCCGAGCCGCTCATTTCGATGACCCCCAGACCCATCCGGGTTTGGGGGTTTTTTCTGTTGGTGGCCGATTCGCCACAGTGCGCGAATCCAACTCCTCGATGCCGGTGCAACAGAATTGTTAGTGGATGCTTACTATCAATTCAGGCGTCTCGACCGATTTCGCTAAAATCGGGCTGTTTCCGGAAAAATTCCTGTGTCTGGTGGCCGGTTTGACCCACGATGTGGGAGTGGCTCCTGAAGCTCCCCAGTCGTCCACAGTTGCTGCACAAGTTTCCCCGTCATCTTGTGGATATGCTGTGGATAAAGTTCACGTTGCTGCGTCGCAACAAGGGGCTGTCGGTGGTTCGGTGGTGTGCATTCCGGGCTTTTTGCCTACAATGAAACCCCAACTATCGCAGTTGCCATTGATTGTTGGTTACGGGCGCGTCAGCAGCTGACGCGCCCTTTTTTATGGCCGCTCGTTCCTGCTCGGAACCGCGGTTTCCCCCAGTGTTTGAGCCGTTCTCCTGATGAATCACATCCGCAATTTTTCGATCATCGCGCACATCGACCATGGCAAGTCCACGCTCGCCGATCGCATCATTTCCCTCTGTGGTGGCTTGTCCGATCGAGAGATGAGCGAGCAGGTACTGGACTCGATGGACATCGAGAAGGAGCGCGGCATCACCATCAAGGCACAGACCGCATCGCTGAAGTACAAAGCGCGCGATGGGCAGGTCTACAACCTCAACCTGATCGATACACCGGGTCACGTTGACTTCTCGTACGAGGTCTCTCGCTCGCTGTCGGCCTGCGAGGGTGCGCTGCTGGTGGTCGATGCCAGCCAGGGTGTGGAGGCCCAGACCGTGGCCAACTGCTACACCGCACTTGAGTTGGGTGTGGAGGTGGTGCCGGTGCTCAACAAGATGGACTTGCCCAACGCCGACCCCGAGAACGCCAAGATCGAAATCGAAGACGTGATCGGCATCGACGCCACCGATGCGATTCCCTGTTCGGCCAAGACCGGCATGGGCGTGGAAGACATCCTCGAGGCGGTGGTGGCGCGCATTCCCC
>QBMB01000053.1 GCA_003241965.1 Burkholderiales bacterium | reverse complement strand
CGTGCTCACCGCCGTAGTGGCGAATGCGTTCGCGGAAGGTGGGTTTCACTGCGTCCTGCAGCGGCGCGAGGAACAGGCGCTGCAGATCCGAATAGCCATCAAAGCCCAATGCCTTGGCCATGCGCACGAAGGCCGAGGGCGCCATGCCGGCGGCGGCGGCCACGGTGGCAATGGGGCTCAGGGCCACGTCGTTGGGGTGTTCGAGCGCGTGGCGGGCAGCGTCGCGCATGCGCGGGGTGAGGCGCTCGCTCTCGCGCGCGATCAGCTCGCGCAGCTCGTCGAGGTTGGTGGGTTTGGGGGCTGTTGCGCTCGCCTGGGTCGCCATGTCCGTGGGGTGTGTTGGGTGTGTGGTGGGGTGACCCGCTCTCAGAAAGCACGGACCGCGCCGCGCGGCACAAAGCGCCCCATGCCTTCGCGGCCGTGCCACTGCTGTCCGTCAACGATCAGCTGGCCACGCAGGAACACCTTTTCAACGCGCCCCTGCAATGTACGGCCTTCGAGCAGCGTGTAATCGACGTTGCTGTGCAGTTCGCTGGCGTGAATGGTCTGGCTTACCACCGGGTTGAAGAGCACCACGTCGGCATCGCTGCCCACGGCGATGGTGCCCTTCTTCGGGAACAGGCCAAAGAGTTTGGCCGGTGTGGTGGCCGTGAGTTCCACGAAGCGGTTGAGCGAGAGCTTGCCGCGCATCACGCCGATGTCGAACAGGCTCACCAGCCGCGTCTCAATGCCGGGCGCACCGTTGGGGATGAGCGAAAAATCATCCTTTCCGCGCATCTTCTGCAGCTGGTAGCCCAGGTGGCCTTCTTTCATGCAGAAGGGGCAGTGGTCGGTGGCGATCACCTGCAGGTCGTCGTAGCGCAGCGCGCGCCACAGGTGCTTCTGGTCGTCGGGCGTGCGCAGCGGTGGCGTCATAACGTACTTCGCCGTGGCAATGTCGTCGTTGTTGTAGACCGAGTCGTCGAACAGCAGGTAGTGCGGGCAGGTTTCGGCAAACACCGGAATGCCTTCGGCGCGCGCGGTGACGATGTGCTTGAGCGCCTGGTTGCTCGACACGTGCACGAAGTAGATCGGCGCTTCGGCCAGCTCGGCCAGGCGGATGCCACGGTGCGTGGCCTCACCCTCCATAATGGCCGGGCGGGTGAGCGCGTGGTAGCGCGGCGAGGTGTGGCCGGCCTCCAGCGCTTCCTTGATCAAGAGGTCGATCACGGTGCCGTTTTCTGCGTGCAGCGCCACCATGCCGCCCTCGGCCCCCACCTGGCGCAGCATGCGGAAGATCGCGGCGTCGTCAGCCATCATCACGCCGGGGTAGGCCATGAACATCTTGAAGCTGGTCACGCCCTCGTGGCGCATGGCGTGGCGCACGTCGCGCAGCACCTGGTCGTCCACGCGGGTCACGATCACGTGCAGGCTGTAGTCCACGTTCACCTGCGGGTCGGCGCTGCGTTGCGCGCGCTCGATCGCGCCCAAGGGTGAGTCGGTGGCGTTCTGCAGCGCGAAGTCCACCACCGTGGTGGTACCGCCAAAGGCCGCGGCCTTGGTGCCGCTGGCAAAGGTGTCGCAAGTGATGGTGGGGCCGATCACGTTTTCCATGTGCACATGCGTGTCCACGCCGCCGGGCAACACATACAGGCCGGTGGCGTCGATCACGGCCACGTCGGGCCCCACGGCGATGTGCTGGCCGATGGTGTCGATCACGCCATTGCGCAGCAACACGTCTGCCACGTAGTCGTCGGTGGCGGTGATCACGCGCCCGCCGCGGATCAGCACCGGGCTGCCATGCGCGAGCGTGCCCTTGGCCGACACAGCCACCGCCGCCACGCTGGGCGGCTGGGCGTGGCCGTGGGCGGCGTCGGTGCAGGCCGGGTCCACGCAGGCGTAGGGGCGTGGGGTCACTTGATCACCTCGTCCAGATGGGTGATCAACCGGTCGATCTCACCCACCGTGTTGTAGTGGGCAATGGACACCCGCACCACACCTCCCTGCGCGTGCAGGCCCAGGGTTTCGATGAGTCGCTTGGCGTAGAAGTCGCCGAAGCGGATGCCGATGCCGTGCTGGTCCATGTGGCGCACGATGGCCTCCGAGGGCTGTTCGCCCACCGTGAAGGCGATGGTGGGCACGCGCTGGCCATCCGTGGCCTCGCGGTGACCAATCACACGCACCGAAGGTTTGTGGCGCAAGAAGGTGAGCAGACGCTCGGCCAGCAGGTTCTCGTGCACCTCGAACGCGTCGAACGCGGCCTGCATCTTCTGGCGCTCGGTGCCGGCAGCGCCGAGCGTGTTGCCCACATGCACCAGGTAGTCGTTGATGCCCATGCAGCCGTAGGAGAGCTCGTAGTTCACATTGCCGGGCTGCAGCTTGTAGGGCACCACATCCGTGCCGATGAAGTAGTGGTTGAGGCTGGGCAGGGCCAGCAGCAGGCTGCGCTGGATCCACATCACCGCATAGTGCGGGCCGAACACCTTGTAGAAGCTGAACACATAGGCATCGGCTCCGCTGGCCTGCACGTCCACCAGGCGGTGCGGCGCGTAAGCCACGGCATCCACACACAGACGCCCACCCACCGCATGCACGCGCTGCGCCACCTCGGCCACCGGGTTCACCGTGCCCAGGATGTTGGAGGCGTGGGTCATGGCCACCCAGGTGGTTTTCGGCGTCAGCAACCGGTCCAGATCGGCGAGGTCAAGTTCCAGCGTCTGGTGGTTCACCTCCCACACCTTCACCACGGCGCCGGCGCCGCGCAGACGCATCCAGCAGCCGATGTTGGCCTCGTGGTCGGTGTTGGTGACGATGATCTCGTCGCCCGGGCGCACGCCCGGCAGCAGCGCCTGGGTGAACAAAAACATGAGCGAGGTCGTGGCGCCGCCCATCACCACCTCGTCGTCCGCCGGGGCGTTGATGAGTTGCGCCACCGCGCGGCGCGCGGCCAGCACACGCTCACCCGCGGCCTGGCTCTGCGTGTAGCTGGCACCCAGCTGCACGCTGCTGGTGAGCAGGTAGTCGCTCACGCGGTCGGCCACGCGCTGGAGCACTTGCGAGCCACCGGCGTTGTCGAGGTAGACGCAACCGTCTTGCAGCGCGGGGAATTCGGCGCGGATCAGGTCGAGGTTCAGGGAGTTCAGTGACATGTTGACAACAGATTCAGTGTGAAAGGATGGCCTGCAGAAAGGCCTGGGTGCGCGGCTCGCGCGGCGCGTCAAAAAAAACATCGGGCGCAGCTTGCTCCACCACGGCGCCGGCCTCCATGAAGATCACGCGGTCGGCCACGCGGCGGGCAAAACCCATCTCGTGCGTGACCACCACCATGGTCACGCCGGTGCGCGCCAGGTCCTGCATCACGTCGAGCACCTCACCCACCATCTCGGGGTCGAGTGCGGAGGTGGGTTCGTCGAACAGCAGCACCTTGGGCTCCATGGCCAGTGCGCGTGCAATCGCCACGCGCTGCTGCTGGCCGCCCGAGAGCTGGCCGGGGAACTTGTGCGCGTGTTCGGCCAGGCCCACCTTGGCCAGCAGGCTGCGGGCACGCTCTTCGGCGTCCTTCTTGAGCAAGCCGCGCACGCGCAGCGGACCCAGCGCCACGTTGGCCAGGGCCGTGAGGTGGGGAAACAGGTTGAAGCTCTGGAACACCATGCCCACCTCGGCGCGCACCTTGGCCAGGCCCTTGCCGCGCACCACCTTTTCGCCGTCCACGGTCACGTCGCCGTGCTGGTAGTCCTCCAGCAGATTGAGGCAGCGGATGAGGGTGGACTTGCCCGAGCCAGAAGGCCCGATGACCACGACCACTTCGCCGAGCTCGATGTCGAGGTCGATGCCCTTGAGGGCTTCGAAGTGGCCGTAGGACTTGCGCAAGCCCCGGATCTGGATCAGTGCGGCCATGGGTGGGTGTATTGAGAGGGGCTTGGCATCAGCGCAGGCTGGCGCGGTGCCGGGTTTCGAAATAGCCGACCAGCCGCACCAGCGGCAGCAGCAGCATGAGGTAGAGCACGGCCGCGCCAATGAGCGGCGTGGGGTTGGCGGCCAGCGCCTGGGCCTGCGTGGCCTGCTTGAGCAGATCGGGCATGGCCACCACGGACGCCAGCGCGGTGTCCTTGAGCACGTTGATGCAGTTGCTCGTGAGCGGCGGCACGACGATGCGGAATGCCTGCGGCAGGATCACGTCGCGCATGCTGCTGAAGAAGCTCAGACCGATGGCGTCGGCCGCCTCGAACTGACCCTTGGGAATGGCCTCGATACCGGCGCGAAAGATCTCGGCCGTGTAGGCGCAGGACACCATGGACAGCGCGAGCGCTGCTGCGGTGAACGATGAGAAACGCACCCCTACGAAAGGGAGTGCGTAGTAGACCAACACCAGCAAGACCAGCAAAGGGATGGAGCGGAACACATCGATGTAGACGCGCGCCAGCATGCGCAGCGGCGCCGGCCCGTACAGGCGCAAGAGCGCCATGAGCAAGCCCGACACCAGCCCCGCCACGATGCTGACCAGGCCCAGCATCACGGTGACGCCCAGGCCCTCCAGCAACAGCGGGAAGGCCCCTTTGAAAACGGGCCAGTTGAAGAAGGTGTCGGTCAGGTCCATGGGGTCAGAGCTTGGGAACCGGCATCACCTTGACGGTGGACGAGGTGTCGGGCGGGGTCGTGCCGAACCACTTCTTGTGGGTGGCCGAGATGAAGCCTTCGTTCTTCAGCGTGGTCAGGATGTCGTTGATCTTGCCGGCGTCGGCAAAGGTCTTGGCGAACATGAACGAGTAACGCTCGGCGGTGGGAATGCGCGAGGCAATGCGGTACTGCGGCTTGTCCTTGATGTAGTACTCCACGGCAGGGATGTCGCTGATGTAGCCGTCAATGCGGCCGGCGGCCAGGTCGAGCATGGCGGGGGCCAGGCCTTCGTAGCGGCTGATCTTGGCGATCTTGAGCTTGGCGGTGTTTTCGGTGGCGTAGATGTCGCCGGTGGACGCGGTATCCACACCGACCGTCTTGCCGCCCAGGTCTTCGAGTTTGTTGATCGGCGCGGTCTTCAGCACGGCGAGCGACTGGTCGCTGTCGTAGTAGGGCTGGGCGAAGGCCAACGACTCCAGGCGCTTGGGCGTGATGGTGATGGAGGAGATCGCGATCTGGATGCGGTTGGACTGCACGGCGGGGAACAGGCCGTTGAACGGGATGTTCTCGATCTGCACGGTCTTGCCGGCGCGCTTGGCCACTTCGTTGACGAGATCGATCTCGAAGCCGACGAACTTGCCCGAGGCGTCCTGGAACTCCCACGGCACGTTGCCGATGTTGGCACCGACCACCCAGTCGGCCGCCCAGGCGGGCGTGGCTGCGGCAGCGGCCGCGGCGAAGGTGAACGCGAGCCTTGCGGCCAGTAATTTCAGTTTCATGTTGATGGACTCCGGGTTGTGAAGGGGTTGGCTTGGCCGCCAGGCCGCTGCACCAGCGGTGTCCGGTGCGCGTTTTGCGGCAGTCACACCATAGCAAAATGAAACGAATAAATCAATATTGTTTGCAATGGAATATTCGTTCCATTGTGGTGCGCCATGCCCGCAAACGTGCTGCGGCGCGCACTCGAATGGGGTGCTCAGGCCGAAGGCGAAAACCCGGCTGTGCGGCGCAGCTGCATCAGAAACTCGGGGCCGGGTTGCGGCGCGACTTGCGATGGCCACTTCAGGCCTTGCGCCCAGCGCGCAGCGGCCAACACGCTGTCGATCAGGGGCACGTCCACCTCGGGCTGAAGCCGCGCGGCCATGCCCGCCAGACCCGCACCGCCCACGATGACCGAGGCCACGCCCCAGCGCTGCTGCGCGTCGCGGCAGGCCTGCGCCAGCAGCGCCTGCGCGCCCGCCGGATCCGCCGCCAGCTGCGCGCCGGTAGGTGCCACGGTGTGCACGCCCGCCAACGCCTCGCCAAAGCCCAGCGTGTGCGCCAGGCGCTGCAACATCGGCTCCCAGCGCTCGCCGCCGGTGACCACGGCGAACGGGCCCAGCCGCGCCGCCTCGGTGAAGGCCGCCTCGGCCAGGCCGCTCACCGGCACCGGGCTGCTCTCGCGCAGGGCCAGCAGGCCCGGGTCGCCGAAACAGCCGATCAGCACTGCGTGGGGCGCGACGTCGCTGCTGTTCAAAGCGTGCAGCCACGCGTCGAGCACGGCGTGGCTGGCCACCGCGCAACCCGCCTCATCCGAGATGTAGGGTGGGCCGAAACGCGCCGTGACCGCGCGGACCTGCACGGCGGGAGACAAGACGCCGCTCAGGTGGCGCGCCAGCAGATCGGTCACCGAGGCGGTGGTGTTGGGGTTGATGACGAGCAGTTGGGGCGTCATGCGACAAGGACCTCGGGTGACGCGCGCGGCGAGAGCACAGCCAGAAAGGCCGCGAGCGAACGCCGGATCAGATCGGGCGCAATGTCCTGGGTGATGAAGACCAGCTGCGAGCGCCGCTCGCCCGCCGGCCAGGCCGCCAGGTGCGTCGGTGGGTGGATGAGGTGCTGCACACCGTGCACCACCACCGGCCGCTCGGTGCCCGCCACGTCGAGCAAACCTTTCACACGCAGCACGCGGTCGCCGTGGGTGTGCAGCAGCAGGCTGAGCCAGACGCCGAACACGGTCCAGTCGACCTGGGTGTCAAGATCGACAGTGAAAGAGGCGACGCCGCTGGCGTGCGCGCCCGCTTCGCGCACGAGCGAGCGGTGAGCACCCAGCGGTGGGCGTTCGGGCGCCACGTTCACCGGCCCTGCATCACCCTCCTCGCCCAACAGCTGCGCAGCGGCTGGCGGTGCACCGGCCGACTCCAGCAGCAGCGCCAGGCCGTTGAACCCGCTCAGGCTGGTGCGCAAAGCCTGCACCGCTTCCGGCGCGACCAGATCGGTTTTGGTGATCACGATGCGGTCGGCCACCGCGACCTGCTTGAGCGCTTCGGGAAAGCGCGCCAGCGTGGCGGCGGCATTGACCGCGTCCACCGTGGTGATGACGCTGCCCACGCGGAAGTGGTGGCGGATCACGCGCTCGTGCATCAGCGTGGAGAGCACGGGCGTGGGGTCGGCCAGGCCGGTGGTTTCGATCACCATGCGCGTGAACGGCGGCACGGTGCCGGCATCGCGCTGCGCGTGCAGCGAGCGGACAGCATCGGCCAGATCACCGCGCACGGTGCAGCAGATGCAACCCGAAGGCAGCAGCACCACATCGCCCGTCACCGCTTCGATCAGGTGGTGGTCCACGCCCACCTCGCCGAACTCGTTGACCAGCACCGCGCAGTCGGCGTATTCGGGGCTCTTGAGCAGGTGGTTGAGCAGCGTGGTCTTGCCCGAGCCGAGGAAGCCGGTGAGCAGGTGCACAGGGATGGGTGCGGTCATGGTGCTTCGCTGGCTTCAGCGAGCCGCGCCCACAGCGCCGGGTCCAGCGGATCGATGGCGGCACCCGCCATGGCCTGCGCCATGGCCCACACCTCGGGCAAGCTGGAGAGCACCTCGCGTTTGCCGGTGGCGCTGCTGAGCACCAGGGCCGTGCCGTGCCAGTCGTCCAACCGCAGGCGCTGGGTGTGCAGCAGCGCGTTGCACACGCGTACCTGGTGCTGGCGCTCGGCGCGCCGGGTCTGCGGGGCGTCCAGCCGCCCGGCCCCTTCGGTCCAGTGGGCCGGCCCGCCCAGGGCGCCGCACAGGCCGCACATGGCGCTGGCCTACCGCGCGCTCACACCTGGCGCGGGCTGCGCCGCGCGAAGTCGTCGGCCATTTCGTCCATGGTCACGAAGCGCACGCCGGCGTGGCTGCTCATGTGGGCAAACAGGCGCTCCAGCATCAGCAGCACCTGCGGGCGGCCGGCCACGTCGGGGTGGATGGTGATGGGGAACACCGCGTAGTCGTGCTCGCGGTACACCCAGTCGAACTGGTCGCGCCACATTTCTTCCAGCTGGCGCGGGTTCACGAAGCCGTGGCTGTTGGGCGCCTTCTTGATGAACATCATGGGCGGCAGGTCGTCGAGGTACCAGTTGGCCGGGATCTCGATCAGGTCGGTTTCCAGGCCACGCTCCAGCGGCTTCATCCAGGTCTCGGGCTTGTTGGCGTAGTTGATGTTGGTCCACTTGTCGCCCACGCGCACGTAGTACGGGTGGAAGTCGTTGTGCATCAGCGAGTGGTCGTACTTGATGCCTTTTTTCAGCAGCAGTTCGTTGCTCACGCGCGAGAACTCCCACCAAGGCGCCACGTAGCCGGTGGGCCGCTTGCCGGCGAGCTTGGTCACAAGATCGATGCACTTGTCGAGCACCTCTTCCTCCTGTGCCGGCGTCATGGCAATCGGGTTCTCGTGCGTGTAGCCGTGGATACCGATTTCGTGGCCCGCGTCGGCCACGGCCTGCATCTGCTGCGGGAAGGTCTCGATGGAGTGGCCGGGAATGAACCAGGTGGTCTTGATGCCGAAGCGGTCAAACAGTTTAAGCAGCCGGGGTGAGCCGACTTCGCCGGCGAACATGCCGCGCGAGATGTCGTCGGGCGAGTCCTCACCGCCATAAGAGCCGATCCAGCCGGCCACGGCGTCCACGTCGACGCCGAAGCCGCACAGAATTTCTTTTGCCATGAATGTTCCCGGGTTGGAGTTGATCGGCTGCGCTCAGGAGCGCTTGCCCTGCTTCTGCAGCCGACTGAAAAAAGAGGCCAGCGCCAGCGCGGCGGCCATGACCACGAGCGAAACCACCGTGGTCACTGTGCCCAGCGCGTAGATGGCGGGGGTGGTCACGGTGGTGGTGAGGCCTTGCAGCTCCAGGGGGAGCGTGTTCACGTCGCCGATGGCTTGCGAGGTGCGGGCGATTTCGTCCCAGCTCAGCGTGAAGCCGAACATGGCGATGCCCACGACCGAGGGTGCGATCAGTGGCAGCACCACGTGCCGAAAGCCCTGCCAGGGTGTGGCACCGAGGTCGCGCGCGGCCTCTTCGTACGCCGGGTTGAAGCGGTTGAAGATGGCAAACATGATCAAGAGGCCGAAGGGCAGCGTCCAGGTGAGGTGGGCGCCCAGGGCCGATGTGTAGAGACCCAGCGTGGTGTTGAAGGTCTCCTGCATGCCGGTCATGCCCAGCGTCTCGAACACCCATTTGAGGCCGGTGTCGAGCAGGCGGAACTCCAGGCCGATGCCCAGCGACACGATGATGGACGGCATGATCAGACTGGCCACCACCACGAAGAACAGCGCGTTGCCGCCCCACAACTTCTTGCGGAACGCCAGGCCCGCGAGCACCGAGAACACCACGGTGAACACCATCACCGCCAGGCCCAGACCGAGCGAGCGCTGAAGTGCTGCGCCGATGTCGACCACGCCCAGGCCTTCGGCGAGCTGGCGGAACCAGTGCAGCGAAAAACCCCGGATGGGAAAGGTGAGTCCACCCTCGGGGCCCTGGAAACTCAGTACCACGATGACCACCATGGGGCCGTAGAGAAACACCACGAAGGCCGCAAAGAACAGGGAGAGCAGCCAGAAGCTGGCGGGGCGCTTGTCGCGGTTCATGGCTCAGAGCTCCTTGCGCACATCGACCAGCCGGGTGAGTGCCCAGATGATCATGAGCACCAGCGCCAGCAGGATCACGGCGTTGGCCGCGGCCAAAGGAAACTGCAGGTATGAGGTCTGCACCTGGATGATCTTGCCCACGGAGGCGATCTGCTGGCCGCCCATGACGCCGATGGTGACGAAGTCGCCCATGACGATGGTGATGACGAAGATGGAGCCCACGATGATGCCGGTGCGCGAGAGCGGAACGATCACGTTCCACAGCGTCTGCCAGGCCGAGGCGCCGCTGTCGCTGGCGGCCTCCAGCAGGCTGCGGTCAATGCGCATCATCGAGTTGAAGATGGGCACGATCATGAACATGGTGTAGAGGTGCACGAAGGCCAGCACCACGGAAAAATCGGAGAACAGCAGCCACTCGATGGGCTGGTTCACCACGCCCAGCTCCACCAGCGTCTGGTTCACCAGCCCGTTGCGCCCGAGCAGTGGCACCCACGAGATCATGCGGATCACATTCGACGTCCAGAACGGGATGGTGCACAGCACGAAGAGCAGCGTCTGCACGGTGCTGGAGCGCACGTGGAACGCGAGGAAATACGAAACAGTGAAACCCACCACCAGCGTGATCAGCCAGACCAGCAGGCTGAACTTGAAGGTGGAGAGATACGTCTTGAAGGTGGTGCACATCTCCGCCGTGTTGCCGCAGCCTTCAAAGATAGACACGTAGTTCTTGACCGTGAAGGCGGGCAGCAACTCGTACTCGTTGAAGTCCCAGAAGCTCACCATGCCGATGAGCGCCAGCGGCACCAGGAAAAACAGCACGAACACCGCCGTCAAGGGCAGCGCCTGCCACCAGGCGGCCAGGGCCTGGCCCGGGCTGCCGGTGTTGGCTGCGTGCGCGGAGACGGCGGGTGAACTCATGGTGGTTTCAGCTCAGGCTCAAGCCGCCACGAACTCGTTCCATTTCTGGACCATGTAGGTGTTCTCGTCCATGAGCGCGTTCCAGCAGGCGATGCCGCCCATGCGTTGCTCGTACGAACCCCCATCACGCACGCCGCCGGCCTTGTGCAGCAGGTCGCCACCGGGGCTCTTGATGTCTTTTTCGGCGGGTTTGCCTTCCATCCAGTAGGCCCACTCGTAGGGCTCCATCTGGGCCTTGGCGGTTTCCAGCACGGCGCTGTAGTAGCCCTGGCGGTTGAGGTAAGCACCGGCCCAGCCGTCGAGGAACCAGTTGATGAATTCATAAGCGCCGTCGAGCTTGCGGCCCGAAAGCGTGGCGGGCAGGCCGAAGCCGGCGGCCCAGGCGCGGTATCCCTCTTTCAGTGGCTGGAAGGTGCAGGCAATGCCCTTGGAGCGCACGGCGGTGACGGCGGGCGACCACATTGACTGGATCACCACCTCGCCCGAGGCCATCAGGTTGACCGACTCGTTGAAGTCTTTCCACAGGCTGCGGAACTGGCCGGCCTTCTTGGCTTCGATCAAGGTCTTGATCGTGAGGTCGATCTCCTTCTTGGTCATGTTGCCCTTGTCGGGGTACTTGTAGATGCCCATGGCCTCGACCACCATGGCCGCGTCCATGATGCCGATGGACGGGATGTTGAGGATGGAGGCCTTGCCCTTGAACTCGGGGTTGAGCAGCTCGGCCCAGCTGGTGATGGGGCGCTTGATCAGGTCGGGACGGATGCCCAGCGTGTCGGCGTTGTACACCGTGGGGATCAGGCTCATGTACTGCGTGGGCGAGGTGGCGAACTTCTTCGACTTCTCGCCTTCGAGGTACATCACCTTCTTGGGCGCGGTGCCCTGGTCGCCCACCTTCTTGCCACCGATTTCACCCTTGGTGAAGAGCGTGGTGATCTTGTCGGCGTTCTTGATCTTCTTGGTGTCGATGCCCTTGAGGTTGCCGGTGGGCACGATCTTCTTGAGCGAGAAGTACTCGGAGTCCAGCAGGTCAAAGCTGTTGGGCGCGGTCACGGCGCGTTTGGTCACGTCGTCGGTGGTCACGGCCACGTACTGGATCTCGATGCCGGTGTCGGCCTTGAATTTTTCGGCAATGGCCTTGTCCTGGTTCACCGCGGTGCCCAGGTAACGCAGCACGATCTTCTCTTGCGCATGCACCGCCGGGAACATGCCCGCGGCCAGGATGCCGGCCGTGCCTTTGAGCAGTGAGCGGCGCTGGACGTGACCGCTGGATGCGTCTGCGTCGTTTTGAGGTTGGTCTGACATGGTGAGCTCCTTGAGCAGGGGTGGGTGGGAAAGCGAAGGGGAATTCAGGCGGCCAGCGCGTGCGCGGCGTCGGGCGCCCAGGCCAGTTGCACCTCTTCACCGAGTGCAAACGGCTGGGCGGCGAAGGCGGCTTCGGAGACCATCACCGAGATTTCGGCGGTGGTGCTGGCGGAGATGGCGGCACCGGCGTTCTGCAGACCCAACAGCACGTAGGTGCCCTGGTACTCCACGTCGGTGATCACGGCACGGCGGTTGGTGGCGCTCTCGGTGGCGGCCTGCGCCAGTGGCAGCACCGCGATCTGGTCGGTGCGCACGCCGACCTTGCCGGCGGGCGTGTCCATCACGTTGTGCCCGCCCATGAAGCGCGCAACGAATTCGCTGACCGGGCGGTTGTAGACCGTGTGGGGTGGGCCGACCTGTTCGATCAGGCCGTGGTTCATCACCACCATGGTGTCGGCCAGCGCCATCGCTTCTTCTTGCGAGTGGGTCACGTGGATGAAGGTCAGACCCAGCTCTTTCTGCCAGCGGCGCAACTCGGCGCGCATCTGGATGCGCAGGAACGGGTCGAGCGCGGAGAGCGGTTCGTCCAGCAGCAGCACACGCGGCTGGGTGATGAGCGCCCGCGCCAGCGCCACGCGCTGCTGCTGCCCCCCGGAGAGCTCGGAGGGCTTTCGCTCGGCCAGATGCCCCATGGCCACACGCTCCAGCAACTCGCCCGCGCGGGCATGGCGCTGCGCCTTGTCCACGCCCTTCATCTTCAGGCTGAAGGCCACGTTGTCCAGAGCACTGAGATGGGGAAACAGCGCAAAGCTCTGAAACATCATGGCTGTGCCGCGGCTGGCCGCCGGCAGGTCGGTGATGTTGCGGTTCTCCAGCAGGATGTCGCCACTGGTGGCGGACTCATGGCCCGCGATCATGCGCAGCGTGGTGCTCTTGCCGCAGCCCGAGGGGCCGAGCAAACAACAGTAACTGCCGCGCTCGATGCGCAGGTTGATGCTGTCCACCGCCGGGGCACCGGTGCCGTAGCGCTTGGTGAGCGCGATGAGTTCGATGGCGGGGCTGGTGGGAGCTTCGGGGAGCGTCATGTGACGTATGTCGCAAACTCCATGCCATACCCCGGCCGGTTCCCATGTGACAGGTCTGGTGCAGACGGCCCGGCGAACTCACCAAAGGAGTGCAGGCGCCGCCGGCTCGCACCACATTGGAATGAATATTCCCTTGCCTAGAACATTGAACTGTTTGTTTCAGTCGCCGGGTCAAACGGTGCCGGCAAAAGGTCACGCAGGCGAATGCGAGACCCTTAACGGATGAACTCATGCGCCTTCTTCGAGAACCCGGCCATGACGCTGGCACAGGCGCGGTGGACCAACCCGGGAAAGGCCTCTCTCGGGGTTCTAGGCTGTCGCTTCGAGCACTTTTCCGCTGGTTCTGGACACGACAGGCAAGGTCCACCAGAAAGACGAGCCGCTGCCCAGCTCGGCGCTCGCACCAGCCTGCCCGCCCTGGCGCTCTACAGCGCGCTTTACAACGGTCAGTCCCAGACCGGTTCCGGCCTCCTCGGTGTTGCCCAGTCGGGAAAACGGCTTGAACAGTTGATGCGCCAGGGTGGCATCGAACCCGGGTCCGTTGTCCCGGATCTCGAAGCGCCAGAACTGACCATCGGACCGGGCCGACACCCACACCCGCAGCTGGTCGCGGTCACCACCAAATTTCAAGGCATTGCCGATCAGGTTGTTGGCCACATGCCGCATCAGCCCGGCGTCTGCCACCACCTTGGGCATTCCGCCAATCTCCACCCGGGCCCAAGCCTCCGGGTACTGAAGTGCCAGCGACTGCACGGTCTCGACCATGACCTGTGCCATGTCGATTTCACCCGCCTGCAGCTTGTCGTTTTCGACTTGGGCGAGGCAGAGCAGGTCGTTCACCATGGCCGCTCCCCGTTGAGCCTCCCTCAGGATCAGGTCGAGGGAGTTTTCCGTGCCGGAAGCATCCCCTTGCCGGAACTCTTCCAGCGCCATGGCTGCCAGTCCTCTAACGTTGCGCACCGGGCCCCGAAGGTCGTGCGACACCATGGCCGCGAACGACTGCAACCCGGCCACGACATCCTGCAGGCTTTCGGTCCGTTTGTGCACCTCGTCTTCCAAAGACTCGGCGAGCAGGCGCAGGGCTTTTTCTGCCTCCCGCCTGACCGCGAGTTCCTGTTTCAGAACCTGCGCGTCGCGAATGAGGATGAGCGTGATCAGCTCGATGCAGACGAAGGTGACCGGATAGGTGGAGAGCTGGCGGTACTCGTCCAGGCTCAACCCCATGAACAGACTCAACAACAGCGCAGCGGGAATGAGCGCCATGGAAGCCGACAGGACCAGCGGCCCCCACCAGCGGCACTGCCGCCACAGGTGCAGCAACCACACCGCAGCCATCGCACCCATCACGGAAACGGTCACGCCTCCCGCGAACGGCCAACCGTCCGTGGCGCCCAGAATCAGCAAACTCAACGCCAGGCCACCCACCATGATCTTCAGGAACAGGCGCCCGGGAGATCGACTCTGCGGCAAGAAATAGGCGCGAAGGCCTATGAAGAGCGCGGCGGAAGTGGGCACCACGATCGCTGCGGAGGCCACCAGCCGCTGCACCGGGCCCAAAAGGTCACCGGAGTAGCTCAAGGTCACGGAAACCGCCTGGGCAACGCCAAGGCCGATCAGCGAACCCGCGAGCCACGCAGTCGGGCCCTGTTCCTTGCCGGCCCTGCTCAGCAGGAAGATCAGGCCGATGCCACCGAGCATCAGCGCGGACAAACTTCGCACATCGCGAACGACTTCAAACAGATCTGGCGTCATGGGATGTCGGAGAAATTTATGAGGCTGCAGGCTGGGCAACAGCGCAGGAAGATCGGTTTGAGCATTGGTCCCATTGCACAAAGTATCGACCCGATGTGGAGATTAATGACCCTGCACGGCACTAAGAATGGGGACATACCCATCTTTGCAAGAGTTTGATTTTTCCGAATTGAAAAGAAATACTTTGTTTGGCAATGGGTGAACACAAAAACTTGTGTTCGATACCAAACATATGAGCCCGACTTAAAGGGTGAGGCTGCAAGCGCGCCGAGATCCCTTCGGCGGAGATCCGGTTTTCCGCACGGATCCTTGATTCAGGTCAACACCGCTCGTGGCGCTCCGGCGCAGCATGGGCCGGGACGCACCGCAGGCCACCTTCACCTCCGAAGGCCCATCACCGGCTTCTACAACCAGACCACGGGCATGTGCTCCAGGCAAGTCGGTCGGCTCGGTGCAACGTAACTTCGTGAACCGCACCGGCGGCATGGCCGGCATCGGGACGCTGGAAGACGTCTGCGGCATTCTGAAACGACGCGCCGGTACCCGGGTCGGGCTGCGCGCAGCTTCGGGTGTGCGTGCACATCTGTCCATCGAATGTGCATCCTGTTCCACTTTGCAGTCTTCAAGACCTGCGCCGAACATGACATGGATTGAGGACTCACTGGGGGAAGCCCAAGCCGCCCTTCAAGTCTCCAAGGCGATCGGCCGCAAGCCGAACGCCCCGGTTTTCAACTCTGAAAACCGCGTGGGTCAAGGGAGTCCGGCTAGCCGAGTGCTGTCGTCATCAAACCCATGTCTTCGCTGCTCATCAACGCATCGATGTCGGTCAGGATAAGCATGCGCTCAAGGTCGCCGATCTTGATGCAGCCGATACCGATGACGAATCGCGCAGCGACCGATGAGCTGATTTCTGGAGCTGGCTTGATGCACTCTGAACTCAACTTCAGCACATCGGAGACGGAGTCAACCACCACACCGATCACACGATTGCGCACGTTAAGAACGATGACAACAGTGGACTCGGTGTAATCAACCCGTGCGCATGCCAGTTTCAGGCGCAAGTCGACGATGGGCACGATCACGCCGCGCAGGTTGACCACCCCCTTGATGAAGGAGGGCGCGTTGGCGATCCGGGTGGGGGCGCCGTAGCTGCGGATTTCCTGCACCCGAAGTATGTCGATACCGTACTCTTCTGCGCCCAAGCGGAAGCTGAGGAATTCCCCCGGCATAGCGGGCAACGCCCTCGCTGTGCTGACTCCAGGCGGCGGAGTGTGCATGGGCGGAGCTGTGACTTCGGTTTGGCGTTCTTTAAGGAACGTGTTCATGTGTGTCCTTCGAGGATGGAGTTCGTCCGGCCTGCCGCGGCCCGTTCAGAACGAGGCCCATTCGCCGCTACCGGCCTTCGTCGCTTCGATCGAAAGCCGCGCGGACTCGGCAACAGTTGCGGGTCGGGTGGCAGGCTTCACCTTGAACACCGGGCGCAAGGCCTGCTTAGCCCGATCCGGGCTTTGGCGCTGAGCCGTTGCCCGGTTCACGGCGGGCGCAACTGCGGCGTACCCCGAGTTGTCCGCGAGATTGAACACGGCGACAGCCTGAACAAGTTGTTGAGCCTGTGCCTTCATGCTTTCAGCAGCGGCAGCACTTTCTTCGACGAGCGCCGCGTTCTGTTGGGTAGCCTGGTCCATCTGAGTCACAGCCTCACCCACCTGGCTGACGCCCGCGCTCTGCTCGACGCTGGCTGCGCTGATCTCGCCCATGATGTCGGTCACGCGCCGGATGGAGCCAACGACTTCGCTCATCGTGGCGCCCGCCTGATCAACCAGCGCAGTGCCTTGCTCGACGCGCTCCACGCTGGCACTGATCAGGTTCTTGATTTCTTTGGCAGCCTCGGCCGAGCGTCCTGCGAGGTTGCGCACTTCAGAGGCGACCACTGCAAAGCCACGGCCCTGTTCTCCCGCCCGAGCGGCTTCCACTGCTGCATTCAAAGCCAGGATGTTGGTCTGGAAGGCGATGCCGTCGATCACGCCGATGATGTCGGCGATCTTCCTGGAGCTTTCGTTGATCCCCTTCATGGTCTCCACGACCTGGCCGACAACATCGCCACCCTTGATGGCAACAGTGCTGGCGCTCTGGGCCAGTTGGTTGGCCTGGCGGGCATTGTCGGCATTCTGCTTGACGGTGGAGCTGAGCTCTTCCATGGAAGCCGCGGTTTGCTCCAGCGCTGAGGCCTGCTCTTCGGTGCGGCCGGAGAGATCGTTGTTGCCCTGGGCAATCTGGGCACTCGCGGTGGCAATGCTGTCGGCAGAGCTGCGAACTTGTCCGATCAGGTTGACCAGTTGCCCCTGCATCGTGCCCATCGATGCCAGCACGCTGCCCGCGGGGGCATCGCCCGCTCCTTGCACGGTGCTGAGATCGCCCTGGGCAATGCGCTGGGCTGCGTCGCTGAGAGCTGCTGGCTCTCCACCGAGGGAGGTCACCAAACGACGCGTGATGATCCAGCCGAGGGCGACGGCCACGACGGCTGCGAACGCGCTGATCACAAGCAGCAAGTTGCGCTTGGCGGCGTACGCGGCAGCAGAGGCGTCGACACTTTTTTGGGCCTGCTCTTTGCTGTATTCGACGTATTCACTGGTCGCAGTGAGCAGGGACGCAAGGAGAGGCCGGCACTCGGTGTTCATCTTGTCCACGGCTTCATCGTGTTTGCCAGATGCCGCCAGTTCAAGAATGGACACGGCAACCGGGCTGTACTGGGATTCAACCTTGGTGATTGCTGCAACCATCGTGCGATCACGTTCCGTCGCATCGGAAGCCCCTTCAACAGCCTCATTCAACGCCTTGAGTCTCGCCTGAAGATTCTCATGAGCCTTTAGCGTCTTGGCCTTGGTTGACTCAAGGTCAGCCGGCGACTTGACGAGCACCATGTCGCGCACACCGACGGCTCGGCGGTTGGCAAAAGCCCGTGCGTCCGTGACCAGTCTTTCTCGCGCTGCCGGCCCACTGACAAAATCCGAAAAGCGATCGTTTGCTCCACTGAGGCTGGTAAGGCCAAGCAGGCTCACGATCAGTACGAGCAGGGCCAGCGCCCCGAAAGCCAGCGACAGCTGCATTTTTACGGTGAGACTTTTCATGTTGAATTTCCAGACAAATTCGGTGGAGGGAATGGTTGGCACGAGTTGCCCGGCACATGGGTGATTCAGGCAGCGTGTTATGTCTATCGGTGCGAATTAAATTATTCTTTAGCCAATAAATTAGCTGATGACAAAAAAGAGCTCAATTTCCCGATCATTTCAGGGCACTGCTCCCGCTGGCGTGTGTTCGAATGTGCACACATGAGCTGCCATTACTACGTCCGATGCTGCCAAGTACCCTTGCACTGGTAGATGACCACCGGACCTATTCAGAAGGCCTGTCCCGCCATCTGACTGATCTCGGAGTCACGGTTGTCGCCTTCCCGGACAGCACCGACCTGCTCGCCTGCGACAGCCCCTTTGCCTTCGATTTTTATGTCGTCGATCTGATCCTGCCGAGCGTCGACGGCATCGATCTGATCAAGGTCTTGCGCAAACGCACCAGCGTCGGCGTGCTGGTTGTTTCTGGTCGCCTTGCAGCAGACACGTTCAAGCAAGTGGTGAAGGCGGGTGGGGATATGTACTTGTCCAAGCCCGTTCAGTTTGAACAGGTGGCGCTGGCCATTGAGGCGGTTCAGCGACGCGTCGGTGCGACGAATCCGCTCCAGAACACATGGCGCCTGGACCGGCGCATCGGCCGGTTGGTCGCGCCTGACGGTGCCCAGGTGGACTTGAGCGAGCGAGACTTGGAGTTGATGGAGTGCTTCGTGGAGGCCGAGGGCGAGGTGGTGCCCAGAGAGGCCCTACTTCTGCGCCTGGGCAGTTCGCCAGATCAGAAGACTTCCCTGGATTTGAACGGTACCGTCTTTCGTCTTCGCCGCCGCATTGAGCGCGCCACGCCCGCCGCAGTGCCCTTGCAAGCGAAATCGGGTGTCGGCTATGCGTTTCGCGCTCCGCTCAAGGCCATCTGAGGAAACCAGGCGCTATTCCTTGTGGTCGGTCTGGGTGATCACCAACCTGATCGTGGTGCCCTCAGGTCCCGTGTTCACGAGTTCGGTGCCCCCACCGTGCATCGACATCACCTTCGCGACGATGTAGAGGCCCAGGCCAAGACCAGCGGCGTCGCTGCGCTCGCCGTCTCTCGCACCCCGGTTGAACAAACGTGGCAAAAGGTCGGGTGAAATCCCGGCGCCAGCATCGCTCACCTCGATCACCAGTGCGGGCGGCTCGTCGGAGTCCGTGATGCGCACCAGCACGTCAGATCCCTGAGGGCTGTATTTCAGGGCATTGGAGAGCACGTTTCGCAAGGCGAGGCGCATCAGGCTCATGTCCATGAGCGCAGTTCTTGTCGGGGTCATCCGTTGAACCAGGATGCGGTTTCGCTCGGAGGAAGGCATGTCGGCGATGACAACGGCGACCAAGGTGGCGATGTCGGCGTCGTCGCGGTGAATGGGATCGGGCCTTGCAAGCAGCGAAGCCACGGCCAGCGTGTTGTCGAGGCTGCTCAACACCTCGCCAAGAACCTCTTGCGCCCGCACCACTTGTTCCGTACCGAACTCATCTCCCCTCGCACGCAGGGCCCCCTGAGCGCTTTGCAACGCGGCAGAGGCGTTGCTCAGGGGTTGGCGCACCTCGTGGGCCAACACGTCGATCATGTCCGATCGCTCTTGAGCCAAGGCTTGGAGGGACAAGGCGTTCTGCTCCAGCTGAATTCGAAGATGGTTCTCCCGACGCAGGGCCGCCTGCGTTTCCTTCAGCTCGGTCACATTGGTAACTTGAACAAGAAAACCACGCACTGTGCCGTCAACAACGTCGGGTAGGTATTCAGCAAGGCTGTGTCGTTGCATGCCGTCTGGCCCAGGAACGATTCGCTCGAACACCTGGCGATCACCCGCCAGAACCCTGCGCATGTGCGGTTCGTTCATCGCGAAAAGCTCTGGACCGAGCAAGTCACGAATCGACGTGCCCAGCAGGTGATCAGGATTGGCGCCGAACCACGTCTCATAGGCGCGGTTTGCAAATCGGCAAATCAGGTTCGTATCCCAATACGCCAGCATCGTTGGCACGCGATCGACCACGAGTCGCAGGTAGTAGGACTCATTTGCGTGAATGTCGTCTGCCATGTGATTCCTTGTGACCTCCCCCTCACCAGACGTACCGAGCGGAACTTGGCGCGTCCCTCAAGCTGCCTTACTTGGCTCGTTCGGCCCCGTTCCTCTTGGGAAGAGAACTGCCCCTTCACCAGGAGATTTTGGTCAAGACAAGTATGGGTTTTTCAATCGTGAGTCTAGCTGAACAGGGTTTGCAGGAGTTAGCTTCCCAGAAGAGTTTCGCCAAAGTGCAGGCCAGTTCATGTGGTTCATTGAATGGCTGTTGATGAACGCTGTGGCCCGCACCGATGCCGGCGGCCAGGTCGTGGCTCCGCGTGCATGACCACCCTGTCTGCCGGAAACAGCAGATCACTTCACTTCGGTGGCGAACTGCTCCAGCGGTCGGCGCACCTTCTTCAGGTTCACCAGCCAGTCGCCTTCGTCGGCGCGGTAGCCCAGCGGCAGAATGGCAACGCTGCGCAGACCGCGTTCGCGCAGCTTCAGGATTTCGTCCAGCTTGGCGGGGTCGAAGCCTTCCATGGGCGTGCTGTCCACTTCTTCAAAAGCGGCGGCGATCAGGGCGGCACCCAGGCCGATGTAGGCCTGGCGCGCGGCGTGGTTGAAGTTCACCTCGGCATCGCGCTGCGGGTAGGTCTTGTGCAGCATCTGGCGGTGGTTTTCACTGCCCTCGTTGGTGCCTCCGCGCTGCGCATTGGTCCGTTCAAACATGGGGTTGATGCGCTCAGCCGCGTAGTTTTCTCAGGCGGCGAACAGCAGCAGGTGCGGGCCGTCGGTGATCTGCGCTTGGTTCCAGGCGATGGGCTTGATCTGCTCGCGCACGGACGGGCATGGCGCTGCGCCTTGTCCACGCTGCGGGTCCGTACCAGATCGGAGTGAATATTCCCTTGCCTCTCACATTGAACTGTTTGTTTCAGCCATGGACGGGTTCGACTTCAGTTTCAGGAGCCCCATTTGAAACACCTGCCCTGTTGGGGGACCGGGGGTCGTCAAAGCCATGAAGTCCCTTCCCGACGACCTGGTCTCGGCCTTGAAAGCGGGACTGCAAGCGCGCTGAGCACCCTCGAAAGGCATCCGGTCGACCGCACGGATCCTTGATTCAGGTCAACACCGCTCGTGGCGCTCCGGCGCAGCATGGGTCGGGACGCACCGCAGGCCACCTTCACCTCCGAAGGTGGCGGCGTTTGCGTCGCGGGAGACAAACACCATGACAAACGAGACCCATCCGCAGGCGAGTTCTGCGGCTGTTCCCGGCGTGCAGGACCGCTTCCCGACCGCCTACACCATCCTCTTTGTGCTGATCGTCGTGATGGCCGCGCTCACCTGGATCCTGCCCGCCGGCCAGTACCAGCGCGCGGCGAACGCAGCCCTGGGCAAAGACGCACCGGTGCCCGGCACCTACCAGGTGGTGGAGGCGGCTCACCAGGGCGTGTTCGACGTGCTGATGGCGCCCATCACCGGTTTCTACAACCAGACCACGGGCATGGCCAACGCCATCGACGTGTCGCTGTTTGTGCTCGTCATCGGTGGTTTCCTCGGTGTGGTGAACGCCACCGGCGCCATCAACACGGGCATCGAACGCGTGATGCTGCGCATGAAGGGCCGCGAGAAGTGGATGATCCCGGCCCTGATGCTGCTGTTCGCCATCGGCGGCACCACCTACGGCATGGCCGAGGAGACGCTGGCGTTTTACGTGCTGCTGATACCGCTGATGATCGCCGTGGGGTACGACGCGCTCACCGGCGTGGCGGTGATCATGGTGGGGGCGGGCATCGGCGTGATCGGCTCCACCATCAACCCGTTCTCCACCGCCATCGCCTCCAACGCAGCCGGCATTCCCTTCACCCAGGGCCTGGCCCTGCGGCTGGTGATCCTGGCGCTGGGCTGGCTGATCTGCGTGGTCTATGTGATGCGCTACGCCGAGCGCGTGCGCAAGGACCCGGCGTCTTCGCTGGTGGCCGACCTCAAGGCCTCCAACGAAGCGCACTTTCTGCGCAACCGCGAAAGCCACCGCGAGGTGCTGCTCACCGGGCAACAGAAGCTCATCCTGTTGATGTTCGGCGCCACTTTTGTCGCCATGGTCTGGGGTGTGTCGTCGCGCGGCTGGTGGATGGCCGAGATGTCGGCGCTGTTCCTGGCCTCGTCCATCGCGGTGGGCCTGGTCACCTGGATGGGCGAGAAACCCTTCACGACCGCCTTCGTCGACGGCTCGCGCGACCTGCTGGGCGTGGCTCTGGTGATCGGCCTGGCACGCGGCATCGTGGTCATCATGGACCAGGGCAAGATCACCGACACCATCCTGCACACCTTCGAAGGCTGGATCAGCGGCATGCCCGACGTGGCGTTCGTCAACGCGCTGTTCGCCACCGAAGGCCTGCTCAGCCTGCTGGTGCCGTCCACCTCGGGGCTGGCGGTGCTGAGCATGCCGATCCTGGCGCCGCTGTCCGACTTCGCCGGCGTGCCGCGCCACCTGGCCGTGACCGCGTTCCAGACCGCCATCGGCATCACCAACCTGGTGACGCCCACCTATGCCGTGGTGGTCGGTGCGCTGGCCATAGGCCGCGTGCCCTACCAGCGCTGGGTGCGCTTCATCTGGCCGCTCATGCTGATGCTGGCCCTGCTCAGCATGGCCAGCCTGAGCGCGGCGGTGCTGCTTTGAACGCGGTCGACAACACCGGGGTGAGCGGCCCGACGCTCGGTGTGCACTCCGAAGTGGGCAAGCTGCGCCGCGTGCTGGTCAGCGCGCCCGGCCTGGCGCATGAGCGCCTCACCCCGGCCAACTGCGACGCCCTGCTGTTCGACGACGTGTTCTGGGTGCAGCAGGCACGAACCGACCACTTCGACTTCGTCGCCAAGATGCAGGACCGCGGCGTCGAGGTGCTGGAGATGGGCCAGTTGCTCGCCGAAACCCTGGCCATTCCTGCCGCGCGCGACTGGGTGCTGCAACGCAAGATCACACCCGACCATGTGGGCGTGGGCATGCTCGACGAGCTCAAGGGTTGGCTGTGGGAATTGCCCGCCGAGGCGCTCTCGCGTTTCCTCATCGGCGGCGTGGCGGTGCACGACCTGCCCTTCAAGCCGGCTGGCATGTTCGGGCCCTACCTGGGCCCCGACGGTTTCGTGCTGCCCCCGCTGCCCAACATGCTGTTCACGCGCGACACCAGCGCCTGGATCTACGGCGGCGTCACCCTCAACCCCATGCACTGGGCGGCACGGCGGCAGGAAACGCTGCTGACCGCCGCCGTGTACCGCCACCACCCGCTGTTTGCGCAGGCCGGTTTTCCAGTGTGGTGGGGCGACCCCGACGTGGACCACGGCCCGGCCACGCTGGAGGGCGGCGACATCATGCCGATCGGCAACGGTGTGGTGCTGGTCGGCATGGGCGAGCGCAGCACACCCCAGGCGGTGGGGCAGTTGGCAAACGCCCTGTTCGCGGCGGGCGCTGTGCAGCGCGTGGTGGCCTGCCAGATACCGCAGTCGCGCGCGGCCATGCACCTGGACACGGTGTTCTCTTTCTGCGACCGCGACACCGTGACCAGCTTCGTGGACGTGGCGAACCAGGTCGTCTGCCACAGCCTGTACCCGGACGGGCGCGGCGGCATCGACCACCGGCGCGAGAGCCAGTCGCTGTTCGAGGTGGTGGCGCAATGCCTCGGGCTGAAGCAGCTGCGCATCATCCCCACCGGAGGCGACAGCTACGAGCAGGCGCGTGAACAGTGGGACGACGGCAACAACCTGATCGCGCTCGAACCGGGCGTGGTCATCGCCTATGACCGCAACACCCACACCAACACGTTGCTGCGCAAGGCCGGCATCGAGGTCATCACCATCCGCGGCAGCGAACTCGGCCGCGGCCGGGGCGGCGGCCACTGCATGACCTGCCCCTTGTCACGCGACGCTTGAAAGAAACCACCATGGCCTTCAACCTGAAAAACCGCAGCCTCCTGACGCTGCGCGACTACTCTGCCGACGAAATCGGCTTCCTGCTCAAACTCGCCGCCGACCTGAAAGCCGCCAAGTACGCCGGCACCGAGCAGCCCACGCTGCGCGGCAAGGAGATCGCGCTCATCTTCGAGAAGGACTCCACGCGCACCCGCGTGGGCTTCGAGGTGGCGGCGCACGACCAGGGTGCCACCGTCACCTACCTCGGCCCTTCGGGCAGCCACATCGGCCACAAGGAATCGATCAAGGACACGGCGCGGGTGCTGGGGCGCGTGTACGACGCGATCGAATACCGCGGCTTCGGGCAGGCGGTGGTGGAGACGCTGGCGAAGTGGTCGGGCGTGCCGGTCTACAACGGCCTGACCGACCAGTTCCACCCGACGCAGATCCTGGCCGACCTGCTGACCATGCGCGAGCACTGCGAGAAGCCCTTGCGCAACATCGCCTTCTGTTTTCTCGGCGACACCGGCAACAACATGGGCGATTCGCTGCTGATCGGCGCGGCCAAGCTCGGCATGGACGTGCGCCTGTGCGGGCCCGCTTCGCTGTGGCCGGAGCAGTCCATCCGCGACGAGGCGCAGGCACTGGCCCTGGCCAGCGGGGCGCGCATCCTGCTGACCGAAGACGTGGCCGAGGGCGTGAAGGGCTGCGACTTCCTCTACACCGACGTGTGGGTCTCGATGGGTGAGCCGGAAGCGGTTTGGGCCGAACGCATCCGGCTGCTGCTGCCCTACCAGGTCAACGCCGCAGCCATGGCACTGAGCGGCAACCCGCGTGTGCGCTTCATGCATTGCCTGCCGGCCTTCCACAACACCGAGACCGAGGTAGGCGCGCAGATCGAGCGGCTGCACGGCATCACCGCCATGGAGGTCACCGACGAGGTGTTCGAAAGCCCGGCCTCCATCGTGTTTGACCAGGCGGAGAACCGCATGCACACGATCAAGGCGGTGCTCGTGGCCACCCTGGGCGGCTGAGGTGGCACGCATCGTGGTGGCCCTGGGCGGCAACGCGCTGCTGCGCCGCGGCGAGCCGGTGAGCGCTGCAACGCAGCGCGACAACATCCGCCGGGCGGCGCTGGCGCTGGCGCAGCTCATGGCCCAGGGGCACCAGTTGGTCGTCACCCACGGCAACGGGCCGCAGGTGGGCCTGCTCGCGTTGCAGGGCGAGACCGCTGGCAAAGCCGCCTTTCCGCTGGACGTGCTCGGTGCCGAGACCGAAGGGATGATCGGCTATGTGTTGCAGCAGGAGCTGGACAACGCCTGCAGCGGCGAGGCTCGCTTCGCCACGCTGCTGACGCAGGTCGAGGTGGACCCACGGGACCCCGCGTTTGCCGCTCCGAGCAAGCCGGTCGGCTCGGTGTACAGCGAGGCCGATGCGAAAAGGCTGGCCGAACAGCGCGGCTGGTCCATCGCGCGCGATGGCGACGCCTGGCGCCGCGTCGTGCCCTCCCCCAGGCCGATGCGCATTCTCGAAATCGACGTCATCCGCCTGCTGGTGGACCAGGGCGTGACGGTGATCTGCGCGGGGGGTGGCGGCATTCCGGTGGCGCAAAGCGCGGGTGGGGCCTGGATCGGCGTGGAAGCGGTGATCGACAAGGACCACGCCAGCGGTCTGCTGGCCGCTGAGCTGAAGGCCGACGCCTTCCTCATGCTCACCGACGTTGCCGCGGTGTTCACCGGCTGGGGCACGCCGGCGCAGCGTGCACTGGGCGACGTGACGCCGCAGGAACTCACCGCCATGGACTTTGCCGCCGGCTCCATGGGCCCCAAGGTGCAGGCGGCGTGTGACTTCGTGAACGGCACCGGCGGCATGGCCGGCATCGGGGCGCTGGAAGACGCCTGCGGCATTCTGGAACGGCGCGCAGGTACACGGGTCGTGCCGCGTGCAGCCTCGGTTCTGCGTGCGTGAGGACCAAGGGTCTGCAGCGGTTGCATCCGGCACCAGCGTCATCGCCTTCTGTGAATAGCCTGTGACGCTGCACGGTTTGTATGGTTCTCGGCGCTGCGACATCGTGGACGCGATAGCCTCAAGACAACGGACCACCCATTTCTGCTTGCCCCACCCCTACTCCCCCATGAAGCCTGATCGTTCCAACACCGTCGTTGCACTTGAAGGTGCTTCAAATTTTCGCGACCTGGGGGGCTTGGCAACATCGCATGGGCCACACGTACGGCGGGCACAGGTCTACCGCAGCGACCACCTGGCGCGACTCAGCGTGGCCGATCACCAGCGCCTGCTTGCGCTGCGTGTGACACGCTGTGTGGATCTGCGCGGACACCTGGAGCGCGAGGTCACGCCGTACCACCTGCCGGGTGCCGAGCAAGAGCACCTGGCCATCGAGCCCACGGTATTGGTGCGCTTGCGCGAGCTGCGGGCCCGGGGCCAACAGCCGAGTCGAGTGGAGGCGGTGGAAATCATGCGCGACACCTACCGTGCGTTCGTTCGGCAGCAAGGCCCGGTGTTTGGTCAACTTCTGTCGCGCATCGGCACCCACGACGAGGCCTTGGTGTTTCACTGCACCGCCGGCAAGGACCGCACCGGCATGGCCGCTGCGCTGCTGCTCGAATTGCTGGGCGTTCATCGCGACGACGTGATGGAAGACTACTTGCTGACCAACCAGCTTTACAAGCGCGATCACCGGCTGGTCGAGGAGGCGCCTTCAGAAGTGTTGGATGTGTTGTGGACGGTACAAGCAGATTTCCTGCACGCAGCCTGGCGCTGTATCGACGACGAGTTCGGTGGGTTGCAAATCTATCTGCGCGGCCCCGCCGGCCTGAGCACTGCCGAAGTTCAGCGCCTGCATGAAAAGCTGCTGGGGGAATAGCGTTCGACTCAAATCATTTCGAGTGGCGAAGGCCCCTTCGGCGGCGGAAAGAGCGCGTCGAGCTCCTGCAACTGGGCTGTCGTCAGCGGATGCTCCAGCGCAAGTGCATTTTCCTCAAGCCGTTTGCGGCTACCGGTCTTGGGGATCGGGATCACGCCATCCTGCGCCAGCAGCCAGGCGATGGCCACTTGCGATGGCGTCATCCCATGTTTTTTTGCGAAATCCATCAGCTCGCGCCGCTTCACGAGCCGGCCTTCTTCGAGCGGGGAGTAGGCCATGACAGGGATGCGGCGCTCACGCAGCCATGGCAGCAGATCCCATTCAATGCCGCGCCGTCCGAGGTTGTAGAGAACCTGATCCGTTTGCACAGCCGCGCCGGCGGGAACATCGTGCAGTTCGTGCATGAGCCCGGTGTCGAGATTGCTCACACCCCAATGACGGATCTTGCCGGCGCGGCGCAGCGCTTCGAAGGCCTCCACCGTCTCCCCCAAGGGCACGTCTCCCTGCCAGTGCAGCAGATACAGGTCGATCGCTTCGATGCGCAAGCGCCTGAGACTGTTGTCGCAGGAGCGCTGCATCGAGCGGCGTGAGGCGTTGTGCGGATAGACCTTGCTCACGATGAAGACCTCATCGCGCCGGCCTTCGATCGCTTCACCAACCAGCGCCTCCGAGCGGCCTTCCCCGTACATCTCGGCGGTATCAATCAGCGTCAGGCCCAGGTCGATGCCGCGCCGAAGGCAATCGATTTCCTCCTGGCGGCGGGCCGGGTCGTCGCCGATGCGCCACGTCCCCTGACCGAGGGCCGCAACGGGTTCACCACAGGGAAGCGTCACATGTTTCATGGCAACATTTTCACCGGCCCTGCATCGATTCGTTGCGGCTGATGACGGCGGTGCTCACCGCGCAGCCTTGGCTCATTGCCGTCGGCGTGGTGCAAGGCTGTGTCTGGGCCTGGGTGGGGCACTTGGGCTTTGAGAAAAATCACCACCCTGTCTGCCGGAAACAGCAGATCACTTCACTTCGGTGGCGAACTGCTCCAGCGGTCGGCGCACCTTCTTCAGGTTCACCAGCCAGTCGCCTTCGTCGGCGCGGTAGCCCAGCGGCAGAATGGCAACGCTGCGCAGACCGCGTTCGCGCAGCTTCAGGATTTCGTCCAGCTTGGCGGGGTCGAAGCCTTCCATGGGCGTGCTGTCCACTTCTTCAAAAGCGGCGGCGATCAGGGCGGCACCCAGGCCGATGTAGGCCTGGCGCGCGGCGTGGTTGAAGTTCACCTCGGCATCGCGCTGCGGGTAGGTCTTGAGCAGCATCTGGCGGTAGTTTTCCCAGCCTTCGTTGCTGCCGCCGCGCTGCGCATTGGTCAGGTCGAACATGTGGTTGATGCGCTCGGCCGTGTAGTTGTCCCAGGCGGCGAACACCAGCAGGTGCGAGCCGTCGGTGATCTGCGCCTGGTTCCAGGCGATGGGCTTGATCTGCTCGCGCACCGACGGGCTGGTCACGACGATGATCTCGAAGGGCTGCAGACCGCTGGAGGTGGGCGCCAGGCGCGCGGCCTCGACGATGCGGTCCACCTTGTCCTGCGGCACGGCGCGGGTGGCATCCATTTTCTTGGCGGCGTAGCGCCATTGCAGTTTGTCCAGCAGGACGGGGGCTTGGGTCGGTTGCGACAGGTCGCTCATCAGGTGTTCTCCAGAGATTGGGTGCCCACAGGTTGTGGGCGGCCGGCCGATTCTGTCGCAGTGCAGCAAAGTCTGCTGGTGCCGGCCCGCATGGGCTTGTTTGGCTGGCGTGCGACCCGCCATGGCGCGGGCCCCACAATGGCCGATGCACCCCATTCAACCGATTCCCTGCTCCGCCGCTGCGCCGTTGTTTCGCCAATGGGCGCGTGGCTTGTTGCTGCTGGCCAGCCTGAGCACCTGCACTGCGTGGGCACAGACCCCACCGCCCGATGCCCTGCGCGCGCAGTTCGCCGCGTTGCTCGACAAGGGCACGGGCCAGCTGACGGACCGCTCGATCTACCTGCGCTCCACCGAGTCGGCCGAGACCATGCAGGGCGAGGTGCATGCCCTGATCGACCAACCGTTCGAGCAAGTGCGCCAGGAGCTGACGCGCGCCGACCGCTGGTGCGACGTGCTGATCCTGCACATCAACGTGAAGTACTGCCGTGCCCTGCGCACCGCTGCGGGCGACCAGTTGGTGTCGGGTGTGGGCCGCAAATTCGACCAGCCACTCTCGGAGGTGTATTGGGTGCGGTTCGGCTTCAAGGCGACGGTTGACCGCAACGACCATCTGCTGGTGGAACTGCGCGCGCCCACCGGTCCGCTGTCCACGCGCGACTACCGCATCGTGGTGGAAGCGGTGCCGCAGACCGAGGGCAGAACCATCGTCCGCATGACGTATTCATACGGCTACGGCACGGCCGCGGGCTGGGCCATGAAGACCTACCTGGCAACGCTGGGGCGCGGCAAGTCGGGCTTCAGCGTGGTGGGCCGCTCACCCGATGGACAGCCGGTCCGGGTGGAAGGGGTGCGCGGCGTGGTGGAGCGCAACACCCTGCGCTACTACCTGGCGCTGCAGTCGCACCTGCAGTCACGCGGCGCGCCACAGACGGCGCAGCTGCAGCAAAGCCTGGACCTCTGGTTCACCGCCACCGAGCGCTACGCCGAGCAGCTGCACGAGATGGACCGCGCGGACTACGTGGCCATGAAGCTCAAGGAAGTGAAACGACAGGAGACGGTGTCGCCACCACCACCTGGTTGAATTTCAGGTGGTGCATGAGCTCGCGCAGGATGAGCAGCGTGGCGGCCGCTTCGCGCCCGGCGGGCAGGCCCTTCAGCGCGGACGGATCGCCCAATGCACCCGAGGCAAGTCGCTGAAACAGCGCCTCCACCGATTCAAGCGAGAGTGCTGTTTCAGTCTGCGCCAGACCGCGCACGAGGGAATGATCCGTTGCCAGGGTAGCGCTTCCCCCGGTCCAGGCCAGGGCGCGCATCAGTTCATCTTCCACATGGTCGATGGCGCGCTCCAGTTCAACCGGCAGGGGCAAGTCTGATCGGAAAAAAAGGCGGGCCGTGCTGTCGGTTCCCAGGTCCAGCGACATCGAGTCCGCGCCCTGGGCATCGCCCTCGCGCACGAGCCACAAGGTGTCGGCACCCAGGTGCAGCCACACCAGCGGGGCACCTGCGGCCTGTTGCGCCCGGTCAAAGTCGTGTCGCACGGCGGTGGGCAGGCTCATGTCGGGGTCCTTTTCATGCAGGTACCGATCGACGAAAACGATCCAGGTCAGTGTACGGCGCCGAAAACGAAAGCGTCCATCGACAACACGCCGTGCGTGATGCCGCCGTCAATCACCCGCCCCGGCACCGCGTTGCCGGCGGCACCGCCAGCCACCAGCAGCGGCAGGAAATGCTCGGTGGTGGGGTGGGCGCGCTGGGCATGCGGGGCGAGTTCCAGCGTGCGCTGCAGCCGGGCACCATCGCCCTGCTCCACCGCCTCGCGCACCCAGGCCACGAACTCGGTGGCGTAAGCCTCTTCATGCCCGTGCCCGGCGCGGAACTCGTACAG
>QBMB01000052.1:22724-30479 GCA_003241965.1 Burkholderiales bacterium | reverse complement strand
TCCAACGGCCACGGCTCCATGCTGATTTATTCGCTGCTGCACCTCACCGGCTACAAACTGCCGATCGGTGAACTCAAGAACTTCCGCCAGCTGCACAGCAAGACCGCCGGCCACCCCGAGGTGGGCGTCACCCCCGGCGTGGAAACCACCACCGGCCCGCTGGGCCAGGGCATCACCAACGCGGTCGGCATGGCGCTGGCCGAGAAGCTGCTGGCGTCCGAGTTCAACCGCGACGGTCATGCCATCGTTGATCACCACACCTACGTGTTCCTGGGTGACGGTTGCCTGATGGAAGGCATCAGCCACGAAGCCTGCGCACTGGCCGGTGCCTGGAAGCTCAACAAGCTGATCGCGCTGTACGACGACAACGGCATCTCCATCGACGGCCAGGTCACGCCCTGGTTCATCGACAACACCGCGCTGCGTTTTGCCGCCTACGGCTGGAACGTCATCGGCCCGATCGACGGCCACGACGCCGACGCAGTGGACCGCGCGATTGCCGATGCGAAGAACAAGGCTGACGCACCCACGATGATCATCTGCAAGACGCACATCGGCAAAGGCAGCCCGAACCGCGCCAACACCGCCAAGGCCCACGGCGAGCCGCTGGGCGCTGAAGAAATCAAGCTCACCCGCGAAGCGCTGGGCTGGCCGCACGCGCCTTTCGCCATTCCGAAAGACGTTTACGCCGCGTGGGACGCCAAAGACGCCGGCAAGGCCTCGGAAGCCGCGTGGAACGCCACGTTCGCCGCCTACAAGGCCGCCTTCCCCGAACTCGCCAAGGAGTTCGTGCGCCGCATGAAGGGCGAGCTGCCGAAGAACTTTGCCCAGGTGGCGGTGGACGCAGCCGTGGCCGCGCACACCAAGGCCGAAACCGTGGCCAGCCGCAAGGCCAGCCAGATCGCGCTGGAGACCTTCACCGCTGCGCTGCCCGAGCTGCTGGGTGGCAGCGCCGATCTCACCGGCTCCAACCTCACCAACACCAAGTCCACACCCGCGCTGCGCTTCAACCTGGCCGGCGACGTGGTAAAGAACGAGCAGGGCATGGGCGGTCGCCACATCAACTATGGCGTGCGCGAATTCGGCATGGCCGCGGTCATGAACGGTGTGGCGCTGCATGGCGGCTTCATCCCTTACGGCGGCACCTTCCTCACCTTCAGCGACTACAGCCGCAACGCCATCCGCATGGCCGCGCTGATGAAGCTGCGCGTGATCCATGTCTTCACGCACGACTCCATCGGCCTGGGTGAAGATGGCCCCACTCACCAGTCGGTCGAGCATGCGGCCAGCCTGCGCCTGATCCCCAACCTGGACGTGTGGCGTCCGGGTGATACGGCCGAGACCGCCGTGGCCTGGGCCGTGGCGTTGCAGAACACCACCCGGCCCACTGCGTTGTTGCTC
Source organism: Burkholderiales bacterium (assembly GCA_003241965.1). Taxonomy (GTDB): domain Bacteria; phylum Pseudomonadota; class Gammaproteobacteria; order Burkholderiales; family Burkholderiaceae_C; genus Hydrogenophaga. The sequence continues at coordinate 29,078 of QBMB01000052.1, read as the reverse complement.
AGCCGCCAGAACCTGCCCTACGCACCCAAGAGCGATCTGGGTGACATCAGCAAAGGCGCTTACGTGCTGGCCGAGCCCAGCGAAGTGGGTCTGAAGAAGAAGGCGCAGGCGGTGATCATCGCCACGGGGTCCGAAGTGCAACTGGCCCTGAAAGCGCAGGAGCTGCTCGCCAAGGAATTCAAAATCGCTGTGCGCGTGGTCTCCATGCCCAGCACCACCACGTTCGACCGCCAGAGCGCCGCCTACAAGGCGTCGGTCTTGCCCGCCGGCGTGCCCCGCGTGGCGGTGGAAATGGGCTCCACCGACGGCTGGTGGAAGTACGGCGTGGCCGCTGTGGTCGGCCTGGACACCTACGGCGAGTCGGCCCCGGCCCCGGTGCTCTTTGAGCACTTCGGCTTCACGCCCGCGAATGTGGCCGACACGGTACGTGCCGTGTTGGTCAAGCACTAAGCCCGTTCGGGCTGAGCCTGTCGAAGCCCCGCATGGGTGAACCCTTCGACAAGCTCAGGGCGAACGGAACGGTTTTTCAAACGAAGGAGCATTCATGACCATCAAGATCGGCATCAACGGCTTCGGCCGCATCGGGCGCAATGTGTTGCGCAGCGCGCTGCAGAACTTCGCCGACATTGAAGTCGTCGCCATCAACGACCTGCTGGAGCCCGAGTACCTGGCTTACATGCTGCAGTACGACAGCGTGCACGGTCGCTTCAAGGGTGATGTCAGCGTCGACGGCAACACGCTGGTGGTCAACGGCAAGAAGATCCGCCTCACGCAGGAGCGCGACCCCGCCAACCTGAAGTGGAACGAGGTCGGCGCCGACATCGTCATCGAATCCACCGGCCTGTTTCTCGACAAGGTCACGGCCCAGAAGCACCTGGACGCCGGCGCCAAGAAGGTCATCCTGTCCGCGCCCAGCAAAGACGACACCCCCATGTTTGTCTTCGGTGTGAACCACACCACCTACAAGGGCGAGGCCATCATTTCCAACGCCTCGTGCACCACCAACTGCCTGGCACCGATCGCCAAGGTGCTCAACGACAAATGGGGCATCAAGCGCGGTCTCATGACCACGGTGCACGCCGCCACCGCCACGCAGAAAACCGTGGACGGCCCGAGCAACAAAGACTGGCGCGGCGGGCGCGGCATTCTGGAGAACATCATCCCCAGCAGCACTGGCGCGGCCAAGGCCGTGGGCGTGGTGATCCCCGAGCTGAACAAGAAGCTCACCGGCATGAGCTTCCGCGTGCCCACGTCCGATGTGTCGGTGGTGGACCTGACCTGCGAGCTGAACAAGGAAGCCACACTCAAGGAAATCTGCGCCGAGATGAAGGCCCAGAGCGAAGGCGCGCTCAAGGGCATCCTGGGCTACACAGAGGACAAGGTGGTCGCCACCGACTTCCGGGGCGACACCCGCACCTCGATCTTCGATGCCGACGCCTCCATCGCGCTTGACGGCACCTTCATCAAGGTCGTGTCCTGGTACGACAACGAATGGGGCTACTCCAACAAGTGCCTGGAGATGGTTCGCGTGGTCGCGCAGTAAGCGCCTGCTGCTCTCGACCAGAAAGCGCCTTCGGGCGCTTTTTTGTTGCCTGGAGAACCTGCGCGACACACCATGGCTTGACACTAGACCGACCGGTCTATAGATTGCACGCCATGACCGAAACACCCACCCCCGGCACCCGCGAACGCCTGATCGCCGCCATGACCGATGCGCTGCGCCGGCGCGGCCTGCATGGCATCGGCCTGACCGAGCTGCTGGCCCAGGCCGGTGCGCCCAAGGGCGTGCTCTACCACCACTTTCCCGGCGGCAAGACCGAGCTGGCCGTGGCCGCCATTGATGACGTGGTGGCGCGCATGCTGCGCGGGCTCGACGCGCTGCTGGCCAGCACGCCCGACCCGATCAGCGCCACGCGCCGCTGGATGGCGGGCGCCACCGCGCGGCTGAGCGACACCGGTTTCGAGTCGGGCTGCCCGCTGGCCACCGTGGCGCTGGAGTCCACGCCCGAGGACCCGGCCTTGCGCGAAGCCCTGGCCCGCGCCTTCGCCACTCTGCGCGAACGCATCGCACGGGCGCTGGAAGAGCACGGCGAGCCGCACGCACAGGCCCAGGGCATCGCCGCACTCATCGTTGCCACCTACGAAGGCAGCCTGCTGCAGGCCCGCGTGGCGCACAGCAGCGAACCCATTGCACAGGCCACCGAGACCCTGCTCTCGCTGCTGGCTGCCCGCAGCGCCCCTTGATCACCCTGCACCGGACCCCACCATGAACACTCTGCCGCCCACCGATGCCCACCACCAACCTGTGCACACCGAGCGGCTCACCCTCACCGCCGCCGACGGCTACCCGCTGGTCGCGCACCGCTTTCACAGCCCCACGCCAGCGCACGCCCACCTGGTGGTGGGCGGCGCCACCGCCGTGCCGCAGGGCTTCTACAAGCGCTTCGCCGAGCACGCCGCACGGCGCGGTTTCGACGTGCTCACGCTGGACTACCGCGGCATCGGCCAGTCGGCCCCCCGCACGCTCAAGGGCTTTCGCATGGACTACCTCGACTGGGGCCGGCAGGACCTGGCCGCGGCCGTGCAAGCCATGCGCCAACCGGGCGTGCCGCTGTACCTGGTGGGCCATTCCTACGGCGGCCACGCGCTGGGCCTGCTGCCCGATCCGGGCGCGGTGGACGGCGCGTACACCTTCGCCACCGGCGCCGGCTGGCACGGCTGGATGCCGCCGCTGGAGCGCCTGCGCGTGCTCTTTCTGTGGCGCGTGCTGGGCCCCGTGTGGACCCGCATGAACGGTTACTTGCCGTGGAGCCGCCTGGGCATGGGCGAAGACCTGCCCATCGACGTGTACCGCCAATGGCGCCAGTGGTGCCGCTTCCCACGCTATTTTTTCGACGACCCGACGATGAAGGCCACCACCGAGCGCTTTGCCAACGTGCGTTTCCCCATCGTGGCCGTCAATGCACTGGACGACGCCTGGGCGCCACCGGCCTCGCGCGACGCCTTCATGGCCGGCTACAGCCATGCCGAGGTGCGCAGCATCACGCTGGATTCACAACGCGACGGGCTGGGAACCATGGGCCATATGGGTTATTTCAGGCCCAAGGCCCTGCCGCTGTGGAACGACGCACTGGACTGGTTTGTCAGCCAGACGCAGCGCCGTCCAGCAATTGTCTGAACCGTCCAACGTCCCTGCGTGATCTCCCTCAGATGAGCTCGTTGCAGCGGGTTTGGCCGTGCTACAAACCGGAATGCGCTCATTTTCCCGATACAAAACCCGATCCGCAGCCCTCGGGTTGACTCTGTTGATGGCGTGCGCTGCGGCGTCTGCGCAAGTCGCCACCCCACCGGCCCAGGGGCTGATCATTGGTTACCGCGCGTCAGTGGCCGACGCCGACCCGGAGCAGATCGACCGCAGCCCCCGCGCCGGTGAACGCGAGCGAGCGCAAGCCCGCTGGAAGGCCGCCTCGAACGAAACCCGTGAGCGCACCCGGCGCCTGGCGCACGACGTGGGCCTGTCCCTGCGCGGCACAGGCGAGGCCGGCAATGCGGCACTGCTGAAGTTCGAGCGGCCACTGCAGGGCCGCTCGCTGGAAGACGCCATGCGCCGCGTGCGCTTGCACCCCGACGTGGCCTGGGTCGAGCCCAATGTGTTCGTGAAGCGGCGGCAGGCGGTCGCGCCCGTCCTGCCCAACGACACCTCGTTTGGCCTTCAGTGGCACCTGCAGATACCCGACTTGGTCAATAACCCCGCCGCCATGAACCTGCCCAATGCCTGGAGCCAGACCACCGGCAGCGTCGTGCCGTCGGTGGTGGTGGCTGTGGTGGATGGCGGTGTGCGGCGCGATCACCCGGACCTTGCGGCGCTGGGTACGCGCCTGTTGAACGGCTACGACCTCGTGAGCGAGCTCGCGGTGGCCAATGACGGCGATGGCCGCGACGCCGACGCCAGCGATCCGGGTGACTGGGTGAGCGCCGCTGATGCACAGACGCCCTTGTTCGCAGCTTGCGATGCCACCGACAGTTCGTGGCACGGCACGTTCATCACCGGTCAGATTGCAGCTGCCACCAACAACGCCCAGGGCGTGGCCGGCATCAGCTGGGGTGCGCGAATCCTGCCGGTGCGCGTAGCGGGCAAGTGCGGCGCCTTGGTGTCGGACCTGCTGGACGGCGTTCGCTGGGCCGCCGGCTTGCCAGTGGTGGGCGTGCCGACCAACACCACCCCAGCCCGGGTGATCAACCTCAGTTTTGGCGGCGACGCACCTTGCAGCGCGGCCTACCAAAACACCATCGACGCCGCGACCAACGCCGGCGCCTTGGTGGTGGTGGCCGCAGGCAACGGCCGTGGCGCGCTCAATCGGCCCGCCGACTGCCAGCGTGTGATGGCTGTGGCTTCGGTGCGCAAGGACGGTGCCAAGGCTGACTACTCCAGCTTCGGGCCGCAGGTGGCGTTGTCGGCACCGGGCGGCTCCAACGAAGGCGGTAACCCGACCATGATTTTCTCGACGGACAACCCAGGTTTTACAAATCCCGTGGCGTACACCGCTTTGCCAAACCCTCTTACTCACTACGGCTACAAGCAGGGCACCAGTTTTTCCGTTCCCCAGGCTGTGGGTGTGGCCAGTCTGATGCTGTCCGTCAACAGCGCGCTCTCCCCCTCGGCACTCATCGACCGGATGAAGCAAGGTGCTCGCCCGCACCTCAACGCTGGTCTTGGCGTGTGCGCCCTGCCCACCAGCCTTGCCTGCAATTGCACCACCGCCACCTGCGGCGCCGGTCTGCTGGACGCTGCTACCTCGGTTCAGCTCGCCACCGGCCCCGCCGCCGTCATCACCCCCATCGGCACCGTGAACCCGGTCACCTCGATCTCGCTCAACGGCACCGCCAGCGTGGCGCTGGCGGGCACGGTGATCGACAGCTATCTGTGGACCCAGGTCAGCGGCCCCACCGTGGCCATTGGAACCCCGCAGTCTGCGGTGGCTGGCGTCAGCCTGTCGTCCACCGAGGCCACCTATGTTTTCAAACTCACGGTGAGCGACAACTTCACGCCCACTGAGCGTATCGGCAGCGACACGGTCACCGTGGTGGCGGCCTATCCTGTTGCAGCGAGCAGCAGCGGCGGCGGTGGCGGTGGGTCCACCAGCCTGTTCTGGGGCATGGCCTTGTGGGCCTGGGTGCTGGCGGTGTGCTGGCAACAGCGCCCCGTGCGCTGGCGCAAGGCGCTTTAGCCGCAGCGCTGCAAGCGCTTGCCCGCCATGGCTTCTCCCAGCCCGTCGATGGCCTGGCGCTGGGTGTCGGTGATGGCCGGCAGGCGCAGACTCATGCTCGTGCTCTCTGCCCGCTCCTGCGCCACCTTGCTGGTGCGCACGCCGTCGCGCTCGGCCTTCTGCTGGGCCTGCTGCGCTGCCGCTTCGGTGGAGTAGGTGCCCAGGGCCAAACCGGGCGCCAGACCCGGCGCAGTGATCTCGCGGTAACTCACACCCAGCCCACGCAGCTCGTCCTTCTTGCGGTCAAGCTGCTGCTGGTTGTCGTAGCGGCCCATGTAGACGATCCACCGGCCACCGCTGCGCACTTCGGTGAAGGCAAAGCCGGAAGCCGGCAGCCCGAGCAGGGCCAGCTCGGCGCGCAACAGCTCGGCCTGCGCATCGGTGAATCCGCCGGCTTGCCAGCAGGTGCGCGGTCCGTTGCCCGCGGCCACCGCCACGGTCGGCGTGTTGACCGGCGCGGCAGCTGGCTCGATCGGTGTCGCAACCGGTGCCGTTGCGGGAGGATTCGTAGCCACCGGCTGGGCAATGGCGGCGGGAGCCGTGTCGGCCCGTGGCCCGTTGAGCAGGCGCAGCGCCTCTGGCCTCACCTGCTGTGCCATGCGGTGGGGTTCGCGCTGCTCGGCGGGCTTCAAGCCCAGGGTGCTCAGATAGCCCTGTGACCAGGCGAAATAGCCGGCGTTGCCCAGCACCAGCAACCAGACGACCCACCTCAGCACGGGCGCACACTCACTTCGGCGCTGGTCACGGTCAACATGCCGCGCTCGCCGAGCACCTGCAACGCACCGTCGTCGTTCACGCCGCAGGCCGTGCCGTGTGTGCCGTCCGATAGCTGCACCGCCAGGCCCTGCAAGGCGTCCAGCTGCGCGAAGCGCTGTGCAAACGCGGCAAAACCCTGCGAGGCGAAGGCCTGGATGTCGCGCACCAGCGCCGGCGCCACACGCTCCAACACCTCGCCCGGCGTGATGCCCACCAGCACCTCGGCCAGCCCGGCCGGCGCCATGGCCGTGACCGTTGCACCATCGGGCACGGCTGCTGCCACCGCCGCCCCCTCGGGCCGCGCCACGTTGATGCCCACGCCTATCACCAC
>QBMB01000052.1:0-22714 GCA_003241965.1 Burkholderiales bacterium | reverse complement strand
TATCACCACCATGCGCTGGCCCTGACCCGCCTCACCGGTGCTGGCCGTCTCCACCAGAATGCCGCCGAGCTTGCGCTGGTGCAGCCAGAGGTCGTTGGGCCATTTCAGGCGCACGTCCGGGTGCAGGCTGCGCGCCAGGCTCACGCCCACCGCCAGCGACAGACCCGACCAGCTGGCAGGCGCCAGCGGAATGGCCAGCGAGAACGTGAGCGACTGACCCGGCTTGCTGTGCCAGCCCTTGCCCAGGCGCCCGCGCCCGGCGGTCTGGTCCTCTGCTGCCAGCAGCACCGGCTCCATCAGGCCGCTGCGCGCGCGGCGCATGAGTTCGCTGCTGGTGGAGTCGATGCTGGGCAGCACTTCGACGGTGAAGCCGGACAGGCTGGGCTCAACGGCCAGCCACACGTTTTCTGCGTGATGGGTCAGGGTGTCGGCCATGGGCCGCTCAGCCCAGTTTTGAGGCTTTGCCGGCGCGCTTGGGCGCGAGCAAGGTGCCACGGCAGTTTTTGGCACCGCACCAGCAGGGGTACTCGGCCTTGAGCTTGGGCGTGTAGGGCTCGTCGATCACCAGGCCGTAGTCGTAGAACAGCTCTTCGCCCGCCGCAATGTTGCGCAGCGCGCGGATGAACACGCGGCCTTCGTCCACGTCGGCTTCGCAGTTGGGCGCGCAGCTGTGGTTGATCCAGCGCGCCGAGTTGCCGCCGTGTTTGGCGTCGATCACGTGTTCTTCGTCGATGTGGAAGTAGAAGGTGTGGTTCGGATCGGTCGGGTCGTGCGGGTGGCGGCGCAGGGCTTCGTCCCAGGTGATCACCTCGCCCACATATTCAATGAGCGTTTCGCCCTCGGCCAGATCCACCACTGCGTAGACCCCGCGTCCGTGCACGCCGGACTTGCGCGTCTGGATGCGCCGGCCCGCGCTGGCAGGCTTCACGGCCGGGGCTGGTTTTTCAGCGGGCGCAGTTGACTTTTTGGGGCTTTTCGTCACGGCCGGATTATTTGGTAAGGTTGTTTCATGCAGGTGCGTGCGAGTGTGCGCGTGCCCATGTGCGCGTGTACACGCGCGTGGAAAGTTGATTGTAGAGATGAAAACTGCAGAAGGTTTTGCCAAAACGTTGGTCATTGCGGAGAAGCCGTCGGTGGCTCAGGACATCGTGCGCGCGCTCACCACCGTGGCGGGCAAGTTCGAGAAGCACGACGACCACTTCGAGAACGACCAGTACGTGGTCACCTCCGCCGTGGGCCACCTGGTTGAGATCGCCGCGCCGGAAGAATTCGACGTCAAGCGTGGCAAGTGGAGCTTTGCCCACCTGCCGGTGCTGCCGCCTTACTTTGAACTCAAGCCGATCGACAAGACCAAATCGCGCCTGAGCGCGGTGGTGCGGCTGGCCAAGCGCAAGGACGTGGCCCGCCTCATCAACGCCTGCGACGCGGGCCGCGAAGGTGAGTTGATCTTCCGCCTGATCGAGCAGTACGCCGGTGGCTTGAAGGGCGGCAGCTACCAGTCGCTGGGCAAGCCGGTGCAGCGCCTGTGGCTGCAGTCCATGACGCCCGCGGCCATCCGCGACGGCTTCGAGCACCTGCGCACCAACGAGCAGATGCAGGGCCTGGCCGACGCCGCGCGCAGCCGCTCCGAGGCCGACTGGATGGTCGGCATCAACGGCACACGCGCCATGACGGCGTTCAACTCACGCGACGGGGGCTTCTTCCTCACCACGGTGGGCCGGGTGCAGACGCCCACGCTGTCCATCGTGGTCGAGCGCGAAGAGAAGATCCGCGCCCACCGCAGCCGCGAATACTGGGAAATCCACGCGAGCTTCCTGGCCGAGGCCGGCGAGTACCCGGGCAAGTGGTTCGACCCGGCGTTCAAGAAACCCACCGGCGACGACGCCGACGCCGAGTTGCGGGGCGACCGCGTCTGGAGCCAGCGCGAGGCCCTGGCCATTGCCGACGCGGTGCGCGGCAAGGCCGCCAGCGTGAAGGAAGAGAGCAAGCCCACCACACAAGCCAGCGGCCTGCTGTACGACCTGACCAGCCTGCAGCGCGAGGCCAACGGCCGCTTCGGCTTCTCGGCCAAGACCACGCTGCAGCTCGCGCAAAGCCTGTACGAGCGCCACAAGGCCCTGACCTACCCGCGAACCGATTCCCGCGCCCTGCCCGAGGACTACCTGCCCACGGTGAAGGAGACCTTCGAGATGCTGGCCGGCAGCGGCATGAAGCACCTGGCGCCCCACGCGCTCACCGCGCTCAACAACGGCTACATCCGCCCGAGCAAACGCGTGTTCGACAACAGCAAGGTGTCGGATCACTTCGCCATCATCCCCACGCTGCAGGCGCCCAGTGGCCTGAGCGACGCCGAGCAGAAGCTGTACGACCTAGTGGTGCGCCGCTTCCTCGCGGTGTTCTTTCCTTCGGCCGAGTTCATGGTGACGACCCGCATCACCTCGTCGGTGGGTCACCACTTCAAGACCGAAGGCAAGGTGCTTGTGAAGCCGGGCTGGATGGCGGTGTACGGCAAGGAAGCGGCCGAGGACGTGACCGACGCGAAAGAAGGCGACAAGGGCCAGAACCTGGTGCCGGTGCGCGAAGGCGAGACCGTGCGCACCGAGACGGTGGACCCGAAAGGCCTGAAGACCAAGCCGCCCGCGCGCTACTCGGAAGCCACGCTGCTCGGCGCCATGGAAGGCGCGGGCAAGCTGGTCGACGACGACGAGCTGCGCGAAGCGATGCAGGAAAAAGGCCTGGGGACACCCGCCACGCGTGCGGCCACCATCGAGGGCTTGTTGACCGAAAAGTACATGTTCCGCGAAGGCCGCGAGATCATCCCCACGGCCAAGGCCTTCCAGCTCATGACTCTGCTGCGCGGCCTGGGCGTGGAAGAGCTCTCCAAGGCCGAACTCACCGGTGAGTGGGAATACAAACTCGCGCAGATGGAACACGGCAAGCTCAGCCGAAGCGACTTCATGGCCGAGATCGCGCAGATGACCGAGCGCATGGTGAAGAAGGCCAAGGAATACGACCGAGACACCATCCCCGGCAACTACGCCACGCTGACCACCCCCTGCCCCAACTGCGGCGGCGTGGTGAAGGAAAACTACCGCCGCTACACCTGCACCGGCAAAGACGGCGCCAGCGAAGGCTGCGGCTTCTCGTTCGGCAAGTCACCGGCGGGGCGCACCTTTGAGCCCGACGAGTCCGAACTGCTGGTGGCGACCAAGAAGATCGGCCCGCTCGATGGTTTCCGCTCCAAGGCGGGCTGGCCTTTCGTGGCCGAGATCGTGCTCAAGTACAGCGAGGACGACAAAAACTGGAAGCTCGAATTCGACTTTGGCGACGACAAGAAGGGCGAAGAGAGCGGCGAACTGATCGACTTTTCCGCCAGCGAAACCCTGGGGGCCTGCCCCAAGTGCGGCGGTGCGGTGCATGAACACGGCGCCAACTACGTGTGCATCCGCTCCGTGCCCACCGAGCAGCAGCCCACGCCCACCTGCGACTTCAAGAGCGGCAAGATCATCCTGCAGCAGCCGGTGGCCCGCGAGCAGATGAACAAGCTGCTGGAAACCGGCAAGACGGATTTGCTCGACAAGTTCGTCTCCATGCGCACGCGCCGCGCGTTCAAGGCTTTCCTGGCCTGGGACAAGGAAGCGGGCAAGGTGAACTTCGAGTTCGCGCCCTCCAAGTTCCCGCCGCGCAAGACCGCATCTGGCGCGCCGGCCAAAGCAGCGCCTGCGAAGAAGACCGTCGCCAAAGCCGCTCCCGCCAAGAAAGCCGCAGCGAAGAAGACGCCCGCGTTGAAGGCGGCCAAGGCACCGCGCAAGACCACCGCCGCCACCGGCAAACAACCCAGCGCTGCGCTGGCCGCGGTGATCGGCGAAGGCGCCGTCTCGCGCCCCGAGGTGGTGAAGAAGCTGTGGGACTACATCAAGGCCAACGGCCTGCAGGACGCGACCGACAAGCGCCGCATCAACGCAGACGCCAAGCTTGCGCAAGTGTTCGGCAAGCCGCAAGTGACCATGTTTGAAATCGCAGGCCTGCTGAGTCCCCATCTGAACTGACAACGAGACACACCCATGAGTTTGAAACTGTTCTTCGCACCCGGCGCCTGTTCCTTCGTGCCGCACGCCATGCTCGAACTCGCCGAGGCGGCCTTCGAGCCGCAGATGGTGAAACTGCACAAAGGTGAGCAGCGCTCGCCCGAGTATCTGGCGCTGAACCCGCGCGGCCAGGTGCCGGTGCTGGTCGATGGTGATGAGGTGGTCACCCAGATCGTGGCGATCCTGCTCTACCTGGACGAGAAGATGCCCATGGCGGGCATCCTGCCGCCGGCGGGCCTGGAGCGTGCTCGCGCCCTGCAGGTGCTCGCCTGGATGAACAACACGGTGCACCCGACCTTCACCCATGTGTTCATGCCGCAGAAGTTCACCGACGACGAGGCCGCACAAAAGGCGATCCGCGATTTCGGTGCGGCGCGTTACCGCGAACTGCTGGGCGAGATCGAAGCTTTGGCCGTGAATGCCGCACCCTGGATGGTGGGCATGCGCCCCGGCGCGCTCGATGCGTACGCGCTCACGCTGTTGCGCTGGGGCGGTTACGCCGGCATCAACCCGGTGGATTTCCCGGCCACCTGGGCGCTGGTGCAGCGCTTCGCCGAGTTGCCCGGGGTGGCCCGCGCGATCGAGCGCGAGAAGCTGCAGCTCAACGTGTACAAACCTGCCTGAACCGGCTACTCCTGCACCACCTGCGGCTTGGTCGGCGTGAACCGCACCGACACGAGCAGGCCGCGGCGGCTGCGCTCCGGGTGCGCGTCTTCCATCGACACCGTGGCGCCGTGCTGCTGTGCAATCTCCAGCACGATGGCCAGGCCCAGACCGGAGCCGTCGACGTTCGTGCCCAGGGCCCGGTAAAACGGCTGCATCACGAACTCGCGTTCGTTTTCCGGAATGCCCGGGCCATCGTCTTCCACCTGCAGGATCTGCACCCCGCTGAACCGGTCCAGCAACACACGCACCGTGACCACGCCGCCCTGCCCGGTGTAGTGGATCGCGTTGTCCACCAGGTTGCGCACCATCTCCTGCAGCAGCGTCGGGTTGCCGTCCATCAGGCAGTCGTCGGGGGTGTCGTCCGGACCTTCGAAGCCGAGGTCGATACCGGCCTCCAGCGCCCGCGGTACCGAGTCCTGCACCACGTCGGGCACCAGCCGGGCAAGGTCGATGCGCGCACTGGGCAGCGTGCGCCCGGTGGTTTCGGCGCGCGCCAGCGCCAGCAGCTGGTTCACCGTGTGGGTGGCGCGTGCGCTGGAGCGGGCGATCTGTTGCAGCGAGCCGTGAATCTCCGCCGGATCGGTCTCCCGCTGCGCCAGCTCGGCCTGCATGCGCAGACCCGCCAGTGGTGTCTTGAGCTGGTGCGCGGCGTCGGCGAGAAAGCGTTTTTGTGTGGTGAGTGAGGTCTTGAGCCGCGTCAGCAGGTCGTTGATCGAGGACACCAGCGGCGCCACTTCCTGCGGTATGAACGACTCCTCGATCGGGCTGAGGTCGTCCGGCTTGCGCGCGCGGATGCGCTGCTCCAGCTCGTTGAGTGGGCGGATGCCGCGCACCAGCGCCAGCCACACCAGCAGCACCGCCAGCGGCAGGATCACGAACTGCGGCACCATCACGCCCTTGATGATTTCGGTGGCCAGCGTCGAGCGCTTGCCGGTGGTCTCGGCCACCTGCATGAGCACCAGGCGCTCCGGGTTCTGGCGCGCCAGCCACGTGTAGGCCACGCGCACGTCGTCGCCGCGCACCACGTCGTCACGCAGCATCACGCGCCCGGGCTCGGGCGTCTCAACGTCGCGCGGCGGAGGGAAGTCGGGCTCGCCGCTGATGAGGCCCGCGCGCGTGTCGAGCACCTGGTAGTAAACGAGGTCTCGGTCGTCGGCACGCAGCAGGTCGCGCGCCTGTGCGTTGAGCTTGAAGGTGGTCTGGTCGTTCTCGCGCACCACGAACTGGGTGAGCGCCTGCAGGTTGGACTCCAGCGCGCGGTCGAACGGTTTGCTGGCAATGCCCTGCGCCACGAACCAGGTGAGCGCCAGCGACAGCGGCCACAGCAGCAGCAGCGGCGTGAGCATCCAGTCGAGGATTTCCCCGAACAGGCTGCGTTGCTCGCGCTGGAACAGGCCGAACCCCTTTGGCCCCAGCGAGCCGTCTGACGGGGGCAGCGGTTCGCTGAAGGTCTTGCCGTCAGCCGGCGATTTTTTCAAGGCAGTAGCCCAGACCGCGCACCGTGGCAATGCGGATCGGACCTTTTTCGATCTTCTTGCGCAGGCGGTGGATGTAGACCTCGATCGCGTTGTTGCTCACCTCTTCGCCCCATTCGCACAGCCGCTCGACCAGCTGGTCCTTGCTGACCAGGCGCCCGGCCCGCTGCAACAGCACCTCCAGCAAGCCGAGTTCGCGCGCCGAGAGCTCGACCATCTTGCCGTCGATGGTGGCCACTCGGCCGGCCTGGTCGTACTCGAGCGGGCCGTGGCGGATGGTGTTGGTGCTGCCGCCCATGCCGCGACGGGCCAGCGCGCGCACGCGGGCTTCGAGTTCCTGCAGCGAGAACGGCTTGGCCATGTAGTCGTCGGCGCCGTAGTCCAGTCCCTTGACCCGCTCCTCGATGCTGTCGGCCGCGGTGAGCACCAGCACCGGCAGCGAGGAGCCGCGCGAGCGCAGGCGCTTGAGCACTTCGAGGCCGTGCAGTTTTGGCAGGCCCAGATCGAGGATCAGCAGGTCGAACTCGTTGTTGGTCATCAGGGCCGCGTCGGCTTCGCTGCCGCTGGACACGTGGTCCACCGCAGCACCCGCCGCTCGCAGGCTGCGCAACAGCCCGTCGGCCAGGACCTGGTCGTCTTCTGCAATCAGGATGCGCATGGGGTTGTCTCCAGTGCTGTTCGGGCAGCGTTGTTATGGAAGCGCGTTGCAGGTGCGCGGCATTCATGCCAAAGGCATTTTAGGTCTCATACCCCACACCGTAGCCAGTGGTTTTGCGGGCTTTCACCGCGATGGCACGGCTGCGCGCGCTCCGGGCGCCTCCGATCCATAGGCCTCCAGACCCAGCGCCACCACGGTCGCCACGGCGTCACCCACCTGCGAGCGGAACTCGGCCTCGGCCTGTGCCACCGCCGTGCGAAACGCCTCCAGCCACAAAAGGCCGGTGTCGGTGAAGACGATGCGCCGCGCCCGGGCGTCGCGCGGGTCGGCTTCGCGCCGCACCAGCCCCCACGCCTCGCACTGCGTCACCAGGTCGCCCATGGCCTGTTTGCTCATGCCGGCCTGGTGGGCCAGCTCGGTCAGGCGCGAGCCGTGCAGGCCCAGGTGGCGCGTGATGTGTATGTGCGCCGCACCCACCTGCGCGCGCGCGGCCAGGTGAGAGAGCGCCAGCGGCACGTTGGCGTCGTGCGCCATGAGGCTGAGCACGCGCTCGTCAAAGCGGCGCAGCGCCAGACCCATCAGCCGTCCCAGGTGGCCGCCGCGCCAACGGTCGTCGGCCTCGGCCGGCGTTTCAGCGTTGTTTTCGAGCATGGGCAAATGGTAAGGCAAACTGACCAAATATTAGCTTGTTTGATTTCAACCTGCTTGTAAACTGCTGTTCAAGCATCCAGCCTGTATACAACCACACAGGTCTTGCCAACCCTTCCAACCCAGCCCAGGAGCTCTCATGGACGCACCCGTCAAACCCAACCCCGTCAACAGCGAAAAAGCCAAGGCCCTGCAGGTCGCGCTGGCCCAGATTGAAAAACAGTTCGGCAAGGGCACGATCATGCGGCTGGGCGAAGGCGAGGTGATCGAGGACATCCAGGTGGTCTCCACCGGCTCGCTCGGCCTGGACATCGCGCTGGGCGTTGGCGGCCTGCCGCGCGGGCGGGTGGTGGAAATCTACGGCCCGGAATCCTCGGGCAAGACCACGCTCACGCTGCAGGTGATTGCCGAGATGCAGAAGCTCGGCGGCCAGTGCGCCTTTGTGGACGCCGAACACGCGCTGGACATCCAGTACGCGCAGAAACTCGGCGTGAACCTGCAGGACCTGCTGATTTCGCAGCCCGACACCGGCGAGCAGGCCCTGGAGATCGTCGACAGCCTGGTGCGCTCCGGCGCAGTCGACCTGATCGTGGTCGACTCGGTGGCCGCGCTCACGCCCAAGGCCGAGCTCGAAGGCGAAATGGGCGACTCGCTGCCCGGCCTGCAGGCCCGCCTGATGAGCCAGGCGCTGCGCAAGCTCACCGCGCACATCAAGAAGACCAACTGCACGGTCATCTTCATCAACCAGATCCGCATGAAGATCGGTGTCATGTTCGGCAGCCCCGAGACCACCACCGGCGGCAACGCGCTCAAGTTCTACGCCTCCGTGCGCCTGGACATCCGCCGCACCGGCACGATCAAGAAGGGCGAAGAAGCGATCGGCAACGAGACCCGGGTCAAGGTGGTGAAGAACAAGGTGGCGTCTCCCTTCAAGACGGCCGAGTTCGACATCCTGTTCGGCGAGGGCATCAGCCGCGAAGGCGAGATTCTCGACCTGGGCGTGTTGCACCGCGTGGTCGAGAAGTCGGGCGCCTGGTACGCCTACAACGGCGAGAAGATCGGCCAGGGCCGCGACAACTCGCGCGAATTCCTGCGCGAGAACCCTGCGCTGCGCGTGGAGATCGAGAACAAGGTGCGCACCGAGCTGGGCGTGCCTCTGTTGCCGGTGGAAGAAGCGCCCGCGCCAGCCAAAGGCGGCAAAGCCGCGAAGGCTGCCAAGGCCGAAGCCGCACCGCTGGCCGAGTGAGGGGGACGCGCTGACTGCAGCAGCCGTGAGTGCGTGTGGCATGGGCTTCAACCAGATATCCCTCAAGGGCCGGGCGCTGCGCCTGCTCTCGGGCCGCGAACATTCGCGCGCCGAGTTGCAGCGCAAGCTCAAGCCGCACGAAACCGAGCCTGGCGAACTGGCGAAAGCGCTGGACGAGCTGGAGGCCAAAGGCTTCATCAACGAGCAGCGCGTGCTCGAATCGGTGGTGCACCAGCGCTCGGTGAAACTGGGCGCGGCGCGCGTGCGGCAGGAGCTGCAAGCCAAAGGGCTGAACCCCGAGGCCGTGGCCCAAGCGGTGGCCGATCTGCAAAGGAGCGAGGTGGCGCGTGCGCGCGAGGTGTGGCGCAAGAAATTTGGCCAACCGCCCGCCGACATGGCCGAGCGCGGCAAGCAGATGCGGTTTCTGGCCTCGCGCGGCTTTGGCGGCGAGGCGATCCGGCGCGTGGTGCAGGGCGCCGAGGACGACGGCGGGCTTTAAAGGCCCAGCATCAGTTTCAGGTTCTGCACCGCAGCGCCGCTGGCGCCCTTGCCCAGGTTGTCCAGCCGCGCCACCACCACGGCTTGCTGTGCCTGCGCATCGCCGAACACGCGGATCTCCAGCTGGTTGGTGTCGTTCAAGGCCAGCGCATCGAGCTTGCCGTTCTCGGTCGCCGGCTCGGCACTCACCCACTCGCTGCCCGCGTAGTGCTTCGCGTAGACCGTGTGCAGGTCGGTCAGCGACGGTTGGCCGGGCAAGGTATCCAGGTGCAGTGGCAGTTCCACCAGCATGCCCTGGGCAAAGTTGCCCACCGCCGGGATGAAGATGGGGCGGCGCGTGAGGCCGGTGTAGGCCATGATTTCCGGGATGTGCTTGTGCTGCAGGCCCAGCGCATAGAGCTCGTAGCCCGGCGCGCCGCCCTTCTCGTAAGCTTCGATCATGCTGCGGCCACCGCCCGAATACCCGCTCACCGCCGGCAGGCAGACCGGGTGATCGGGGGGCAACACACCGGCATCGATCAATGGGCGCAGCAGGGCAATGGCGCCGCTGGCATAACAACCGGGGTTGGCCACGCGCTGGGCATTGGCCACCGCGTTGCGCTGGTCTGCGGCGAGCTCGGGAAAACCGAACACCCAGCCTGAAGCCGTGCGGTGCGCGGTGGAAGCGTCGATGATCTTGGGCTGGTGGCCAGCCATCGCGTCGATCATGGCCACTGACTCGCGCGCCGCGTCGTCGTGCAGGCACAAAATGACCAGATCCACCTGCGCCATCAACTCGCGTTTGGCGGCAGGGTCCTTGCGGCGTTCGGGTGCGATGCTCACGACTTCAATGGCCGGCATGCGCTGCAGCCGTTCGCGAATTTGAAGCCCGGTGGTGCCGGCTTCGCCGTCGATGAAAACCTTGGCCATGGCCGGTCCGCCTTGTCAGTGAAGATTCAGGAGAGTGCCCAACAATCGATGGGCGCTGACGCTTTGTAGCGCTCGATTTTGGTGCAATGCACCATGATACAGTTACCGGTTGCTGTTTTTTCAGTGCCATCCTTTCGGCCACCCGGCGCGGTCGGCCGACGATCCCTCTACCCGTTCCTGAGAGAGTCCTCATGAAGATTCACGAATACCAAGGCAAGGAAATCTTGCGCCAGTTTGGTGTGCCGGTGCCCCGCGGCATCCCGGCATTCACGGTGCAGGAGGCGGTGGAAGCCGCCCAGAAACTGGGCGGCCCCGTGTGGGTGGTCAAGGCCCAGATCCACGCCGGTGGCCGTGGCAAAGGTGGTGGCGTGAAAGTGGCCAAGACCATTGAAGACGTCAAGCGCATCGCGGGCGAAATCCTCGGCATGCAGCTCAAGACCCACCAGACCGGCCCCGAAGGCCAGAAGGTGCGTCGCCTCTACATAGAAGACGGCGCCGACATCAAGAATGAACTGTATGTGTCGCTCGTCACCGACCGCGCGACCCAGAAGGTGGCCCTGATCGCATCAAGCGAAGGCGGGATGGACATCGAGGAAGTGGCCCACGCCACGCCCGAGAAGATCATCACCGAGATGATCGACCCGCTGACCGGCATCACCGAAGCACAGTCGCGCAAGGTCGCGGCCGCCATCGGCCTGACCGGTGCTTCCGTGGACCAGGCGGTGGAGATCTTCGCCAAGATCTACAAGTGCTACATGGACACCGACGCCTCCCTGGTGGAAATCAACCCGCTGAACTGCGACTCCAAGGGCACTCTCCTGGCTCTGGACGCCAAGTTCAACTTCGACCCCAACGCGCTGTTCCGCCATCCCGAGATCGTGGCTTACCGCGATCTGGACGAAGAAGATCCGGCTGAAATCGAAGCCAGCAAATTCGACCTGGCCTACATCAGCCTGGACGGCAACATCGGCTGCCTGGTCAACGGTGCCGGTTTGGCCATGGCAACCATGGACACCATCAAGCTGTTCGGCGCCGAGCCGGCCAACTTCCTGGACGTGGGCGGCGGCGCCACTCCCGAGAAGGTCACTGAAGCCTTCAAGATCATGCTCAAGAACGACAAGGTCAAGGCGATCCTGGTCAACATCTTCGGCGGCATCATGAAGTGCGACACCATCGCCACCGGCGTGATCACCGCCTGCAAGGCGACCAACCTCAGTGTGCCGCTGGTCGTGCGCATGAAGGGCACGAACGAAGAGCTCGGCAAGAAGATGCTGGCCGAGTCCGGTCTGCCGATCATCAACGCCGACACCATGGCCGATGCTGCTCAAAAAGTGGTGGCTGCTGTCAAAGCCGCCTGACACCCCGCACGGCCCCGCACGCGCTCCAAAGGAATCCACATGTCGATCTATATCAACAAAGACACCAAAGTCATCACCCAGGGCATCACGGGCAAGACCGGTCAGTTCCACACCGAAAAGTGCCAGGAATACGCGAACGGCAAGAACTGCTTCGTGGCCGGCGTGAACCCGAAGAAGGCCGGCGAGTCGATCTTCAACATCCCGATCTTCGCTTCCGTAAAGGAAGCCGCGTCAACGACCGGCGCCACCGTGTCGGTGATCTACGTGCCGCCCGCAGGTGCTGCCGCCGCCATCTGGGAAGCGGTTGAAGCCGACCTGGATCTGGCGATCTGCATCACCGAAGGCATCCCGGTCAAAGACATGCTCGAAGTGCGCAACCGCATGAAGGCCAAGGAAGCCGCCGGTGGCAAACGCACTTTGCTGCTCGGCCCGAACTGCCCCGGCCTGATCACGCCCGATGAAATCAAGATCGGCATCATGCCCGGTCACATCCACCGCAAGGGCCGCATCGGCGTGGTCTCGCGCTCCGGCACGCTGACCTACGAAGCCGTGGCACAGCTGACCGAAATCGGCCTGGGCCAGTCCAGCGCCGTGGGCATTGGTGGCGACCCCATCAACGGCCTGAAGCACATCGACGTGATGAAGGCTTTCAACGACGATCCCGACACCGACGCCGTCATCATGATCGGCGAGATCGGTGGCCCGGACGAAGCCGAAGCCGCGCTCTGGTGCAAGGACAACATGAAGAAGCCGATCGTGGGCTTCATCGCCGGCGTGACCGCACCCGCCGGCAAGCGCATGGGCCATGCAGGTGCCTTGATTTCTGGCGGCGCCGACACCGCCGATGCCAAGCTGGAGATCATGGAAGCCTGCGGCTTCACGATCACGCGCAACCCGTCTGAAATGGCCAAGCTGCTGAAGGCGCTTTTGTAATCAAAGGCGCGGGTCGTGAAAAGGGCAACGCTTGCGTTGCCTTTTTTTTCGCCTGTGCCCTGCGTGCGGCGTCAAACAGACAAATGCGCTTGCCCAGGAGACCGGCATTGAAACAAAATGCAACACCTTGGGTTCAGTGCCGGCCGCAGATGTCCGATAAGTCTGATGAGGCTGCGTCTGTCAGCACGCTCGACTGCCCGCAGTGAAACCAACCCGGTCCCCGCCACCCGTGTCCACCAGCCAACGCCCGAGCCGATCCAAGCGCAAGCGCCCCCTGTGGCGTTCGGACGCCGTCATGGGTTTGGCCGTCGTGATCGCCGTCTTTGCCCTGCACGCCGCCACCGATTTTTTCAGCGGGCTCGAGCGCCGCTTTTTCGATCTGGCCAGCACCCAGACGGCACGCACCCCGAACGATCGCATCGCGATCATCGCCATCGACGACCAGAGCATTGCCAACATCGGGCGCTGGCCATGGCCGCGTGAGGTGCACGCCCAGCTGATCGATCAGCTCAGCGCCGCCAAGGCCAAGACCGTGGCACACACTGCTTTCTTCTTCGAGCCGCAGACCGATCGCGGCCTGGTGCAGTTGCGCGAATTGCGAGGGCTGCTCGACGGCTCTCAAACAGGTGCCCCGCCGCTGACGGATCTGGGAGACGAAGGGCGCCAGCGCCTGCTCGGCTTCATCGGGCAGGCAGAAGAGCAGCTCGACTCCGATGCCCGGCTGGTGGCCAGCATCGCCGGCGCCGGCAATGTGCTGGTGCCGTCGGTGTTTGAACTGGGCGAACCGCAAGGACGCCCGGATCAGCCGCTGCCAGGGTTTGCCCAGCGCAGTGCCATCGCCGACGCCTCTTCGTTCGGCGTGCCCGCCCTGCGATCGCAGCAGCCGCTGACCGCCGTCGGTGAAGCCGCGCTGGGTGTCGGGCATCTCAACCAGCTGCCCGACATCGACGGCGCCGTTCGCCAGGAAGCCTTGCTGGTCCATTTCGACGGATTTGCGGTGCCGTCCCTGGGTCTGACCATTGCAGCCCACAGCCTGAACCTAACCAGTCAGGACATCCAGTTGCTGCCCGGCCAAGGCGTTCAGCTGGGGCGCAGCCTGATACCTACCGACGATGCGGCCCGCCTGCTGCCCCAGTTCTACCCCGATCGAGATGGTCGACCCGCCTTCGCTGTGGACTCGTTCCACGACGTGCTCTCCGGCCGCATCAACGCCAGCAAGTACGCCGACAAGATCGTGATCATCGGCGCTACCGCCGCAGGTGTGGGCACCTTGTTCACCACACCGGTGTCGGCTGCCATGTCGCCCGCCACCATCCTGGCCCACATCACTTCCAGCATCTTGAGCGGGCATCACATCGTTCAGCCGGTCTGGGGTGGTCTGGCTGTACTGGGTGCCTTGTTGTTGATCGTGGGTTACGTCGTGTGGGCCCTGCCCCAGTTGTCGGCCGCGGCCGGTGCGGCCTGCACCGCTGTCCTGTTTGTGACCTTGCTGGGCGTCGAATACGGTTTGCTGTCGGCGGCTTCCACCTGGCTGCAGCTGGTGTTTCCGGCGGCACTGCTGTTGATCGGGCACCTCGCGCTCACGACGCGCCGCTTTCTCGTCACCGAGGCGGGCAAGACCAAGGCCGACGAAGAGTCGGCCGAGACCAACCGCATGATGGGTCTGGCCCTGCAGGGTCAGGGGCAGCTGGACATGGCCTTCGACCGCATGCGCCGCGTGCCTTTCAGCGACGCGTTGATGGACAACCTCAAGCACCTGGCGCTGGACTTCGAGCGCAAGCGCCAGTTCAACAAGGCCGAGGCAGTGTACGAACACATGGCCAAGCTCGACCGCAGCGATGCCGATGTGCAGCGGCGTCTGAAGCGCGCGAAAAACCTGTCGGAGACGGTGGTGCTCGGGAGCGGGTATTCACACCCGGGCGGCTCCCTGGTGCTGGACAACGGGGGTGTGGAAAAACCCATGCTGGGGCGCTACCGCGTGGAGAAGGAACTCGGCAAGGGCGCCATGGGCGTGGTCTACCTGGGTCGCGATCCGAAGATCGGGCGCATGGTGGCCATCAAGACCCTGGCGCTCAGCGCAGAATTTGAAGGCTCCGAACTGGTCGATGTGCGCGAGCGCTTCTTTCGCGAAGCTGAAACCGCAGGCCGCCTGCAACACCCCAACATCGTCACCATCTTTGATGCCGGCGAAGAGCACGACCTCGCCTTCATTGCCATGGAGTTCCTGCCCGGGCGCGATCTGGTGGAGTTCGCCCGTGCGGAGAACCTGCTGCCGGTGGCCACCGTGCTCAGCATCGGTGAGCAGGTCGCCACCGCGCTGGACCACGCGCACCGCCAGCAGGTGGTGCACCGTGACATCAAGCCGGCCAACGTGATGTTTGATGCAGCCACACAGTCGGTCAAGGTGACCGACTTCGGCATCGCGCGCATCACCGGTTCGAGCAAGACCCGGACCGGCATGGTGCTGGGCACGCCCAGTTTCATGTCGCCCGAACAGCTCGCGGGCCTGCACGTGGATGGCCGCTCCGACCTCTATTCGCTGGGTGTGATGCTGTTCCAGTTGCTCACCGGCAGCTTGCCGCTCAAGGGCGACTCGATGGCCGCGCTGATGTACCAGATCGCCAACCAGCCGGCGCCCAGCGTGCGCAGCCTGAGGCCCGAGCTGCCCCAAGCGCTGGCCGACGTGTTGGACAGGACCTTGGCCAAGTCACCCGCTGACCGCTACCAGTCGGGTGCCGAGCTGGCCGCCCAGCTGCGGCGCTGCGCACCCGGTGGCGCTGCGATGGCCGCCCGGAATGTGTCGACGGACACGGGCAACAGCCTGTTTGAAGCGACGCAAGCCCTCCCGCGCGATGCGGAAGATGCCATGGTTGCCACGCAAGTCACGCTGCGGCCCGACTCGCCGCCCCGTTCCTGAAAAGACAACATCGTTCTGCGGGTATAACTTGAACTCTATGACTTTTGAGTATTTTTTTCTGACCGATCCGGGTCTGGTTCGTGACAACAACGAGGACTCCGTGTCGCTCGATGCGGACAACCAGATCGTGGTGCTGGCCGACGGCATGGGTGGCTACAACGCGGGTGAAGTGGCCAGCGCCATGGCCACCACCTTCATCAAGACGGAGCTGGGGCGCTGGATGGCCGAGGGTGGCGTTGATGCCAGCGTGCGCGAGTTGCGCCGTGCCATGGAAATCTGCATCGACAACGCCAACCGCTCCATCTTCAATGCCGCCAACTCCAACCCGCAGTACGCCGGCATGGGCACCACGTTGGTGATGGGCGTGTTTGTGGGCACGCGCGCCATGATCGGCCACGTGGGCGACTCGCGTTGCTACCGCATGCGCGAGGGCAGCTTCACCCAGATCACACGCGATCACTCTCTGCTGCAGGAACAGATCGACGCCGGCCTGATCTCGCTGGAGCAAGCGCAATACGCCACCCACAAGAACCTGGTCACGCGCGCGCTGGGCGTGGAAGACACGGTGTTGCTCGAAGTCAACGAATACCGGATCGAGGACGAAGACCTCTACCTGTTCTGCTCGGACGGACTGAGCGACATGATGGGCGACGAGCGCATCGCCGCCATACTGATCACCGCCGGAACGCTCGAAGAAAAGGCCCAGGCCCTGGTCGATGCTGCCAACGACTGCGGAGGCCGCGACAACATATCGGTGATACTGGCGTATGCTCGTTCCAAGCCGGTGCGCAAGGGCATACTTTCGCGCATGCTGGGCAAGTAATTCAGATTCCGACCAACAAATCAACAGGTTCCAGAGGAGTCGGCCATGCCGAAAATGATCGTTTCCATCGACGGTGTCGTCATCAAGGAAGTGCAGCTGACCAAAGACCGCACCACGCTGGGTCGCCGTCCTTACAACGACATCGTGATCGACAACCTGGCCGTCAGCGGTGAGCACGCCGTCATGCAGATGTCCGGCGCCGATGTGTTCCTCGAAGACCTCAACAGCACCAACGGCACCTACGTCAACGGCAAGGCGATCAAGAAGCAGCAGCTGCAAAGCGGCGACACGGTCGAGATCGGCAAGTACAAGATCAAGTTTGTGCACGAAGGTGCCAACGACAGCCATGAGAAAACCATGGTGATCAACGCCGGGGCCGTTGTCGCTGCAGCGGAACCCACGGTGACCATGGCGGTGGCCAACGCCGCCATCAAGGTGATGTCGGGCACGGCAGCCGGGCGCGAAGTGCCGCTGGTGAAAGTGGTCACCACCATCGGCAAGCCCGGTGTGGCAGTGGCCGCGATCACCCGCCGCCCCCACGGTTTCGTGGTGGCCATGGTTGAAGGTGTGCAAAAGCCCACCATCAACGGCAACCCGATCGGCACCGATGCCGTCAATCTGCGCCACGGCGACCTGCTGGAGCTGGCGGGCACCAAGATGCAGTTCGTGCAGCTGTAAGCGCTCTTCGCTTCGCATTTGCCATGAACGCCCGAGGCGCCTGAGACCCGATCGGGTCGAAGGTTGGGCGCCCTTTCAGTCATGCTGCAGACCCTGCAACGGCGCGGTCTGCGCTTCCTGATCACGCTGCTTCCCATGGGGCTGGCCTTGCTGCACGCACTGGGCTTTGTCCCCACCAGCGTCCTCCAGCAACTCGACAACGCGGTGTATGACGCCCGCTTGCGCGCCAGCATGCCGGGCACATTCGAATCGCGGGTCGTCATCGTCGACATCGACCGCGCAAGCCTGGCTGCTCTGGGGCCATGGCCTTGGCCACGCGAGCAACTGGCGCGGCTGGTGGACACCTTGTTCGAGCAGCAAGGCATTGCGGTGCTGGGTTTTGACATCGTGTTTCCCCGGCCCGACCCACAGACCGGAGGCGACGCTCTGTTCGCCGATGCGCTCAAAGACCGCCCGGTGGTGCTCGGCTATTTCTTCAGCAACGAGCCCAGCGCCCGCACCACTGGCGTGTTGCCCGCTCCGGTGCTGAGCGCAGACGTCTTGCGGGGCCGCCCGGTGCGCATCACCCGCTGGGACTCGGTCGAGTCCAACATCCCTGAGCTGGCTCAAGCGGCGCCCAACGCGGGCGCCTTCAATGCATTGCCCGACCGGGATGGCATGGTGCGTTCGCTGCCCCTGCTGGCCGAACACCAAGGCCATCTGTACGAGTCGTTGGCGCTGGCCGTCTTTCGTCGCGTGCTGGGCGCCCCCGCGGTGGAGCCCGAATTTGCCTCGGGCTTCATGATGGCGCGCCGCTTCAGCGGCTTGGAGAGCATTCGCCTGCAGCACGGCGGGCAGACCATCGCCATTCCGGTAGACGACCGTGTTGCAGCCTTGGTGCCCTACCGAGGGCACGGTGGTCCGCAGGGCGGATCGTTCCGCTACGTGTCGGCCGTCGAGGTGTTGGCAGGGAGCCTGCCGGCGAGGCAACTCCAGGGGAAGATCGTGTTGCTGGGCACCACGGCACCAGAGCTCAAAGACTTGCGCCTCACGCCCGTGGGCGCCGACTACCCCGGCGTGGAAACACACGCCAACCTCATCACCGGCATGCTCGATGGGCAACTGAGTGTCAAACCCGACTATGCGCTGGGCTACGAGTTGGTGGTCCTCGTTGCTTCAGGTCTGTTGCTGGCATGGGTGCTGCCCCGCATGGGGTTGTGGTCGGGCGGGGCGCTGGGTGTGGCCGTGTTGCTGGGCGTGACCGGACTCAACAGCTGGCTGCACCTGAGCCAGGGCCTGGTGTTGCCGCTGGCGGGCACCGTGTTGATGGTGGTGCTCACGACCGCGCTGGGTTTGGTGAGTGCTCGCCTTTTGGTCCGCCCGGACGAGAAGCACCCAGGCTGGCCTGCACCGCTGAACCCCGCCACTCTGCGCGCTGTTTATGGCGTGAACGAGGTAGCCACCGAGCAAGATCGGCAACGCCAGCCGGACGTGGTGTGGCAAGAACTCGATTGCCTTCGCCTGACCCCGGGCGCAACTCCCATCGCCATCTACACCCCGCTCGGCTCCATCCGCGAGCTGCCCACCAATCTGCGGGATGAGCTGCGCCTGTGGCAACAAGCGCTTCGAGCGTGGCGCGCGCAGGACTGGGATGCGTGTGATGTCCACCTGCTCAATCTCCAGCGTCAAAATGCCAAAAAAGTCCTTTACCGCCTGTACGCCGAAAGGGTAGCCTCGCGCAGGCAGTTGCCGCTGGATCCCGCGTGGGACGGCGCCACACCGATCGAATCGATACAACCCCCGCAACCCAGGACCGGCTCGGCCGGCCACACCATGCCAAACAGCCAATGAGGGTACGCGTACTGGGGTGCTCCGGAGCCATCGCCCATGGCTGCCGCACCACCTCGTTCCTGCTCGACCACGACGTCCTCATCGACGCCGGCACCGGCGTGGGCGACCTCACCCTGGACGAGATGGCGCAGATCGACCACGTGCTGCTCACGCACTCGCATCTGGACCACGTGGCGTCGCTGCCGCTCATGCTCGACGCCGTGGCCGCGCGGCGGCTCGCAGCCCATGCCCAGCCCCTGCAAGTGCACGCCCTGCCCGGCACCATCGCCGCGCTCAAGGCCCACATCTTCAACAACCTGATCTGGCCCGACTTCTCCGCCATCCCCAGCGCCGAACGACCGCTCATGCGCTTCGTGCCCATTGCCGTGGGCGAGGTGCTGCAGGTGTGCGGCAAGGCTGTGGAAGTGCTGCCGGCAGTGCACACCGTGCCCGCGGTCGGCTTCGCCGCCGCCTCGCCGTCAGGTCATTGGGTGTTCAGTGGCGACACCGGACGCAATCCCGCCTTCTGGCAACGCGTCAACCAATTGCCCGTGGCCTTGTTAGTGATCGAAACAGCCTTCAGCGACCGCGAAGAAGCGCTTGCCCGGCGCAGCCTGCACCTCGCGCCCGGGCTGCTGGCCGAAGAGTTGGAGCAGATCGACCGCAGCCAGCACTACCCCATCTACATCACGCACACCAAGCCGGCCGAAACCGGGCTGATCATGGAAGAGATCCGCCGCTTCGACGATGTGCCGCAGAGCGCACACAACGCCCGGCACGATATTCGCTGGCTCAGCGCAGGTCAGACCTTCGAGCTCTGAGGAGTCAGGTTTCGGGTGACAAAAACGGTCGAGGCCGACCGGGGTGACAAAAAATGTCGGTCATGAACCGACCCAGATGTCACAAATGGTCACTGTGGGGCGCTTAAGCGTGAAATAGGCCGCAAAAAACACGCCAGTTCCAGTTGGCACGCCGTCTGCTCATAGACACGCGTTCCCAACCCAAACCCCCAAGGAGTTTTTTCCATGAAGCGTTCCATGCAAAAAGGTTTCACCCTGATCGAACTGATGATCGTGGTGGCCATCATCGGTATTCTGGCTGCTGTTGCTCTGCCGGCTTATCAGGATTACACGGTTCGTGCTCGCGTGTCGGAGGGCTTGGTTGCTGCGTCCGCTGCGAAGGTCAACGTGCAAGACGTTTTGTCTTCGGGCAATCCATCCAACGATGCTGCTGGCTATGGCCTGGGTTATACGGCACCTGCGCTGACGCGCAACGTCGCTAGCGTCTCCATTGCTGCGGCTACCGGTACGATCACTGTGACAACCACGGCTGCTGCTGGTGGCGGTACGCTTACTATCACTCCGAATGCTCCCGCTGGTTCTGCCCTCCCTACTGGCACTGCCACCTTCACGCCGCCGGCACAGTCCGTGGCATGGCGCTGCGCCGTTACAGGTGCACAGGCTGGCAGCTTCACCGGTGTAACTGCTGGCACTTTGCAAGCTCGCTTTGCTCCCGCAGAGTGCAAGTAAGCGTAGATTCGCCTAAGTAAAAGGAGCGCTTCGGCGCTCTTTTTTTGCATTCACGGAGCCTCTATGCGTTCGCGCGAACGGTATTTGTATGCTGCTAAGGCAGCAACATTGCACTTTGGCGTAAGTCTTCTTGTGGGGCTTGTCGCTGCTTGGTTGGTCTATCGAGTCTGGTATCCCGACGGGTTGCATCGCCTAACAGGTGGCGCCGCTTTGTTTTTTTTACTAATGGCCGTGGATGTGGTCTGTGGTCCAGTGTTGACGCTGGTCTTGTACAGCCCTGTCAAGTCGAAGTTGAAGTGGCGTGTTGACATGGGGCTGATTGCTTTGGTTCAGGTGACTGCGTTGGTCTATGGACTGATACATGTGGCAGCTGCCCGGCCTGTCTTTCTGGCATTTGAAGGCGATCGGTTTCGTGTGGTTCAGGCCTTTGACGTGGACAAACGGCATCTGCAAGAGGCGCAAGCCCCTTTTACTACATTGCCTTGGAACGGCCCAAAGCCAATCGGTATTCATTTAAGTACTCCTAACGATACTGACTATTTGGGCAGTGTCCAGATGTCACTTCTTGGATTGCACCCCGCATTTCGCCCATCCCGGTGGAGGTCCTACAGCGATCAACGCCCTCGTATTCTGGAGCTGCTCAGACCACTCAGTCAGCTTGAATCCAAGAATGCCGACCGCCTCAACGAATTACATGTTGTAATTCGTAAATTTGGCATCACTCCAGAGCAAATGGGATATTTGCCGTTAGTAAACGATTTGGTCACCGATTGGGTCATCGTTATTGATCGCTCAACTGCCTTACCCTTGGGTTGCATACCGTTTGACGGATGGTAAGCTCACGATCGATGCACGCACATTTGCTTGAGTTCCAATGAACGATACTCTGATCGATACCAATCCAAAGTGCGCGATCTTACCAGTTGAATTCCTGGTTTGGACCGCAACTGCACTTGTCGCATTGCCATGGTTTTGGCCTATCATTGCAGGCCCCTTGCCCGCCATGTTGCCGGACCTTTCCGCATGGCTATCCGGTGCTCTGCTGGTTGGCTTGTGGCCACGCGTGCGTTATCGTTTCGATGAAGTTGTAGCCTGGGGATTGTTGTTTGCCGCTGTAGGCAGCGCTTTCCTAGGTCTATTGCAGTACTTCGATGTTGAGAACAACATAGGCGTTTGGGTTGTTCTTACTAAACCTGGTGAAGTGACAGCCAACATACAGCAAACCAATCTACTGGCGACACTGCTCGCTGTGGGTCTTTTGTGTATCCTATACCTACTGACAAAAAAGCGGTTGTCAGCTTTCAACGCATCATGGACGGCTTTTGTGCTGGTTGTCTCGCTCGCCGCGACCGCGTCGCGCACAGGTATGGTCCACTTGATACTGATCTCCGTGCTAGTCTTGTACTGGTGGCCCGGACGTAAACTCTATTTGTTCGCATCGCTCATTGGAGTTGGCGCAATTTACTTAATCGCCACTCAAGTATTGCCTTGGTTGTTTCAATTGATATGGGGCTACTCGCTCGAGCGAAATCTGTTTTCTCGCTTGGGCGAAGACTATGCCTGTGTTAGTCGCAAGGTACTTTGGACTAACGTCGCACACTTGATTTCACTCAAGCCGTGGACTGGCTGGGGTCCGGGCGAACTTTTGTTCGCACACTACATCACGCCATATGACGGTGAGCGCTTTTGCATGAAGCTGTCGAATGCACACAACTTGCCCCTTCACTTTGCCTTCGTATGGGGAATCCCTGCTGCTTTGTGCGCATGTTTATTCGCGATCTTGAGCTTTTTGAAACTTAGGCCGTGGAACACAAAACTGTATCAGGAGCAGTTCGGATGGAGCATTTTGAGTCTAGTAGGATTTCATAGCCTCGTCGAGTTTCCACTGTGGTACGGGCTTTTCCAGATTCTTGTTGCGCTTGCAATCGTGATGGTGGTGCTCGGACGCCGAGAGAGTAACGAGGCAGCCCACAGTGAAAGTCAACTGCCGGCAGTTCATTCCCTGAAGTTTGTTGCCGTGTCCATTGCCTTGCTCTTGGCGCTTGCATTCGTTGCAGTTGACTACTTCAAGGTTAGCCAACTCTACTTGCCGGCAAAATGGCGACCTGCATGGTACCAAGTGGACACCTTGAACAAAGCTCGAGACACCGTTTTGTTCAAGTCTGATGTGCTAATCGCGCAAGTTGTGTTGACTCCAGTAACTCATGAAAATGCACTGATCATGCTGGACGCCTCACTTGAGGCACTTCATATTGCACCTGATTCTCGAATCATCCGACAAGTGATCGCGGCCGCCCAAGCTGCTGGAAGAGATGATCTTGTGAAGATCCACACCGGGCGGTACAAAGCATCGTGGCCCGAGTTGTACGAGGAGTGGGTGCGTCTGGAGTCAGCGCGTCATGACGTGCCTGAGAGAACGAATTGAGGTCGTTCGCCAGAGTACTACTCCACCACAAACCGACCACTCTTCCCCCCCACC
>QBMB01000051.1 GCA_003241965.1 Burkholderiales bacterium | reverse complement strand
GGGGGAAGAGAGGGCGGTCATCACAGGAGGCGCGAGTCTAAGGCAATGCCTTTGACTTGACGGTCATCAAGGTCACACGAAGGCCTGGGTGGTCGAATCCACCATGGACGCACTTTTGTCCCACATGCCGATGAACAGCGCCCCCCTCGGCGCTGAAGCCGTCTTCATCGCCCAGGGCCTGACCAAGGTCTATGGCGAAGGCGACACCGCCGTGCACGCGCTGCGCGGGGTTGACCTGCGCATCGTCCAGGGCGAGTTCGTGGTGCTGCTGGGGGCCTCGGGCAGCGGCAAGTCGACCCTGCTCAACATCCTGGGCGGGCTGGACAGCGCCAGCGCCGGCACGGCGCGCTGGGTGCATGCGGGCGAGTCGCACGAGCTCACCGGCGCCAGCGACGCCGAACTCACTCGCTACCGGCGCGAGCACGTGGGCTTCGTGTTCCAGTTCTACAACCTCATCCCCAGCCTCACCGCGCTGGAAAACGTGGCACTCGTCACCGACCTGGCCGACGACCCGATGCCGCCCGAAGAAGCGCTGGCGCTGGTGGGCCTGGGCGAGCGCATGAACCACTTCGTGTCGCAGCTCTCGGGTGGGGAGCAACAGCGCGTGGCGATTGCGCGCGCCATCGCCAAGCGGCCCGCTGTGCTGCTGTGCGACGAACCCACCGGCGCGCTGGACTGCGCCACCGGCGTGATGGTGCTGCAGGCCATCGAACACGTGAACCGCACGCTGGGGACAACCACGGTGGTGATCACGCACAACGCACCCATTGCCAGCATGGCCGACCGCGTGCTGCGCCTGGCCGATGGCCGTATCAAGGACACGCAGATCAATGCGCACAAGGTGGCTGCGTCCACCCTGAGCTGGTGAGTCCAACATGAAGGCCCTGGACACCAAGCTCTGGCGCGACCTGAAGCGACTGCGCGCACAGGTGGCCACCATCGCGGTGGTGGTGGCCATCGGCGTGGCCAGCTTCGTGGGCATGTTCTCGGTGCACGAATCGCTCAAGGGTTCGCGCGACAACTTCTACCGCGACAACCGACTCGCCGATGTGTTCGCCAGCGTCAAGCGCGCGCCGCTGCACCTGGGCACACGCTTGGCCGCCATCCCCGGTGTGGCCGAGGTGAAGCTCGACGTGGTGATGGACGCGCAGATCGCGCTGCCGCAGGCTGACGCGCCTGTGACCGGACGTTTCATCGGCCTGGACCTGGCGCAGGTGCACGCCCAGCGCCAGGGTCTCAACGTGCTCACGCTGCGCAGCGGCCGCTGGCCCGAGCGCGGCCGGGCGCTGGAGGCGGTGGTCAGCGACCGGTTTGCGGTGGCACGCGGCCTGCAAGCCGGCGACCGCGTCGATGCGATCCTCAATGGCCGGCTGGAGCAGGTGCATCTGGTGGGCACGGCGATTTCGCCCGAGTATGTGTTCGCCTCACGCGGCGGCGCACCCGACGACAAGACCTTCGGCATCTGGTGGATCGACAGCGAACGCATGTCGCACGCTTTTGATCTGCAGGGCGCCTTCAACCAGGTCTCGCTGCGGCTGGAAGCCGGCGCCTCACCGCCCGCCGTGATCGAGCAGACCGACCGCCTGCTCGACGCCTACGGGACGCTCGGTGCGGTGGGCCGCGACAAGCAGCTATCGGCCAAGATCGTGGCCGACGAACTCTCGCAGCTGAAGGTGATGGGCACGGTGCTGCCGTCGATGTTTCTCGCGGTGGCCATGTTCATCCTCAATGTGGTGATCAGCCGCCAGGTGGCCACGCAGCGCAGCCAGATCGCCGCGCTCAAGGCGCTGGGCTACAGCGACGCTGCCATAGCCTGGCACTACATCAAGCTCTCGCTCGTGATCGCTGGCCTGGGCGTGGCGGTGGGGCTGGGCCTGAGCCTGGTCATCGGTCGGCTGATGCTGGGCCTGTACGACGAGGTGTTCCGCTTCAACCACCTGGCCTACGTGACCACGCCCTGGCTGGTGGTGGCGGCCACCGCACTGGCGTTTGCCGCTGCAGCAGCGGGTACCTGGACGGCCATCCGCGCCGTGGTCAGCCTGCGGCCTGCGCAGGCCATGCAACCGCCCACACCACCGAACTACCGCAAAACACTGATCGAACGGCTGGGCCTGGGTCGGCGCGTGAGCACAGGCACGCTCATGGTGATCCGCAATTTCGAGCGCCGCCCGCTGCGCGCGGCTTTCACCGTCACCGGCATCGCACTCTCGGTGGCGCTGCAGATCTCGGGCGCCTTCTGGCTGGACGCCATCGCCCACATCGTCGACGTGCAGTTCCGCCAGGTGCAGCAAGGCGACGTGTTGGTGAGCTTTCACCGTCCGGTGCCGCTCTCGGTGGTGCAAGACCTGAAGCGCCTGCCCGGTGTGATGAACGCCGAGCCTTACCGCAGCGAGCCGGTGCGTGTGCGCAGGCTCGGTCACAGTGAAGACGCAGCGCTCACCGGCCTGGTCGACGGCGCACAGCTGCTGCGCGCCGTGGACGACGTGCGCGGCCATGTGGCTTTGCCGGCCAGCGGACTGGTGATGTCTGCACTGCTGGCCGACGCGGTGGGCGCACGCGTGGGCGACCGCATCGAGATCGAGTTCCGCCTGTGGCACCAGCGGCGCGTCACGGTCCAGGTGGTCGACATCGTGCACACCATGATGGGCAAGCAGGCCTTCATGAACCTGGACGCCATGAACACCCTGGCACGCGACGGCGCCGGCGTGGCCGAGGCCGCGCTGCGGGTGGACCCGCTGGCCATGGGCGCGTTCTGGGCGGCGGTCAAGCGCGCGCCGGTCATCTCGGCGGTGTTCGACAAGGCTGGCTCCATGGCCAGCTTCAACGAAACCACCTCGCGCAACATGGGCGTGTTCAGCACCATCCTCACGCTGTTTGCCGTGGCCATGGCGGTGGGCATCGTCTACAACGCCGCGCGCATCACCTTGTCTGAACGGGCATGGGAACTGGCCAGCCTGCGCGTGCTGGGCATGACGCGCGCCGAGGTCTCGGTGTTGCTGCTCGGCGAGCTCGGGGGAGAACTGCTGCTGGCGTTGCCCATCGGCGCGCTGGCGGGCTGGTTGCTGGCATCCCTGCTGATGCGGCTCATGTCCTCGGACAACATCGATTTCCCGGTGGTCATCGAACCTGCCACCTACGCCTGGGCCGCGCTGATCGTGCTGGCCGCCGGTGTGGTGAGCGCCCTGCTGGTGCGCCGCCAGATCGACCGGCTTGATCTCGTTGCCGTATTGAAAGTCCGCGAATGAACAACACCAAATCCAACCACCGCTGGCGCCGCTGGGCGCCCTGGGTCGCAGCAGCGCTGGGGGTTGCCGCCCTGGCCTTCTGGGCCTTTCAACCACGCCCCCTGCTGGTGGAGGTGGCACCGGTGACCACCGGCCGTTTCGAGCAAGCCATCGAAGAAGACGGTCAGCTGCGCCTGAAGCATCGCTACCTGATTTCTGCACCCACCCAAGCCGAGCTGTCGCGGCCCACGCTCAAGGTGGGCGACACCGTGCGCGCGGGCGACGTGGTGGCCACGCTGACACCGGTGGCGCCCCAGATGATCGACGCACGCACGCGCTTGGTGCTGCAGCAGCGCGTGGGCAGTGCCGATGCGGTGCGCCGTGCCTCCAGTGCACAGTTGCAGCGCCTGGACACCGCACTGGCCCTGGCCAGCCTGGAGGCCGAGCGCTCGCAGAAACTCGCGCGCGAGAACTTCATCGCGCCCTCCGCGCTCGACCAGGCGGTGCTGGCGCGGCGCTCGGCGCAGCAGGCGCTGGACGCCGGGCGCGCCGAAGTGCGCGCGGCCGAGTTCGCACTGGCTGAAGCCCAAGCGGCGCTGGCGCGTTCCGAGCCGGGTTCGGGCCAACGCGTTGAAGGTTTGTGGTCGCTCAAGAGCCCGGTGGATGGCCAGGTGATCAAGCTGCACCTGGACAGCGCCTCGCCCGTGACGGCGGGCCAGCACCTGCTTGAGATCGGCGACGTCGCTTCGGTGGAAGCGGTGGTCGACGTGCTCTCCAGCGAGGTGCAGCCGATCGCGCCGGGCACGCCCGTGAGCCTCACGCTCACCACCGGAGCGCCCGCCCTGCCCGGCCACGTGGTGCGCATCGAGCCCGTGGCCTTCACCAAGGTCTCGGCGCTGGGCATCGAGGAGCAGCGGGTGAACGTGATCGTGGACCTGGACACCACCGGCGCTGTGCTGCAGCGCCTGGGCGATGGCTTTCGGGTCGATGCACGCATCACCGTCTCCCGCCAGGAAGGCGCCTTGCTCGTCCCAAGCGCCGCCCTGGTGCGCGACGGCGAGGCGTGGAGGGTGTTCGTGGTCGACGGGAAACGCGCCGTGGCCCGCGCGGTGACGCTGCGCGAGCGCAACGCCGACGTGGCCTGGGTAAGCGAGGGCGTGCGCGAAGGCGAGCAGGTGCTGCTCTACCCGGGCAGCACCATCACCGACGGCCAGGCCGTGAAGATCAGGTGACCGGCGCGGGGTTGAACAGCACCAGCGCGTTGTGCAGCTTCCAGTGTTCGGCCCAGGTCTTCTTGCGGCCGCTGGCCACGTCGAGCATGAGGCGGAACATTTCCCAGCCCACGTCCTCGATGCTGGCCGAACCGTCGGCAATGGTGCCGGCGTTGATGTCCATCAGGTCGTGCCAGCGCCGTGCGAGATCGCTGCGCGTGGCCACCTTGATCACCGGCACGGCGGCCAGGCCATAGGGCGTGCCGCGCCCGGTGGTGAACACGTGCAGGTTCATGCCGGCGGCCAGCTGCAGCGTGCCGCAGATGAAGTCGCTCGCGGGCGTGGCGGCGTAGGTCAGGCCCTTGTGCTTTAGCTTCTCACCGGGCGCCAGCACGTTGGAAATCGGCGTGCTGCCCGACTTCACGATCGAGCCCATGGCCTTCTCCACGATGTTCGAGAGGCCGCCCTTCTTGTTGCCCGGCGTGGTGTTGGCGCTGCGGTCCACACTGCCGCGCTGCAGGTAGGCGTCGTACCAGGCCATCTCGCGCACCATGGCCTGCGCCACCTCGGGCGTGGTGGCGCGAGCGGTGAGCTGGGCAATGCCGTCGCGCACCTCGGTGGTTTCGGAAAACATCACGCTGGCGCCGGCGCGCACGAGCAGGTCGGTGCAAAAGCCCACGGCGGGGTTGGCCGTGACGCCGCTGAACGCGTCGCTGCCGCCGCACTGCACGCCCACCACCAGTTCGCTGGCGGGCACGGTCACGCGGCGGCGCGCGTTCAGGCGTTCCAGGTGCTCCTCGGCCTGGCGCACGATGGAATCGACCATGGACATGAAGCCCACGTGCGCGTCGTCCTGCAGGCAGACCACATCGAGCGTGGCGTCGGCGCTGGCACCGACATCGGCCACGCTGCGTTCGTCAACGATGGCAAACGAGCCCGGTGGCAGCAGCCGCTCGGGCTGCAGCTTCTCGCATCCCAGGCTCACCACCATCACCTCGCCACCAAAGTTGGGGTTCAGGCTGATGTGGCGCAGCGTGCGGATGGGAATGATCGCGTCGGGCGCGTCGATGGCCACGCCGCAGCCGTAGCTGTGTTCCAGCGCCACCACGTCGTCCACGTTCGGAAATCGCGGCAGCAGCTCGGCCTTGATGCGTCGCACCGCAAAGTCGGTGACGCCGGCCACGCACTGCACGGTCTGCGTGATGGCCAGGATGTTGCGTGTGCCGACCGAGCCGTCAGCGTTGCGGTAACCCTCGAAGGTGTAGCCCTCCAGCGGTGGCTGAGGCTCGGGCTTCACCGTGGCCATGGGCAGGTTGTCCAGCTCACGCGCATCGGGCATCTGCAGCAGGCGCTCGTGCACCCAGCTGCCGGCAGCGATGTCGGCCAGCGCCTGGCCAATGGGCACGCCGTAGCGCAGCACGAGCGCGCCTTTGGGCAGGTCCACCAGCGCCACCTTGTGGCCTTGCGGCACCTTGTCGCGCAGCACCAGGCCGCCGGGCAGTGGCGTGCCCACCGGCAGACCGCCGTCGTTGGCGACGATGGCCACGTTGTCGCTGGCGTGCATGCGAATGGTCAGCGGCGTGATCGACGGTGTTGCGAGCGGTGTATCAAGGGCTGGTGACATCCCTGTCTCCTAAGATTGCGGGGCTTGACGAGCGTCGGCGGCCATTTCGGCATACGATCACCCTCAGTTTGGTACCGGTACCATTTCAAGCCTTGATTAAGCCTCAAATGAAAGAAACCGACAACTCCCGGCGCGCGCGGCGCGGCAGCGGCGCCATCACCTTGCGCGACGTGGCCAAGCTCGCCGGCGTGGCACCCATCACCGCCTCGCGTGTGCTCAACACGCCCGAGCAGGTCTCGGCGGACGTGCGCCAGAAGGTGCTGGATGCCGTGCAGAAAACCGGCTACGTGCCCAACCGCATGGCCGGTGGTCTGGCCTCGTCGCGCAGTCGGCTGATTGCAGCGGTGGTGCCGAGCACGGTGATGTCGGTCTTCATGCCAACCATCGAAGCACTCAACGACACGCTGTTCGACGCGGGTTACCAGCTCATGCTGGGGCAGTCGGGTTACTCGGCGGCGCGCGAGGAATCCTTGCTGGAAGCGATCATCGGCCGCCGACCCGACGGCATTTTTCTCACCGGCATCCTGCATCCGGGCCTGGGCCGAACGCGCCTGATGGCTTCGGGCATTCCGGTGGTGGAAACCTGGGACCTCACCCCCACACCGATCGACATGCTGGTGGGTTTCTCGCACGCCGACATCGGGCGCGAGGTGGCGCGTTTTCTGATTGCCAAGGGTCGGCGCAAGCTGGCGCTGATCCGTGCCGAGGACGAGCGCGCCGACCGGCGCGCCAGTGCGTTCTCAGACGCGGTGGTGCGCGCCGGCCTGGCGCCTGTGACCGTGGTCAATGTGGGTGCGTCGCGGTCCTTGCAGAGCGGGCGCAATGCCCTGGGTCAGTTGCTGGCGCAGGCGCCCGATGTGGACGCCGTGTTCTGCAGCTCGGACCTGCTGGCCTTGGGTGTGCTGACCGAGGCGCGGGTGCGCGGCATCGCGGTGCCCGATCAACTGGCGGTGCTGGGTTTCGGTGACGTGCCCTTTGCCGCCGACATGGCGCCTGCGCTGAGCACGGTGCACATCAACGGTGTGGACATAGGCCGCATGGCGGCGCGCCATCTGATCGACCGGGCCGAGGGGCGCGAGGTGGCGCCGCGGGTGGTGGATGTGGGGTTCTCCATCGTGGAGCGGGAGACTTCCTGAGTTCTTTCTCCGGCGGGTCCGGTCATCGGCGACCACGGGGCACGGCTCCGCGGCTGTCCCCCGGGGCCTGCGGCCCCTCCTCCTTGATGCCGCTGCGCCGTGCCCCATGGCCGCCAATGACCTCGTTGGCACTCGTCACGAGGGCGCGCCCACGTCACTTCAGCGCGTGAGCGAGTGGCGTTCTGCGCAGCGGCATCAAGGAGGAGGGACGGCGAAGCCGGCCCGGGGGACAGCCGCGGAGCAGAGCGCCGCTCGCTCACGAGCCCGCGAGGTGCATCCCATCAATCCCCACCCGACAAACGACCGTTGACGCGAAGATTTGGTAGCGGTACCATGCGATCCGAGAAACATGGGCACCGGTACCCATCAACGGCAAAAAGCCATTCGATTCCACCCACAAGGAGACAAGCAATGAAGAAACTGCTCTGCGCGCTCGGCGCATCCATGACTGTTGCCACCGCCATGGCCTGGCCTGACAAAAACGTCACCATCGTCGTGCCCTTCCCGCCCGGCGGCTCCACCGACCTCATCGCGCGCACCCTGCAAGGCAAGCTGCAGGAAAAGCTGGGCGGCACCTTCATCGTGGAGAACAAGGCCGGTGCCACCGGCACCATCGGCGCCGCGCAAGTGGTTCGCGCCGCGCCCGATGGCCACACCCTGTTTGTCTCCTCGCTTGGCCCGTTCGTGATCGCGCCGCACCTCACCAAGGTCACCTACGACGCCACCAAGGACTTCGACTACATCACCGTCGCCGTGCAGGCGCCCAACGTGCTCGTCGTGCCCGCCGTCTCGCCGCACAAAACCATGGCCGACGTGCTGGCCTACCAGAAGGCCAACCCAGGCAAGATGACCTTTGCCTCCTCGGGCAACGGCAGCAGCGACCACCTCACCGCCGAGCTCTACTGGCAACAGACCGGCACCAGCGGCGTGCACGTGCCTTACAAAGGCGGTGGTCCCGTCATGACCGACCTGCTGGGCAACCAGGTGGAGTCGTCGTTCATGAACATCAACACCGCCATGCCGCAGATCATTGCGGGCAAGCTGCGCGCTCTCTCGATCACCAGCGCCAAACGCTCGCCGTTGCTGCCCACCGTGCCCACGCTGGACGAGCTCGGCATCAAGGACGCCAACGTGAACTCCTGGCAGGCCGTGGCCGCGCCCAAAGGCATCCCCGCCGACGTGAAAGCGAAGCTGCACCAGGCCATCGTCGAGATCCTCAACGACCCGACGGTCAAGCCCAAGCTGCTGGACCTCGGCTTCGAGATCGTGGCCAACACGCCCGAGCAGTTCACCACCTTCCAGGCCACCGAGTTCGCGCGCTGGAAAAAACTCATCGAGGCCCGCAACATCAAGGCAGATTGAGTTCATGCCAACCTCCGCCAATGTTGCTTCCACGCCCCGCGTTACCGCCCTGCGCGTCATTCCTGTCGCCGGGCGCGACAGCATGCTGCTCAACCTGAGCGGTGCGCATGCTCCGTTCTTCACGCGCAACCTGCTCATCCTCACCGACAGCGCAGGCCGCACCGGCGTGGGTGAGGTGCCCGGTGGCGAGAAGATTCGCCAGACGCTGGAAGACGCAGCCGAGCTGGTGATCGGCCGTTCGCTGGGCGACCACCAGAAGCTGCTGCAGCAGCTGCACACCCGCTTCGCCGATCGCGACGCGGGTGGGCGCGGGCTGCAGACGTTTGACTTGCGCACCACCATCCACGCGGTGACCGCTGTGGAGTCGGCCCTGCTGGATTTGCTCGGTCAACACCTGGGCGTGCCGGTGGCTGCACTGCTGGGCGAAGGCCAGCAGCGCGACGCGGTGGAGATGCTGGGCTACCTGTTCTATGTGGGCGACAAGTCGAAGACCAACCTGCCCTACGCGAGTGAACCCGGCGCCGACAACGCCTGGAGCCGCCTGCGGCACGAAGAAGCCATGACGCCCGAGGCCGTGGTGCGCCTGGCCGAGGCCGCGCATGAACGCTATGGCTTCAACGACTTCAAGCTCAAGGGCGGCGTGCTGCGCGGCGAGGAGGAAGTGGACGCGGTGATCGCACTGCACGAGCGCTTTCCCGGCGCGCGTGTGACGCTGGACCCCAACGGCGGCTGGTTGCTGAAAGACGCGATACGCCTGGGCCAGCGCATGCGCGGCGTGGTCGCCTACGCCGAAGACCCGTGTGGTGCTGAAGACGGCTTCTCGGGCCGCGAGGTGATGGCCGAGTTCCGCCGCGCCACCGGCCTGCCCACGGCCACCAACATGGTCGCCACCGACTGGCGCCAGCTGACCCACGCACTGTCACTGCAGAGTGTGGACATCCCACTGGCCGACCCGCACTTCTGGACCATGGCCGGCAGCGTGCGCGTGGCGCAGACCTGCCGCGACTGGGGCCTGACCTGGGGCTCACACTCCAACAACCATTTCGACGTGTCGCTGGCCATGTTCACCCACGTGGCCGCGGCCGCGCCGGGCAAGGTCACCGCCATCGACACCCACTGGATCTGGCAGGACGGCCAGCGCCTCACGAAAGATCCACTCACAATCAAAGGCGGCCATGTGCAGGTGCCCAAGACCCCAGGGCTGGGCGTGGAGCTCGACATGGTCGAGGTAGAGAAAGCCCACCAGCTCTACCTGCAGCACGGCCTGGGCTCGCGCGACGACGCCATGGCCATGCAAAGCCTGATTCCCAACTGGACCTTCAACCCCAAGCGCCCCGCGCTCGATCGATGAACACAAACTCCACCAAGGACAAGCCATGAGACCCAACCGCCTGCGCGAGATCTGGGCCGCCGGTGGCGCTGTCGTGAACGGCTGGCTGGCCATTCCCAACAGCTTCTCGGCCGAGACCATGGCCCACCAGGGCTGGGACTCGCTGACCATCGACCTGCAGCACGGCGTGGTCGATTACCAGGCCATGGTGACCATGCTGCAGGCCGTCAGCACCACCGCCACCGTGCCCGTGGTGCGCGTGCCGTGGCTGGAGCCCGGCATCCTCATGAAGACGCTGGACGCCGGTGCCTACGCGGTGATCTGCCCCATGGTCAACACCCGTGAAGACGCGCAGAAGCTGGTGGCGTACACGCACTACGCACCGCGCGGCACACGCAGCTTCGGCCCGGTGCGCGCCCTGCTCTACGGCGGTGCCGACTACCCGCAACACGCCAACGACACCATCGTGACCTTCGCCATGATCGAGACCGCGCAGGCGCTGGACAACCTGGAAGACATCCTCTCGGTGCCGGGCCTGGACGCGATCTACATCGGCCCGTCCGACCTGTCGCTGGCGCTGGGCTGCAAGCCCACCTTCGACGACCTCGACCCCAAGGCCGCCGATGCGGTGGAACACATCCTGTCGCGAGCCAAGGCGCACGGCCTGGTGGCCGGCATCCACAACGGCTCGCCCGAAGCCGCGCTCAAACGCATCGCCATGGGTTTCCAGTTCGTCACGGTCAGCTCGGACGCACGCCTCATGGCAGCCGGTGCGCAACAGGTGATGGCAACCATGCGCGCCGCTCAAGCACCCAAAACCGAAGGCGGCTACTGAGCCCGCCCCACCACAAGGACAACACATGAAAATTGGATTCATCGGCCTGGGCATCATGGGCACACCCATGGCCCTGCACCTCGCCAACGCCGGCCACCAGCTGTTCGTGCACACACGCAGCCAGGTGCCTGAAGCCATTCAAACCGCAGGCGCCGTGCGCTGCGACAACGCCGCCGCCGTGGCGCGCGAGGCCGAGGTGGTGTTCACCATGGTGCCCGACACCCCGGACGTGGAAGCCGTGCTGTTTGGCGAGAACGGCGTGGCCACCGGCCTCAAGGACAGCGCCGGTGCGACGCGCAAGGTGGTGGTCGACCTGAGTTCGATCAGCCCTATGGCCACCAAGGCCTTCGCAAAGAGGATCAACGACCTCGGCGCCGACTACATCGACGCGCCAGTGTCGGGTGGCGAAGTGGGCGCCAAAGCGGCTTCACTGACCATCATGTGCGGCGGTGACGAAGCGGTGTTCGAGCGCGTGCGCCCGCTGCTGGAGTTGATGGGCAAGAACATCACGCTGGTGGGCGGCAACGGCGACGGTCAGACCACCAAGGTGGCCAACCAGATCATCGTGGCGCTCAATATCGCCGCTGTGAGCGAAGCCCTGGTGTTCGCCAGCAAGGCCGGCGCCGACCCGGCCAAGGTGCGCCAGGCGCTGATGGGCGGCTTTGCCGCCAGCCGCATCCTGGAGGTGCACGGCGAACGCATGATCAAGCGCACCTTCAACCCCGGCTTTCGCATCAAGCTGCATCAGAAAGACCTGAACCTGGCGCTGCAAGGCGCGAAGGAACTCGGCGTGTCGCTTCCCCAGACCGCCAACGCCGCGCAACTCATGCAGGCCTGCGCAGCGCACGGCATGGGTGATCTGGATCACTCGGCCCTGGTGAAGGCGCTGGAGCTGATGGCCGGGCACCCGGTGGCACCCGACTGAACAATGGCGCAGGGCTGAGCGCAGCCTCAGCTGCTGCCCGTCGATGATTCAACCACCAGCCAGTGGTTGTCCAGTCGCAAGCCGGCGGGCAAACCGACCGGAGCTTGTGCCGTGTCGCTGATCGCA
This sequence comes from Burkholderiales bacterium, assembly GCA_003241965.1. Classification (GTDB taxonomy): domain Bacteria; phylum Pseudomonadota; class Gammaproteobacteria; order Burkholderiales; family Burkholderiaceae_C; genus Hydrogenophaga. The sequence continues at coordinate 21,071 of QBMB01000051.1, read as the reverse complement.
TCCGACCGCCCGGCGGCCCACCAGCCCTCGGCGGTGCTGCCCAGCGCACAGGCCTCCACCAGCGCTTGGCTGGCCTGCCACACGCCTTGGGCACCAAACATCGCCACCTGATTCGCGCGGGTGCAGCTCACCAGAAAACCACCACCAGTGCGCGCGCAGATGTCGCCGCCGTAGCCGGCCAGCGCGGGCTGCTCACGCGCGGCCAGCAACTCACGGCCGTTCCAGACCGCGAGCACCGGCGCTGCCGCGCGCGCCTGCACGTCGTCGTGTTCGGCCTGCAGCGCAATACCCACACGGCTTGACGCTGGGTCCCACGCCAGATGGCGAATGCTCAGGCGAGGGTCCGCCAGGCGCCATTGCCCGAGCACCCGGCCACTGCCACCGTCCAGCGCCACCAGCGAAGCGTCCATGCGCCCCAGGTCGCGCTTGGCACGCCCGGTCTCGGCCTGCGTGGGAATGCCGCCGTTGGCCACCAGCAGGCTGCCGGCTGGTACATCGCCCACGCGCTGCGGCAACACCAGCATCTCGTGCGGGTCCATGCCCTGGGTGGCGAACTCGGTTGCCTTGGCCAGCGTGCGCGCATCGCGCCGCGCCACACGGCCCTGGCCGCTGTCGCGGTCGGTCTCGGTGGTCCAAAGCGTGCGGCCGTCCGCGCTGGCCATCACATGGCCGTTGAAGCGGCGGTCGTCTTCGATCCACTGCCATTGCGTGGCCCCGCTGTCGGGTTGCCAGCGCAGCAGCCAGTCGCCCGGGCGGCGTGCCATGGCCAGCACACTGCCCGACGCCTCCACCAGCAGCCCGTGGGCGCGCGTGGGCACCGCCAGCGTGCTGTGCACGCGCGCCTCACCCGCCGTGAGGTCGATCAGGCCGATGCGGTGGTCCTCGTCCGACTGCCAGGCCGCGAGCAGGCGCAGGCTGGCCGTTGGGTTGTCCGATGGCGACGCCAGCGCAGGCAGGCAGGCGCTCAGGGTGAGCGCACCCAGCCAGCGCCGGCGCAGGAGGTCGATGGGCTCAATCACCGTCGGCGCTCGAAAAGCCCAGCGGGATGTCCAGCGAACTGGCCACCTCGTTCTGAAACATCAGGCTCAGCGACTTCAAGGCGGTGGAGGCGGTGAGCACCGAGGCCGCACGCGCCGGGTCGGCGCTGGTCATTGCCACGTCGGCCTGCGTGAGCGCGGTGCTCCACTTCGCCGCCAGCGCGAGCTTGCCCTGCCCGATCAGGATGGCTTCGATCGGCGCCAGCGCCTGGCCCGCCCGGGGGGGTGCACGGCGCTGCTCCGGCGTCACGCCCGCGTGTTCGCGCAGCACCTTCCACTGGCTCTGCCAGCTGCTGGCGTCGCTGCGGCTGGCCAGCCGCGCGTAGGCCGGGCGCTCGCCGGCGGGTGCGGCCTTCAGGGGTTTTTCCATCTGCCCCCAGCGAAGTTGCTCCAGCCCACCGAGCCACTGGTTGATCCACTCCGCCATGGCCTTGCCGGCCACGTCGGGGTTCTCTTCCCAGTCCTGCGCGGCGATGCGCACTTCGGCCTGCACCAGGGCCTGGGCTTCGCGTTCCACGTCTTTGGCCACCTCTTGCGCAAATGCGCAGGCGGGCGTGGCGGGTGCCGCTGGCTGGGTCCACAGCAGCCATTCGAGCGCGGGCAGCCCCTTGGCAGGCGTGCCCACCAGTTCCATGGCCTTCTCGCCTTGTGGGGCGCGGGCAATGGCGCGCTCGATCAGTGCCGCTCGCACGGGCCAGAAGTCGATCTGGCGCTGCGAGCGCCGCTCCAGCACGGCACCGGTGGCCACGCTGGACAAACCTTCCCAGGCCTGCAGCGTGCTCTGCCACTGCTGGCGCACCGCCTGCAGCCCGCTGGCAGCACCCGCCGGGCCGGCGCAGTAAACGGTGGTCTGCCAGGTGAGTGCTTGCGCAGCGTCGGCAAAGGCCTGTGCGCGCGGCAACAGCGTGTGCTGGTGCAGCCCCTGCATGGCCTGCGCGGCGTTGTAGATGGGGAAGGCCACGACCGGCTCGGTGCTTTGCGCCTGGGCATGACCCAGGGCCAGACACATCCCCAGGCAGGTCATGAGACGGTATGTTTTTTTCACAGTGACTCCACAAATTTGACCAGCGCATCGCGCTCGGGCTTCTTCAACTGCAGCACCTGCTGCTTGCTGGCTTCGGCCTCACCGCCGTGCCAGAGGATGGCTTCCAGCACGCCGTTGGCCCGCCCGTCGTGCAGCAGACGGGTGTGGCCGTTGACGTCCTTGATGAGACCCAGGCCCCACAGCGGTGGCGTCTTCCACTGCCGCCCGTTGGCCAGAAAGTCGGGCCGGCCATCGGCCAGCGCGTCGCCCATGTCGTGCAGCAGCAGGTCGGTGTAGGGCCAGATGGTCTGGCCCTGCAAGGCCTTGCTGGTGAGGCGCGGGAACGGCCCTTCGGCCGTGGTGTACGAGGGCCGGTGGCACGCGGCGCACTGCGCTTGTGCAAACAGCTGCTGGCCTCGCAACACCTGGGGTTCGCGGGCATTGCGCCGGGCTGGCGGGGCCAGCGTGGCCTGGTAAAAAACCACCTGCTCCAGCGTCTCGTCTTCGATCTCGGGTTGGCCGTCGTTGGAGCCGTTGGGTGCGGCCAGGCAGTCTTTCTGCGCAGCAGTGCAGGTCTCGGCCGGGAAGTGGCGCGAGGTGATGCCGATGTCGCCATGGAAGGCGCCCGCAGTCTGGTGCGCCAGCGTGGCCACGTTGGCCTTCCAGCCAAAGCGTCCGAGCATTTCGCCTCCGGCGAAGGCGTCCCATACGCGGTTGGGCTGGCCCTTGATCGGGCCGGGCAACGCGGCCTGGTTCGCTGCGTTGGCGACGATGTCTTTCTCTGCAATCGACTCCAGCAGCCCCACGCCGATGAGCTGGGGCGCAACGCGCGGGCTCATCAAGGTCTGGGGGTCCAGCGGCCCGTAGGCCAGTTTGCGCAGCTCGTATTGAGGTTGCTGCAAGGTGTAGCGGGTGCCGTCGGCAAAGCGGCCGGTCAGCGGCTTCCAGCGCATCACCACCTCGCCCTCGGGCTTCACGTTCTGGATCGCAGCGATATTGAACTGGTCGCCGTACACGGCCTCGTGCTTCGGGCCACCGTGCGCGTCCGTGCCCGGCACGGAGAGGCGGATCAGCAGCGCCAGCGGCTGCTCGTCGGACAAGCCCTTGCGCCAGGGCGGCGGCTCACCGCGGCCGTCGAACAGGTGGCATCCACCACACGAGCGTGCCAGGAAATGCGGCCCCAGGCCGTCGCGCATGGTGGTGGACGAAGGCGCTTCGACCCAGTTGCGTTTGAAGAACGAATTGCCGATGACGAAGCGCGTGCGTTCGTCGTCCGGCAGGTTGGCTGACGGGAACGAGAACGCGTTTTTGCCGTTCGCGTAGACGGTGGTGGCACCGCCCGGTTTTTCACCCAGGGGATCGGCGGGGCCCGGCGCAGCCTGCAGACCCGCGACCGCCGCGCCCAGCACGGCGGCGACAACAACCGGCACCCGCCAGGCCACGCGACTCATGGTTTCGCCAGCGTGAGTTTGCTGATGCCCACGGCATTGGCCGCCGCCACCAGATCGTTGGACTGCGCAATCAGGCTTGCGATGGTCTTCTCGATGCTCACGCGGCCCGGCGCGTCCTTCGGGCCGACGATGGCCCGGTCGAACGGCGCCGGAATGGCCTCGGCGGCCTTCACCGAACCGCTGATCTGCTTCGTGGTCTTGTCGGCAAGGGTCGCGTCCTTCGACGCCACCAGATCGCGCAGGCTGGGGCCTTGCACCGAGCTGCCGTCGACCCGGGTGAAGCGGCCCAGCCACACGTTCTCGATGCCCCTGGCGTTGGTCACGGCATCGCGGTGCGTGTTGTCGGAGAAGCAGCTGTGTTCGTCTTCCTGGTCCTGGCTGGCCAGGGCCACTTCCAGCCGCTCGCCGGCGAGTTCACCGCGCGAGAGCGAGCCCAGCGCGACGAACATCTTGCGCAGCGACTCGTTGCCGCCCTTTTCGAATTGGGCGCGGTAGTTGGTCTTCTGGCTCGGCGCCCAGGCCTTGACCAGGCTGGAGAGATCATCCACCAGCAGCTCGGTAACCACCGTGAGGTACTGGCGGCGGCGGTCGGCGTTGGGCGCCTTGCCGTCTACAAAATCTTCGAAGTTGCGGTTGCCCGGGCCGGTCTCGGAGAGGTCTTGCCCCCAGAGCATGAACTCGATGGCGTGCCAGCCGGTGGCAATGTTCTCTTCGCCTCCGCGCTCGTTCAGGCTCGAGAGCGATTTTTTGGTGATGGACACCTTGCGGTTGTTCACCAGCCCGGCGGTCTTCTTGCCGTCCACACTGTCCACATACGACTCGTCCATGGGCCAGGCGTTGATGCGGCCTTCGGGGCCGTTGTCGTTGTCGATCGGGCCGCCGTAGAAACGGAAGGCCTCGGTCTGGCCGTAGAACTCACGCGCCATCAGCCACGACTTGCGCGCAGCGGCCAGCGTGTCGGCCGAAGGGGCGGCGGTGAACGCCCGGATGGCGTCCTGCATCGTGCGCGCCGTGATCGCCACGTCTTCGTAGTTGGCGTACACCAGCGTGGCGTAGTGCGCGGCCACGCTGGCCGGGGTGGCTGCGCTCGGCGACTGTGCGTGGGCAGAGAGTGCGATACCGAGAACAGCGGCAGCGATGGCGGTTTTGAAGTGCATGAAATGGGTTCCTGGAGGATGACTGACCGGTGTGCGTGGCCAGTGCAGGAGCGCAGGATATCGCAAATGCGAATGATTTGTATAAAGTCCTGCAATTCCCGAGGCGCTTGCGCCGGGGCACAATCCGCGGCTGCAGCGCCGTGCTGCGCCGAACCGGACCCCGACCATGGACCTGCCCAACCACCAACTCTCCATGACGGTGCTCATGACGCCGGACATGGCCAATTTTTCAGGCAATGTGCACGGCGGTACCGTGCTCAAGCTGCTCGACCAGGTGGCCTATGCCTGCGCCAGCCGCTACGCGCGCAGCTATGTGGTCACGCTGTCGGTGGACCAGGTGATGTTCCGCCAGCCCATCCACGTGGGCGAACTCGTCACCTTCATGGCCTCGGTGAACAACACCGGCACATCGTCCATGGAAATCGGCATCAAGGTGGTCACCGAGAACATCCGCAACCAGGTGGTGCGACACGCCAACAGCTGCTTCTTCACGATGGTGGCGGTGGGTGACGACGGCAAGCCTGTGGCGGTGCCGCCGCTGCAACCCGAAACGCCCGACGAACGCCGCCGCCACGCCGCGGCCCAGGTGCGCAAACAACTGCGCCAGGAATTCGCCAGCCGCTTCGACGAGCTGCGAACTCCTTCGAGCTGAGCGGGTCACAGCGGGTCATGAAACACCCACTCCGTGCTTTTGCACCGCTCCTCGTGGCGGCATGGTCCGCCTCAGCGCCGGCCCAAACGGCAATGCCTGCCGACCGCGTCCAACTGGGCAAGTTCGCCATCGACCGCACCGAGGTAACGATCGAGCAGTTCGCCCGCTTTGCCCAGGCCACGTCCACCGTCACACGAGCGGAAAGTGAGGGCGGTGGTTTCGAGTTTGAAGGTGGCTGGCAGCGCAGGCCTGGCTGGAACTGGCGCAAACCCGATGGTGTGGCGCCCTCTTCCCCACAACTGCCCGCCGTGCACCTCACGCACGCCGAGGCCGCGGCCTATTGCCGCTGGGCGGGTGGCCGCCTGCCCACCGCGTCCGAATGGCTGAGCGCCGCGTTCACCGAACAGCGCGCCAACCCACCCGCACCCTGGCAGCGCGGCACCACCTACCCCTGGCCCACGGGCAACAGCCCACAAGGCGCCAACACCAGCGAGCCCGACCGCTGGCCCCGCGCAGCCCCGGCTGGACAGACCGCCGCCGGCGTCAATGGTCTGCACGACATGGGTGCCAACGTGTGGGAATGGGTCAGCGACGCACAGGGCAACGAGCGCCGCACCATGGGTGGCTCGTGGTGGTACGGCAGCTCACAAATGAAGGCCGATGTGGCGGCCTGGAAAGCGGCCGATTTCTACGCGGTCTACATCGGATTTCGCTGCGCTCACGGCTGAGCAGTGGGCCTTCCCTGACCGCGTGCCTCGCGCCGGCGCATGAGCCGGTAAGCCACCGGTACCACCAGCAGCGAGAGCAGCGGCGCGCTGATCATGCCGCCCACCATGGGCGCAGCGATCCGCTGCATCACCTCACTGCCGGTGCCCATGCCCCAGAACAGCGGCAACAACCCGGCCACGATGGTGGCCACCGTCATGGCCTTGGGCCGCACCCGCAACACCGCGCCTTCGCGGATCGCCTCCAGCAATGAAGGCTCGTCGGTGCGCCCGGCGTCCAGGCGCTCCTGCCAGGCTTGCTTGAGGTAGATCAGCATGATCACGCCGAACTCGGCCGCCACCCCAGCCAGCGCAATGAAGCCCACCACGCTGGCCACCGACAGGTTGTGCCCCAGCAGCCACAGCAACCACACACCACCCACCAGGGCGAACGGCAACGTGGCCATGATCAGCAGCGCTTCATCAAAGCGGCGGAAGATCAAATACAGCAGGACGAAGATGATCAGCAGCGTGACCGGCACCACCAGCTTCAGCTTGGCCGTAGCGCGCTCCAGAAATTCGAACTGCCCCGACCACGACACCGAGTACCCGGCGGGCAGCACCACCTGCTCAGCCACTGCTCGCTGCATGTCCAGCACCGAACCGCGCAGGTCGCGCCCGCGGATGTCCACGTACACAAAACCGGCCAGGCGCGCGTTTTCGCTGCGCAGCATGGGGGGTCCTTCGGTGATGCGCAGATCGGCCACGTCTGACAACACCAGACGCTGGCCGCCCGGTGCCACGATGGGCAGCGCGCGCAGCTTGGGCAATGAGTCGCGCAATTCGCGCGGGTAGCGCAGGTTGATCGGGAAACGCTGCAGGCCCTCCACCGTCTCGCCGATGTTCATGCCACCCACGCCGCCAGCCACGATGTCTTGCACATCGGCGATGTTGAGGCCGTAGCGCGCCGCGTCTGCGCGACGGATGTCCACGTCGATGTAACGCCCACCCGTGAGGCGCTCGGCCAGTGCACTGCTCACACCGGGCACGTCCTTCACTGCGCGCTCGATCTCACCAGTCAGGCGGTCGATGGTGGCGAGATCCGGCCCGGCCACCTTCACCCCCACCGGGCTCTTGATGCCGGTGGCCAGCATGTCGATGCGGTTGCGGATCGGTGGCACCCAGATGTTGGACAGGCCCGGCACGCGCACGGTACGGTCGAGCTCCTCGATCAGCGCCTCGGGCGTGAGGCCGGCGCGCCATTCGTTGCGCGGCTTGAACTGGATCATGGTCTCGAACATCTCCAGTGGCGCCGGGTCGGTGGCGGTCTCGGCGCGCCCAGCTTTGCCGTACACGCTCTGCACCTCGGGAATGGTCTTGATGAGGCGGTCGGTCTGCTGCAGCAGCTCGGCCGCTTTGGACGCCGAGAGCCCGGGCAGCGCGGTGGGCATGTAGAGCAGGTCGCCTTCGTCCAGCGGCGGCATGAACTCGCTGCCCAACTGGCGCAACGGCCACAGGCTGGCCACCAACACCAGTGCAGCCACCAGCAGCGTGAGCTTCGGCGCCTTCAACACCGCATCCAGCACCGGGCGGTACAGCGCGATCAGCGCGCGGTTCAGCGGGTTGGCCGTCTCTGCAGGAATGCGCCCGCGGATGAGGTAGCCCATGAGCACCGGGATCAGCGTCACCGCCAGCCCGGCCGACGCCGCCATGGCGTAGGTCTTGGTGAAGGCCAGCGGCGAGAACAGCCGACCCTCTTGGGCTTCCAGCGTGAACACCGGAATGAAGCTCAGCGTGATGATGAGCAGCGAGAAGAAGAGTGCCGGCCCCACCTCGGCTGCGGCGTCGCCGATCACGCGCCAGCGCGGCTCGCCCTGCAGCGTTTCACCCGGATGCTGGTGCGCCCAACGTTCCAGGTGCTTGTGGGCGTTTTCGATCATCACGATGGCCGCGTCCACCATGGCACCGATGGCAATGGCAATGCCCCCCAGCGACATCACGTTGGCATTGATGCCCTGCTGCTGCATCACGATGAAGGCCATCAACACACCCAGTGGCAGCGAGATGCTGGCCACCAGCGCGCTGCGCAGGTGAAACAAAAAAGCCAGGCACACCAGCGCGACCACGATGAACTCTTCCAGCAGCTTTTGACCGAGGTTCTTCACTGCGCGCTCGATCAGACCTGAGCGGTCGTACACCGGCACGATCTCCACACCGGGGGGCAAGCTGCGCTGCAGCTCGGCCAGCCGGGTCTTTACCGCCGCGATGGTCTGCAGCGCGTTCTTGCCCGAACGCATCACCACCACACCGCCCACCGCCTCGCCCTCGCCATCGAGCTCACCGATGCCGCGTCGCATTTCCGGACCGGTCTGCACCCGCGCCACGTCGCCCAGGCGCACCGACACACCGCTGGCGCTGGTGATGAGCGGGATGGCGCGGAAGTCATCGAGCGTTTTGAGGTAGCCGCTGGCGCGCACCGCGTACTCGGCTTCGCCCAGCTCCAGCACCGAGCCCCCGGCCTCCTGGTTGCCGCGCGCCACCGCCTCGGCCACCATGGCCTGCGTCACGCGGTAGGCGGCCATCTTGTCGGGGTCGAGCACGATCTGGTACTGCTTGACCATGCCGCCCACGCTGGCGACCTCGGCCACATCGGGCACAGTCTTGAGTTCGAAACGAATGAACCAGTCTTGCAGGGCGCGCAGCTGCGCCACGTCCTGCCCGCCCGTGCGGTCGATCAGCGCGTACTGGTAGATCCAGCCCACGCCCGTGGCGTCGGGACCCAGCGAGGAACTCGCGCCGCGCGGCAGGCGCGCCTGCACCTGGTTGAGGTACTCCAGCACGCGCGAGCGCGCCCAGTACGGGTCTACATCGTCTTCAAACAGCACATAGACAAAGCTGTCACCAAACATCGAGAAGCCACGCACGGCGCGAGCGCCTGGCACCGAGAGCATGGTGGTGGTCAGCGGGTAGGTGACCTGGTTCTCCACGATCTGCGGCGCCTGCCCCGGCCACGTGGTGCGGATGATCACTTGCGTGTCGGAGAGGTCGGGCAATGCATCCAACGGCGTGCGCTGCAGGGCCACCACGCCCCAGGCGCTCAGCAGTGCGGTGGCCAGCAGCACGAGGAAACGGTTGGAGATGCTCCAGCGGATCAGGCCCGCGATCATTTGCCGGGCTCCGGTGCCACGCGCTGCAGGCTGGTGATGCGCGGCACATCACCGTCCTGCATTTCAAACTCGATCTGCAGGCGGTCACCCGCTTCCAGATCGCGTGGCTGCTGCGCGCGCGGCGGCAGTTTGAAGTCCATCTGCATCTGCGGCCACTTCAGCGCCGCAATGGGTGGGTGTGTGAGCGTGACCGTGTCGCCACTGAGTGCGTCGATCACTGCGTCGGTGGTGTAGCGCTGAGCCTTTGGTGCGAGCTCCTGGTTGAGCCGCGCCTCCAGCCCGCGCAGGCTGGCTTCGGAGTCGATCAAAAACTGGCCCGAGAGCACCACGCGCTGCCCCATTTGAAGACCTGCGCTGATCTCGGTCTGGCCACCCACCTCCAGACCCGCGGTCACCTCCACCGGACGGAAGCGCCCGCCGTCTTCCGCCACCATCACAACGCTGCGCCGCCCGGTGTGGATCACGGCGTCGCTGGGCACCAGCAGCGTGGCCGCGGCCTTCGGGCGGTCCAGCCGCATGCTCACCAGCATGCCCGGCACCAGCCGCCCCTGCGGGTTGGCCAGCTCGACCCGCGCACGGATGGTGCGGGTGACCGCGTCCACCTCGGGCAGCAACGCCTGCACCTGGCCTTCAAACGTCTGCCCTGGCGCGCCGGGGCTGGTGGTGCGCACGCGTGCGCCCAGTTGCAGCAGCGCGGCCTGGCTCTCGGGCACGGCCCCCTCGGCCCATACGGTGCGGGTGCCTTGCAGGCGCATCAGCGTCATGCCCGGCATCACGGTGGCGCCCTCGCGCACCATGAGCTCGCTCACGATACCGGCGATGGGGGCGTTCAGCGTGAAGCGCGGTTGCACCTGGCCTGAGGTCACCACGCGCTCGATGTGCGCGGGCGTCATGCCCACCTGGCGCATGCGCTGGCGAGCTGCGTCTTTCAGTGTGTCGGTGCCTGCACCGCCGAGGCGCGCCAACGCCAGATATTCCTCCTGCGCGGCCACCCAGTCGGGCACGTACAACTCGGCCAAAGGCGCGCCAGCGGCCACGCGGTCCAGCGCCGCTTTCACATGCAGTTTCTCCACGAAGCCCATGGCACGCGAACTCATCTCCACCCGCTCGCGCTCGTTCCAGGCCACGTTGCCCACCGCCGTCACTTCCGACACCAGCGAGCCTTCAACGACCGGCGCCGTGCGCAAGCCGAGGTTCTGCTGGATCCGCGGGCTCACGGTGACGCTGCTGGCGTCCGCTGCATCGCTGCCGGCATAACGAGGCACCAGCATCATGTCCATGAAGGGCGATTTCGCAGGCGCCTCGAAGTTCTTGCCCGGCACCATGGGGTCGTGGTAATTCAGGATGCGCCGGCCCGTGGCGGGGTCCACGTCGCCGGCCTTGAGGGCATCGCGGATGTGCCGGCGTGTGGCTTCTTCGCCTTGCGGGATGGTCCACTGCGACGGGTCGGCGGCGGCGGTGGCACTTGCCACAGGCTGCGCGGCGGCCGGCGTCGTATGGCCCATGCCCTGCTGCATGCCCAGCCACCAGGCGCCACCACCCACGGCAACGAGCACGGCCACAGCCGCCAGGGCGATGAAGGATGTTCTTTTGTTCATGGCTTCACTCCAGCGGTGGTGTCGGGAAACAGGTATTCGAGCTGCGCCCACAGGCCAGCGGTGTCACGCTCCAGCGCCAGCCGCTCCAGCGCCAGACTCAGCGCATCGCGGCGCGCCTGCAGCACGGCGCCCAGGCCCTCGCGCCCGCCTCGGTAAGCGGCCAGCGCCACTTCAACACGCTGCGCAGCCAGTGGCTGGCGTTGCGCGTCCAGGTGCGCCAGCCGCTGCAGCCCGGCGCGCCAGTCTTGCTGCCAGCGCTGCACTTGCAGCACACGCTCGCGCGTCTGCTCTTCGCGCTCGGCCTCGAGTTCGTTCACTCGGGCCAGACGCGCAGCGAGTTCGCGCTGCTGGCGCTGCGGCTTGTCCCACTGCAGTGGCACCGACACCCCGATCGACACCATGTTGGAGAACTGCGAGCCGCGCTGGCTGAACATGATCTCCGCGCTCCAGTCGGGCTTGAGGTCCTGGCGGGCCACTTCGGCCTCGGCCCGAGCCACGGCCTCGCGGGCCTGCAAGGCGGCCAGATCTGGCAATCGTTCCACTGCCGTGATGTCCAGCGCCGTGCGATCAAATGGCGGTGGATCAGCCAAGGGTTGATCACGCGGCCCACCGGTGAAGCGTGCCAGCGTCAACCCTGCATTGGCACGCTCGGCCTGAACGCCGATCAAGCCTTGCTCCAGTTGGGCCAGCGCCTCGCGTGCGCCCAGCGCATCGGCTGCAGAACCACGGCCACCACGCAGGCCCGCCTCAGTGGTCTGCACCAGCACGCGGGCCTCGTTGATCTGGTCCTGCAGAACCTGCATCCGCCGCTCCTGCAGGCGTCGCTCCAGCCAGGCCTGGGCCACCTCGGCCTGCAGCGTGGCCGCACGCTGCGCCCGTTCACTCAGCGCGGCATCTGCCTCACGCTCGTAGCGCGCGCCCCTTGCGCGACGCTTGTCCGCGTTGGGCAGGGTCTGCATGAGCCCGATGGAGCGCATGGTCATGAAATCGCGCGTGACGCTGAAGCGATCCGGTCCGTCCACCGGAAGGTTGTCCAGCGACAGGCGCAGCACCGGATCGGGCCGCTGCGCGGCCGCCACCGCCATCTCGCGCGCGCCCTGCGCGGCAGCGCTCGAGGCGTCAAGGCTGCGCGAGTGCGCCAAGGCCGAGCGCACGGCGGCGCTCAGGCTCAGGGGTTCTTCGGCGGCCACGGGCGTGACCAGTGCGAGCAGACCGGCGAAGGCCAGCACGGCGCGTGCGAAGAAAAGCGAAAGGTGTTCCATGTCTGAGCTCCGGAGCAGGCACGCCCGGGCGCAACAACCCTGGCAACGTGCGACAGCAGCACCACCGAACGATGGGCTGCGCTTTGCTGGGAATCAGACGGAAGTGGGAGGGCGCCAGAGGCGCGTGGGCTGACCCGGCGGATGCTCCCGCCAGACAGGCTCGCGCTGCGGAGGGGTCGCGTGGGCTTGGAACTCAATCGGTGAGGGGGGTGGCATCCACGACGACGGCGCCTGGAGGCTCTTGCCGGACTTGCACATCTCACCGGTGCGCTCAAAAGTGGCCGCGTCGTTGCAGCAGTCTTCCATGGCCTCGGTCAGGTCCTCCATATCGACATTCATGCTCATCCCAGCCTGCATGGGGCAAGGAACGCTTGCTGTCTTCAGCGCCGCGAATCCCTGCAAGGGGATCAGCAGACACAGGATGAGAGCAAGCAGGCGGCGCATGGCGGTGATTCTAGGGTCTGCGCCACGGTTGCGCTGACCCTGGGATGTGACGAGCCCTAGACTGTGAGCATCGCACGCAGCCTGCGCGCTTGGAGAACACAGTGGACATTGCTGCACATGCGCTGTGGGCCGGAGCAGGAGCGTTGCTGCTGGTCCGCCAGCGGGCGCTGCCCAGAGCAGCCGGCGTCGCCTTTGTCGCCCTGGCCGTGGTGCCAGACCTGATGCACACACTTCCTGTGGTCGCGTGGGCGTTGTTCAACGGCCTGACGGGCGATTTCATGCTGTATTTGAGAGCCTTGCCGGACCGGGCACAACCGCTGCCGGCTGAGGTGGAGCTGTGGTCACACCATCTTCACTGCGTGTTTCACAGTGGCGTGATCGCTTTGGGCGTCACTGCCGCAACTGGGTTGTGGCTGCGCGTCTTCTGGTGGCCTTTGGCAGGCTGGTGGTCGCACATCCTGATCGATGTCTTCACCCACTCGGATGACTTCTACCCGTCCCCTGTTTTTTATCCGCTGACGTACTGGGGCTTTGATGGCGTTGCGTGGAACCGGCCTGGATTCGTCATAGCCAACTACGCGGCTCTGGCCGTGGTCTGGGCTTGGCTGCTGATGACCCGCAGAAAACGCCATCAGCGATGACTCAGCAACAGCCAACAGAGCCGGGAGCAATTTGCCGACGGTGTGATGGTCCCTCCAAAAATTATTGCTTCGTTCGCTGACGCACAGCCGGACTGCGAGAAGTTCGCGATGCTCACCCGGTCAGGTGCCGTGATTGGTTCGACTGCTCCGATTCACCGCCTCAGGCCTTCGCCCGAACCATCCCCACTCCAGGAGACATGCATGCAACGAAACGAATTTCTGTCGAAGAACGCGCCGTGGCTTGTCTCTGTGACTGCCATCTGGCTGTTGTCTGTATCTGCCCAGGCGCAAACCAGCCCGCCAGCAAACCCGCCTTCCAACATGCCCATGGGGCAAATGCACAAAGGTGCCACGGGCGCGAATGACATGCGGGCCTCCATGATGATGGGCATGGACGCGATGCAGAAGATGCCCATGTCGGGCGACACCGACAAGGACTTCGCCATGATGATGAAAATCCACCATCAACAAGCCTTGAACATGGCCGAGATGGAGCTGAAGAATGGCAAGTCGCCCGAGATGAAGGCGATGGCCAAGCAGATCATCGAGGCACAAAAGAAAGAGATCGTCCAGTTCGACCAGTGGCTCGCCAAGCAGAAGTGATCAGCGTCTCAGTGATGCGATGGCTCATGGCCGGAACGACCGCTGTTCAACCAGCGATTGGAGACCGGCGAGGTTCACCTTTTTACGCTCCCGGCGATATGTGTTTGCGCGTTCTCAATGCTCCCGGATCGTGGCGCCCCGCAGCCGCAGCGCATTGCCGATCACCGAGGCCGAGCTCAGGCTCATGGCCAGGGCGGCGATCATGGGCGAGAGCAGCCAACCGGTGAAGGGGTACAACAATCCCGCAGCCAGGGGAATGCCCAGCGCGTTGTAAACGAAGGCAAACGCCAGGTTCTGCTTCATGTTGGCCACGGTGGCCACCGAGAGCGCGCGGGCGGTGGCGATGCCGCGCAGATCGCCTTTGACCAGTGTGAGCTGCGCGCTGTTCATCGCCACATCGGTGCCGGTTCCCATGGCGATGCCCACGTCGGCGCGCGCCAGGGCGGGTGCGTCGTTGATGCCATCGCCCGCCATGGCCACCACGCGACCTTCTGCTTGCAGCTTCTCCACGAGTTTGAGTTTGTCCTGTGGCTTGACCTCACCATGCACTTCGTCAATGCCCAGGCGTTGGCCCACAGAGCGCGCGGTGGTGAGGCCGTCGCCCGTGGCCATGATCACGCGAATGTTGGCCTTGCGCAGCAATGCCAGCGCGTCGGCCGTGGTGGCTTTGACCGGATCGGACACCGCCAGCAGACCGGCCAGCGTTTTGTCGACAGCGAGGTACATGACGCTGGCTCCCTGAGCGCGCAGCGCTTCGGCCTCGGTGGCCAGCGGTGCCACGTCCACACCAAGCTGCTGCATCAGCGCGGTGTTGCCCAGGGCCAGTTCCTTGCCACCCACCTGCCCACGCACACCGATGCCGGACTCGGAGTCGAACTGCTCGGGTTTGTCCAGCGCAAGCGTCTGTTGCTTCGCCGCAGCCACGATGGCGGCGGCCAGCGGGTGTTCACTGCCCTGGTCCAGGCTGGCGGCGAGCCGCAGAACTTCCGTTTCGGAGAATCCAGCGTGTCCGATGGAACGCTCGAAGGTCGGCCGGCCCTCCGTCAGGGTCCCGGTCTTGTCGACGATCAGCGTGTCGACCTTGCGCAGGTTTTCAATGGCAGCGGCATCACGAAACAGCACACCGTGCGTGGCGCCACGGCCAGAGGCCACCATGATCGACATGGGCGTGGCCAGTCCGAGTGCACAGGGGCACGCGATGATGAGCACAGCCACCGCGTTGATGAGTGCATGGACCCAGCTCGGTTCTGGCCCGAAAAAGCCCCAGCCGAAGAAGGTGAGCAGCGCGGCCAGCACGACGCCATAGACAAAATAGCCCGCCACCTGATCGGCCATGCGCTGCATCGGCGCGCGCGAGCGTTGTGCCATGGCCACCATCTGCACGATCTGCGAGAGCACGGTGGCGGAGCCCACATGCTCGGAGCGCATCACCAATGCACCACTGGTGTTGAGCGTGGCGCCGATCAACTTGTCGCCGACCCGCTTGGTCACCGGCAGCGGCTCACCGGTGAGCATCGATTCGTCCAGTGAACTGCTGCCCTCCTCCACCACGCCGTCGGTGGGGACCTTCTCACCCGGGCGAACGCGCAGCCGGTCGCCCACATGCACATGGGCCAACGGTACGTCTTCTTCCTGCCCATCGGCCTTGATGCGCCGCGCGGTTTTGGGCGCCAGACCCAGCAACGAACGAATGGCAGCCGAGGTTTGTGAGCGCGCCTTGAGCTCCAGCAGCTGACCCAGCAGCGTCAACGAAATGATCACCGCCGCCGCTTCAAAGTACACAGCCACCCGCCCCATCGAAACAAACTCCTCGGGGAACACCTGCGGTGCCACCGTGGCCATCACGCTGTAGACGAACGCAGCGCCAGTGCCCAGGCTGATCAGCGTCCACATGTTGGGGCTGCGGTTGACCACCGACTGCGCGCCACGCACGAAAAACGGCCAGCCGGCCCACAGCACCACAGGCACTGTGAGCACAAACTCGACCCAACTCTGGGCCGCCATGTCGAACCAGCCGAGGCTGTGCCCGAACATCGCCAGCACCGCCACCACGGCGGTGAGCGGCAGCGTCCACCAGAAGCGGCGCTGGAAATCCAGCAACTCGGGGTTCTCGGCTTCGTCCAGTACCGGCATGACCGGCTCCAGCGACATGCCGCATTTGGGACAGTTGCCCGGGTGGTCCTGGCGGATCTCCGGATGCATGGGGCAGGTATAGACCGTTCCGGGTTTGACCGCGGCCGGGGCCGGGGCCGGGGCGTGACCGTGGCTGTGCACATGCCCTGCGTTGTCGTCGTGGGTTCCTGCGGACATGAGCGAGCTCCTTGAGTGATGACTGGAGCATGAGCTTGATCCTTGCCGCAATGGCAAGGTCAAGGGTTCATCGGACAGCCGGTGCGGTCATGCCACATTCCATGGCCTTCATGTGCTCCGCCATGAGCGCCTGGCGCTCTTCAGGCGTCTTGGCGTTTTTCATCTTGTCGTGCATGGCCTGCATTCCCGGCATCGAATGCGTGTGATCCATCATGGCCATGGTCTCAGCGCCCGGGTGATGGGCCTGCGACCTGTGGGGTCCTCCGGGTCCACCAGGGCCGGCGCAGGCGGCCAACAGGGCCAATGTGGACAGTGCGGTCAAGGTCTTGAGTGCGATCACGGTGTTCTCCTCATGGGACATTCCCAAGACCTTCAGCATGAACGACTGAGCGGATCGGTGGTTGCGCTGGATCAAGGCTTGCTCGCGACGATGGTCGCAAACGACTTCACCGTGTTCCCAGGCGCCGCAAAGTCCTGGTAACCGGATTCGATCACCTGCCAGCCGGCCAACCTGGCCTGCAGGAAGTCCCTTGCAAACAGGCAATGGGCATCAGGGTCGAACATGTCCATGTAGGTCGTGCCTTCCACCAGCACATTCACCACCAGGGCTCCGCCGGAGACCAGGTGGGCTTGCAGGTCGTCCAGGGCACGTTGCGCCGTGGCGCAGTCCAGGAACATCAGCAGTCCGATGGAGACGATGGTGTCGAACTCGCCGCTCACGCGGTAGCGACTGAGGTCGGCCACCTGTGCCTGCATCGGCAAGCCCTCGGCAGCGGCCACCTGCTGCAGATGCGCAATGGCGACCTCGCTGGCGTCCAGCGCCAGCACCGGGCAACCGGCGCGGGCCGCAGCCAGGGCCAGGTTGCCCATGCCACAACCAAAGTCCAGCACCCGGCCCCGCAGGTGCGGCAGCGCGGCCTGCTCGAACGGGTTCAGCGCCCCTTCTGTCTGGTGAATCTGCTGCTCGAACTGCCGGTCGAAAAACTCAACGCTGCGGTTGTTGTTCATGGGTGTCTCGGTGTTGGATTCCGACGCGCAGGACATGATGCGCCTGAATGGGTCGACAGCACCTGTGCCGAAGGACATGATCAACAGGGTCGCTCATACGAACCCGGAGATCCCCCGCATGCCCAAGGAAGTTTTTGATGCCATCGTCGTCGGCGCTGGCCAGGCCGGCCCCGCTCTGGCCGCGCGCTGTGCCCGCGAAGGGCTGCGCACCGCTGTGATCGAGCGCCACCTCTTTGGCGGCACGTGTGTGAATGTGGGCTGCGTGCCCACCAAGACCCTGGTGGCCAGCGCGCGTGCCGTGCGCCAGGCGCAGCGCGGCGCCGAGTACGGCTTTGATGCGGGCGACATCCGGGTGAACATGGCGCGGGTGAAGGCGCGCAAGGAAGGCATCGTGCTGCACTCGCGCCAGGCGGTGGAAGCCTGGATGCGTGGCCTGGAACACACCGAGGTGATCACCGGTGAGGCGCGCTTCGTGGCGCCGGCCACGCTGGAGGTCAACGGCCGTCGGATCACCGCCCCGCGCATCTTCCTCAACGTGGGTGGACGCTCGGCGCGCCCGGACCTGCAGGGCATCGACGACGTGCCCATCCTGGACAATGTGTCGATCATGGAACTGGCGACCGTGCCCGAGCACCTGGTCATTGTGGGCGGCAGCTACATCGGCCTGGAGTTCGCGCAAATGATGCGGCGCTTTGGTGCCCGGGTGACGGTGGTGGAGCGCTCGGCGCGACTGCTGCCGCGCGAAGACGCCGACGTGTCGGACGGCATCCGCGAGATCCTTCAGGCAGAAGGTGTGCGCTTCGAGCTGGAGGCAGAGTGCCTGTCGCTGGCGCCGACGGCTGGTGGCATCACCGTGGGCGCGCAGTGCGCCAGCGAAAGTGCGCCCATCGTCGCCAGCCATGTGTTGCTGGCCGTGGGCCGCCGGCCCAACACCGACGGGCTCGGCCTGGAACTCGCCGGCATCCGCATGGACGCCAAGGGCTACATCGAGGTGGACGACCAGTGCCGCACCAGCGCAGCGGGTGTGTGGGCGGTGGGTGATTGCAACGGCAAAGGCGCCTTCACGCACACCGCCTGGAACGACCACGAGATCGTGGTGGCCAACCTGTTCGACAACGACCCACGCCGCATCTCGGACCGCATTCCTTGCTATGCGCTCTTCATCGACCCGGCGCTGGGCCGCATGGGCATGTCCGAGACCGAAGCCCGTGCGAGCGGACGGCGGGTGCTGATGGGCAAGATGCCGATGCAGAAGGTGGGCCGCGCGCGCGAAGCGGGAGAGACCCAGGGTTTCATGAAGGTGCTGGTGGATGCCGACTCGCGGCTGCTGCTGGGCGCTGCCATCCTCGGCCTCAACGGCGACGAAGTGGTGCACAGCCTGCTGGACCAGATGGCCGCCGGCCAACCCTGCGACGTGATGGCGCGCACCGTACACATCCACCCCACGGTGTCGGAACTGCTGCCCACGCTGCTGCAGCAACTCAAGCCCCTGGCCTGAAGCCGGCCGCATGGCGGTGAACACTGTCCGAATCCCTCCAAATGAAAGCACAATATCAGTAGTTGCTAATTTACTTCCAAATAACGGAGACCACCATGCGCCCACGCCACATCGTTCTGTCGGTGCTGAGCACCGCCGCCCTGCTCGGCCCTGGTGCAGCCTTGGCCGACAAGGCGGCAGCGGTCGACGAAATGGAGGCTTATCTGGAGTTCGTGGACTACGGCGGCGGGGTGATCTTCGCCGAGCAGATCCCCAAGGACGACTGGAAGAAGTTTGTGCTGATCGACGCGCGCGACGCCGGGCAGTTTGCCAAGGGACACATTCCAGGCGCCATCAACATGGACTGGCGCCAGGTGCTGGCCAAACGCGATTCGATCCCCAAAGACAAACCGGTGCTGATCTACTGCAACACCGGCTCGCTCTCGGCACAGGCCGGCTTTGCGCTGCGCGTGGCGGGCTGGGACAACCTTCGCATCCTGCAAGGCGGCATGGAAGAGTGGAGGGCCAAAGGCGGCTTTGATGCTGCCACCCGCACCACCGGCACGGCCAAGCACTGATCACTGAATCCACCTGAGGAGCGCCCCATGTTCCGAATCACCGCCCCCCTCGCACACCGCGTCATGCGCCATCTGCTGGCCTGCACCGGTGCGCTCAGCTTGTTGGCCATGGCTCAACCTGCACCTGACATGACGCCGAAGCAGGTCGGCCCCAACACCTGGTATGTGCAAGGCCAGGCCGCACTCGGCTCACCGGCCAACCAGAACTTCATCAGCAACGCCGGCTTCGTGGTGGCACCCCAGGGCGTGGTGGTGATCGACGGGCTGGGCTCGCCCGCGCTGGCGCGCCGGCTGGTGCAGAAGATCGCCGAGATCACGCCCAAGCCGATCACCCACGTGATCGTGACGCACTACCACGCCGATCACATCTACGGCCTGCAGGTGTTCAAGGAACTGGGCGCGCAGATCATTGCGCAGCAAGATGCGCGGGAGTACCTGAACTCGGACACCGCCGCGCAGCGGCTGGTGGCCTCGCGCACCGAGCTGGCGCCCTGGGTGGACGAGAACACGCACCTGGTGCCGGCGGACCGCTGGCTCACCGACTCCACCACGCTGGAGCTGGCCGGAGAGAGCTTCGTGGTGGAGCGCGTGGGCCCCTCGCACACGCCGGAAGACCTGGCCATTCATGTGCCCGCCGAGCGCGTGCTGTTCGCTGGCGACCTCATGTTCGCCGGGCGCCTGCCCTTCGTGGGCAAGGCCGACAGCGGCCAGTGGATCACTTCGCTGGACCGCCTGCTGCGCTTCGACGTGGCGGTGGTCGTGCCCGGCCACGGCGCGGCGTCCACCGAGCCGCGCAAGGACATGGTGGTGATGCGCGACTACCTCACCTACCTGCGCACCACCATGGGCAAAGCCGCGAAAGACCTGGTGCCGTTCGAGGAGGCCTACGGCAGCACCAACTGGAGCACCTTCGAGCCCATGCCGATGTTCCGTTTTGCCAACCGCATGAACGCCTACAACACCTACCTGTTGATGGAAGAGGAAAGCCTGCGCGGACGGTGAGCGGGCCATGGCTCCTGAGTTGAACCAGTGTGTGACATCTCCGCTGGAAATTGAATCTGTTGTTTCGACACGTAACGTCGAATCTGGCGTCGAGGCGACTGTCCACCACCCACCTGGGCCCGCCGCGACCGGGTCAATCCCCGGGTAGCGCCGGGCGCACATCTGCGCAGTTGGGCCGTGCCCAGGTGCCGGTGCCCGGACCGGTTCTGCAAAACGGGGGGATGTCACGGCGATCAAATCGTGAAAAAATTCACGCCGGGATGAGGGTCTTGTCCCGACGCAGGCGTCTTGGTGGTGTCCAGGACGCCCCGCCTACCGTTTGACCCATCAGGAAGTGAGGTCAGCATGAGCGTGAGCATTCCTTCAAGCTTTGACTTTGGTGTGGACCTGGGTGTCGATCTCGACATCTCGGGAATCCCCACCAGTTACAGCATCAACGCCAACGTCGCGCCGATGAGCCTGAACCTCGGGCCCATCGACATCCGGCCGATCGACTTCTCGCTGCGCGTCAAGGAAATCCCTCCCATCCGGGTCCACTTGCCGCTGGACTACCGCGTCGGCCTCACCCTGCTGGGTGCCGAGTTGGTGTGTGTGCGGCTGTGCGGCCAGGGGCAGGTGATCACCGAGCCTTACGTGGCCAACCCCTGCGAGGCGCGCGGATCGCTCCAGCGCCAGCCCGGCCTGCAGGAACTGGACCAGATCGTCAACGGAGGCAATGGTGGCTGAGCGCGGCCGCGCCAAGGCCCGTGCGGTCGGGGCGCAGTTCCTCGGTCCACCCGGGCGGCTGCGACTGGCCGGGGGCGATACCGCTCTGTTGGCCCAGGTCCAGACGCTGCACCTGCCCGATGCGCTGCAGGCGTGCACCGACGGGCGCCACCCGGTGCTGCGCCGTGGGCGCGACCGGGCCGCACCCGACTGCGCCTGCCCGCCCACACGCCGCCCGGTCACCACGAAGG
>QBMB01000050.1:29756-34353 GCA_003241965.1 Burkholderiales bacterium | reverse complement strand
GTCCATCAGCGCCTGCACCTCCTGCAGGTTGTGCGGCACGTCCATCAGCGGCAAGCCGCTGCGTGGCAATTTTTTCAGGCGCGCCAGTTCGTCGCGGACCATGGGGCCCACGCGCTGGGCGTCGCGCCCTTCGCTGCCCATGAAGGCGGCGAAGCAACGACCGGTGGCCGAGGTGAGCAGCGGCATCACGTCGCCCAGGCGCAGCGTGACCGGCACGGTTTGTGGTGCTTCGATCCAGTGCACCATGGTCGGCCCCTGGTTGCCCCACACCGCGATGGCCAGCGTGTGGCCGGTCTCGGTGATCAGCAGATCCATGCGCTCGCGCGCCAGCTTCACCGCGTCGATGCGCGAGAGGCTGGCCAGTCCCAGGCGCAGCGCGGCCGGGCCGAGGTCGTAGCGGGTGCTTACCGGGTCTTGCACCACCAGGCCCATGCGCTGGAAACTCACCAGGTAGCGGTGCGCCTTGGCCGCACTCATGCTGGCGGCGGCGGCCAGGTCGCGCAGCATGAGCGCACCCGGGGCTTCCGACAAGGCGTTGAGCAGCTCGAAGCCCACCTCCACCGACTGGATGCCCGCGCGCTGCGGCTCGTCCCCGTCCGCATCCGTGATGGCCGGGGTGGTGGGTGTTTTTCGTTGGGCGGTGGACATGGGCAGCATGGAACAGGTAAGACGGGCGGCAGGCCGACAGGTTCAACGCGATGTGTGTCCAGGTGAAGCCCGGGACCCGCGTTGCCGGATCATCGCCTAGAATCCAGCCCTTACGAATAGGTAAATCGATTTCACTAAACGTAATCAGCTGCGTAACCAGCTGCGCAACCAACGGCGCCACCATCAGCGCCACCAGCAGGAGACCCTCATGAAACTCGCCACCTACAAGGACGGCTCGCGCGACGGACAACTCGTCGTGGTTTCGCGCGATCTGAGCACGGCGCATTATGCGACCGGCATCGCGCACAAACTGCAACAGGCCCTGGACGACTGGAACTTCATCAGCCCGCAATTGCACGACCTCTACGTCACCCTCAACCAGGGCAAGGCGCGCCACGCGTTCCCGTTTGACCCGGCCATGTGCATGGCGCCGCTGCCGCGCGCCTACCAGTGGGCCGACGGTTCGGCCTACATCAACCATGTGGAGCTGGTGCGCGCAGCGCGCAGCAGCGAAGTGCCGCAGTCTTTCTACACCGACCCGCTGATGTACCAGGGCGGCAGCGACGACTTCATCGGTCCGTGCGACGACGTGGTGGTGCCCAGCGAGGACTTCGGCATCGACTTCGAGGCCGAGATCGCCGTGGTGACCGGCGACGTGCCCATGAGCGCCACGCCCGAGCAGGCGCTGGACGGTGTGCGCCTGCTGATGCTGGTCAACGACGTCTCGCTGCGCAACCTGATCCCGGCCGAGCTGGCCAAGGGTTTCGGTTTTTTCCAAAGCAAGCCGGCCACCGCGTTCAGCCCGGTGGCCATCACGCCCGACGAGCTGGGCGATGCCTGGCAGGGCGGTCGCGTGCACCTCACGCTGCAGAGCACCTGGAATGGCCGCAAGGTGGGCATGTGCGAAGCCGGTCCGGAGATGACGTTTCACTTCGGCCAGCTGATCGCCCACATCACCAAGACGCGCAACGTGCGCGCCGGCTCCATCGTGGGCAGCGGCACGGTCAGCAACAAGGGCGTGGACGTTGAAGGCCGCAAGGAGTGGCCCAAGGGCTACAGCTGCATCGCAGAGAAGCGCGCGATCGAAACCATCCTCGACGGTCAGCCCTCGACCGCCTTCATGAAGTTCGGGGACACCATCCGCATCGAAATGAAGGGCAAGGACGGGCAGAGCATCTTTGGTGCCATCGATCAGAAGATATCGCCCCCACGCTCCGCCGCTTGAGCGGGTCGCTGCCCCCCGAGGGGGCTGATCCGGCTTGGGACGGCCCAGCGCCGGATCGTTCTTCGCCCAGCCTTGTTCAGCTGGCGTACACCTGCGCCAGCGAAGCAAAGCCCTTGACCTCGATCGGGTTGCCGAAGGGGTCGCAGAAGAACATCGTCCACTGCTCGCCCGGCTGCCCTTCAAAGCGCACCTGGGGCGCCAGCACGAACTCGACGTCGGCTTGCTGAAGACGCTCTGAGAGCGCTTTCCATTCGGGCAACAACAAGACCAGACCAAAGTGCGGCATGGGCACGAGGTGATCCCCGACGCGCCCGGTGCGTGTGGTCTTGAAGGGCTCGCCCAGGTGCAGCGAGATCTGGTGGCTGAAGAAATCGAAGTCGACCCAGGTCTCGGTGCTGCGGCCCTCAAGGCAGCCCAGCACAGCGCCGTAGAAACGGCGCGCCTCGTTCAAGTCGGTCACGTTGAACGCGAAGTGGAACAGGCTGCGCGTGGACAGGGTGTTGGGTTGATCGTTCATGCCCCCAGCATACCGAGAGAGGGCGTCTTCAGCCTTCGGCCTTGGCCTGGCAGTCGATGCAACGCAAGGCGGTGGGACTCGCGTGCAGCCGCGCTGCCGGGATGGACACCCCACAGTCGACACACAGACCAAAGCTGCCGTCGGCGATGCGTTTCAGCGCCGCGTCGATGGCGACCAACTCGGCCGATTCGCGTTCTTCCAGTGCGAAGCTCAGTTCGCGTTCGGTGTTGGACTGGGCCTGGTCGTCGCTGGCGCTGCCCAAGGCTTCAGCCGCCGACTCGGCGCGGCTCATGGCACCACCGTGCTGGGCACGCAACTGAGCGAGCAGATCGATGCGCATCTCCTGGAGTTGGGCGGCGAAGGTGTCGGAAATGTGGGCTGTCATGCGGGTCTCCTCTGAAAGACATCCGGATCGTGACTCGACCCGGAGAACTCCTTCATGGTGCGCCATGTGCAGACGCTGCACCTTGATACACGTCAATCACAATGGCAAAGCCCAGATGACTCGCTGCGCGCACCTGATTCATAACCCGATTCCTTGAGGAGACCTTGATGACCACAGTGGATTACAGCCGTTACCAGACCCTGGCCATCAGCCGCCGCGGCCCCTCGGTGGGTGGCGTGCCCTCGGTGCTGGACATCCAGATGCGCGCCGACGGCCCTGGCGGCAACGGCAAACTGCCCACCGCCGGCCACGAAGGCCATTGGGAGTTGAGCGAAATCTGGCGCGACGTGGGACGCGACGACAGCGTGCGCTGCGCCGTGTTGCGCGGCAGCGGCCTGGGCTTCTCGGGCGGAGGTGATCTCGCGCTCGTGGAGGACATGGCGACCGACTTCGAGGTGCGCACGCGGGTGTGGAAAGAAGCGCGCGACCTGGTCTACAACGTGATCAACTGCGACAAACCCATCGTGAGCGCCATGCACGGCCCGGCGGTGGGCGCGGGTCTGGTGGCGGGCCTGCTGGCCGACATTTCGATCGCGGCGAAGAGCGCGAAGATCGTCGACGGACACACCCGCCTGGGCGTGGCCGCCGGTGACCACGCGGCCATTGTCTGGCCACTCTTGTGCGGCCTGGCCAAGGCCAAGTACTACCTGCTGCTGTGCGACCCCATCAGCGGCGAGGAGGCCGAGCGCATCGGCCTGGTGTCGTTGGCGGTGGATGACGACCAGCTGCTGACCAAAGCCTATGAAGTGGCCGACCGCCTGGCCAGCGGCAGCCAGACCGCCATCCGCTGGACCAAGTACGCGCTCAACAACTGGCTGCGCCAGGCCGGCCCCGCGTTCGATGCCTCGCTGGCGCTGGAATTCATGGGTTTTGCCGGTCCCGACGTGCGCGAAGGTGTGGCATCCTTGCGTGAACGTCGAGCTCCCCGCTACGGCGTGGACGGCTGAGGCCCGGCAGCACGGCAGTCGCCCCTGACACCCCAACAGGAGACACCCATGAGCGACGCGCCCAGCAGCGGATTCGGCAAGTTCGTGCCCGGTTTTGAGTTCCTGCAGAACCTCGCGGGCCAGGCCGCTGGCGGTGTGGCGCAGGGCATCGGGCAGAACATCCCGCAGATGCCCAACCTGGGTCATTGGGTGGCGCCCACCTTCAATGTGGAAGATCTGGAAAAACGCATCGAGGAACTCAAGGCGGTGCACTTCTGGCTCGACCAGAATTCCAAGGCCCTGGGCGCCACCATCCAGGCCCTCGAAGTGCAGAAGATGACGCTGTCCACCCTCAAGAGCATGAACTTCAGCATGGGCGATGTGGCCAACGCGCTCAAGATCAAGGCGGCCGACACGCTGTCCAGCTTCACCGGCGCAGCGCCGGCCGCACCACCGGCCCAGTTCGCCGGGCTTGAGATCCCTGCGCGCACCTACGGCAAAGCCCAGGCTGCCGAACCCGAACCCGAACCCGAACCCGAAGACGAGACCGAACCCGAGGAAGCGCCCGAACCGGCACCCAGAAGCAAGGCGCACGCATCGGCCCCCGCGGCACCCGCCGCCGGTGGTGTGGTGGACCCCATGCAATGGTGGGGCGCGATCTCTCAGCAGTTTCAGCAGATCGCCAGCAATGCCATGAAGGACGTGGCCAAACAGACCGCGCTGGACACCACGCGCCAGGTGGCCACCGGCCTGACCGACCAGGCGGTGAAGGCCGCCACCGGCATGGCCGGCAAGGCCGCGCGCAGCATGGGCGGGGCGGTGGCGCGCAACGTGGG
>QBMB01000050.1:0-29746 GCA_003241965.1 Burkholderiales bacterium | reverse complement strand
GGCCCGGGCCGTGCCCGCGCCCGCCAGAAAGACGGCAGCGAAGAAGGCCGCGCAACCGGCCGTCAAAAAAGCCCCCACCCGGGCCCCTGCGGCCAAGGCCCCGGCGCGCGCACCATCAGCGCAACCCATGGCCGCTGGCGACTGGACCATGCCCACGGCGTTTTTCCCCGGCTTTGCCGCGCTGCAGCCCGCGGCCGCGCCACCGGCCAAGCCCCGGGCCGCTGCCAAAAAGGGCGGCGCCAGCAAGGCCGCTTCCCCGAAACCCGCTGCCCGCAAGACCGCAGCGGCCAAATCCGCTCGCCGACGCTGAACCTGTGCCTCTTTGGTGGGTCGACTCCCGATGAAACTCTTTCCCTACGCCCACGCCACCCATCCGCAATGGCGCATGGCCGCCGCCCTGGTGCTCGCACAACTGCGCGGCCAGATGGCCCTGCCCGACTACGCCAAGGCGCCTTCGCTGGCCTTGCTCTACATCACCGATCACTACGCCGCCGATGCCCAGGCCATCCTGGAGCACCTTGGCGCCGAGCTGCCCGAGGTGACCGACTGGGTCGGCACCGTGGGGGTGGGCGTGTCGGCCAACAACGTGGAGTATTTCGACGAGCCCGCCTTGAGCGTGATGCTGTGCGACCTGAGCCCCGACCAGTACCGCGTGTTCAGCGGTGTGGCGCCGCTCGCCACGAGCGGCCGCGCGGCAGGCGCCACCGGTTTCGTGGCCCACACGGCGCTGGTGCACGCCGACGGTGGCACGCCCGAGCTCAACGAGTTGATTGCCGAAGTGGCCGACAGGACCACCAGTGGTTATGTGTTTGGCGGGCTGGCCGGCAGCCGCGGGAAGAGCGTGCAGTTCTCGCTGGGCAGCGCGGGCAATCTGCAAGGCCAGGGCGCCGCGGGCGGCGTGTTTCACGGCGGCTTGAGCGGCGTGGCCTTCGGGCCCGATGTGGGCATCGTCTCGCGCGTGACGCAGGGTGCGCAGCCGGTGGACAAGCAGCGCACCGTCACCGAGTCCGACGGCAACCTGGTGCTCAAGCTCGACGGCGAACCCGCGCTGGACGTGCTGCTGCGCGAACTTGACATTTCGCTGGAACAGCCCGAGCGGGCCATGCCGCGACTGCGCGCCACGCTGGTGGGCCTGACGCAACCGCACCCCGATGCCGTGCCGACGGCCAGTGGCCCGAAATTGCGCGGACAGTTCGGCACCGATGTGGTGGTGCGCCACCTGATCGGCCTGGACCCGGGACGCCGCGGTGTGGCCATCGGCGATGTGGCGCCCGAGGGCACACGGCTGGCGTTTTGCGAGCGCAACGTGCAGGCCGCGCGGTCCGACCTCATGCGCGTGTGCTCCGAGGTGCGCGAAGAGTTGGAGCCCGAAGAGCTCAGCCTGTCGATGGCCAGTGCCTTGACGGCGGCCGACCATGAGGCGGCACCGCACCCGGCGCGGCGCATTGCCGGCGCCATCTATGTGAGTTGCGCAGGCCGGGGTGGCCCGCATTTCGGCAGCCCCAGTGCCGAACTGCAGGTGGTGCGCCGCGCGCTGGGCGACGTGCCGCTGGTGGGATTTTTTGCCGGTGGCGAGATCGCGCACCATCGGTTGTATGGCTACACCGGGGTGCTGACCGTTTTCACGATGCCGGCGCCTTGATGCGCCGTTGAGATTCAGGCGGGCTTGGCAGCGCGGGCCCGTGCCCGCTCCAGCGTGCGGTTCGCGTCCGCCCCGCCCATGCCGTACATGTCGGCGAATTCGTCGACCGTCTTGCCACTGGCTTCAAAGGCACGCAACAGCGCCGCGTCCTTGGCCGCGCGGCTCACCACCGCGTCCAGCGCCTCCAGGGTCAGAGTGTTCACGGCTTCGTCGCGCGTCTGCACCAGCGCGGCGTAGGCTTCGGCGCCCATGCCAGAAGCTTCAAAGGCCTGCTCGATGCGCTGGCGCAATTTGGCGCGCAGGTCCTGCGGTGCGCGGCCCTGGCGGCGGCGAAACACCTCCACCAGTGCGTGGTGCACGTGCTCGGGCGCGAGGTCTTCCACCGGCTGGCCGCTCAGGTCACAGCGGGGCTGGCCGCTGGCCACGGCGGTGAGGTAACGCGTTGAGCGCGTGTGCAGGGCCAGCGCGGCTTTCAGACCATCCTTGTCCAGCGCGTCGGGGTGCGCATCGAGCAGGTCCTGGAAAATGCCGCGCTTCATGGGCAGAAACACCTCGCCGAACAGCGCCGGGTAGAGCGACGCCAGCTGGTCGAGCATGGGGTGATGGCGCGGCGGCGGCGTGCCGGACGCGGGGTTCGCACCGCGCTGCTGCCCGCGTTGCGGGCCGGGGCCGCGCCGGTTGTTGCGCGGGCCGCGTGCAGGTGTCGGGTTCCCGCTGCCGGATTCGGTGGGAGCCGGCGCTGCAGCGTCGGTGGGTTCGGGGGCGTTCGGGTTCATGGTTTCCTGCATTCAGGCGTTCGAGCAAAGCCCGACATCATGCCAGTCGGGGCGCTCTATCGCCGCAGTTGTCCAAAGGCTTCGAATTCCCAGCTGCGCATGGCCAGCACCAGGGTGTAACCCTCGCGGTCTTTCTCGGCCAGTTTCTGGTCGGTCTGGTGTTGCTGCGCAAAGTCCTGCGCCACGCGCTGCAGGCGCTCCATGAACAAGGGAGCCAACGTGCGGCTCACCGAGCCGTGCACCAGCATCAGTCCTTCGCCTGCGCCGTCGAAGCCACCGCGAAAGTAGTCGAGCAGGGCGTGGTCTCGGAAGAAGTTCATCACCGGGCCGTGCGGGCGCCAGCGGAAGGTCTTGGCCAGCTTGAGGCGGTAACGGTTGAGCGGGCGCAGCTCGATGATGCCGATGCGGTCGAGCTGGGCCAGGCACTTCACGCAGTCGGCCTGGCTCAGGCGGTACTGCGCCGTGATCTGCTCTGCGGTCCACTGGCTCAGCACGCAGATGGCGACCAGCAGCAGCTTCTTGTCGGCCACCACCGCGCGCTCCTGCTCCTGCGTCATTTCGCGCAGCAGGGGCTGGGTGTCGGCCACGCGGCGTGCGATATCGGCGAAGTCCAGCCGCAGGGCGCGGCAGATCGCGTCCACCTTGGAGAGCGACATGTCGCCCTTGGCCAGCATGCGTTTCACGCTCGATTCGGCCATGCCCATGGATTGCGCCAGATCGGCGTAGGTCATGCGCGCTGCTTTGAGTTCGTGCTTGAGAGCGGTGACGAGGTCGGTGGTGGTGCTCATGGTCGTGGTCTCTTCGGGTATTGCCGATCGATACCTGAGTTACTTGGTTTCGGAACTGTATCGAAATTCAAGACTTTTCCGCTGCGACGGCAAGACACTCGCGCCAGCCCGCTGTGAGGCTGTTCATCAGGAGTTCGACACATGATCCCGACTTCGCCTGTCTCGCCGATTCGCCATCCTTCGCCCCGGGCGGCATTCACCGTGGTCGCCTGGAGCCTGCTCGCCCTGTGGGTTTTTGCGTGGCTCGCCGGGCCGACCGTGCTCTCGCTGCTGGACCTTGCGCTCAACCCCCACGGCCACGCCCCGCTGCGCGCGCATGGCCACCCGTTTGTGGATGCCCGCAGTTGGTGGGGCGTGCCCAACACGCTGGATGTGCTGAGCAACCTGCCGCTGGTGCTGGCTGGCGCCACAGGCTTGTGGTCCCTGCAGGGACGCACGTTGAATCTGCCCACACGGAATGCGTTGCGCGTTTTCTTCGCTGGCCTGGTCCTCTGCGGCCTGGGGTCAGCCACCTACCACTGGGCACCCGACGCCAGCTCGTTGGTGATTGACCGCTTGGGCATGGCGGTGGCGTTTGCCGGCGTGCTGGCGCTGTCGGTGGCTGAGCGTGTGGGGCGGCGAGAGGCGCGCATTTTTCTGCCCGCCGTGCTGGTGTTGGCGGTGGTCTCGGCGGCTTTGCCTCACCTGCAGGGGAATGTGCTGCCTTGGGCTGTGGTGCAGTTCGGTGGCATGGGACTGGTGGTGTGGGCGGCATCGCGCCGGCCCGTGCAAGGTGCACTCGGGGTGTCGCTGATCGGTCTGATTGCGCTGTACGCCGTGGCCAAACTGCTGGAGTTCGGTGACGAGGCGGTGTTCCGTGCCACGGGTGAATGGGTGTCGGGCCACAGCCTCAAGCACGTTGCGGCGGCGAGCGCTGCGTTTCCGATACTGGTGGGCTTGGGGCGGCACCGGCTCGGTGACAATGCGCCCGTCCCTCCCTCGGCAATGGCCTGAGACCCGCCCCACAACCACTGGAGAAGCCAGCCATGTCCGTGTCCCCATCGCACCCTGCCGAAGGTGGTCAGTTCGCGCTGCTGCGCCAGCGCCGCTTCGCGCCGTTTTTCTGGACGCAGTTCCTGGGCGCCGCCAACGACAACCTGTTCAAGTTCGCCTTCACCGTGCTGGTGACTTATCAGTTGCAAGTGAGCTGGCTGCCGCCTTCGCTGGCCGGGTTGTTGATCGGTGCGCTGTTCATCCTGCCGTTCCTGCTGTTCTCGGCCACCAGCGGTCAGCTGGCCGACAAGCTGGACAAGAAGACGCTGATCGTGTTTGTGAAGCGGCTGGAGATCGGCATCATGGCGCTGGCCGCGTGGGCGTTTTTCAGCACCAACATTCCGCTGCTGTTGCTGTGCACCTTTCTGATGGGGCTGCACTCCACGCTGTTCGGTCCGGTCAAGTTCGCCTACCTGCCCAACCACCTGAGCGAGCGTGAACTCACGGGTGGCAACGGCATGGTGGAGATGGGCACGTTCGTGGCCATCCTGCTGGGCAACCTGGCGGGTGGTTTGATCATCGCGGTGCCCGAGATCGGCGCGCACCACGTGGGCTTCAGTTGTGTGGCGCTGGCCCTGATCGGGCGCCTCACGGCGCAGGCGGTGCCCGCCACGCCAGCCACCGACCCGGGCCTGACCATCAACTGGAATCCGTTCACCGAGACCTGGCGCAACCTCCAGCTGGCGCACGGCAACACGGTGGTGTTCCGTTCGGTGCTGGGCATCAGCTGGATGTGGTTCTTCGGTGCGGTGTTCCTCAGCCAGTTCCCGAGTTTTGCCAAAGAGGTGCTGCATGGGAACGAGCAGGTGGCTTCGCTCCTGCTGGTCGTTTTCTCCATCGGCATCGGTACCGGTTCGCTGTTGTGCGAAGTGCTCTCGCGCCGCCATGTCGAGATCGGTCTGGTGCCGCTGGGTGCGATCGGCATGAGCGTGTTCTCTATCGATCTGTACTTCGCCTCCAGCGGCTTGCCCCCGGCCAGTTCGTTGGGTTTGAGCGAGTTCATCGCCCTGCCGGCCCACTGGCGGGTGCTGGCCGACCTCACCTTGCTCAGCTTGTTCGCGGGCCTGTACAGCGTGCCCATGTACGCGCTGATCCAGATGCGCAGCCAGCCCACACACCGCGCCCGCATCATCGCCGCCAACAACATCCTCAACGCGCTGTTCATGATCGCCAGCGCCGTCATCGCCGGGGCTTTGCTGTCGGTGGGCTTCACCATCCCGCAGATGTTCCTGCTGGTGGGCCTGGCCAACGCGGTGGTCGCGTTCTACATCTTCATGCTGGTGCCCGAGTACCTGCTGCGTTTCGTGGCCTGGGTCGCCTCGCGGCTGGTGTACCGCTTCAAGGTGCAGGGTGACGAGCACATTCCCACCCACGGCGCAGCGGTGCTGGTGTGCAACCACGTGAGCTATGTCGACGCGGTGCTGCTCATGGCCGCGAGCCCGCGCCCGATTCGTTTCCTCATGGACCACCGCATCTTCAAGGTGCCGCTGCTGGGTTGGCTGTTCAGGCTGGCCAAGGCCATTCCGATTGCACCGCAAAAAGAAGATGCGCAGGCCTACGAGGCCGCGTTCGAAGCTGCCGTGGCGGTGCTGCGCGAAGGCGATCTGTTGGCGATTTTTCCCGAAGGCGGCATCACGCGCGATGGTCAGCTGCAACCCTTCAAGGGTGGTGTGGTGAAGATTCTGGAGATGGCGGCGAGCGAGGGCCTTCAGCCCGGCGTGATCCCGATGGCGCTGACCGATCTCTGGGGCTCGTACTTCAGCCGGGTGGAGGTGAAGGACGGCGAGGCTGTCGCCATGGTGCGGCCGTTTCGCCGGGGCTTTTTCAGCCGGGTCGGGCTGCAGGTGGGTGCGCCATTGGCGCCGGGCGGGATCACGCCCGAGAGCCTGCGGGGCCGGGTCGGCGCGCTGCTGGGCTGAGCCGGGCTGTTGCTGCGGAGTTCAAGCGCCGAGGATGGCTCGCAGGGCTTGGGCGTCGATGGGTTTGTGCAGGAGTGGGAAGCCCAGGAGGGAGGCTTCGAGGATGCGCTGCGGGGAGGTGTCGCCGGTGAGGATGTAGGTGGGCACAGCGCCGGGGAGGCAGGCGTGCACGGCGCGGATGGCCTCGATGGCGGTGACGTTGCCACCCAGGCGGTGGTCGGAGATGAGCAGATCGATGTCGCTGGCGTGGGAGATGGCGATGACGACGGCCTCGTCGGGGGAGGTGGCGCAGAAGACGCGGTGACCCCAGACGCAGAGCACGCTGCGCATGGCGGCCAGCACCTGCTCGTCATCGTCGATGACCAGCACACCCAGGCTGGCCTGTGTGTGGTCGAAGGAGATGTTGGGCTGAGGCTCGGGGACGAAGGCGGGAGGTGGGCAGCGGGGTATGCGGATGCTGAACATGGAGCCGCGCCCGGGGGTGGAGCGCAGGTCCAGCGGGGCGTGCAGCAAGAGGGCGGAACGCTTGACGATGGACAGGCCCAGGCCCAGGCCGTGGGACTCGTGGCGCGCAGCGGGGGTCTGACCGATCTGGAAGAACTCCTCGAAGATCGCGTCGCGCTGCTCGGGGGGGATGCCGATGCCGCTGTCCCAGACCTGGAACTCGACCTCCGGGCCGCGCAGGCGGCAGCCGATGAGCACGCGCCCGCGCGGGGTGTAGCGCACGGCGTTGGAGACCAGGTTGCCTAGGATGCGGCGCAGCACGGTGGGGTCGGTGTCCACCCACAGGCGAGAGCTGCACACGTGCAGCTGCAGGCCTTTCTCGCAGGCGAGCTGGTGGAAGTCCTGGTCGAGGTCTTCGAGCAGGCGCTGAACGCTGGTGGGCGCGCGCTCGACCTGCACGGCGTTGGCGTCCAGGCGGGAGACGTCCAGCAGCATGTTGAGCAACTGGCCCAGGCCGTCCAGGGAGGACTGCATGCGCCGGCAGATGTCGGCCAGGTCGGCGGCGGGCACGCTCTGGGCCTGGGACATGGAGCGCAGGGCGGTGAGGAAGAGGCTCAGGGCGTGGATGGGTTGGCGCAGGTCGTGGCTGGCGGCGGCCAGGAAGACGGACTTGGCGCGGTCGGCGGCCTCGGCCTTGTCTTTCTCGGCGCGCAGGCCCTCGATGAGCTCGTTGATGCGGGCCTGGGCTTCGCGGCGGTCGCGGATGTCGCGCACGACGGCCATGCGCAGTTGTTCGCCGTTGCGCAGCATGGAGCGCCCGATGATCTCCACGGGGATGCGCTCGCCGTGCACGTTGAAGATCTCGCTCTCGTAGGAGGCGTCGGCGCCAGCGGCGATGACCGAGGCAGCGCGCGCGCGGTACTCGGGCGCCACCAGCTCCATCGCCGAGCGCCCCAGCATTTGCTCCACCGGCGCACCGAGCACCCGGCTGGCCGCGGGATTCGCGTCCGTGATCAGTCCGTCGCGGTGAAAGAGAACGCCTTCGGCGCTGGCCTGCATGAAGCGGGACAGCCGGTCTTCGGACTCACGCAGGGCCAGCTCGGCCTTGTAGCGTTCGGTGATGTCGGTGAGCAAAAAGAAAAATCCTGTCTCGGCGCCCTGCGACCACGGTTGCGTGGCAAACGTGGCGGTCATTTCCAGCCACATCGACAGACCAGCCACCGACACCACCTCGCACTGGAACGTCACCGGTGTCTTGCTGTCCAGCAGGCGCCTGGTGTGGGTTCGGAGCTCCTTCACCAGTTCTGGACCAGCAATGTCCTGCACGGGCACACCGACGATGGATTGTTCGTCAAACCCGAAAATCTCGGCGAACTTGCGGTTGGCAAACTGGCACAGCCCCAGAGGACGTGGGCCGAAGTAGGCGACCATCACCGGCAGATGCTCGAACAGGGTCTTGATGCGCTGGGTCAGCGTCTTCACCGTCTGGCGCGACTGCACGATGGCTGTGGTGTCTGCGAAGTAACACACGTGGTGTCCGGCCTCGGGATCCCACCACCCCTCACACATCAACCACCGCGGTGAGACCGGCGAATCGGCCTGCTCGGTGGCCGCCAACACCAGCGTGATCTGGAAGTCTTCGTGGCGTTGAAGGCGGTCGAGCAAATCCAGTCGCGACGTATCGGCCATCAAGCCGGTCCAGTCAGCGGTGAGCCCACGCGTGCTCTGCAAGGCCTTGAAGGCGGGAGAAGCTCCCAGCAAGGTGGCTCCTTGTCCGAGGGACGCTCCCAGACCGGGGATCAGTTCCCAAGGCGTCAAGCGGTGGCTTCGCATGGGATGGATCTGGGTTCTTCTGAATTTGGATGGGCCGTGGCAAAAAAGACCATCGTAGCGTTTGCACTGAAATAAATCCACGCACCCGCTGTGTGCTTTCTCATCGACGAGGCGTCCGTGAAGTCCGCTACAGACAGCCGGGGAAAATACTGCCCCGGCATTATTGAGACACCCCCTGCCTGCTCGGAGACTCGAAGTTCACCCATTTCAACTGGACGCGAACGAGCATGACAGAGCGAATTGCAGAGCACAAACCGCAGGCAACAGTGGCCATTCGGCATGGCCTGGACCACGCAGCCTGCGCGACGCCTGTCAACGTGCCTTTGGTGCAGCGCAAGCACCTGAGCGAGCAGCCTGGGTCTGCGCATTCCCGTCAACCTTTGACCTTGGCCGCTGTGTTGCGCCATGTCCTGCTGCTGGACAACGCCTGTGAACCACAGACGATCACCTCGACCGGCGAAGCCGCACTGGGTCGTACGACGGCATTGCTCGACAACGCCATGGACGCTTGTTTGCAACTCGATGCCGCCCGCCTGCAACTCCAGAATGCAATAGCCACACGGCGCGAGGTGGAGACCGTCTCGGAGATGCTGGCCGCTCGAGTTGAGGCGGGGCAGGCGAGTCGGGATGAACAACGCAAGCTGGAGGCGCGTTTGCTCCTGGCGCGTGAGGCAGTGACACGGGCCGTGAATGACTGGAGCAGAACAGGCCGGCGTTTCACCAAGCTCACCCGCTTGCTTCCGGTCCAGCTTGAACACATTGCGGAGACCCTGGGCTCCATCCCCGCCGACGAAATGGACCGCCTGGCTGAAGCCAGTCTGTGGACGCACGCGGATGTGCACCTCAGCCTTCGCCAACGTGCACGTGCTTGGACCGATCGCCGCGCCGTCTCGGCAGGGCATGAACGCATCAAGCCGGAAGATTTCAATGTTTGGGTTTCACGCATGGAACAGGCCAGAGAGCAGGCCACTGCCGATTTCGCGTGCGCCCGGGAGGCATACCTGCAAGGGGTTCTCGACCACGATCGTGAGCACGCCTGTTTCGTGAGGGCGCGCTCGTTGCGGCGCACCGCCGAGTCCAGCTTTCGACTGGGTGCACGCAGTGCCCCTGAGTTCGCCGACGCCCTTCTTGATGAAAGCCAGCGCCTGCATGCGGTGTTCTCCCTGCAGTCCCGCAGGCTCCTGGCCAAGCACCGCCTGTATGCCTGCGCCGGTGTGTTTCCCGCCTTGTCAGGCGCGGCCGAACCCGGTGCTCTTGGAGAGGCCTGAGGCCTGACTGCCTGCTTCACCGTGCCGAGCGGTGTCAGTGCATGGTTTCCGAGGGGTCGTCCACACCGGCGGGGGAGCGGAACCACAGGCCTGCAAAGGCGCTGTAGCGCAGCATCGAACTCTGCCGCACACGCCGATCGATCTTCTTTTCAATCGCCGGCATCTTGCTGAGCATGTCCATCACGCTGGGGTCCCACCGGACCACCTTGACGAACGCTGCGTAAATCTCCAGACCGGCCGGGTTCAGTCCGACCGAGCGCACCACGAGCCGGATCTGCGTGGATCCGAATCCCAATGCTTCGAAGCATTCCTTGATCAGTTCCTGGTAGTCGTCCGAGATCGAGGTGGGGGTGATTTCGGAATCGATGGTGTCTTCTGGCTGCATCTTCACCTCACTCTTGAAGCCGAGGTGCTTGATGACACCCTGGGTCAGTGCGTTCATCCTCATGGTCTGCCTCACTTTTTCATGTTGGCCTGGTGACCGAAGATGCGTTCACCATGAGATGAAGTATCTGGTCCGGATACCCCTACCCCCAATAATGCATGAGCACTATTTTGCGGAAAACGGGTCAGGTTCCCCATGCAGCGCAGGTTTTTCGTCTGCGATTCCTGGAGAGGCTGTACGGGGGTGTGTACAGAGGAGGGCCGCTGGGGACGGCCATCCACGCCTACAGGTTGCTGTCGATGTCGGGCGCTTCGGCAAGCCCCGACTTCATGGCGTAGGCTGCAATCTCCGCGCCGTTGTGAAGGCCGAGCTTGAGCATCACGTTTTGCCGATGCTTGCGCGCCGTGAGCACACTGATGTGCAGCGCGTCGGCG
Organism: Burkholderiales bacterium; assembly: GCA_003241965.1. Lineage (GTDB taxonomy): Bacteria > Pseudomonadota > Gammaproteobacteria > Burkholderiales > Burkholderiaceae_C > Hydrogenophaga. The sequence continues at coordinate 19,225 of QBMB01000050.1, read as the reverse complement.
ATTTCCTGGTTGCTGCCGCCCTTGGCAATCAGACGAACGATCTGTTGCTCGCGCTGTGTGAGCGTTTGCGACAGGCCAAATCCACTGGTGCGCTTGTTCGCGGTGTTGTCCAGACCTTTGGAGACTTGCTGGCTGACGTACTGGCGACCCGAGAGCACGGTTTGAATCGCGTCGAGCAACTCCGAGCCCTGCTCGTGCTTGAGCACAAAGCCGTCGGCGCCTGCTGCAAACGCATGGGCCACCGAGCCCGGGTACACATTGCCCGTGACGATCAGCACCTTGGTCTTGGGTGCGATTTTTTTGACCTTGCGCGCAACTTCGATGCCGGAGCTGTCGCTCAGTGCCAGGTCCAGCAGGAGCAGGTCGGGCGAATGGAATGCGACCAAGGTTTCGACCTCGCTGCCCAGGGCGGTTTCGGCCACCAACTCGAACCCACCGGTGGCCGCCAGCAACATGCTGATGCCTTGGCGGACCAGCGCATGATCTTCTGCAACAACAACTTTGACCATAGTGGGCTTCAGTTAGAAGGGAAAAACACCATGCCGAGCCTCATGGAAGGACTGACTCGCCGAACTTAGAAAGGAATGTCGTCGTCCATGTCGTCGAACCCGCTGGACTGGCGGGTTGGTGCAGCAGCTGGTGCCTGGCGCGCAGCAGGTGCGGGAGCGCGGGGCGCTGCCGCCGGGCGAGGGGCGTATCCGCCGCCACCGCCGCTGCCGCCGTCTTCTGCCCCGCCCATGCCTTCGCGGCCTCCGAGCAGTTGCAGTTCGGTGGCGATGATGTCGACCGTGTTTTTCTCGACGCCCGCCTGGTCGGTGTACTTGCCGTACTTGAGGCGCCCTTCAACGTAAATCGGGCGACCTTTCTTGACGTATTCGCCGGCGATTTCGGCCAGCCGGTCGTAGAAAGTGACGCGGTGCCACTGGGTGTCTTCGATCATCTCGCCGCTGTTTTTGTCCTTGCGCCGGCTGGAGGTGGCCACACTGACGTTGGCCACCGCCTGGCCCGAGGGCAGGTAGCGGATCTCGGGGTCGCGGCCGCAGTTGCCGACGAGGATGACTTTGTTGACGGATGCCATGGTGATGTCCTGAAGAAAGGGGCGCAACCTGCACCGGTCGGCCCGAAAAACGGTCATTCATTGTGCCGCAACTGACCGCAGGCGGGCCGGCTGCGTTGGATGTGGGGCGCGTCACAACCCACAGGGCTACACTCGCGGCCCATGAAAAGTGAACCGAATTTCCTGCAGAACCTGCGCGACGAAATGGGCGGTGGCAGGCGGCAATGGCTGGACCGGGCGGTGGTGATCGGTTATGCCGTGCTCGCCCTGGCAGTGGTGGGGTTCACGCTGCTGGCCGATGCCGCCATTGACCTCTACAGCCGCCTTCGCAGCGGCTGGTGGTGGGCCCCGCTGGTCTGGACGCCGGCCCTCACCGCGCTGATCGTCTGGACCATCCGGCGCTGGGCGCCCAGTGCGGTGGGCTCGGGTGTGCCGCAGGTGCTCACGGCGCTGGCGCCCGAGACCCCGTTGAGCGAGCGTTCGCGTTTCGTGTCGCTCAAACTCAGTGTGGCCAAGGTGCTCGGTGTGTCCGGTGGTCTTCTGGCGGGTCTGTCGGTCGGCAGGCAAGGGCCTTCGGTGCAGGTGGCTGCAGGCGTCATGCTGCACGCGCGGCGCTGGTTGTCGCCCGCTTCGGGCATCAGCGACCGCGAATTGCTCGTGGCCGGCGGTGCCGCCGGCATTGCTGCGGCCTTCAACACGCCGCTGGGCGGCATCGTGTTTGCCATCGAAGAACTTTCGCGCCGCCTGCAGGACCGCAGCAGCGGCCTGATGCTGGCGGCCATCGTGGTGGCCGGTCTGGTGGCGGTGTCGGCGTTTGGAAACCTGTCTTACTTTGGCCGCGTGCGGGCCGATACCGTCTCGTGGTGGAGCTTGCTGGCGCCGGGTGCACTGGTGGCGCTGGCCTGCGGCCTGCTCGGTGGCTTGTTGTCGCGGCTGATGCTGGCCTCATTCACCGGCCTTCCAGACCGTTTCTGTGCCTACCGGCGCAAGCGCCCGGTCACATTCGCCGCCGCCTGCGGCCTGGTCGTGGCGGTGATCGCCGTGGTCAGCGACGGTGCGGCCGTGGGTGTGGGTCACGAACACACCAAGGACCTCCTGGATCAGGCGACGGATCCTGCAGGCACGCACCAGCCACTGGTGTTCACGGGCTTGAAGTTCTTGGCGTCGTGGCTGTCCGCTTGGGCGGGTGTGCCGGGGGGCATCTTCGGGCCGAGCTTGTCGTTGGGCGCAGGTGTGGGGGCGGACGTGGCGTGGTTGCTGGGTTCACCCCACGGCGCGGCGCTGATCGCGTTGGGCATGTGCGGGTTTCTGGCGGCGGTCACGCAAACGCCCATCACGGCCATGATCATCGTGATGGAGATGACCGATGGCCACAGCATGGTGCTCAGCCTCATGGCCTGCGCGCTGCTGGCCAGCCTGGTGTCGCGCATGATCAGCCGCCCGCTCTACAGCACCATGTCGATGTTGATGCTGCGTTCCCTGCGCGATCGCACGGACGCAGGCCCGAAGCCCGAACCTCTCGGACGTTAGGAGCGTGCGGTTGGTCGCATCGGCCAGGCCAGCGCCATCCACAGCAGCATCAGGCCTGAGCTGACGAAGAAGATGCCGGTGCTACCCCAGGTCTTGATGACCAGGCCGCCCACGCTGCCGCCGGCAAATATGCCCAGCGACATCAGCGTGTTGTAGACGCCCAGAGCCGAGCCGCGCTGGCGTGGCTCGGCAAGGCGCGATACCAGGCTGGGCTGGCTGGCTTCCTGGGTGTTGAACCCCACAAAATACACGCACAGCAGTCCACCCAGCGCCCACAGCGAGGGCGAATGCAGGTTGAGCCAGAAGCCGAGCTGGGCCAGCACGATGAGTGCGATGGACCCCAGGTAGACCTGCCGGAAGTAGCCCATGCGCTCCAGGCGAAACAGCAGTCCGCCCATGACCAGCAAGGACGCCAGGACGGCGGGCAGATACACCTTCCACTGATCTGCGCTGGCCAGTCCCGCCTCGTGAAGCAGGGCGGGCACCGACATCCACATGGCGATCTGCACGGCATGCAGTACAAAAACGCCCAGGTCGACGCGCAGCAGCTCGACATCAGCGAGTACCTCGCGCAGGCCTCCCCGACTCTGTGCGTGTTGCTGTGGGGGCTCCGGCGGTACCACCCAGGCCACCACTGCCATGCCGATGGCAGCCAGCACCGCCGTGAGCGCGAACAGTCCCGACAGCCCGATCAAGGGCACAAGCAGCGGCGCCAGCACCAGCGACAGCGCGAACATGAGCGCGATGCTGATGCCGACCAGGGCCATGGACTTGGTGCGGACCTCGTCGCGCGTGAGGTCGGCCAGCAGTGCGGTGACGGCTGCCGAGATGGCGCCCGACCCCTGCAAGGCGCGACCAATCACCAGCCAGACCATGCTGGGCGCCCAGGCGGCGATGAGGCTGCCGGCCACGAACAGCGCCAAGCCTGCCTGGATCACAGGCTTGCGCCCCAACCGGTCGGAGGCGATGCCGAACGGCACCTGCAACAGGGCTTGCGTCAGCCCGTAAATGCCCATGGCCAGACCGACCAGCAGGGGATCGTCGCCGCCGGGGTAGGTGTGGGCCTGCAGCAAGAACACCGGCAGCACCAGGAACAAGCCCAGCATACGCAGCGCATAGATGGATGCCAGCGCGCCGCTGGTGCGTCGCTCGACGGGTGTCATGCGTGCAGCCGCCGCCTGCGGGACCGAGGCGTCTGAAGGGGCTGTGCTGAGGGTGGACAAGGCGACTCTGGGTAAAAGCGATATTGTGCGCGAAAGGTGTGCGCGGACAGAGGAGTCCGGCGCGAAAACCCGGGGCGGCTTATCATGCCGGGTTGCCCTGAACACACCCACCGCGCCTTGAACCAGAACCTGCCCCCGGACCTGAATCTGCCGAGTTTGGCTGGCGCCGATGCGCCGGTGGAACCCGATGAACAAGCGCTGCTCAACCGCGTCAATGGCGCCCACCTGCGCCACGCCAGCCCCTACCTGTCGGTGCGCGGCGCGCGCACCCACAACCTCAAGAACATCGACCTGGACATCCCCAAGCACTCGTTGGTGGTGATCACCGGGCTGTCGGGTTCGGGCAAATCGAGCCTGGCGTTCGACACGCTGTACGCCGAAGGCCAGCGCCGTTATGTGGAGAGTCTCTCGGCCTATGCGCGGCAGTTCCTGCAGCTCATGGACAAGCCCGACGTGGACCTGATCGAAGGCCTGTCGCCAGCGATTGCCATCGAGCAGAAGGCGACTTCCCACAACCCGCGCTCCACCGTGGGCACAGTCACCGAAATCCACGACTACCTGCGCCTGCTGTTCGCCCGCGCCGGCACGCCACACTGCCCCGATCACGATCTGCCGCTGGCCGCGCAGAGCGTGGCGCAAATGGTGGACGCGGTGCTGGCCCTGCCCGAGGGCACGCGTTTGATGATCCTGGCGCCCGTGGCGCGCGAGAAAAAAGGTGAGTTCACCGAGCTGTTTGCCGATATGCAGGCGCAGGGCTACGTGCGCTTTCGCATCAACCAGACCGTGCTGGACTTCGACGCTTTGCCCGCGCTGAAGAAGACCGAGAAGCACAACATCGACGTGGTGCTCGACCGCATCAAGGTGCGCACCGACGGCGAAGAAGAGGGCGTGAATCCACTGCGGCAGCGCTTGGCAGAGAGTTTTGAGGCGGCGCTGCGCCTGGCCGACGGCCGAGCACTGGCGGTGGACATGGACACCGGTGCAGAAACGGCCTTCTCCGCCAAGTTCGCCTGCCCGCTCTGCAGCTACACCGTGGGTGAGCTGGAGCCGCGCCTGTTCTCGTTCAACTCACCCATGGGCGCCTGCCCCACCTGCGACGGACTGGGCCACACCGAGTTTTTCGACCCGGCCCGCGTGGTTGCTTTCCCCACGCTGAGCCTGGCCAGCGGCGCCATCAAGGGCTGGGACCGACGCAACGCCTACTACTTCGCCATGATCGAGAGCCTGGCCGCGCACTACAAGTTCGACGCCGAAGCGCCCTGGGAATCGTTGGGTGAATCGATCCAGCAAGCCTTGCTCTACGGCTCGGGTGAAGAAGAGATCAAGTTCAGCTACGCGCTCGAATCGGGCGAGCGCGCTGGAAAGAAGATCAGCAAGAAGCACCCCTTCGAAGGCATCATCCGCAACTTCGAGCGCCGCTACCGAGAGACCGACAGCGCGGCCGTGCGCGAGGAGCTGGCCCGCTACCGCGCGGTGCAGCCCTGCCCCGACTGCGGTGGTTCCCGGCTGCGCCGCGAAGCGCGCCACGTGTTCGTGGGCGAAGGCGCACAGAAGCAACCCATCTACAAGATCAGCCACGTCACACTCGGTGATGCACTGGCGTATTTCCAGAAGCTGGAGCTGCGCGGCACCAAGGGCGATATCGCCGCGCGCGTGATCAACGAGATCCGCCAGCGACTGAAGTTCTTGAACGATGTGGGCTTGAACTACCTGAGCCTGGACCGCAGCGCCGACACGCTCAGCGGCGGTGAGGCGCAGCGCATCCGCCTGGCCAGCCAGATCGGCAGTGGCCTGACCGGCGTGATGTATGTGCTCGACGAGCCCAGCATCGGCCTGCACCAGCGCGACAACGACCGGCTCATTGCCACGCTGCAGCACTTGCGCGACCTGGGCAACACGGTGCTGGTGGTGGAGCACGACGAAGACATGATCCGCACCGCCGACCACGTGATCGACATGGGCCCGGGGGCCGGTGTGCACGGCGGGCGCGTGATGGCGCAGGGCACGTGTGCGCAGGTCATGGCCACGCCGGGTTCGCTCACCGGCCAGTACCTCAGTGGCGCGCGCAGCATCGCCGTGCCGGCGCGGCGCACGCCGTGGCTGCCGGTGGTCAAGAGCACAGCCGCAGCTTTCAAGCCGCGCTTCGCCCCCAGCCCGGCGGCCGAACGCCGCGCCGCGCGCGAGGCCGCGCATCAGGCTTCGCTGGGTGACTTGCAGGAGATCCGAGTGGTCAACGCCACCGGTCACAACCTCAAAGGCGTGAGCGTGGCCTTCCCGGTGGGCCTGCTCACCTGCGTCACCGGCGTCAGCGGCTCGGGAAAATCAACGCTCGTCAACGACACGCTGTACGCCGCCGTGGCGCGCACGCTCTACCGGTCGCACGACGAACCCGCCGAGCACGAAGCCATTGAAGGCATCGAACATTTCGACAAGGTCATCAACGTCGACCAGTCGCCCATCGGCCGAACGCCGCGCAGCAACCCGGCCACCTACACCGGCCTGTTCACCGGCATCCGCGAGCTCATGGCCGAGGTGCCCATGGCGCGCGAGCGCGGCTACGGCCCGGGCCGCTTCAGCTTCAACGTGGCCGGCGGCCGCTGCGAAGCCTGCCAGGGCGACGGCGTGGTCAAGGTGGAGATGCACTTTCTGCCCGACGTGTACGTGCCGTGCGAGGTGTGCAGCGGCCAGCGCTACAACCGCGAAACGCTGGATGTTCAGTACAAGGGCCGCAACATCGCGCAGATCCTGGACATGACGGTGGAACAGGCGCACGCGTTTTTCACCGCCGTGCCCACGCTGCACCGCAAGCTGCAGACGCTGATGGACGTGGGCCTGACCTACATCCAGCTCGGCCAGAGCGCCACCACGCTCTCCGGTGGCGAGGCGCAGCGCGTCAAGCTCGCGCTGGAGCTCAGCAAACGCGACACCGGCCGCACGCTCTACATCCTGGACGAACCCACCACCGGCCTGCACTTCGCCGACATCGAACTGCTGCTGCAGGTGTTGCACCAGCTGCGCGACGCGGGCAACACCATCGTGGTGATCGAGCACAACCTGGACGTGATCAAGACCGCCGACTGGGTGATCGACATGGGACCCGAAGGCGGTTCGGGCGGCGGCATGGTGGTGGCGCAAGGCACGCCCGAGACCATTGCGGCGCAGGCGGGCAGCCACACGGGGCACTACCTCAAGCGACTGCTCACCTTGCCCGCGGTTGCCTGAGGCTTCAGTTGTTCCGGTACGCCAGCCCCAGCGTGGCGCCATAGGTGGTGGTTCTCGTGGCCAGCGGGCTGCGGGCCACTGCGCCTTGCAGTTGATAGACGCTCAGGCCGCCGTAGGCCACCCAGTTGCGGTTCAATGCCGACGTCATGCGCCAGCCGAGCGAGGCTCCGTCGAAGCCCGAGCCCAGTGCGTAAGCCTGCAAGCCGGTGGTGGTGGCGGCGCTCGGGGCGATGCCGTAATTCGTTTGCCGGTAGGTGCCATTGGCCCAGCCGATACCCAGCGACAAATCCCAGTGCGTTTGCGGTGACAGGGGGTAGCGGTAATTCAGGCCGGAGTCCAGCCGCAGACCACCGTCGCGGCCCAGCAGGTCTTGCGATGCGCGCAGCGTGGCGCTCCAGCGCGGGCTGATCGTGACGCCTGCGGTGACGCGCCCGCGCACCGTGTCGCGCACACGGGGCAGGCCGCTGTACACCGGGTCGTCTTTCCAGGAGCGGCCTTCGTCGATGGCCAGCGACGTGCTCAGCGAGATGCGGTCGCTTCGGGTGAGCACCGTGCTCAGGCCACTGTCCACCGTCTCGCGGCCTTGTGCGAGCAGCGCGCTGGCGCCCGAGGTGGCGAAGCGGAAGCGCCCGAGCTGGAAGGCCCAGATCGGGCGCAGGCCCAGGCGCTGGTCGTTGGTGCCGAAGGGGTCGCGCCCGCTGGAGAGTGATGCGCCGAGCAGGTAGTCGCGGCTGGCTTCGAGCGCCACGGGTTCGGCGACCTGCGCATGGCCGGCCATTGCCCAGATGGCGGTGGCCAGTACAAGGATCGGGCGGGCCGCGGAAGTCATGGCGGCTTGCTCAGAAGCGGCTCAGGTCTTCGATGGCGTCCACCACCATGCTGGTGCCCACGGCAATCAGCAGGATATCGGCGGCCACGCGCACGTATTTGTAGCCCGATGGCGGCACGCCCAGGCGGATCGAGATGTCGTTGGGCACGGGGTAATAGACGACGTCGGAGGGCAGGCGGTAGCCTTTGCGCCATTTCTTGGCCTGGCCCGGGGGCATGCAGCCGTTGTTCTTCTTGGCCAGGCCCGGCGGGCAGTTGCCGGCGCGAAAACGCGGTTCGTAATACTCGCGCGCAGCCACGCGCTGGCTGTCCTGGAAATAGCCGCCGATGTTGATCTGCACGGCCACGTTGGTGGACGAACGATCGCCCGACTCACGCTGGCTGTCGCTGCGTTGGCCGTCACGGTCTTCGTGACTGTCCTTTTTCCCGCCCTTGCCACCACGGTCCGACTTCTCCCATTTGTCGTGTTTGCCACCGCCGGCATGGTCCGGCTTTTCGGCCATGGCCGGGGCCAGCGTCAGGCCAAGGGTCAAGGAAAGTGCCCATGAGCGGACGGTGTGTTTCAGCAAGTTGTGCATGGTGTTTTCTGCAGAAGGGGTGTGTCCGGGAGTCTGTTCTCCTTGGCGGATTGTGCCGCTCAGGGTGTTTGCAACGGTTACAGCCTGTTTGCAAAGGGCCGGGGTGTTGCGTGCTGGCTTCACAGGCTGTCAGACTCTGCTTCCCGTCGCCTCAAACCCACCGCCTGCCGCCATGTCGCAAGAAACCGAACTCAAGCTCGAAGTGCATCCCCAGGATCTGGCGGACCTGCTCAAGCACCCCCTGCTCAAAGCACAAACCGCTCGGCGCGAGCGGCTGTTCAACACCTATTTCGACACCTCCACGCTCTCGCTGCGCGCGCAGCGCATGGCGGTGCGCGAACGCCGCGTGGGGCGCCAGACCCTGCTGACGGTGAAGACCGCCGGGCAGTCGGTGGGCGGTTTGTCCAGCCGGGGTGAGTGGGAGGCGCCCACCCGGCCGGGCGCGTTTGATTTCGCCGGCCTTGTGGACGACGCGGCCCTGGCAGACCAGCTGGCCAGCGTGGCCTGGCAGCTGGTGCCGGTGTTCCGCACCGACTTCACGCGGCGCAGCTGGGTGCTGCAGCACGGACCGGCGCGGGTGGAGGTGGCGCTGGACCAAGGTTTCATTGCCACCGGCCATGCGCCGGGCAGCCAACGCCAGCCCATTCTTGAACTGGAACTCGAACTGCTCGACGGCCCGGTGGACGCCCTGCTCGATCTCGCCCACACGCTGGCACTGGGACCTCAGGGCCAGGCGGCGAGCGCATTGCGCCTCTTGCCCGCCAACCGCAGCAAGGCCGAGCGCGGTTACGCGCTGTTCATGGGTGAGCGGCCGCAGCCGGTGAAGGCTTCTGCGCTGCAACTGCAGGCGGGCATGCACCCGGTGCAAGCCTTTCGCGCCGCCGCCCTGGGCTGCCTGGGCCACTTGCAGGCCAACGAAGCCGGCGTGCTGCACCCAGGCGCTGACGGCGCCTTGCCCGACCCGGAGTTCGTGCACCAGGCCCGCGTGGCCTTGCGGCGCCTGCGCACCGGCCTTCGCATCTTTCGCGGTCATCTGCCGGCGCGCTTTGCCGCGCACTGGGCCGCCGAATGGAAAGCGCTGACCAACCAGCTGGGTGATGCCCGCAACTGGGACGTGTTCGCCACCGAATGGTTGCCCGAATTGATGGACGCAGACCCCGGCCCTGGCGGCGCGTCCTCGCAGGCGCTGGTCGACTGGGTGCAGGCGCAGCGGCAGCACGCCTGGCGGCGGGCGGCCGACGCGCTGGGCAGCCGCGAACACGCGTTGCGCCTGCTGGCCTTCACCCGTGCGGTGCTCGGCCTGCAGCCTGCTGACGCGCCGGTGGGGGATGTCGGTACTGCCGATGGCGCCACCGGTGCCGGCACTGGCCGGAGGCTGGCCGACTGGGCGCGCACGGTCTTGCGCAAACGCCATGCCGCCTTGCGCCTGCAGGCCTGTGCAGCGCAGCGCATGGGCCCCGAGGGGCGCCATGCCCTGCGCATCTCGTTGAAAAAGCTGCGCTATGCGCAGGAGTTTCTCTCGAGCGTGTTGCCCTCCAAACGGGTGGCGCGCAGCAACGCGGCCCTGGCCGGCGCACAGACCCTGCTGGGCCGGCTCAACGACCTGAGCACCGCGCACGGCCTGCTCGGTACCGCGCCGCCGGGGCCGGCGTCTGCGCGCGTGGTCGCCTGGCAGCAGGTGCTGCACGCTCGCCTGAGCGCTGGCCTGCTGGAACTGCCCGCCATGGAGCGATCGCTGGAAAAGGCGCCCACGCCTTGGGGCTGAACGGCGTTGCTGCCTTGATGGATGGATGACGGATTTGTGACAGGCTGCGGATAATCACCTGAAAGTATTCTTCGGAGTTCGCCATGTCAGTCATAACCATGCGATTTCTGGCCTCGGCCATGGCCCCGGGGCTGGACAAAACAGTCTCGGGCGGGACCGTGATGAAGTGGATCGACGAAGCGGGCTACGCCTGCGCCAGCGGCTGGGCAAAAAGCCATTGCCTCACGGTGTACGCCAGCGGCGTGCGCTTTCACCACCCGATCGGCCTGCACCACCTGGTGGAGGTGGAGGCCCGGCTGGCCTACACCGGGCACACCGGCATGAACATCGCGGTGGAGGTGCGCAGCGGTGACGTCAAGGGCGGGCGCATGCTCAAGACCACCGAATGCCTGATGGTGTTTGTGGCGGTCGACGCGGATGGTGAGCACATGCCGGTGGACGCCTGGAAGCCCGGCACCCCGGGCGAAATGGCCCTGGCGCGGGCCGTGCGCACACAGCTGGAGGCCTACCGCACGCCTCAGTTCGCCTGAGGGCGGCGCGGCCCTTCAGGCCGCAGCGCTGGGCCGGGCGGCCACCTTGTCGCGCCAGGCCTGCAGCGCATACAGGCCCTCCTCGGCGGGTTTGAAGCGCATCAGCTTGCCGAACTCCACGGTGCAGAACGCGGTGATGTCGGCGATGGTGAAGCGCTCGCCGGCCACCCAGGGCTGTCGTTGCAACTCGGCATCCAGCCAGACGGCCGTTTCTCTGGCCTTGAGCAGTTGCGATTGGCCGAAGTCGGCCACCTGCGGCTGCTCCAGCGGGGCCAGACCGGGGTGCGTGTGGCGGATGGCATTGGCCAGCGGCAGCATCAGGTACCACTCGACACGCCGGTCCGCCATCTCGATGAAGGCGCGTTCATCGGCCGTCTCGCCCATCAGGTTGGGCTGCGCATGGTGGCCTTCCAGCCAGGTGCAGATGGCTCGGGTTTCGCTCAGCATGCGACCGTCGTCCAGCTCCAGCACGGGGATGCGCGCCAGCGGGCTTTTGGCGCGAAAGGCGGGCGTGCGGTGCTCGTGCGCGTTCAGGTCCACCAGCACCTGCTCGATGCCTTCAATGCCTTTTTCGGCGATGAACATCTGCACCCGCCGGGGGTTGGGTGCGCGTTGCGACACATACAGCTTCATGGTGTCTTGCCTTTCAGGCTCTGGCCCATCTCGACCATGGTGCGCGCCTCTTCGGCAAATCGTTTGGCGCCCTCATCACCGTCGCGCGTGAGGTCCACCTTGGACGCGGGCTGTTCGATGCCGCGCTGCACCGCGGGGCGGGCGCGGATTGTGTCGCGCCAGCGCACGAGGTGGGGCAGATCGTCCACCTCCACGCCCGACCACCGGTGCGTGCGCACCCAGGCCCAGTTCGCGATGTCGGCGATGGAGTAGTCGCCGGCCAGAAATTCGTGGTCTTTCAGGCGTTCGTCGAGCACGCGGAACAGGCGCTTGCTCTCGCCCTGGTAGCGGTCGATCACCGACGGAATCTTCTCGGGGAAGTAGCGGAAGAACACATTGGCCTGACCCATCATCGGACCGATGCCACCCATCTGGAACATGAGCCACTGCATCACCAGCGAGCGGCCTTTCACATCGGTGGGCATGAGCCGGCCGGTCTTCTCGGCGAGATACACCAGGCAGGCGCCGGATTCGAACACCGCAAAACCATCGGCCTCGTGATCGACGATGGCCGGGATGCGGCCGTTGGGGTTGATCGCCAGGAAGGCCGGCGTCTTCTGCTCGCTCTTCGAGAGGTCGAGCACCTTCAACGTGTAGGGCAGCTCGAGTTCTTCGAGCGCGATGGACACCTTGTGTCCGTTGGGCGTTGCCGCCGTGTACAGGTCGATCATGCGGGCCTCGTTGAACAAGCAAGCGGCATTCTTGTCCGTGGCTGCCCGGGGTGCCTGTCGCGCAGGCTACGAGGTCAGAGCATGAAGCCCAGGTCGCGCGGGTAGTCGGTGGAGTTGAAGTTGCCCAGGTTGGGCAGGATGGCGTTCATCTCGCTGCCCTGCACGCCGAACCAGGTGGCCAGCGTGCTGGCGTACTGGTCCACCGAGGTGCTGGGCAACAAGCGGCCCTGGCCCACGTGCCACTGGTCAAAGGCGTCGGTGTTGCTGTTGCCCATGCTGACCGGTGGAGCCTTGCCGTAGAACGCCTTGCCCTTCACCGCGCCGCCCACCATCAGGTGGTGGCTGCCCCAGCCGTGGTCGGAGCCGTCGCCGTTGGAGGCCAGTGTGCGGCCGAAATCGGACGCTGTGAAGGCAGTGACCTTGTCGGCCACACCCAGGCTCACCGTGGCCGCATGGAAGGCGGTGAGCGCCGAGCTCAGCCGGCCCATGAGGGTGGCCTGGCCTGCAATGAGGTTGTCGTGCAGGTCGAAGCCGCCCATGGAGACGAAGAACACCTGGCGGTTGGTGCCCAGCGTGTTGCGCGCAGCGATCAGGCGCGCCACCAGTTTGAGCTGGTCGGCCAGGTTGTTGCCCGCGGGGAAAGCGTTGAAGGGTGCATTGGTGGCGGGTTGGCTGTTCAGCGCGGTGGTCACCGCGTCCTCGGTGCTGAAAGCCCGGCCTGTGACGAGGTTGTATTCGCGCTCCAGCAGGTGGCTGCGCCCTTGCTGAAGCGCCAGCTGGATCATGGCTGTGCGCACGGCGGCCGAGCTGTACACGTTCTCGTTCAGGCTGCGGATCTTGACCGCGCCGCCCGTGCCCACCTGGTAGGACAGGGCCTGGTCCCCCGAGAGAAACACTGTGTTGCCCGACACCGAGACGCAGGTGAGCACGTTGTTGCCGCCGTTGAAGGGTTTGGCCAGATCGCCGATGTGACCACCCCAGCCCGTGGTGGCGCCCTCGGGCGCCGAGGTCTGCCAGACCGATTGCTGGTCGTTGTGCGAAAACAGCTTGGGGGGCAGCGGCACGGTGCGCGCGTTGTATTGCTGGCGAGTGGTGGGCGTCACCAGCGGCCCCACGTTGAGTTGCACAGCCGCCGCACCGCTGTTGAACAGACCGGCCAGCCCGGTCATGGCGGGATGCAGCGCGTACTGGCGCCCATCGGGCAGCGGTGTGGTGGGGTTCAGCAAGGTGGCCGCCAGATCGGTGCGAGGCAGCGCGATGGAGCCCCGCACCGTGCTGTATTGACCGTGGCTGGTGGGGTCGTAGTTGACCACCGTGTTGGCGTAGTCGTTGCCGCCGAAGAGGAACACGCAGACCAGCGCCTTGTAGTCGGTGGCGGTGAAGGCGGCGGCCTCGCCCATGGCGGCCAGATTCAATGCGGTGGGCAGCGCGACACCGGTGAGCGCCAGTTGACCCGAGCGGCGCAGGAAGGCGCGGCGGGTGTGCAGTTCGGGTTGGATGAAGTGCATGGTGCGCCCCTTATTTCTGGATGAGGTATTCAGGACAGGCCATGACCATCAGCACGGCGGCGTAGACCCGCCGCAGCTTGACGTCCGGGCTCGAGGCGCTGGTCACGTTGGTCGCATTGAGCGCGGTGAGCATGTAGCCGCGGCTCTCGCTGGAGAGTTGGCCCGCGCAGAGCACCAGGGACAGGTGGTTGATCAGCGCATTGGCGTCGGTCACCAGCGCCAGTTCCCGCGCGTAGGTCGCTTTCACGTCGTACGCGTAGTTGTCCCAGGCAGCTTGCGGCACGGCAGGGTTGGGGCAGTTGATGCCGCGTTCGATCACGCCCTGCATGAAATTCAGGTAGCCGCCCACCGTGGTTTCGTTGACCAGCTGGAACTCCGGCGCGGTGGCGCCGCTGTCCGAGAGTGACGTACCGGGCGGCACATAGCCGGGGCGGAAGAAATTGAACACCGACGGTGCCCGCAGCGGGCTCTGCCCCAACTGGGACGAGCTGTTGTTGAGTTCGAAGATCTTCCAGCTGCCCGCTGCCGATTGCGCGCCAAACGTGCGCGCCCACTGGACAAAACGCACCATGGGCTCGCGCAGCTTGCCGAAGGTGGTGCTGGCCGGTGAGCGCGGATCGCGCGCTTCGTCGTGCAGCAGGATGGCTGCCCACACCGCCTTGAGGTCGCCACGCACGCCTTTGCCGTTGTCGTTGAAGGCGCCGGCCACATGCGCCACGTAGGCCGGGCTGGGGTTGCTGGTGACCAGGCGCTGGATCATCTGACGGGCAAAGAACGGCCCCACGTTCGGATGGTTGAAGAGCGTGTCCAACGCGGTGGTCAGGGCCGTGCGCCCTGGCGTGTTGGCCGGGATAGTGGTGCCCAGGAAGGTGGCGGCCAGATTGGAGTGGCGGCTGGCGTTGAACGACATCGGCTTGCGGGCGAAGGCGCGCGACTCGATGGTGTAGGTGTCCACCGGAATGCGCACGCCGTCCGAGGTGTCGAAGTCGTAGCCGGTGAACACGCGCGCCAGGTTGGACACGTCCGATTGGCCGTAGCTGTCGATCGGCCGGCCACCGCTGAGCCTGGGCGTGCCATCGAGGTTGAGCTGGACCAGGCCGATGGTGAAGAGCTGCATCACCTCGCGGGCGTAGTTCTCATCAGGCACGCGCCCGCTGTTGTTTTCCTTCTGGTTGCCTTTGGTGTTGAGGAACCAGCCCATGGCCGGGTGCAGTGTCACGTCTTCCAGCAGTTGGCGGTAGTTGCCAAAAGCGTTGCGCGTGAGCGTGTCCCACCAGCTGGCGTAGGCGTGGCTGCGCCAGGTGAATTCGGCCGAACTCATGGACGCCACGAAGAACTCGGACAGCGCCAGGGCCATGCGCCGGCGCACCGGGTCCGACCCGCTGAGCAACTGGTTCCAGACCATGAAGTCGGCTGGGTACATGTTGAAGAAATAGCTGTTGCTGTCGGCCACGCCGTAGCCGCGCGCTTCGAGCCAGTCCCAGCCGGTGGGGCCCAGGGGTTGAGAGAACTCGGTGGCCAGCCAGGTCACGTAGCCCTTGCTGCGCACGGCTGCGATGTCTTCGACCGTTGACGAGAACTGCGCTTGCTGAAGGAAACGGGCAGCGTCGGCATCACTGACAGGGTTGGCGTAGGCGTACCCGGCGGTGGCGAAGTCGACCACCACGGGAGTGCTCGTGCTTCCTTCACTACCGCCACCGCCACCGCAGGCGCTGAGCACGGCGGCTGCAGCCGCAGCCATCAGCGGGCCGTTTGAAGGCGGTGTGCTCACGGGTGCAGTGACTCTGTGTGGTCGGGAGTCCGGAACCAGTTCAATGGCTTCGTGGGGTGCTTCAACGTTCGTCATAAGGACCTTTCATCCTGTCAACGAGCGCGAGTCTAGGCAGCCGATTTCAGCCGATCGGAGCGGGTTTCAAATGGTTACAAACCGCTGTGGCGCGCTCGCGGCACCCGCCCAACGGCAATACCGCCCGGGGGTATGGCGCGCGCCATTGGTCGAAATTCAGATGCGCGAGGCGTGCAATTCTTCACGCGTTTTGAGCGCCACCCGCCGCGCTGCTGCCGCGAAGTCGTCGCCATCGGACGCATACAGGATGGCCCGCGAGGAGTTCACGATGATCGGGCCGGTGGTGTCTTTTCCTTGGGTGCGCAGACCCGCGCGCACCGTGGCCACGGCGTCACCGCCTTGTGCGCCCACGCCGGGAATCAGCAGGGGCAACGTGGGCGCAATCGCGCGCACACGCTCGATCTCGGCGGGGTAGGTGGCGCCCACCACCAGGCCGAGTTGACCATTGAGATTCCAGGGGCCTTGCGCCAGCCGCGCCACGTGTTCGTAGAGCAGCGGCTGGCCTTCTACCGACGCCAGGCGCTGGTTCTGAAGATCGTCACCGCCGGGGTTGGAGGTGCGGCACAACAAAAACGCGCCCTTGCCGTGGTACTGCAGGTAGGGCTGCACCGAGTCGAAGCCCATGAAGGGCGAGAGCGTCACCGCGTCGGCACCGTAGCGCTCGAAGGCTTCGATGGCGTACTGCTGCGCCGTGCTGCCGATGTCGCCGCGCTTGGCGTCCAGGATCACCGGCACCTGGGGTGCTGTGCGGCGCATGTGCTCCATCAAGCGTTCGAGCTGTGCTTCGGCGCGGTGTGCGGCGAAGTAGGCGATCTGGGGCTTGAAGGCGATGGCCGTGTCGGCCGTGGCTTCGACGATGGCTGCGCAGAAATCGTAGATGCGGCTGGCATCGTTCTTGAGCTTCGAGGGAAAACGGGCCGGGTCCGGGTCGAGGCCCACGCAGAGCAGGGAGCGGTTCTGGCGCTCGGCGCCGCGCAACATGTCAAGAAAAGTCATGCAAGGATTTTAGGTGGGTGCCTGAACTGCCGGCTGCAGGCATACCGGGGGAGGGTTCCCACTAAGATCACCATCCATGCAAGCCCTCTCGCGTCAGCAGCTCGTCCTCCTGGTTCTTCTCACCTTGGTGTGGGGCATCAACTGGCCCATCATGAAGCTCGGTGTGACGGGCTTCCCGGCGCTCACGTTTCGCAGCATCAGCATGTGGATCGGTCTGCCGGTGTTGACCCTGGTGCTGGTGTTTCGGCGGGTGCCGTTTCGCATCGGGCGCGAACACTGGCGCGAGCTGTTCGTGCTCACCGTGTTCAACATGCTGTTCTGGCACACGCTGGCGGTGCTGGCGATCCAGACCCTGTCCAGCGGCCGCGCGGCCATTCTGGGCTACACCATGCCGGTGTTCTCGGCCATCGTCGGGGCCTGGTGGTTCGGGCAGAAACTGAGCGCGCGCGCCTGGGGCGGTGTGGGCGCGGCGGCGCTGGGGGTGATGCTGCTGCTGTGGCACGAGCTCACGCAACTCACCGGAAAACCGTTGGGCGTGGCCATGATGCTGACCGCCGCCGCCGCCTGGGCGCTGGGCACGCAGATGCTGCGCCGCACCACCTTGCCCCAGCCCACGCTGGCCATCTCGTTCTGGATGACGCTCTTCACCACCCTGTGGATGACCGCAGCCGCCTTGCTGTTCGAGCGGGACGCCTGGGTGGCGCCCACGCCTGTGGTCTGGGGCGCGATCATTTACAACGCGCTGGGCGTTTTTGCCTTCGCGCAAGTGGCCTGGCTGATGATGGCGCGCGACCTGCCGCCGGTGGCTTCCACGCTGTCGGTGATGTTCATCCCGGTGCTGGGTGTGTTCACGGGCGCATGGTGGTTGAACGAGGTGCTGCACTGGCAGGACTGGGCGGCGGTGGCATTGATCATGGTGGCCATTGCAAGTGTGTTGTGGCCCCCACGCTCCGCCGCTGAACCAGGCAGAACCTGACCGGAGTCGCCCGTCCAGAGCACCCGTGGAACCGGCTTCGCCGGGCCACAGGGTGCGTCCCCCTGCCCAGCGGCGCAGCCACGCCAGAGCGGGGGGAAGCCGCATCAGCGGCGCAGGGGGGTGTTTTCCAAAGTTCCCATCGCCAGGCACAGGTCGGCCCAGGCCTTGCCCTTGTCGGTGGGGGTGCGCAGCAGGTAGGCCGGGTGGTAGGTCACGATCACGGGCACGCCTTCGTAGTGGTGCACCTGTCCGCGCAGCCGGCCAATGGGCTCGCTGGACTTGAGCAGGGCATGCACCGCGAAGCGGCCCATGGCCACGATCACCTTCGGCTTCACCAGGGCCACCTGGCGCGCCAGGTAGGGTTCGCACTGCGCCACTTCTTCGGGCTGTGGATTGCGGTTGGCCGGTGGGCGGCACTTGAGCACGTTGGTGATGTAGGCGCCTTCAGCGCCGGTGCCGGCACGGCTGCGGCCCACCGCCTTGAGCATGTTGTCGAGCAGCTGGCCGGCCGCGCCCACGAAAGGTTCGCCCTGCAGGTCTTCGTTTTCGCCCGGGGCTTCGCCCACGATCATCCAGTCGGCCTGTTCGTCGCCGGTGCCGAACACGGTCTGGGTGCGGCCCTGGCACAGCCCGCAGGCCTGGCAGCCGGCCACGGCTTCGCGCAAGGCGGGCCAGTTCAGCGTGGCAACCGGGCTGGCGGATCTGGCCGGACTGGTTGGTGCGGTCGGTGCAGGCACGGCCACGGGAGCGGCTACGCCCGCAGGCCTGGACGCAGGTGCGGCGGGCACCAGGGCAGCGGGCTCCTGTGCTACCGCGGCAGCGTGCTGGGCCGGCACAGGCTTCGGCGCCCACACGCGCACACCCATCTCGGCCAGCATGGCGCGCTGGCGCGCATCGAGTTCGGGCACGAACGAGGTGTCGGGCACGTTGCTCATCGGGTGGTCTCCGCAGCGGCGGCCACGACCAGGTTGAGGCTCATCACCACCGCGTCTTCTCGCTGGAAATGGCCCGCCGGGTAGTAGCCCTTGCGCACGCCCACCTGCGCAAAGCCGCAACGCTCATAGAGTCCGCGCGCAGGCGCATTGCCCTGGCGCACTTCCAGCCAGAGCCATTGCGCGCCCTGTCCGCGCGACCAGAGGGCCAGCGCGTCAAGCATGAAGCGCGCCCAGCCCTGGCGCTGGTGGGCGACGGCCACCGTGATGTTGAGCAGGTGCACTTCCTCCACACCGGGCATGGCCACCATGTAGCCCAGCAGCACGCGGCCGTCGGCGCGCGCGGGGTGCACCACCTCGCCCGGCAGTGCTTCGGACAACAACAGCATGGCCGGGTAACCGGCCCTGAGCGAGTCGTGGAAATGCCGGCGCGACCAGGGGTGGGCGTAGGCCTGCGACTCCACGGCCTGCACCGCGTCCAGGTCCGACTCGAGCATGGGCTCGAACACGATCCGTCGCTCGGGCCGCGACGCCGTGCGCGGCTGCACCAGCGCTTCGGCAGGAGCGGGCCAGAGACCGCTGGTCCAAGTCGGCAGTGCGGCGTTGCCCGCTGCGTCGGTCGGTGTGAGTGGGGTCATGCGCTTGCCTCTGCGGCCAGGCGGATGCGCTCGCGCTCCGCCGTGGTCTGGGCGACCTTGTCGCGCACATACAGGGGCAGCGCGTCTTGTGCGGCCACGGCGTGGCCGGCGGCGATCAGCCCCGGCGCCAGGCGCAGCAGTGCGGTGGCGGTGGGCAGGACAGCAAGGCGCTGGCCTGCCAGCGCGGACAGCGCGTCCATGCCGAACACATTGCCGGTGAGCAGCCGCTCGCCGGGGGCCAGCGCTTGCAGGT
>QBMB01000004.1:92789-93104 GCA_003241965.1 Burkholderiales bacterium | reverse complement strand
ACATTGTATTGAGCCAGCAGGGCACGGGCGAACGCTTCGTCGGCGCTCAGGCCGGCGGTGACGTCTGCAAACGACGACGGAACACCCGCCCACAGGTAAAAGGAAGCGTCGGGCAGCGCCATGTCGAGCACCTCGGCCAGCAGGGGCGTGACCTGGGCGAACTTTTCCCGGTATTGGCGCCGGTTGTCTTCCACGTGGGCCTCGTCGTCCCAGGCGGCGCGGCTGGCGGCCTGCACCACCGGGCTCATGGCGCCGCCGTGGTAAGTGCGGGAGAGCAGGAACGGCTTGATGAGCGCTGCGTCGCCCGCCACAAAG
>QBMB01000004.1:86628-92779 GCA_003241965.1 Burkholderiales bacterium | reverse complement strand
ACGTTGCTGCGCTTGGACAGGCTGGTGAAACTCACCAGGTTGTGGAAATCGGTGCGCCCCAGCGCCTGTGCCGCTTCCAGCCCGCCCAGCGGCGGCTCGTCGCGGAAGTAAATCTCGCTGTAGCACTCGTCCGAGGCGATCACGAAGCCATGGCGGTCGCTCAGCTCGAACAGCTTGCGCCACTCCTCCAGCGGCATCACCGCGCCGGCCGGGTTGCCCGGCGAGCACACAAACAGCAACTGGGTGCGGGCCCAGACCTCGGCCGGCACGCTGTCCCAGTCGGCGGCGAAGTTGCGCGCCGGGTCGCTGGCCACATAGAACGGCTCGGCGCCACCCAGCAGGGCTGCGCCTTCGTAGATTTGATAGAACGGGTTGGGAAACACCACCGTGGCGCCTGGGCGGGTGGGGTCGATCACGGTCTGGGCAAAGGCAAACAAGGCCTCGCGCGAACCGTTGACAGGCAGCACCTGCGTCGCAGGGTTCACCGCCACACCGTAGCGCCGCTGCACCCAGGCGGCGCAGGCCTCGCGCAGGGCTGGCTCGCCGGCGGTGGCCGGGTAGCTGGACAACCCGGTGTCCAGCGCAGCGGCCAGCGCCTGCTTCAGGAATGCGGGCGCCGCGTGCCTGGGCTCACCGATGCCCAGGCTGATCGGGCGCAGATCGGGGTTGGGGGTGATGTCGGCAAAGAGGCGGCGCAGCCGCTCGAAGGGATAGGGCTGCAGGCGGGACAAAAGCGGATTCATACCCCGATTATCCCGTCGCCCGAAGACACCCCGGGCCTGCGGGGGCGCTCGGTGCCACCAGGTCGGGAAATTCTCAGCGCGATCGGGTGGTGACCTTGGCGGGTTTGCTGCGCAGGTACTGGAACAACTGGTCCACCGACAGCACGGCCGTCATCATCAAGCTGATGGCGATCACCAGCGTGGGCAGGCGGAAGGAACTGATGTAACCCGTGCCCTGCGGAATCGCGTTTCGGCTCTCGGTGGTGCACACGAACTCGGCCGCGAACATGCCGGTGTAGTGCATTGCGCAGACCGCCACGCCCATGGCCAGGGAAGCGGCAAGGCGGCGATTGAGCGTGGGGCTGTTGAACGCGAGCCAGAGCGCTGCGGTGGCGGCCACCACCGCGATCACCATGGACAGCACCACCACGCCGTAGTCCCAGCGGATGTAGCCGTTGATCTTCAAACCGAACATCCCCAAGTAGTGCATGACAACCACGCTCATGCCCAGGAGTACGCCAGCGATGACCAGCCGAGGCAGGTTGTCAGGCGACTGGGCCGCAAAGCTCACGGTCCAGGAGGCGGTGACGATCACGACCAACAACGAGGCGAACGTTTCCAGCATCGAATAGCTGCTGCCCACATCCATGTCGAGCGCAAGCATGCCGATGAAATGCATCGACCACACGCCGATGCCGCCCAGCGCAACCCCCACGGTGAGCACGTTCGACAAACTCTGCCGCCCGCCGCGCTGCTGGACCCGGCCGGCGGCGGTGAGGGCGACAAACGACCCGATGACGGCGAAGGCAAATGACAAGGCGATCAGCAACGGGTTGAACGCTGTGGTGACGGTTGAATTCATGGTGAAAGGTGACGAAGTTGAAAATTCCGGGATGGAACGAGGGTTACGCAGCAAGGGCCCTGAGCGGTTTCAAGAAATTGCGCGTAAGCATGCAAACCATAGCCAACCGTGCGAAACCACGCACTGCGCTGGGTTTCACCTTGCGCGCTGACAGAGGCGGCACCCCGGCCCATCCCCCGGAGGCAGCGGGGTATCATTTCGCTCGCGTCGTCGGCCAAGGGCGGGCGTTTCTCATTCAGTCAGTCATCGGGCAGCGCCGTGCGTCTCAACTCCATCAAGCTCTCCGGCTTCAAGTCCTTCGCCGAACCGACCAATTTCATGCTCCCGGGCCAGCTGGTGGGCGTGGTCGGCCCCAACGGGTGCGGCAAGTCCAACATCATGGACGCCGTGCGCTGGGTGCTGGGCGAGTCCAAGGCCTCCGAACTGCGCGGCGAGTCCATGCAGGACGTGATCTTCAACGGCACCAACACCCGCAAGCCGGCCAGCCGCTCCAGCGTGGAACTGGTGTTCGACAACAGCGACCACCGCGCCGGTGGACAGTGGGGCCAGTTTGGCGAAATCGCGGTCAAGCGCGTGCTAACCCGCGACGGCACCAGCAGTTATTACATCAACAACCAGCCGGTGCGCCGCCGCGACGTGCAGGACGTGTTTCTGGGCACCGGCCTGGGACCGCGTGCCTACGCCATCATTGGCCAGGGCACCATCAGCCGCATCATCGAGAGCAAGCCTGAAGAGCTGCGCCTGTTTCTCGAAGAGGCCGCCGGCGTCTCCAAATACAAGGAACGCCGCCGCGAGACCGCCCACCGCCTGGCCGACACGCGCGAGAACCTCACGCGGGTCGAAGACATCCTGCGCGAACTCAACGCCAATCTCGACAAGCTGGAGAAGCAGGCCGAGGTGGCAGCCAAGTACAACAACCTGCAGGCCAGCGCCACGCTCAAGCAGCAGCAGCTCTGGTTCATGAAACGCGCTGAGGCCGAGGCCGACCAGATCAAGGTGAAAACCGACGCGGCCCAGGCGATCAACGACCTGGAGTCGCGCACCGCCGACCTGCGCCGCATCGAGAGCGAGCTGGAAACCATCCGCCAGGCGCACTACGCCGCGGGCGACCAGGTGAACCAGGCCCAGGGCAAGTTGTACGAAGCGAGTGCCGAGGTGGGCAAGCTCGAAGCCGAGATCCGCTTTGTGGTGGAGGGCCGCACCCGCGTGGAACAGCGGTTGGTACAGCTCAAGGAACAAATCGCCTCGTGGACCACCCGCAGCGAAGACGCGGCGGTGGAACTGGAGCAGCTGGCCGAAGCCATGGTGCAGGCTGAAGACCAGTCGGTGGTGCTGGCGGCGCAGGGCGAAGTACAATCGGGTGCCTTGCCCGCGCTGGAAGACAGCTTGCGCCAGGCCCAGGCCCGCGCCAACGAGCAGCGCGCCAGCGTCACGCAGGTGCAGCAGCAGATCCAGGTGCTGGCGGCCGAACAGCGCAGCATCGAAGAACAGAGCCGCACGCTCAACCAGCGCCGCGAGCGCCTGACCGCCGACCGCAATGCACTGGCTGCGCCCGACGAAGCCCGCCTGCTGAATGCGCAGACCCAGCTCGCCAGCGCGCAGGAAGCCGCAGAGATGAACGACGCCGTGCTGCACGAGTTGCAGGACAGCGTGCCCCAGCTTGACGACGCACGCCGCGCCGCGCAGCAGGCCGTGAACCAGGAATCGGCGAAACAAGCCGACCTGTCGGCCCGCATGGAAGCGCTGAAAGCGCTGCAGGACAAGGTCAAGACCGACGGCAAGTTGAAGCCCTGGCTGGCCAAACACGGGTTGGACGGCCTGCAGGGCCTGTGGAGCCGTATCCACATCGAGACCGGCTGGGAAAACGCCCTCGAAGCCGCACTGCGCGAGCGCCTGGGCGCGCTCGAGGTCTCGCGGCTGGACATGGTGCGTGCGTTTGGCAACGACGCGCCGCCAGCCAAGCTGTCTTTCTACAACCCGCCTGCGGGCACCGCTGCGGCGAACAGCACCGCCGGCCTGAAACCCCTGGCCGCCTGGCTGCGCCTGAACGACGCCGGCCAGCAAGCCCTCCTGGCCGAGTGGCTGCACGGCTGCCTGACCGCGCCCAGCCTGGAGGACGCCATGGCGCAGCGCGCGCAGCTGCAGCCCGGCGAAGTGATTTTTGTGGCGAGCGGCCACGCGGTGACCGCGCACAGCGTGAGCTTCTATGCACCCGACAGCGAGCAGGCCGGTCTGCTGGCGCGCGCGCAGGAAATCGAGAACATCGACAAGCAGCTCAAGGCGCAGGTGCTGATCAACGACCAGGCGCGCTCCAGCCTGATCCGCGCCGAGGCGGCCTACACCGACGCCTCGCAGCGGCTGGTGGGTGCGCGGCGCGAGGCGGCAGAGTCGCGCAGCCGTGCGCACGAGCTGCAGGTGGAAGCCCTTCGCCTGACCCAGCTGGCCGAGCAGACCCGCGCACGCAGCGAGCAGATCGCCTCCGACCTGGCCGAGGTGGACGCCCAGCTCGACGAGCTGCAAGAGCGCCGCGTGACCGCCGAGGCGCGCTTTGAAGAGCTCGACATGCAACTGGCCGACAGCCAGGAGCGCCACGCGCAACTGGACGACACGGTGATCGCGGCTGAGCGCGCGCTGAACCAGGCGCGCGAACAGCAACGCTCGCTGGAGCGCACCGCGCAAGAAGCCACGTTTGCCCTGCGCAGCCTGCAGGCGCGCCAGGCCGAGCTGCAGCGCTCGCTGGAGACGGCGGCCACACAGGAAAAATCGCTCGCCGACGAACAACAGCGCGCTGCTGACGAACTGGCTCGACTCAACGACGCCGCCGCGCAGGCTGGCCTGCAGAACGCGCTGGCCATGAAGCTGGAGCGCGAGCAGGCGCTGGGCGCGCTGCGCAGCCAGTACGACGACCTCACCGCCAAGCTGCGGGCCAGCGACGAGCGTCGCCTTCAACTGGAACGTGAACTCGATCCGCTGCGCCACCGCATCACCGATTTCCAGCTCAAGGAGCAGGCCGCGCGCCTGGGTGTGGAGCAGTACAGCCAGATGCTGGAAGAAGCCCAGGCCGACCTGGCCGCCGTGGCGCAAAGCATCACCGAGAACAACGTGCGCCTGCCCGGCATGCAGGGTGACATTGACCGCCTGCACCGCGACATTCAGGCGCTCGGTGCGGTCAATCTGGCTGCACTGGACGAACTCACCGCGTCGCGTGAGCGCAAGACCTTCCTGGATGCGCAGACGGCCGATCTCGTGGAGGCCATGAACACGCTGGAAGACGCGATCAAGAAGATCGACAACGAAACGCGCGACCTGCTGGCCAGCACCTTCGAGACCGTCAACACGCACTTCGGCAAGATGTTCCCCGAGCTGTTCGGCGGCGGCAACGCGCGCCTGGTGATGACCGGCGAAGAAATTCTGGACGCCGGCGTGCAGGTGATGGCGCAGCCACCGGGCAAGAAAAACCAGACCATCCACCTGCTCTCGGGCGGAGAGAAGGCGCTCACCGCCATCGCGCTGGTCTTCGCCATCTTCCAGCTGAACCCCGCACCCTTTTGCCTGCTGGACGAGGTGGACGCGCCGCTGGACGATGCCAACACCGAGCGCTACGCCAAGCTGGTCACCCACATGTCCAAAGAAACGCAGTTCCTCTTCATCAGCCACAACAAGATCGCCATGGAAATGGCCGAACAACTGATCGGCGTGACCATGCAGGAGCAGGGCGTTTCCCGCATCGTGGCGGTGGACATGGAATCGGCCGCCGGCATGCTCGAACCCACCTGAACGACAACACCATGAGCACTTTGCAAATCGGTCTGGCCATCATCGGTGGGCTCGTGCTCGCAGGCGTGGTGGCCTACAACGCCTGGATCGCGCGCAAGAGCGTGCCGCGCCTGGCGCGTGAGCGCTCGGCCCACCCGCCCGGCGACCCGGGTGGCGACGAAACCGTGCCGTACTCGCCGGAAGACCTGACCGGCCACGAGATCCAGCGCATCGATCCGGTACTGGGCGACATGCCCGGCGCTGCGCTGCAGCCCGACCCCGCAGCGATTGCCGTGGCGGCTGCGGCCGTCAGCGTGAACCCGCTGCTGCACCAGCCCGAGAAACGGCCGGGTCTTGACGCCTTGATCGACGTCATCACGCCGCTGGTGCTGGATCACCAGGTCTCTGGCGATGCGCTGCTGGCCGCGCTGCCCGGCACCCGCCGCGTGGGCAGCAAGCCCTTTGCGGTGGAGGGTCTGTGCGATGCGAACGGCGAATGGGAAACGCCCCGTCTGGGGCAGCGCTACCGGGCCCTGCAGGCCGGTGTGCAACTGGCCAACCGGGCCGGCGCGCTCAACGACATCGAGTTCTCAGAGTTCGTGGTGAAGGCGCAGGCCTTTGCCGACGCCGTCGGTGCCGCACCCGAGTTTCCCGACATGCGTGCCGAAGTGGCGCGTGGGCGCGAGCTCGACGCCTTTGCCAGCGGTCACGACGCGCAGCTGGGTTTCACCCTGCGCGCACGCCGCGCCGCCTGGAGTCCCGGCTATGTCGCGCAACACGCCGCCAAGCTCGGTTTTGTGGCGGGGGGCTT
>QBMB01000004.1:62413-86618 GCA_003241965.1 Burkholderiales bacterium | reverse complement strand
GCCGGGGCGCATGGTGCTCTCGGGCAGCCAGATGGGGCAGGCACCGGTGCTCAGCCTGGTGTTCGATCCACAGGCCGCGATGGCCGAAGACCCCGAACAAACTGCGCTGCGCGAGGTGGCGCTGTCACTGGAAGTCACCCACGTGCCGCGCAGTGAACAGCCCTTTGTTCGCATGCGCCAGGCCGCCATGGCGCTGGCCGAGGCCATGGACGGTGTGGTGACCGACGACGCGGGGCAGCCGCTGTCCACCGACACCATGGACCGCATCGGCGCCGACCTGGAAAGCCTGTACGACGCACTGGACAGCCGTGACCTGTCCGCCGGCTCGGCGCAGGCCCGACGACTTTTCTCCTGATCCATGACCCCTGACTTGTTCGCCGCCGCGCCCTCGCCGGCCGAGCGTGCCGCGCAGCTGCGCGCTCAGTTGCACCACCACGCCCACCGCTACTACACACTCGACGACCCGGAGATCCCCGACGCCGAGTACGACCGGCTGTTTCGCGAACTGCACGCCATCGAGACCGCGCACCCCGAGCTGCTCACCAGCGACTCACCGACCCAGCGCGTCGGTGGCCGAGTGCTCGACGCGTTCACGCCGGTGCGGCATCGCGTGCCCATGCTGTCGATCAACACCGAGACCGACACCGAACCCAGCGGTGCGCGCAACTTCGACACCCGGGTGCGCCGCGCGCTTGGCCTTGCGGAGACCGACGCACCGGTGGACTATGTGGCCGAGCTCAAGTTCGACGGTCTGGCCATGAGCCTGCGTTACGAAGGTGGCGTGCTCGTGCAGGCCGCCACGCGCGGTGATGGTGAGGTGGGTGAGGAGGTCACGACCAACGTGCGCACCATCCAGCAGGTGCCGCTGCGTTTGCCCGCCGACGCCCCGCCCGTGCTGGAAGTGCGCGGCGAGGTCTACATGCGCCGTGATGACTTCGATGCGCTCAACGAGAAGCAGCGCGCCAAGATTGCAGCGGGCGCCAAGGGCGAGAAGACTTTCGTGAACCCGCGCAACGCCGCCGCCGGCGCGGTGCGCCAGCTCGACTCGGGCATTGCCGCGCAGCGGCCCTTGAGCTTTTTCGCCTACGGCCTGGGCGAGATCACGCCGCCCGAACAAGGCGGGCCCGCGTTTGAAACCCACTTCAAGATGCTGATGCAGCTCAAGGCCTGGGGCTTTCCGGTGGCCGAGCAAACCGCGTTGGCCACCGGGGCCGATGCGCTGGTGGCTTTTCACCAGCGCATCGGCACCGGCCGCGACCAATTGCCCTACGACATCGACGGCGTGGTCTACAAGGTCAACTCGCTGGTGCTGCAGCGCCAGCTGGGCTTCGTCACGCGCGAGCCGCGCTGGGCTGTGGCGCACAAATACCCGGCGCAGGAACAACTCACCACCGTGCTCGCCATCGACGTGCAGGTGGGCCGCACCGGCAAGCTCACACCGGTGGCCAAGCTCGCACCGGTGTTCGTGGGCGGCGTCACGGTGACCAACGCGACCCTGCACAACGAGGACGAAGCGCGCCGCAAGGACGTGCGCGTAGGCGACACGGTGATCGTGCGGCGTGCGGGTGACGTGATCCCCGAGGTGGTGTCCGTGTTGCTCGATAAGCGTTTGGGCAACCCCGAGCCTTTCAGCCTGCCACGCCAGTGCCCGGTGTGCGGCAGCGACGCCGTGCGCGAAGAAGGCGAGGTGGACTACCGCTGCACCGGCGGCCTGTTCTGCGGCGCGCAGCGCAAGCAGGCCCTGCTGCACTTTGCACAGCGCCGTGCAGTGGAAATAGAAGGCTTGGGTGACAAGCTGGTGGAGCAGATGGTGGACGCCGGCGTGGTCAAGACCCTGCCCGACCTGTACCGCCTGGGGCTCACGTCGCTGCTGGCGCTGGACCGCATGGCCGAGAAGTCGGCGCAAAACATCCTGGCCGCGCTGGAGAAATCCAAGCGCACCACGTTGCCGCGTTTCCTGTTCGGCCTGGGCATCCGCCACGTGGGCGAAGCCACCGCCAAGGAGCTGGCGCGCCACTTCGGCCAGCTCGACGGCGTCATGGATGCCAGCGTCGAAGCGCTGTCGGAAGTGAACGACGTCGGGCCCGTGGTGGCGCAGAGCATCCGCACCTTCTTCGACCAGCCCCACAACCGCGAGGTGGTGGAGCAGCTGCGGGCCTGCGGTCTGAGCTGGGAAGAGGGCGAACCCGCCGAGCGCGCGCCCCAGCCGCTGGCGGGCAAGACCTTCGTGCTCACCGGCACCTTTCCCACGCTCAGCCGCGACCAGGCCAAGGACCTGCTCGAGGCCGCCGGCGCCAAGGTGGCCGGCTCGGTGAGCAAGAAGACCGACTATGTGGTGGCCGGCGCCGAGGCCGGCAGCAAGCTCGAGAAGGCCCAGGCGCTCGGCGTGGCGGTGATCGACGAGGCGGCCATGCTGGCCATGCTGGTGTCCGGCGCCTGAGTGCCTTGGGCGCGGTGGGCTTTCACTGCCCGCCGAGCCGGTAGCTCAGCGTCACGTGCGTGCGCCACTGGCGCTCGGTGTTCTCCAGCGGCAGGTCGCCCGTTGGTTTGGAGACGCCGACATCGACGTTGTAGTGCTTGTGGTCGGTGAGTCGCAGTCCGACGCTCACCGAGCGCAGCTGCGCGGGGGCGGGCGTGGCCAGGCGGGCATACACGCGGGCCGCCTCCAGCAGCACATAGGGCTGCCACTGCTTGAGCCAGGTGCCGTCCACCGCGAAGGCGCGGTTGAGTTCCCAGCCCAGGCCCCAGCCCGAGTCGCCCACGGCCTCGCCCGGGCTGTAGCCACTGGCAAAACGGTTGCCGCCAAACGACAGCTTTTCGCTGCTGGGCAGCGTGTGCGGGCTGTGCTGCACCGCAAAAGACAGCGCGGTGCCCAACTGGTTGTTGAAACGGTGCTGCCAGGCGCCGTCGGCTTGCAGGCGGGCAAAGGCGAGCTTCACGGTGCTGGGCCCCGAGAGGCCCGCCACGTTGCTCGTGATGCCGGCCTGGGCACCCAGACCGGAGATGCCGTGCGAGAGCCGCAGGTTCAGTTGCAGGCTGTCGTTGGCTTGCTGGCGGGTGTAGCTCAGTTGCGCGAACAGGGCGCGCACTTTCGTCTCGTCCGTCATCTGAGCGCCATTGGCCGGGTTGCTGAGGCTGTCGCGCGTGTTCACGCCATAGACGCCCGTGCTGGCCACCCAGCTTGTTTCCCGCGAAAGCCGCAGCGGGAGACTGGCCGTCAACTCGGCCCGTTCGACGTCGGTTCGCCGTTGCAGCGGGTTCTCCAGACCCAGCTGCTCGTCGGGGTTGCCCCGGTAGCGCGACAGCGCACCTTTGACCGACCACCCTTCGCTGCCGACGAACTGCTCATAGTGCAGGGCGTTGTACCGCTCGTTGTTGGCCGTGGACAGCAGGGTGGAGACGCCCAGCTGGCTGCCCGGCACCAGCGCATCGTTCAACACGCCGGTGACCACGGCGCGGGGGTTGGGCTTGCGCGTCTCCAGGCCCACGGCCACGTCGTACGGCTTGTGCTGCGCCCGGACGACGAGCGTGCTCTCGCCATCGGTGTTGCCCGGCAATTGCACCTCGGCCTGAATGCCCATGCCGGGCAGGCGCCCGAGCAGCGCCGTGAAGTGTTCGAAGGTCTCCGTGCGCAATGGTTTTTCGTGGCGGATGTGTTCGGCGATCTCGCGCAGTCTGGCCTCTGACTTGCCCGCGTTGCCCTCGATCCGCACCGTCTGCACATGCCCTTCGACCGCCACGACACGCACCACGCCGTTCTGGAAATCCTGCACCGGCACGAAGAAGAACGACAGCGCGTAGCCGCGCTTCTGGTACAGGGCGCTGGCCTGCTGGCTGCGCTCCACGATCTCGCCCACCGTGACCGACTGGCCCGCCAGCGGCGCGAACAGGGCGGCGACTTCGTCGAATGGAATCGACTGCACCCCCTCGATGTCGAACTTGCGCGGCGTGAGCCGCACGTTCAACAACGCGGCGCCTGGCGGGTCGGGCCGCTTGATCTCGACCTGTACATCGGCGCCTGGCGGCTCCGGCAACACGGGGCGCGGCAGGGTGTCCAGCGGGCTGCCGGCGGGTGCTGCGCCTTGCGCGAGCGCACCCGTGGTGACCCACCAGGCGACCCCGGCCAGCAGAAGTTGTCTGGCTTGTCTGGCAAGAGGGCTGGGGCTGGGCATGGGGTTTGCCGTCAGCGCATCAGCGACCCAGCACGCCGGTGAGGCCACCCAGCACGCCACCCACCGTGGTGGTCAATGGGGTCGTCGTGGTCGTCAAGGTGGTCGTCAGCGGGGTGGTTGTTCCGCCGGACCCGCTCGTGAGGCCGGTCACGGTGCCCACCACCGGTGTCAGCATGCCCCCACCCAAGCCGCCGCCCGTGCCGCCCGTGGTGGTGCTCAATGAGGTGCCCAGGTTGGCCACCAGGCCACCGGTCTGGTTCACCGCCCCGCCCAGACCACTCACCAGAGGTTGTGAGCCACTGCCCTGCAAGCCGGTGCCCAACTGCTGCACGGCACCGCCGGTCACCACCAGCAGATGGCCCACCGGCACGATCACGGTGTTGAGCGAACGGCCGACCTGCTCCACAGGACCCGAGGCTCCGCCCGCAGGAGGCGCGCTGACCACGTCACCGGTGTGCCCGAGCGTGCGCGCGGTGTTGCCCAGCACCTTGCCCGCCAGCTGCTCCACCGGTCCGTTGCCGCCCGGAAGCGTGTTGCCCGATTGACCCAGCGCCTGAGCCAGCGGGTCGATGACCCGGTCGGCCACCGGCGCGCCCAGTCCTGTGGCCGAGCCCAGCGTTTGTGTGGTGCCCACACCCGCGTTCACCACGGTCTCCACCACATTGCTCGCACCGCCCAGCAGTTGGTCGGCAAGGCCCGTGCTCATCTGGGTTTCGAAGCTCTGCCCCGCGCGGCTGACCACCCGACCCGCCTGGTCGACGGTCTGGCCCGCCGCGTTGGTCACAGGGCGAAGTGCCGACGTGGCCGGGTTCTGCCCGAGCCCGCTGACCACACCCCCCGCACTGGAGACCGTGAGCCCCGCCTCGTCCAGCGCGCCACCGAGGCCGGCGGCGGTGGTGCCCAACGGGTTGTCCACGTTGCCCAACTGGCCAACGCCCTGGGCGACGGCTGTGCCCGCGGCACTGACGATGCCACCTCCATGGGTGACCACGCCGTTGACCGATTGCGCCGACGCGTCGCCCACCACGGGCGCCACGACCGTGGCCACCGTGCCGCCCAGACCGGACACCGTCTGGCCCACATCGGTGAGGGTGTTGCCCTGCTCGCCTGCGACGCCGGCCAGCGGGGAGCTGGACCCACCAGAGCCTCCACCCGAGCCGCCACCGGTACCACCGCCCGAGCCGCCCCCTGAGCCGCCTCCGGTGGAGCCGCCGCCGGAGCTCACGCCGCCACCGTCCGCCGAGTTGAGCGACCCGGTGCCCGAGCAGCCGCCGAGCGCCAGCAAGGCGGCGGCCAACACGGTCAAGCCGGCGCGTGCCGGGCTTTTGGAACGATTGAGAATCCTGTTCATGGATAACCTCCAGATGAAAACAAAGGAACAACTGCGATGCCCTCAAGCCCATTCCCGAGGGAGGCAGTCGAAATTTCATCGGCGGGAAAATCCATGCAATTCAATTGCAGTATTTCTCATGCCATTGCCCTGTCCAGATCATGAGATGCCGTCACAAAATACCGACTCCTGAGCCAGTCTAGGTCTTTGTCCAGCGCCCGGCATCAGGGTCGCCACAGGCACTTTTCAGGGCAAATGTGAGCTTGTGCAGGCATGCGCAGGGCCCTTTGGCGAAGGGAAAGTTGTATTGCGCGAGGAAATGGAGAACTTCCTCAACAGGGGGTGTTGGCCTTTGCACTGATGTATCAATCAATGACTGGCTGGAGGCCAAGGCATTTACTTACAACTGAATTGCAACGAATCCAGACTTTCCGCACAGTCCATTGCGGTGGAATTCAATGCGAGGCATCACTTGAACTTGTAATGATCGCGATTGAGCACCGCCGCGATGGCAGTGACTTCTTCGGGGAAGAGCTGCAGCTTGAGCTGCGTGCTGCAGTTCTCCACCATGCCGCGCAGCAGCGTGGGGGTGTTGATGCGGCCCTGAGGGCGGTAGATGCTGCTGCCATCGCCGCCGACCTTGCTGGCGTGGCATTGGATGCACTGGTTGTCTGCGATGAGTTTGGCGCCCAGAGCGAGATCGGCCTCCCTGAAAATCTCCGCACCCTGGGCCTGTGCCCATGAGGGCAGCCCCGCGATGAAAGCGAGTGAAAGGGCGAGGGCGGCGGTCTTCATGGGATCTCCTCGGGTGTTCGTGCAGATGGCGGTGATCGACGAAACTAAACCCATCTTCGCCGCTTGTCCAACCCATGACCATTCACACCATTCTGAAAATGGGCGATGCGCGCCTGCTGCGCCATGCCCAGCCCGTGAGCCATTTCGATACGCCCGAGCTGCACCATTTGGTGGCCGACCTGCAGGACACCATGGTCGCGGCCAACGGCGCCGGCCTGGCCGCACCGCAGATCGGGGTGGATCTGCAGGTGGTGATCTTCGGCAGCGGTGCGCCCAACCCGCGTTATCCCGACGCGCCTGTGGTGCCGCGCACGGTGCTGGTGAACCCGGTCATCACGCCGGTGGGCGACGAGGAAGAAGAGGGCTGGGAAGGTTGCCTGTCGGTGCCGGGCTTGCGCGGCGTGGTGCCGCGCTGGCGGCGCATCCGCTACCAGGGCTTTGATGAGCGGGGCCAGGTCATTGACCGCGAGGCCGAGGGTTTTCATGCGCGGGTGGTGCAGCATGAGTGCGACCACCTCTGGGGCATGCTGTACCCGATGCGGGTGCGCGACTTCACGCGCTTTGGCTTCACCGAGGTGCTGTTTCCGGGTTTGGACGCGGGCGACGACGACTGATACAAACTGTCGCGAGCTTGAAATGAATTGAAATGTTCAATGGGGCAGATCAATTAGAGTCGTGCCCGGCAAACCAACGAACAGGGACTCCCATTTCATGAAGCACATGCTTGCTGTGGCCGCCTGCGCCGCCTTGCTGAGCGCCTGCAGCGTGACCAAGCCACCGGCCGAGGTGGTGGTCGACTTGCCCGCCACCTGGTACGCCCCACCCCTGGCCCACTCAGGAAGCACGCAGGAGCTGACCACCTGGTGGAGCCGGTTCGACGACCCGGTGCTCACCGACTGGATCGGTCAGGCCCAGGCCCAAAGCCCCACGATCGCCGCCGCCCGCGCGCAGGTGTTTGCCGCCCGGGCCACCCGATTTGGCGTGGAGTCGCAGAACGGGCCGCAGGTGAACGCGGTGGCCAACGCCACCCGTGGCATCACAAACCCGACCATTCCACTGGGCACCACGCTGAGCGCCGGCCTGCAGGCGTCGTGGGCCATCGGCCTGTGGGGTGAGAGCCAGGCCCGACTGGGCAGCGCCCAGGCACAGCAAGACGCGGCCGGTGCCGGCTGGCACGAGGCCCGGGTGCTGGTGGCTTCCGAACTGGCGCAACTGTATTTTTCGCAACGCCTGTGCCGCGAGCAACTCGCCGTGGCTTTGAGAGACCGCGATTCGCGCGCTGTCACGGCGCAGAACAACACCACCTCGGAGCGCGCCGGGCTCACCGCGCCGGCCGTGGCCGCTCTGGCGCGGGCCAGCGGCGCGGAGAGTGAGGCGCGTTACCGGCAGCAGTTTGAAACCTGCGAGCGCCAGGTGAAGTCGTTGGTGGCGCTCACCGGCGTGCCCGAGCCCGGGGTGCGCCAGCGTCTGGCGGGTGCGCCGGCCTTGCTGTCGTCGGACCGTCTGGACAGCATGCTCTCGGTGAGCGCGGTGCCCGCCGAGGTGATCCGCCAGCGGCCCGATGTGTACCGCGCACAGCGCGAACTGGTGGCCGCCAGCGAAGACGTGGGCGTGGCCAAAGCGGCGCTGTTGCCGGGTCTCTCGCTGTCCGGCAGCCTGCTGCGCAACCGGTTTTCCGGCAGTGGCACCGAGCGCACCTTCAACACCTGGGCCATCGGCCCGATCAGCCTGAGCCTGCCACTGCTGGGGCGCGACAGCCTGCGCGCCAGCACCGACAGTGCACAGGCCCGCTACGAGTCCGCGGCCATCGCGTACGCCAGCACCCTGCGCCAGGCGGTGGCAGAGGTGGAGCAGGCGCTGGTTTCCCTCTCCAGCCTGCGCGAGCGCGAGACCTCCACGCAGACTGCGGTGGCGGGCTATGAGCAATCGCTCAAGGGCACGGAGGCGCGTTACCGCGTGGGCCTGGCCAACCTCAACGAGCTGGAAGAGGCGCGCCGCCTCAAGCTCAACGCCGACAGCAGCGCCGTCTCCCTGCAGCAGGAACGCATCAACGCGTGGATTCAGCTCTACGTCGCGCTGGGCGGCGGCTTCGATCCCGTGAACAACCCCAACGCACTCAAAGATCCCTCATGAACGCCACACCTTCGCAATCGCGCAAACGCTGGCTCTGGTTGGCCATGGGCCTGGCCCTGGTGCTGCTCGTGGTCTTCTGGGTGTTCATCAAGAAGCCCCCCGCGCCCGAGGCTGCGCCGGCCGCGGGCCCCAAGCCCTCGCTCACCGTGACGGTGGCCAAACCCGAGCGCAGCAGCCTGCCGATCCGCCTCCAGGCCAACGGCAACATCACGGCCTGGCAAGAGGCCAGCGTGGGCGCCGAGCTCAACGGATTGCGACTCGCTTCGGTGAACGTGAACGTGGGCGACGTGGTGCGCAAAGGCCAGGTGCTGGCCGAGTTCGCCCGCGAGACCACGCAGGCCGACAGCCTGCAGAGCCGCGCCAGCCTGGCGCAGGCCGAGGCCAGTTTCGAGAATGCCAAGGCCGACGCCGACCGCGCACGCTCGATCCAGGACAGCGGCGCGCTCTCTGCATCGCAGGTGGCTCAATACCTCACGCAGGAGAAGGTGGCGCGCGCACAGCTGGAAGCCGCCAAGGCGGTGTTGAGTGCGACCGAGGTGCGGCTGGGCAACACCAAGGTGCACGCGCCAGACGACGGTGTGATCTCGGCGCGCGGCGCCACCGTGGGCGCGGTGGTGAGCGCGGGGCAGGAGCTGTTTCGCTTGGTGCGCCAGAGCCGCATGGAATGGCGCGGCGAGGTCACACCGAGCGAGGTGGGCCGCATCCGCACCGGGCAGAAGGTGCAGATCACCGCGGCCACCGGGCTGGAGATCGCGGGCCAGGTGCGCGCCATTGCGCCCAGCGCCGACCCGCAGACACGCAACATCCTGGTCTTCGTCGATCTGCCCCGCCATGCCGACCTGAAAGCCGGCACCTTTGCCAAGGGCTTCTTCGAGCTGGGGCAAAGCGAGGCGCTCACGGTGCCCAGCGAATCCCTGGTGGTGCGCGATGGCAGCAACTACGTCTTCGTGATCGACCCGCAGGGCAAGGCCAGCCAGCGCAAGGTGCAGACCGGGCGCCGCGCGGGCGAGCGGGTGGAGGTGCTGGAAGGCTTGAAGCTTGAGGAGCCGGTGGCGGTGCAAGGCGCAGGCTTCCTGAACGAAGCCGACCTCGTCAAGGTTGTGAAGTGAGGACCGGGTCATGAACGTCTCAGCCTGGTCCATCAAGAATCCGATCCCGGCGTCGATGCTGTTCTTCATGCTCACGCTGGCGGGTTTGTTCTCGTTCAGCCAGATGAAGGTGCAGAACTTCCCCGACCTGGACGTGCCCAACATCACGGTGAGCGCCAGCCTGCCGGGTGCCGCGCCCAACCAGCTGGAAAACGACGTGGCACGCGTCATCGAAAACAGCCTGGCTTCGTTGCAAGGCATCAAGCACATCACCACCAAGGTGCAGGACGGCGCGGTCACCATCACCACCGAGTTCCGCATCGAGAAGAGCACGCAGGAAGCGCTGGACGACGTGCGCTCGGCCGTGGCCAAGGTGCGTGGTGACCTGCCGGCCGATCTGCGCGAACCCATCATCAACAAGGTCGAGCTCGCGGGCGGCGCGGTGCTGGCCTACACGGTGGCCTCCGACAAGATGGACGCCGAAGCCATCTCGTGGTTCGTCGAGAACGACATCTCCAAACTGCTGCTCTCGGTGCGCGGTGTGGGCGCCATCAACCGCGTGGGCGGGGTGGACCGTGAGGTGCAGGTGCTGCTGGACCCGCTCAAGCTGCAGGCGCTGGGCGCCAGCGCAGCCGATGTGTCGCGCCAGCTGGCCAAGGTGCAGATTGAAAGCGCCGGTGGCCGGGTAGATCTGGGCGGCAGCCAGCAGCCGCTGCGCACGCTGTCGTCGCTGCAGTCGGCTGAAGAACTTGCGCGGCTCGAACTCGCCTTGCCCGATGGCCGCAGCGTGCGCCTGGACCAGATCGCCACCATCAAGGACACCGTGGCCGAGCCCACGGCGGCGGCTTTCCTCAACGGCGAGCCGGTGGTGGGCTTCGAGGTGGCGCGCAGCCGCGGCGCCAGCGAGATCGAGGTGGGCAACGGCGTGCGCGAAAAGCTCAAGGACCTGCAAGCGTCCAGGCCCGATCTGCACATCACCGAGTCGTTCGACTTCGTCACGCCGGTGCAGGAAGAGTTCGACGGCTCGATGATCCTGCTCTACGAAGGTGCCATCCTCGCCGTGCTGGTGGTGTGGCTGTTCCTGCGGGATTTCCGCGCCACCGTGGTCTCGGCCGTGGCGCTGCCACTCTCGGCCATTCCGGCCTTCATCGGCATGCACTACATGGGCTTCACCATCAACGTGGTGACGCTGCTGGCCATGTCGCTGGTGATCGGCATCCTGGTGGACGATGCGATCGTGGAGGTGGAAAACATCGTGCGCCACATGCGCATGGGCAAGACACCGTACCAGGCGTCCATGGAAGCGGCCGACGAGATCGGTCTGGCCGTGATCGCCACCACCTTCGCGCTGATCGCGGTGTTCCTGCCCACCGCTTTCATGTCGGGCA
This sequence comes from Burkholderiales bacterium, assembly GCA_003241965.1. Lineage (GTDB taxonomy): Bacteria > Pseudomonadota > Gammaproteobacteria > Burkholderiales > Burkholderiaceae_C > Hydrogenophaga. The sequence continues at coordinate 75,712 of QBMB01000004.1, read as the reverse complement.
TTCCGGGCAAGTTCTTCAAACAGTTCGGCTGGACGGCGTCGTTTGCGGTGTTCGCCTCACTGGTGGTGGCGCGCGCGCTCACGCCCATGATGGCGGCCTATCTTTTGAAGCCGGTGGTGATGGCCAAAGACATGCCACGTTGGGCGCGCAGCAACCGCGTGGCTGGCGCTTTCTGGAAGTGGATGACCAACCAGGATGAACCCGCGTGGCTCAACACCTACCAGGGCTGGGCGGCGTGGTGCATCCGCCACCGCTGGATCACCATGATCGGCGCGGGCGTGTTCTTTGTGGGCTCGCTCATGCTGATTCCGCTGCTGCCGCAGGGCTTCATACCGCCAGACGACAACTCGCAGACGCAGGTCTACATCGAGCTCCCACCGGGCGCGACGCTGCAGCAGACCATCGCCACGGCTGAGCGCGCGCGCCTGCTGGTGGTGGCGGTACCGCACGTGAAGTCGGTCTACACCACCATCGGCTCGGGTTCGGCTGGCTCCGACCCGTTTGCGCCGCAGGGCACGGCCGAGTCGCGCAAGGCCGCGCTCACCATCCAGCTCGATGCGCGGGGCACGCGCCCGCGCAAGCAGATCATCGAAAACCAGATGCGTGCGGCCATGTCCAACCTGCCGGGCGTGCGCAGCAAGGTGGGCCTGGGTGGCTCGGGTGAAAAGTACATCCTGACGCTCACCGGCAACGACGCCGCCGCGCTCACCACGGCGGCCACCGCGATCGAACGCGACTTGCGCACCATCGAGGGTGTGGGCAGCGTGCAGTCCACGGCTTCACTGGTGCGCACCGAGATCAGCGTCACCCCCGACCTGGCCCGCGCGGCCGAGATGGGGGTGACCAGCAGCGCCATCGCCGAGACACTGCGCATCGCCACCGTGGGTGACTACGACACGGCCTTGCCCAAGATGAACCTGCCGCAGCGGCAGATTCCCATCGTGGTCAAGCTCGATGCCGCCGCGCGGGGCGACCTGGATCTGCTGGGCCGTCTGGCGGTGCCGGGCAGCAAGGGCCCGGTGATGCTGGGGCAGGTGGCCACGCTGAGCTTTGGCGGCGGCCCGGCGGTGATCGACCGCTACGACCGTTCGCGCAACATCAACTTCGAGGTGGAGCTGGCCGGCATCGCCCTGGGTGACATGAAGATGGCGGTGGAAAAGCTGCCGAGCCTGCGCAACCTGCCCCCGGGTGTGTCGGTGCTGGAGATCGGTGACGCCGAGGTGCAGGGCGAGCTGTTCGCCAGCTTCGGCCTGGCCATGCTCACCGGTGTGCTGTGCATCTACATCGTGCTGGTGTTGCTGTTCAAGGCCTTCCTGCACCCGGTGACGATTCTGGCGGCGCTGCCGCTGTCGCTGGGTGGGGCGTTCGTGGCCTTGTTGTTGGCGCACAAGAGTTTTTCCATGCCGTCGTTGATCGGGTTGATCATGCTGATGGGTGTGGCCACGAAGAACTCGATCCTGCTGGTGGAGTACGCCATCGAGGCGCGGCGCGAGCACGGCATGAACCGGCTGGATGCGATTCTGGACGCCTGCCACAAGCGCGCGCGCCCGATCGTGATGACCACCATCGCCATGGGTGCGGGCATGTTGCCGATTGCGATTGGCTGGGGCGCGGCCGACAGCAGTTTCCGTTCACCGATGGCGGTGGCGGTGATCGGTGGTTTGATCACGTCCACCTTCCTGAGCCTGCTGGTGATCCCGGCGGTGTTCACGCTGGTGGACGATGTGTCGATCTGGTTGGGTTCTTTGTTTGGGCGCAAGCCTGCTGATGCGGAGACCGTTCGCGCTTAGGTTTTTGCGGGCTCGTGAGCGAGCGGCGCTCTGCTCCGCGGCTGTCCCCCGGGCCGGCTTCGCCGTCCCTCCTCCTTGATGCCGCTGCGCAGAACACCACTCGCTCACGAGCTGGCGTGGTGTTGGCGCGCCCTCGTGTCCCGTGGTCGCCGATGACCGGATTTTCCGGAGAAGAACTCAGATCACTCCGGCAAACATCATCACGTCCACAGCGTCGCCCACCGCAACATTGTCCTGCGAATGGTGCAAGACGATGAGGCCGTTGGCTTCAACCATGGAGCTCAACACCCCAGAGCCTTGGTTGCCGGTGATGCGAACGCTGAGCGAGCCGTCGGCAGCCCGGCTGACGATGCCGCGCTGGTATTCGGTGCGGCCTGGCTTCTTGCGCAGTGGCTCCAGGCTCTTCGCCTGCAACAGCACCGGCGCTGCGGCCGTACCGCCCATGAGCCGCTGCAGGGCAGGGCGCACGAAAGCAAGGAAGGTGACCATCACCGCCACCGGGTTGCCTGGCAGTCCGAAGAGCACGGAAGACTTGCCGCTCTGTGAGATGCGACCCACCGCCATCGGGCGACCCGGCCGCATGGCAATGCGCCAGAACGCCACATCGCCCAGCTGTTTCATCATGGCCTTGGTGTGGTCGGCCTCGCCCATGCTCACGCCGCCGCTGGTGATGATCGCGTCGGCCTGTTGCGCGGCGTTGCGGAAGGCGGCTTCGAGCTGCGCGGGCTCATCGGGCACCACGCCCATGTCGATCACGTCCACGCCCAAACGTTTGAGCAGGCCGAAGACGGTGTAGCGGTTGCTGTCGAACACTGCGCCTTCGCGGATCGGATCGCCCAGCGTGAGGATCTCGTCGCCGGTGGAGAAGTAGGCCACCCGGATGCGGCGGAACACGGTGACCTTGGGCAAGCCCAGGCTGGCAATGAGGCCCAGCGCGGCGGGGCCGAGCGTTTGGCCCTTGCGCAGCGCGGGTTGCCCGGCCATCAGGTCTTCTCCGAGCAAGCGACGGTTGTCACCGGCGCTCACCACGCCGGGCGGGATCTCGATCACATCGCCTTCGACCTTCACGAATTCGAGCGGCACCACGGTGTCCAGCGCGGCCGGCATGATGGCGCCGGTCATGATCTTCAGGCACTGGTCGCCACCCAATGCGCCTGCCCAGGCCTTGCCGGCAAAGGCGGTGCCGGCCACGCGCAGCTTGAGCGGCTGGCCGGTCTGGAGCAACGTGCTGCTGAACGCAAAACCGTCCATCGCCGAGTTGTCGTGCGGCGGCACGCTGATGGGTGAGACCACGTCGTGCGCCAGCACCCGGTCCAGCGCCTCGAACACGCCCACGTTTTCGGTGGCGGTCACCGGCTCCACCAGGCGCGCCAGAAAGTCGTTGACCTGGTCAGCGCTCAGGGCCTGGGGGTCGTAGCCCTGCAGTTCGGCCGCGATCTGCTCCATCGTCTTCATGGGATCAGCTCTTTTCCAGCGCGTGCAGCTCGGCCAGGGTGTTGGTGTTGTGGAAAGCGCGCGGGTCGTCGCCGGGCTGGTTGAACGGCACGATGACGGTCTTGTGTGTGGCGGTCCATTGGTCGATCTTGCGGCCACCGGCCTGCGTGAAGGCGACCAGACTTTCCAGCAGGTCTATCCGCAACAGGCAGAACACCGGTTGCGGGCGCAACTGCCCGTCTTCCTCGGGCGCTGCGGCCATGGCGATCTCGGTGCCTTCGTCTTCAAAGGCCTGCGCCAGGCGCTGCGCCAGATCGAAAGGAAACAAGGGCGTGTCGCAGGGCACGGTGAGCAGGTAGGGCGTTTCGCAGCGTTCCAACCCGGTCATGAAGCCGGCAAGCGGTCCGGGGAAGTCGCTCAGGGTGTCGGGCCACACCGGCGCACCGAAGGCTTCGTAGGCCGCCAGGTTGCGGTTGGCGTTGAGCATGAGCTCACCGATCAGGCCACCCTCCTGCATCTGCAGGCGCAAGACCGTGTGCAGCGCCAGCGGCGTGCCGTTGAAGTTCTGCAGGCCCTTGTCGAGCCCCCCCATGCGGGAGCCGCGGCCGCCTGCGAGAACCAGGCCTGTGATTTCGTTGGTGTGGATCATTTTGTGTGGGGGCCGCCGCGCAGGGCCGCCCCAAGCAAGGCCAGCCCCCTCGGGGGGCAGCGACCCGCGCAGCGGTGGAGCGTGGGGGTCATGGTTTATCCGCCGATGTAGCTCATCTCGACGCGTCTTGTTCCAGTGGAGGCATCGGGCGGCAGGCTGGCGCGCAGTTCCGAATACCGGTCGCTGCGTCCTTGCCAGATGGCGGCGATGGCGCCGGCCAGTTGTTCGTCGGTGGCGCCGCCGCGGATGAGCGGGCGCAAGTCGTGGCCCTGGCTGGCGAACAGGCAGAGGTAGAGCTGGCCTTCGGTGGAGAGGCGGGCGCGGTTGCAGTCGCTGCAAAAGGCCTGGGTCACGCTGCTGATCACGCCGATCTCGCCCGAACCATCGGCATAGCCCCAGCGCTCAGCGGTTTCGCCTGGCGCTGCGGCGCCGAGTTGCACCAGCGGCAGTTCGTGGTGGATACGCTGCACCACCTCGGCGCTGGGCAACACCTCGTCCATGCGCCAACCGTTGGTGGCGCCGACGTCCATGTATTCAATGAAGCGCAGCACGATGCCGGTGCCTTTGAAGTGGCGCGCCATCGGCAAAATTTCGTGGTCGTTGGTGCCGCGCTTGACCACCATGTTGACCTTGATCGGCCCCAGGCCCGCAGCCTGCGCGGCCGCTATGCCTTCGAGCACATCGGCCACCGGAAAGTCCACGTCGTTCATGGCGCGGAAGATGGTGTCGTCCAGGCCGTCAAGGCTCACCGTCACACGCTGCAGGCCGGCGGCCTTGAGCGCGGCGGCCTTGCGCTTGAGCAGCGAGCCGTTGGTGGTGAGCGTGATGTCCAGCGGCTGGCCTTCGACCGTGCGCAGCGCAGCGAGCTGTTCGATGAGGATTTCCAGGTTCTTGCGCAGCAGCGGCTCTCCTCCGGTGAGGCGGATCTTCTGCACGCCGTGTGCCACGAACTGCGTGGCCACGCGGGTGATTTCCTCGAAGGTCAGCAGTGACGTGTGCGGCAGATACGCGTAGTCTTTGTCGAAGATTTCCTTGGGCATGCAGTAGCTGCAGCGGAAATTGCACCGGTCGGTGACGCTGATGCGCAGGTCGCGCAGCGGACGCCCGAGGGCATCGCCCAGCAGGCCGGTGGGCACCACCGGCACAAGGGGAATGCGCGCCACGGTGTTGATGAGGCGCTGATCGATCAGGGGGATGACACGTTCGGACATTGCCCGATTATCGATGACACCCCACGGGGTAGCGCTGCAGCGCCGCCCTCAACCCGCCCCGACGCGCGTGTACTGGTCGGCGTTGCTGCTCAGCCAGTTCACCGAGAGATCGCTCGACTGCTGGTTGGGGTGGAAATCGGGCTTGAAATAGGCGCGCCAGGGTTTGAAGCTGGTGCTCAGCAGACCTTCACGGCCCAGCAGGTGGCGGCCCGCGCTGCGCCAGGTGGACCAGCGCCACAAGGTGCCATCGCGGTGCAGGTTGAGTGCGGTCTGGCGCAAGGCGTCGGTGAGGAAGAACACGGTGACGCGGCGCATCCACTTCACACGCCAGGTGTGGCTGCCGCCCAAGGCTTGGTAGAGATCGAATGCGGTGCACTTGTGCTCGGACTCTTCGGCGCTGTGCCAGAGCCAGAGGTTCTTCAAGCGGGGCTCGGTGTCGTTGAATACGGCTGTGTGCGAGAGCATCCATTCGGCGAAGAGGGCGGTGAAATGTTCGTTGGCGGCGGTGATGGCCAGGTGGTGGCGCGGGTCGGCATCGGCCAGCACTTTCATGCGCTCTTCGATCCGTGGGCCCCAGGTGTTCACCAGCCCGTGCTTTTCAACTTGCGCATTGAACAGGGCGTGGATGCGCCGGTGGGTGGCCTCCTGGCCCACAAAGCCCTGCACCTCGGCTTGCCATGTGGCTTGCTGCTCGGGTGGCAAGGTCTTGGCGCCGTTGCGCACCGAGTCCAGAAAGAACTGTTCACCGACGGGGAAGCTCATCGACAGGGCGTTGAACCACGCGGTGAGGAAGGCGTCGTTCGCGCACCAGTGGCGCGCCACGGGTTGTTCCAGATCGATCAGCAGGCGGCGGACGGTGAGGGTTGTCATGGTGCTCAATCGGGTTGTGTGAGAGGTTTGGTACGAGTTGGTACCAAGAACGGCGATGTTGCGCGCCCAGGTCGGGTCTGTCAAGGCCGAGCGCCTAAGATCGCGGCACATGAAGCCGAAGAACACCCCGGGCGCCGATGACGCCTCGAACGAACACCGCGCCCGTCTGCTGCAGGCCATGGCGCACGTGGCGGCTGCGCAAGGCCTGGCCGCCACCTCCATCGCTGCGGTGGTGTCCGAGGCGGGTGTGTCCAAGCGCACCTTCTACGAGCACTTTGCCGACAAGGACGCGTGTTTCCTCGAGCTGTACCGCGCCGCCAGCGCGTCGGCGCTGCGCACGCTGCGCGAGTCGGTGCAGTCCGGGCGTCCGTGGCAGGACCAGGTGGAGCAGGCCCTCGGCGCCTACCTCGCACACCTCGCGGCCGGGCCGCAACTCATCCGCATGCTGTTCGTGGAAATCCACCACCTCGGGCCCGCGGGCGCCACGGTGCGCCGCGAGGTGATGGAGCACCTGGCCGACTACATGCTGGAGACGATCAACACGCAAGACCCGGTGCTCACGCCCACCATGGCGGTGGCTGCCGTGGGCGGCATCCACGAACTGGTGCTGCAGGCCATCGAACGGGGTGAGGCCGCGCAGCTGGAGCGGCTCACGCCGAGTGCCAGCGCGGTGGTGCGCCTGCTCGCGGGTGAACCGCCTGCGCCGGGGGCCAAGAAAAACGGCCCGCTGAAGCGGGCCGTCTGAACCGTCGGCGAGCCGGTCAGGTCGCCATCGGCAGCAGCGGCACGATCAGCAGCGCCACGATGTTGATGATCTTGATGAGTGGGTTCACGGCCGGGCCGGCGGTGTCCTTGTAGGGGTCACCCACGGTGTCACCGGTGACGGCGGCCTTGTGCGCTTCGCTGCCCTTGCCACCGTGGTGGCCGTCTTCGATGTACTTCTTGGCGTTGTCCCAGGCACCGCCGCCGGTGCACATGGAGATGGCCACGAACAGGCCGGTCACGATCGTGCCCATGAGCAGACCACCCAACGCCTTGGGGCCCAGCAACACGCCCACCAGAATCGGCACCACCACCGGCAGCAGCGAAGGGATCACCATCTCCTTGATGGCCGCGGTGGTCAGCATGTCCACAGCCTTGCCGTACTCGGGTTTTGCCGTGCCTTCCATGATGCCGGGGATCTCTTTGAACTGGCGGCGCACCTCCACCACCACCGCACCGGCGGCGCGGCCCACGGCTTCCATGGCCATGGCGCCGAACAGGTAGGGGATCATGCCGCCGATGAACAGGCCGACGATCACCATCGGGTCGCTCAGGTCGAAGGTGATCTGGTGGCCGTAGGTCTCCAGCTTGTGGGTGTAGTCGGCAAACAGCACCAGTGCGGCCAGACCGGCCGAGCCGATGGCGTAGCCCTTGGTCACGGCCTTGGTGGTGTTGCCCACGGCGTCCAGCGGGTCGGTCACTTCGCGCACGCTGCTGGGCAGCTCGGCCATTTCGGCAATGCCGCCGGCGTTGTCGGTGATGGGGCCGTAGGCGTCCAGGGCCACCACGATGCCGGCCATGCTCAGCATGGCGGTGGCGGCGGTGGCAATGCCGTACAGGCCTGCGAGCTGGTAAGACGCCAGGATGGCCACACAGACAAACAGCACCGGCCAGGCGGTGGAGCGCATGGACACGCCCAGGCCGGCAATGATGTTGGTGCCGTGGCCGGTGGTGGAGGCTTGTGCGATGTGCTTCACCGGCGCGTACTGCGTGCCGGTGTAGAACTCGGTGATCCAGACCAGAGCTGCGGTGAGCACCAGACCCACGGCGCAGGCTCCAAACAGGCGCATCTGGCTGCCGGTGGCAGTGATGGCGTTGTCCGGCATGACCATCTTCGTCACGAAGTAGAACGCGATCAGCGAGAGCACACCGGCGATGGCCAGGCCCTTGTAGAGCGCGGGCATCACGTTTTTCATGCCCGGGCTGGCCTTCACGAAGAAGCAGCCCACGATGGACGCCAGGATGGACACGGCGCCCAGCACCAACGGGTAGAGCACGGCCTGCATGGGCGCAGCGCTGACCATGAGGGCACCGAGCACCATGGTGGCAATCAGCGTGACCGCGTAGGTCTCGAACAGATCGGCCGCCATGCCGGCGCAGTCGCCCACGTTGTCACCGACGTTGTCGGCAATCACCGCCGGGTTGCGCGGGTCGTCTTCCGGAATGCCGGCTTCGACCTTGCCCACCAGATCGGCGCCCACGTCGGCGCCCTTGGTGAAGATGCCACCGCCCAGGCGCGCGAAGATCGATATGAGGGATGAGCCAAAGGCAAAACCGATCAAGGGATTGAGCAGCTTGGCCAGGTTCTTGTCGGGGGTGAGGTTGCCGTTGCCGACCAGGAACCAGAAGAAGCCGGCCACACCCAGCAGGCCCAGCCCCCCCACCAGCATGCCGGTGATGGCGCCGCCGCGAAAGGCCACGTCCAGCGCCGGGCCGATGCCCTTGGTGGCGGCTTGCGCGGTGCGCACGTTGGCGCGCACCGAAATGTTCATGCCGATGAAGCCGCACGCGCCCGAGAGCACGGCGCCAAGCACGAAGCCGATGGCTGTGGTGCTGCCCAGGAAGAAGCCGATGAGGATGGTGATGACGACGCCCACGATGGCAATCGTTTTGTACTGCCGGGCCAGATAGGCCGCAGCGCCGGTTTGAATCGCCCCGGCAATTTCCTGCATGCGGGCATTGCCCGGGTCTTGCGAAAGAATCCAGCTGCGCGACCAGAAGCCGTACGCCACAGCCACCAGCCCACAGGCCAACACAAATATCAGCGCAGATTGACCAACCATTGAATCGCTCCTCGTTGTTTCGACTTGGAAGGGGCAACGCCTCCGGGGTGCCCCCGCTGCGTTGCTTCCTCGCTGCCGGTGGCGCTGCGTTGCACAGCGTTGAAACAGGGCGATTGGCCAACAGAGCCAATTTAGCGGCAATTCAAGGCTGCGGCGTGAAAGTGGGCCGGTAAGTCAGCTTCGAATCAGTAAAATCAGGGTAAATCCTAGGCGTGCCGACCGCATGAGGCACGCCTGATGCCCCGCCCCAAGGCAGCAGGCCTGCACCGGCTGCTTCAGTTTTCAACCAACCTCCTCCCCACAACATGTCTCTCGATAACGTCACCGCTGGCAACAACGTGCCCGAATCCTTCAACGTGATCATCGAAATCCCGATGAACGCGGACCCGATCAAGTACGAAGTGGACAAGGCAACCGGCGCGATTTTCGTGGACCGTTTCATGAGCACGGCCATGCACTACCCGACCAACTACGGCTACGTGCCCCGCACCATTTCCGGTGACGGTGATCCGGTGGATGTGTTGGTGATCACGCCCGTGCCGCTGATTCCCGGCGTGGTGGTGACCTGCCGCGCCATCGGCATCCTGAAAATGCAGGACGAAGCCGGCGAAGACGGCAAGGTGCTGGCGGTGCCGATCGACAAGGTGCTCTCGATCTACACCCAGTGGCAAAAGCCCGAAGACCTGAACCCGATGCGCCTGAACACCATCCAGCACTTCTTCGAGCACTACAAGGATCTGGAGCCGGGCAAGTGGGTGAAGGTGATCGGCTGGGAAGGCAAGGACGCCGCCCACAAGGAGATCACTGACGGCATGGCCGCCTACGAAGCCCAGAAGGCTTGAGGCGACGCGGGATCAGTCCGAGGTGGCGTCAAAGTCGCCGCGGTATTCGATCTTGCCCCGCACCCGCGCCCTCGGGTGCATGTCGATCAGCTCGTCGTAGCTCGCATCGCCCAGCAGGGTGGCCGAACCGGCAATCTCCAGCGCCTTGCGCGCGATCACGGTGCCGCTCACCTTGCCCTCAATGAACACGTAGTCGGCTTCCAGCCGGGTGTTCTCGATCACACCGGTGGCGCCCACGTGCAGGGTGCCGCCGTTGTCGAACGTGATGTTGCCCTTGAGCACACCGTCGACCTTGATGCCCTGGTCCCGGCTGGCGTGAAAGTGGCCTTCAAACACCGAGCCTTCGGCAATCAAACTGGTGATGGCGCTCAGCCGTTCGGCGGGCACCAGGCGGGTGGCGGTGGGATGTTGGCTCATGGGGTCAGGGCTCCTGGGTACGCGCAAGCGCGATGATGACAAACGCAGTGACCGTGGCGGCCACCAGCAGCAAGGGCAGGCCATAACGCCAGAAAGCCCACACTGCCCAGCGCCACCAACGGCGACGCCGGCCCACCCGGTGGTCGCGCTCCCAGCTGGCGCGCAGCGCGGCCTGGCGCAGCGCCTCGGGGTCGGGCACGGCAGACGGTGGAGCAGGGCGCTGCGGCGACACGGATTCGTGACACGGTGTCAGCGCACAGCCTGAAGCGGGGCGGCCCGCTCCAGCGTGGCATTGAGGTCGGCGCCGTTGACCTGTATGCGACCGTAGCGCACGATGCCCTGCACGCGCGCCGTGTCGTGCAGCGAGACTTCGCCCTGGCCCGCGTCGAGGATGCCGTCGGTCTGGCCCATCACCGAGATCTTCTGCGCGGTGATGTCGCCCTTGACACGCCCGGTCTCGGTCACGACCACCGACACCTCCGCGCCCTGGTCCTGCATGAGGTTGCCTTCCAGCAGGCCGGCGATGCTGCAGGGCCCGCGCAACACGGCGTTGCCCACAAAATGCATGCCGTCTGCCAACATGCTGCGGCCTGGCACGCCATCGGCGTTCTGGCTCTGGTCCACGAAGGTGTTCATGGGTTGAAGCACCGGAATGGTGGCCGACTGTGAGGGCGGCATCGCGTTGCCCACCGGCACCTCCAGCGCTGCGCCCTGGTTCTGCTGGTGCTCGCCGCCCTGGGCGTCTTCGCTGGTTGGGTTCACCCAGGGGTAAGGGCCTTGATCGGAATATTGGTTCATGTCGGGGTTCCCGGTTCGGGCGTCGCTGGCTGCGCCAACGTTCAAGTGGGGTCGGCCAGCACGTCGTTGAGCACCGGCAGGTTGTCCCCGAGTTTGAGGGTCTTGAAGGGCCCTTGCAAGTTGGCGCCTTCATAGAGTTGCAGGCGCCGCGCCATGAGCGAGCCGGTGGATACCCCGGTTTTGGACACATAGGCCATGCCCTGGCACTCCAGACTGGTTTCCACGGCGCTGCCGCCGGCGGCCCCGAGGTGGCCAAACAGGTACAGATCGCCCAGCACGCGGATGCGCCCACGCACCACGCCACCAGTCCAGATGATCAAGGGGCCATTGACGCGTATGTGGCCTGACACCTCGCCCTGCACCAGCAAGCCGCCGTTGAATTCCAGCTCGCCCTGCAGCTTGCTGCCCGCGGCCACGCGGTTGACGACGTTCATCGCCACCGGGTCGATGGTCAGTGTGTCCTGCGGTGTTTTCAGTTCCATGGCCAGCGCTCCACCCAGCCCGCAGGCACCCAGCCCGTGGTGGGCAGCAGGGTGATCGCCCAGAAGGCCGCGCTTGCCAGCGCCATCAGCGTGCCGAACAGTGCGATCAGCAGGGCATGACGCTCCAGCCAGCGGCGCAGGCGTTTGGGGCGGCGGCGTGGACATCCGGCGGGTGTGTCCAGATGGTCGAGCACGGCCCAGCTTCTCCAGCCTTCACTCAGTGCGGCGCTGCCCTCGCCCAGCGGCACTTTCAAACCCTGCGTCGATGTGCTCGACGGGCCCTGACGGCGCCCCAGCAGCACCGAGAAGGGCGCGCCCACGATGGTGTGGGTGAAGAAGGCGTCGGTTTCGTCCATGGCGACCGAGTTTAGCGAAGCAGCGCCGCGCGCAGGCGCTTCACAGCTCGGTCACGGGTGGCGCGATGTCGCGAACCGTCAGGCCCGGCTTCAACGGGTTGCGCTGGGCGAGGTGCTCCATGTACTGGCCGATGCCCTGGCTCTCGCGTTCCAGAAAGCGCTCGACTGCTTCGGCAAACGAGGGGTGGGCCAGCCAGTGCGCGCTGGTGGTTTTGACCGGGAGCAGGGCGCGCGCCATCTTGTGTTCGCCCTGGGCGCCACCCTCAAATCGCTGGAAGCCGTGTTCGATGCACCAGGCCAGCGGCGCGTAGTAACAGGCCTCGAAATGCAGGCAGTCCACCCGCTCCAGCGCGCCCCAGTAGCGCCCATAGGCCACGCGGGCCACCTCGTCGATGCCGATCAGGCTGCAGGCAATGGCCTGGCCGTCGCGTTCGGCCACGAAGAGCAGCCAGTGTTGCGACAGGGTCTGCGCCATGCGGCGGAAGAAGTCGCGGTTGAGGTAGGGTGCGTTGCCGTGTTCGAGGTAGGTGCGCTCGTAGCAGCGGTAGAAAAAGTCCCAGTCTGCGTCGGCAATGTCGACCCCGCGCGACCAGCGAAACGTGACACCAGCCTCGGCGACCTTGCGCCGTTCCTGCCGGATCTTCTTGCGTTTTTCCTGCTGCAGGCTTGAGAGAAAATGGTCGAAGCTGGTGAAGGCTGACGGCATGCCTTCTGTGGAGGGCGCTTCGTTCTTCCAGTGGAACTGCACTGTGTGGCGCAGCATCATGCCGGCGGCCTCGCATGCCTTCACGTCTTGAGGTTGTGCGAACAGCAGGTGAACCGACGACAGGTCTTCGTCGCGCACCCGCTGGATCAGGGCCTTGACCAACGCGGTGCGGGCCGCCGCATCGCGCGCCAGCAGCCGTGCGCCCGGCACCGGGGTGAACGGCACGGCCACCAGCGCCTTGGGGTAGTAGTCGAGGCCGTGCTGCGAATACGCGTTGGCCCAGGCCCAGTCGAACACGTACTCGCCGTACGAGTTGTTCTTGAGGTACATCGGGCAGGCGGCTTGCAGCTCGTCGCCGCGCCAGAGCGTCACGAACTGACATTGCCACCCCGCGCGGGGTCGGGCGCTGCCGCTGTCGTGCATGGCCAGCAGGTACTCGTGGCGCATGAACGGGCTGGGATCGGTCTCCAAAGCGAGCAGGGCGTTCCATGCGGACTCTTCGATCTGCGACGGAGACGAAAAGACCCGGGTGACATAATCGATTTCACCCACCTGCAGCTCCGATACACAGCGAGCCCAAGGCCCATTTCGCAACGTTTTCAGACCCCATGACTCTTTCCATTTGCGTGGCCCAGCTCAACTTCGTGGTGGGCGACATGGCGGGCAACGCCCGGAAGATGATCGATGCCGCAGTGGCCGCCCATGCCCGCGGTGTGAACCTGCTGCTGACACCCGAACTGGCCTTGAGTGGCTATGCCGCCGAAGACCTGTACCTGCGGCCCGCGTTCATCGATGCCTGTGATGATGCCCTCAAATCCGTGGCGGCCGGCACGGCCCACCTCAAAGGCCTGCACATCGTGGTGGGACATCCAGCACGGCCTGCAGCAGCCACCGGCCAGCGGCGCGAACGCCGCGTGTC
>QBMB01000004.1:59472-62403 GCA_003241965.1 Burkholderiales bacterium | reverse complement strand
CGTGTCGGTGGCCCATCTGCACAACGCTGCCAGCGTGCTGCACGCCGGCGCCGTGACACACACCTACGCCAAGCGCGAGCTGCCCAACTACCAGGTGTTCGACGAGCGCCGTTACTTCGTGCCGGGCCATGACACCTGCGTGTTCGACGTGACCGGCAGCGACGGCTTCAGCGTGCGCGTGGGCCTGCTGATTTGCGAAGACGCCTGGTTCGATGCACCTGCGGCCGATGCGAAAGCGGCTGGCGCCGAGGTGCTGGCGGTCATCAATGCTTCGCCGTTTCACGCCGGCAAGGGCGGCGACCGCGAAGCCGCCATGCGCGTGCGTTGCCAGGCCACCGGCCTGCCACTGGTCTACGCGCACCTCGTGGGCGGGCAGGACGAGATCGTGTTTGAAGGCCGCAGCTTTGTGCTGGGGGCTGATGGATCGTTGGCCGGGCGCGCGGTGAGCTTTGAAGAGACTCAGTTCGACGCTGCGTTCACACGGCTGGAGGCGGGCTGGCTCATCGCGGCCGAAACCGATCGGGCGCACAGCCCCGAGGCCGACCTCTGGCACGCGCTGGTGCTGGGTGTGCGCGACTACCTGGGCAAGAACGGTTTTCCGGGTGCGATCCTCGGCCTGTCGGGCGGGATCGACTCGGCGCTGGTGTTGGCGATCGCGGTGGATGCACTCGGCAAGGACCGGGTGCGCACGGTCATGATGCCCTCGCCCTACACGGCCGACATCTCCTGGATCGACGCACGCGACATGGCCACGCGCCTGGGCGTGCGCTACGACGAGATCGGCATCGCACCGCAGTTCGAGGCCTTCAAGGCCAGCCTAGCAGATGAGTTCGCCGGCCTGCCCGAAGACACCACCGAAGAAAACCTGCAGGCGCGCATCCGCGGCACGCTGCTCATGGCCTTGTCCAACAAGTTCGGCAGCATCGTGCTCACCACCGGCAACAAGAGCGAGATGGCCACCGGCTACTGCACGCTCTATGGCGACATGGCGGGCGGTTTCGCAGTGATCAAGGACGTGGCCAAAACCATGGTGTTCCAGCTGGCCCGCTGGCGCAACGCCCACGACCCGTACGGCACCGGCACCAACCCGATCCCGGAACGCATCATCGTGCGCCCGCCCAGTGCCGAGTTGCGGCCCGACCAGAAAGACCAGGACAGCCTGCCCGAGTACCCGGTGCTGGACGGGATCATCGAGCGCTACATGGAGAACGACCAGAGCCCCGACAGCATCGTGGCCGCTGGTTTCGAGCGCGCCGACGTGGACAAGGTGGTGCGCCTGATCCGCATCAACGAGTACAAGCGCCGCCAGGCACCGGTGGGCATCCGCGTGACCCACCGCAGTTTCGGCAAGGACTGGCGCTACCCGATCACGAGTAAATACCGCGCTTAAGGCCGCTTCAGTTCCAGCACGGCGCGCATCTCGCCCACCTCGATGCCAGCGGCGTTCTTGAGTGGTGGCGGGATCAGGCTGGCCAGTGCTGATCGGCTTTCGGCATCGAGCCAGCCCAACTGCTCCAGCGCCGACACAAAAGACACCATCAGTGGCGCCAGTTGCCCGTCGCTCACCTTGGCCGCGATGCCGATACCCCGGCTGAAACTGGCCAAGGCCTGCACGCCGTCGGCCCCCACCTTGCTCACCCAGTCGCCGCGCCCGGCAAGCATCAGCGCGAGGTCGTTGCGGCCCTGGCCGCTGACCAGTTCCGGGTGCTGGCTCATGGCGCGCGCGATGCGTCGGGGCGCGTTGCTGTACACCGCATCGGGCTCGTCCAGCGTCAGGCGGGCAAAGGCGTGGGCCAGCGAGCGCAGCGGCAAGGCGTAGTTGGGCGCACTGCAGCCGTCGGTGCCGCGCACCAGCTGATCCACCGGCACGCCCGAGAAGTGGCTCACGCTGCGGGCGATCTCGAGTTGCACGGCGTGTGCGGTATCGAGGTAACCCACTTGAGCGGCCCCGAGGGCGTGGGCCAGCAGCAGCATGCCGGTGTGTTTGCCCGAGCAGTTGTGGTGCAGGCGGTTGAAGCGGGCGCCAGGCTCGGGCGTGACGCCGTTGGTGCTGAAGAAGAAGGGCACGTGGCTGCCACAGGCCAGACTCGATTCGCCCGCCCCGATCTTGGCCAACAGCGCTGCCACGCCTTCCACGTGCATCGGCTCACCGTTGTGGCTGGCGCACAGCAGGGCCACGTCGGCGTCGCTCAGGTCGTAACGATCGGCCGCCTGTGCGATCAGTGGCATGGCCTGGAATGGCTTCAGGGACGAACGTGTGAACACGGGTGTTTCTACATCGCCAACGCTGGCGATCAGTCTGCCGCGCGCGTCGACCACAGCCAACGACCCGTGGTGAACGTTTTCAGCGAAACCACCGCGTGTGGTGATCGTGATGGGTGTGTGGTGGGGCCAGAGGGTGTGCATGAAACAGGTCTCGTGAAAAGTGGGGCGTGAACCGGATCATGCCGTGGGTCTGCATAACCCCGATGCGGTATTGCTGGACCGAGGTTGCGGCCCGTAGCATGCGCCGCGCCCCTCCCTGACCCTGCGGTGTTGAACCGATTGAAACCGTGGGCACACCGCCCCCAAACCCCCAAACACCATGCTTCACATCCATCCATTCAAAGCCCTGCAACCTTTCCGTGGTTTGGCCCGCCCCGTCTTTGCTGCTGTGCTGCTGACGGCTTTGAGCGCATGCGGTGGTGGCGATTCCAGTCCCGCCGCCGTCACCACCGAACGCACGGCGCCACAGGCCTTCTACAGCGGCACCGGCGTTCCTGCGACGACGGTGGGGCGCGACGGTGACATGTACGTGGATACCGTCACAGCCACGCTTTACGGTCCCAAAGCAGCAGGTGCGTGGCCCGCCACCGGGGTGGCGCTGCGAGGCCCCGCGGGCGAACCCGGTCCGGCTGGGTCGGCGGGTCCCGCAGGCGCTGTGGGCGCGAC
>QBMB01000004.1:36587-59462 GCA_003241965.1 Burkholderiales bacterium | reverse complement strand
CGGTCCCGCCGGTCCAGTCGGGCCGGTGGGCGCGACCGGTCCTTCAGGTCCGACGGGAGCGACGGGTGCAGTTGGTGCGACAGGAGCCACAGGAGCGCAGGGCGCAACCGGACCCGCAGGCCTGCCCGCTCCGTCGGTCTGGGACATGCACTGGAGCGTGGGCTCCGATGACGTGGGTAGGGCGGCTGCGAACACCTATTCCCTCTCGGGCGATTCGGCATTCGAGCGCAGCCGTTCGAAGGTGATGCGCTTGGTGCCGAGATCCTGCGGTTACGTCACGCTCAAGGTGGCCTTGATGGGGTTCGTGATGGGTGGATCGCTCGACACCTTCACCCTGTACCGTGCGCCCGGAAACCGGCCCGACGTTTCAAGCCTCGCGTCCACAGGTTTCTCTTGTGAGCAGCAATCGTTCGCCACCACCTGTGAAGTCCAGGGACCTTTGAACATTGAAGCCTGGGACGCACTGGAACTGGTGTGGACCACGAACGGTGGGCTGGCCTCCACCAGGGCACCCATCGCAGTCTCATTGGCATGCCAATGAGACTGCGGGCTCCGGGACGCTGTGTGCGTGATACATTTTTCACTCGTTCACACCCCCACACCCGGAGCACCGCTCATGAAACAGATCACCGCCGTCATCAAGCCGTTCAAGCTCGAGGAGGTGCGTGAGGCACTGGCCGAACAGGGAGTCACCGGTCTGACCGTGACGGAGGTCAAGGGCTTTGGTCGCCAAAAAGGCCATACCGAACTGTACCGAGGGGCCGAGTACGTGGTGGACTTCCTGCCCAAGGTGAAGGTGGAGGTGGTGGTGAAGACGGTGGACGTGGAGCGCTGTGTGGACGCCATCATCCGTGCGGCCCGCACCGGCAAGATCGGTGACGGCAAGATCTTTGTGACCTCGGTCGAGCGTGTGGTGCGCATCCGCACCGGTGAAGAAGACGAAACTGCGGTCTGACCAGACGACTCAGATCGCGTCCAGGCGGGCGGCGGGCGACAGTCCTGCTGCCTGCACCAGTTCCTGCAGCAACGTGGCAGCGTCGCTGTTTTCGCGGATCAGATCCATCTGCGTGTCGCCCATGAACTGTTGCTCGACCCCGGTGCGCATGAAGGCCATCAGGCCGTCGTAGTAACCCGCCACGTTCAGCAGCCCCACCGGTTTGTCGTGGTAGCCCAGCTGGCGCCAGGCCCAGACTTCAAAGAACTCTTCAAACGTGCCGATGCCACCGGGCAAGGCCAGGAAGGCGTCGGCCTTGTCGGCCATCATGCGTTTGCGCTCGTGCATGTTGTCCACCACGTGCAGCTCGGTACAACCGTGGTGCGCCCACTCCCGCTCGACCAGCGCTTTCGGAATGATGCCGATCGCTTGACCACCCGCAGCCATGGTGGCGTCGGCCACGATACCCATCAGGCCGTTGCGCCCACCGCCATACACCAGTTGGCCGCCGTGTTCACCAATCCATTGGCCCACGGCGCGGGCGGTGTCGGCGAAGGCGGGGTTGGCGCCCGGACGGGAGCCGCAATACACACAGAGGGAGAAGCTGGGCTGAGTCATGGGCTCAATGCGCTTGATCAGGCCCGGTGGGCCCAGACCGCAGCAAGCCATATTCCCAGGCACAGTACCAGACTGAGCAGCACTGCCGCGCTGCCCATGTCCTTGGCGCGTTTGGACAGGTCGTGCCATTCCGGCCCGATGCGATCGATGGCGGTCTCGATCCCGGTGTTGAGCAGCTCGACCATCATCACCAGCATCACCGACCCAGCGAGCAAGGCGGTTTCCACCCAGCTCCGACCGATCCAGAAAGCCAGTGGAATCATGACCACCGACGCCAGCGCTTCCTGGCGAAAGGCGGTCTCGTCCCAACCCGCTCGCAGGCCGGCCATCGAGTAACCGAAGGCGTGCCACATGCGGGATAGGCCGCTGCGCAGCTTCTGCGCGTTCACGGGTTCGCGGTCTTGATCAAGGCTCATTTTTCAGCTCCACCAGCGGCGCGGTTTGGTGGTGTCTTCCACCGGCATGAAATGCACCAGGCGGGTTCCCGCCAGGGCGTCGTGCAGAAACTGACGCTGGGCATGAAAGCGCGACAGCAGCGCCCAGATCACGACCCAGCCCACGAGCAGCACCGAGAGTTGCTGCCCCGACAGGTGCATGAGTCCGGCCACCGCCAGCGGTGGCAACAGCCAAAGCCACGAGAGCACGTAGCGCCACAGCGCGCGCCCTTGCGTCAGCGCATGGCCATGGCGATCGACCACACGGATGTGCCAGGTCTTCATGGCCAGTGTCTGGCCCTTGGCCCAGAACCAGCCGAAGTAAATGCCGAAGGCCACGAACACCAGGGCTTGCTGCAGGTAGCGGTTGTCCAGCGCATTGCCCGACTGGGTGAACGACGACAGCACGTAGCTGGTGGTGAACAACACGCCGACGAGAAACACCACGCCGAACATCAGCGTGCCTTCGTAGAGCCAGCAGGCCATGCGCCGGCGCAAGGAGGGTGCCATCAGGTCCGATGCTGGGCCCGCATCGGTGGGGGTGGTGGGCGAGGATGGAATGGAGGCAGACATGGGTGGACGGGGAGACTCAGCCGCGTGGACTCAGGGGGCGAATTGTCGCATCGCAGGCAAGACGCCTGCATTTTTGTGGGCGTCTTGCCTGCGGTTGCTTGGCCGGGCGTGTGTTGCAGTGCGATAATCCTCGCTGCACTTCAAAACACGGCAAACGGATCAGGGTCCGGCGGGGTATGTGCCCGCTCATGGCCACTGGTCTCAAGTCTCGACACCGCTCCACAAGAGTCGGTCAAGAGGCACCCAAGGTATTTCGTCAGAGAAATTCTCGAAAGGTTCATCATGGAAATCAACAAGGCCGAACTGGCCTCGGCCTCGGCCGCTGCCGCCTCCGGCACAGCCACCCAAGAACTCCGCGGCGCAGAAATCCTCATCAAGGCCCTCCAGGCCGAACGGGTCAAGTACATCTGGGGTTATCCCGGCGGTGCTGTGCTGCACATCTACGACGCTTTCTACAAGCAGGACACCATCCAGCACGTGCTGGTGCGCCACGAGCAGGCAGCCGTTCACGCGGCAGACGGTTATGCGCGCGCCACCGGTGACGTGGGCGTGGCCCTGGTCACATCGGGCCCGGGCGTCACCAATGCCATCACCGGCATTGCCACCGCCTACATGGACAGCATCCCCATGGTGATCATCACCGGCCAGGTGCCCACGGCCGCCATCGGCCTGGACGCCTTCCAGGAGTGCGACACCGTCGGCATCACGCGCCCCATCGTCAAGCACAACTTCCTGGTCAAGGATGCGCGCGACATGGCCATGGTGATGAAAAAGGCTTTCCACATCGCGCGCAGCGGCCGTCCCGGCCCTGTGGTGGTGGACATCCCGAAAGACGTGTCTTTCAACAAGGTGCCCTACCACGGCTACCCCGAGTCGGTCGAAATGCGCTCGTACAACCCGGTGCGCAAGGGCCACGGCGGTCAGATTCGCAAGGCGCTGCAACTGCTGCTGACGGCCAAACGGCCTTACATCTACACCGGCGGCGGCGTGCTGCTCAGCAACGCCACCGAAGAGCTGCGCACGCTGGTGAACATGCTGGGCTACCCGGTCACCAACACGCTGATGGGTCTGGGTGCCTACCCGGCGTCGGACCGAAAGTTCCTCGGCATGCTGGGCATGCACGGCACGATCGAAGCCAACAACGCCATGCAGAACTGCGACGTGCTGCTGGCTGTGGGCGCGCGTTTCGACGACCGCGTGATCGGCAACCCCAAACACTTCGCGCAGAACGAACGCAAGATCATCCACATCGACATCGACCCGTCGAGCATTTCCAAGCGCGTGAAGGTGGACGTGCCGATCGTTGGCGACGTGAAGGACGTGCTCACCGAACTCATCAACATGGTGCGCGAAAGCGCCACCAAGCCCGACGGCAAGGCCCTGTCTGCCTGGTGGGAAACGATCGAAGCCTGGCGCTCGAAGGACTGCCTGAAGTACGACCGTGGCAACACCGACGTGATCAAGCCGCAGTTCGTGGTGGAAACGCTCTGGAACATGACCAAGGACGCAGACACCTACATCACGTCCGACGTCGGCCAGCACCAGATGTGGGCCGCGCAGTACTACCGGTTTGACGAGCCGCGCCGCTGGATCAATTCGGGCGGCCTGGGCACCATGGGCGTGGGCATTCCCTACGCCATGGGCATCAAGCTGGCCAAGCCCGACAGCGAGGTGTTCTGCGTGACGGGCGAAGGCTCGGTGCAGATGTGCATCCAGGAACTCTCCACCTGCCTGCAGTACAACACCCCGATCAAGATCGTGGCGCTGAACAACCGCTACCTCGGCATGGTGCGTCAGTGGCAGGAGATCGACTATGAAGGTCGCTACAGCCACAGCTACATGGACGCGCTGCCCAACTTCGTGAAGCTGGCCGAGGCCTATGGCCACGTCGGCATGCTGATCGAACGGCCGCAGGACGTGGAAGGCGCTCTTCGCGAGGCGCGCAAGCTCAAGGACCGCACCGTGTTCATGGACTTCCGCACCGACCCGACCGAGAACGTCTTCCCCATGGTCAAGGCCGGCAAGGGCATCACCGAGATGCTGCTGGGCTCCGAAGACCTCTGACTCCCCGCGAAGCGGTCAGCCCTGGCTGCCGCTTCATCCCCTCAGACGAATCTATTGCCCGCCAAGCCTGCGCATTACCGTGCGCAGGGGAGGGCGGCGAAAAGAGGAATCGCACATGAAACACATCATCGCTGTCTTGCTGGAAAACGAACCCGGGGCCCTGTCCCGCGTGGTCGGTCTGTTCTCTGCCCGTGGGTACAACATCGAGTCGCTCACCGTGGCGCCCACCGAAGACCCCAGCCTGTCCCGCATGACGATCCAGACCACCGGGTCGGACGACGTCATTGAGCAGATCACCAAACACCTCAACCGCCTGATCGAAGTGGTCAAGGTGGTGGATCTCACCGAAGGTTCCTACACCGAGCGCGAGCTCATGATGGTGAAGGTGCGTGCGGTGGGCAAGGAGCGCGAAGAGATGAAACGCATGGCCGACATCTTCCGTGGTCGCATCATCGACGTGACCGAGAAGAGCTACACCATCGAGCTCACGGGCGACCAGACCAAGAACGATGCGTTCCTGGAAGCCATCGACCGCTCTGCGATTCTCGAGACGGTGCGCACCGGTGCCAGCGGCATTGGGCGTGGCGAGCGCATCCTGCGCGTGTAGGACAATCCCCCAGTTTTCTTTTCCCCCGAACAACACATTTCAACCGGAGCGACCCATGAAAGTTTTCTACGACAAAGACTGTGACCTGTCCCTGATCAAGGGCAAGACCGTGGCCATCATCGGCTACGGCAGCCAGGGCCACGCACACGCACAGAACCTCAACGACAGCGGCGTGAAAGTCGTGGTCGGCCTGCGCAAGGGCGGCGCCTCGTGGGACAAGGTCGGCAAGGCCGGTCTGAACGTCCTGGAAGTCAACGACGCCGTGAAGTCGGCCGATGTGGTCATGATCCTGCTGCCCGACGAGCAGATCGCCGAGGTCTACCACCAGAACGTGGCGCCCAACATCAAGCAGGGCGCATCGCTCGCCTTCGCCCACGGCTTCAACGTGCACTACAACCAGGTCGTGCCACGCGCCGACCTGGACGTGTGGATGGTCGCGCCCAAAGCCCCTGGCCACACCGTGCGCAATACCTACACCCAAGGTGGCGGCGTGCCCCACCTGGTCGCCATCCACCAGGACAAGAGCGGCAAGGCTCGTGATCTCGCGCTGTCCTACGCCATGGCCAACGGTGGCGGCAAGGCCGGCATCATCGAGACCAACTTCAAGGAAGAGACCGAAACCGACCTGTTCGGCGAACAGGCCGTGCTGTGCGGTGGCGCGGTCGAGCTGATCAAGATGGGTTACGAGACGCTGGTGGAAGCTGGCTACGCACCCGAGATGGCCTACTTCGAATGCCTGCACGAGCTCAAGCTCATCGTGGACCTGATCTACGAAGGCGGCATTGCCAACATGAACTACTCGATCTCGAACAACGCCGAGTACGGCGAGTACGTGACCGGCCCTGAAGTGATCAACGCCGAGAGCCGCGAAGCCATGCGCAACGCCCTGAAGCGCATCCAGTCGGGTGAGTACGCCAAGATGTTCATCCTGGAAGGCCGCACCAACTACCCGAGCATGACGGCCCGCCGCCGCCTGACCGCCGAGCACCAGATCGAAGTGGTCGGTGCCCAACTGCGCGCCATGATGCCCTGGATCGCCAAGAACAAGCTGGTTGACCAGACCCGCAACTGACCTGTGCTGCGCAGGCCATCGGGCCTGCACTCGCGGACACGTCCAGCGCAAAGGCCACTCCGGTGGCCTTTGCTGTTTCTGCGTGCAAGACACTGCCGTACACTGCACCTTTGAACCTTGCAAGGGTGTCCCTGGCATCCTTCAACCTACATCCCATGCACGACGGCTCCGATCCCCAGCACAACCAGCACGACGACCGACCCAAACGGTCCAAGGGCATCTACATGGTGCCGAACATGATCACGCTGGCAGCGCTGTTCGGTGGCTTCTACTCGGTGGTGATGGCCATGAACGGTCGCTATGACCTGGCCACGGTGGGCATCTTTGTGGCCATGGTGCTCGACAGCCTCGATGGGCGGGTGGCCCGCATGACCAACACGCAGAGCGCGTTTGGCGAGCAGATGGACTCGCTCTCCGACATGGTGTCCTTTGGCGCAGCACCCGCGTTGATCGCCTACGAATGGACCTTGCGCGACCTGGGCCGTTGGGGCTGGATTGCAGCCTTCGTGTATTGCGCCTGCGCTGCCCTTCGTCTGGCGCGTTTCAACGTGAACACCGGCGTGGTGGACAAGCGTTACTTCCAGGGGCTGCCGTCGCCTGCGGCCGCAGCCTTGGTGGCCGGCTTCATCTGGCTGATGACCGAGCTTGAGATCTCCCCACAAGACGTGACTTGGTTCATGTTCGCCCTCACGCTCTACACAGGTCTGACCATGGTGACGAACGTGCCGTTCTACAGCTTCAAGGAGTTGAACCTGCGCAAGAGCGTGCCGTTCGCTGCCATCGTGTTGGTTGCACTGGCCATCGCGGTGATCAACATCCATCCGCCAACAGTGCTGTTTGCTCTGTTCGTGGTGTATGGCCTGTCGGGCTACGCGGTGTATTTCTGGCGCAAGGCCAAGGGGCGCCCGACCAGCGTGATCAGCACCTCCACCGACGAGCCCGATGAGCGCGGACTGCACGACGATTGAGATGCAGATCGAACCGATCACTTTTGCCAATGGCCGGCTGAGCAGGCCTTGTGCTACATTGCCACCCATGTCCAGATTTTCGATTTCGCTACTACTGGGTGTCCGTCACGGGCAGGTCTGGTAACGCGAGAGCGATTCCCTTACAACGGCCCGTTTGCACCCGCAGCGGGCCGTTTTTGTTTTGGACTGCGGGTTTTTTGAAGCGCTGCCCACGAGGCATCCCACTGGAGCATTGAGATGAGCGACAAACTGATCATTTTTGACACCACCTTGCGCGACGGCGAGCAGTCGCCTGGCGCGTCCATGACGAAAGACGAGAAGCTGCGCATTGCACGCCAGCTGGAACGTCTGAGGGTCGATGTCATCGAGGCCGGTTTTGCCGCGAGCTCCAACGGCGACTTCGAATCGGTCAAGGCGATTGCGGAGGCCATCAAGGAGTCCATCGTGTGCTCGCTGGCCCGCGCCAATGACCGCGACATCGCCCGGGCCGCAGAAGCCCTCAAGGGTGCACAACGTGCCCGCATCCACACCTTCATTGCCACCAGCGCTTTGCACATGGAGAAGAAGCTGCGCATGACGCCCGAACAGGTGCTGGAGCAGGCCAAGCAGTCGGTGCGCTTTGCGCGAAATTTGGTGGACGACATCGAATTCAGCCCGGAAGACGGCTATCGCAGCGACACCGACTACCTTTGCCGGGTGCTGGAAGCGGTGATCAAGGAAGGCGCCACCACGCTCAACATTCCGGACACCGTTGGTTACGCGGTGCCCGAGTTGTATGGCGAATTCATCCGCACCTTGCGCGAACGTGTGCCCAACTCCGACAAGGCGATCTGGTCGGTGCATTGCCACAACGACCTCGGCATGGCGGTGGCCAACTCGTTGGCGGGTGTGAAGATCGGTGGAGCGCGCCAGGTGGAGTGCACCATCAACGGCTTGGGCGAGCGTGCGGGCAATTGCTCGCTTGAAGAGATCGTGATGGCGGTGCGCACGCGGCGCGACTACTTCGGCCTCGATGTGGGCGTGGACACCACGCAGATTGTGCCGGCCAGCCGCATGGTCAGCCAGACCACCGGTTTTGTGGTGCAGCCCAACAAGGCGGTGGTGGGTGCCAACGCGTTTGCCCACGCCAGCGGCATCCACCAGGACGGGGTGCTCAAGGCCCGGGACACTTACGAAATCATGCGTGCGGAGGACGTGGGCTGGGCGGCCAACAAGATCGTGCTGGGCAAGCTCAGTGGTCGCAACGCGTTCAAGCAACGCTTGCAGGACCTGGGCATCCAGATGGAGTCGGAAAGCGAAATCAACACCGCGTTTGCGGCCTTCAAGGAGCTGGCCGATCGCAAGAGCGAGATTTTCGACGAGGACATTCTGGCGCTGTGCAGCGACGAGAGCGTGACGGCTGAAAAAGAGCAATACGGTCTGGTGTCCCTCAAGCAGCGCAGTGAAACCGGTGAACGCCCTCACGCCAACATTGTGTTCACCGTGAATGGTCAGGAAATACAGGGCGAGAGCGATGGCAACGGCCCTGTGGATGCGTCTCTGAAGGCCATCGAGAACCACGTCAAGAGCGGCGCCGAACTGGTGCTCTATTCGGTCAACGCCATCACGAGTGGTTCGACCGAGAGCCAGGGTGAGGTGACGGTTCGTTTGCAACACGGTGGCCGCGTCGTCAACGGCGTTGGAGCAGACCCGGACATCGTGGTGGCTTCGGCCAAGGCCTACCTGAGCGCCTTGAACAAACTTCACAGCAAGTTCGACCGGGTGGCAGCACAGGGATAAAGTCGAACAAAATCAATGACTTGGGACAACCTGCATCTTGATCTGCAGAAATGACACCAAAAGTAGCACCTGTTCTACCGATCATTTAAGACAATTTCCCAAGCGTTTGATATTGCTAGTTTTTTTCATGATGCCTATACTTCACTCCAGCGCAATTACTGTTGCTGGAGTGAAGTCATGAGCCTAGGCGTTTTTCGCATTCGAAAACTGGTCCTCGCGGCCACGGTGGCTGCCTGGGTGGGCGTATGTACTTTGCCCACGGTGGTGAATGCCGCGTCCAGCGCCGCCAAAGTCGCCAAGACTCAAAAAGCATCGTCGGCCAAAGCCCCGGCCAAACGCACAGCCGTGTCGGCCAAAGCACCCACGCGCAAGGTGGCGGCTATCAAATCCAAGAAAGCCGTGACCGTGGTCGTGGCGAAGAAGGGGCCATCCCGCGTCAAGGTCCAGCTGGCCTCCGGCAAAAAACCCGCAGCCCGCGAGCTGGCCGCTCGCAGCGAGTCCAGGACTCCCTTGAAGGCCGCTGTGGTGCGGGTGATTGCTCCAGCGCGCTTGTCCATGGGTGAGCAACTCGGCCTTCGCTCCAGCGAAGATCGGCTGGAGCTCAACTCCAGCGTTGCTTTGGTGATTGATCAGGAAACGAACGAGGTGCTGTTCAGCAAGAACGACGCGGCCGTGTTGCCGATCGCCTCCTTGACCAAGCTCATGACCGGTTTGGTGATTGCCGATGCGAATCTGGACATGACCGAGTTGGTCACCATCACCCAGGACGATGTGGACACCTACAAGGGCAGCAGCTCGCGGCTGTCTGTGGGCAGCACGCTCTCGCGCGGAGAGATGATGCACCTGGCACTCATGTCCAGCGAAAACCGCGCGGCGAATGCCCTTGGACGCACCTACCCAGGCGGCTTGAGTGAGTTTGTGCGGTTGATGAACAACAAGGCCAAAGCGCTCGGTATGACCGATACGCGCTATGTCGAGCCCACGGGTTTGTCCAGCCTGAACCAGTCCAGTGCCCGCGACCTGGCCACGCTGGTGTCGGTGGCCTATCAGCGGCCTATTCTTCGCAGCCTGTCGACCTCGCCCGGCTACGAGGTGGACCTGGGTCGGCGCACGCTGCACTACAACAACTCCAACCGCCTGATCAAGAACCCGGAGTGGGAGATTGGTCTGCAAAAGACGGGCTACATCTCTGAGGCGGGCCGCTGCCTGGTGATGCAGGCCAAGGTGGCGGGTCGTCAACTGATCATGGTCTTCCTCGACTCCACCGGCAAGCTCAGTCGCATGCAGGATGCCGAGCGTGTGAGGCGCTGGGTTGAGGTACAAACCGAAATGAGCCGGCCTATCGCCGCGCGGCCGCAAGGTTGAATCAAGCCACACGCGTGCAAGAAAAAACGGTCCTCCAGGGACCGTTTTTCTTGTCTGGCGAGCTGATGTCAGCGGCTCGGGTCCATGGGTTTCGAGCATCCCAGCGCGGAAGATATCTCTGAAGCGGTGGCCCGAAGTTTGGGCACCCAACTCTCATCAATGCGATCCGCTGGCGCTGAAATCGACAAACCTGCCACCAGCTTGTTCTGGTCGTCGTAGATGCCGGCGGCCATGCACCGCACGCCGAGTTCCAGTTCCTCGTTGTCGCGGGCCAGGCCAGCCTGGCGGCATTGCGCCAACTCACGTTCCAGGCTGGGCAACTGCGTGAGGCTGTTGCGGGTGTTGCCGGCCAGGCCAGTGCGTGTGGCGTAGGTGCGCACACGTTGGGGCTCGTCGTCGGCCAGGAAGAGTTTGCCCACCGACGTCAGGTGCAGTGGCGCGCGCCCACCAATCGCACGCACCACCTGCATGCCCGAGCGCTCGCTGTAGGCGCGCTCGACGTACACGATCTCGTCGCCCTGGCGCACGCTCAGATTGACCGGTTGCTGAATTTGCTTGTGCAGTTCCCGCATGGGGAGCAGTGCCGCGTCGCGCACGCTCAGGCGGGCCTTGACCAGATTGCCCAGTTCCAGCAAGCGCATGCCCAAGCGGTAGCTGCCCGCCTCGGGGCGGTCCACAAAGCGGCCGATGGTGAGGTCGTTGAGGATGCGGTGGGCCGTGGATGGGTGAAGCCCGGTCTTTTCGCTGATCTCCTTGAGCGACACCGGCTCTTCTTTGGCGGCCAGTACCTCCAGCAAGTTGAACATGCGTTCAATGACCTGGACCGTGGGGGTGGCGGGAGCGGAGTCGGAGCGTTTGGTCATGCGGTGATTTTGACCGAATTTTTACCAGATGAAATCATGGGCTGCACCAAACATCGGGCACGCGGTGCAGGATCCTTCAGGTCGCCGTGCCCGGAACCCACCGCCCATCCAGCAGCAACTCATGGGGCTGAAAGCTGGACTTGTAGTTCATCTTGCTGCTCTGCGCGATCCAGTAACCCAGGTAGACATGGGGCAGGTCCAGCGCCCTGGCCTGCGCAATCTGCCACATGACGCTGTAGGTGCCATAGCTGGCTCGGTCATCGGGTTCATAAAAGGTGTAGACCGCCGACAAGCCGTCGCTGAGCACATCGACGATGGAGACCATCTTCAGGCTGGACGGCTGCCCATCGACGCCGGGCTGGTGAAACTCGATCAGACGGGAGTTGACCCGGCTTTGCAACAGGAACTGCGTGTACTGATCGATGCTGTCGTGGTCCATGCCGCCGCCGGCGTGGCGGCTGTTCTGGTAGCGCAAGTAGAGCTGGTAGTGCTCGGGCACGAAACACAGTTTGAGCACACGGCTTTGCAGACCGGCATGCTGAGCCAGCGAGCGGCGCTGGCTGCGGCTGGCCTTGAATTCGGCCACCGGCAAGCGCAGCGGCACACACGCCTGACAACCATCGCAATACGGGCGGTAGGTGAACATGCCGCTGCGGCGGAAGCCGTGCGTGACCAGATCGGAGTAGGCGTCGTTGTGAATCAGGTGGCTGGGTGTGGCCACCTGTGAACGGGCCTGGTGCCCCGGCAGGTAGCTGCACGGGTAGGGTGCAGTGGCGTAAAACTGCAGGGCCTGAAGGGGAAGTTCTTTGAGGTGTGTCACGCTGGCCGACGGTGTTCAGGGATGACGTTTTGCCAGTATATGGGTTGGAATTCCCACCGTGGCGCCGGCCGCGCCATGGCCCCGCCGACATGTCGGCAGAAGGCGGCCCGGGGCATCAACTGCCCTCCCAGGCTGGTGAGATGGGGTGTGTTTTGCTGGCAATCGATCAGCGGCAGATCCTTGGCGCGGCAGAAGGCCACCAACGCTGCCAGCGCGATCTTGGATGCGTCGCTTTGCCGGCTGAACATGGACTCGCCGTAGACCATGCCGCCCAGGTTGATGCAATACAGGCCACCGGCGAGTTCGCCGTCGATCCAGGTCTCCACGCTGTGGGCCACGCCTGCATGGTGAAGCCGGGTGTAGGCCTGAACCATGGCGGGCAGGATCCAGGTGCCGTCCTGTCCGTCCCGGGGCGTTTGGGCGCAGGCCCGGATCACGCGCTCAAAGTCATGGTCAAAGCGGATGTCGAGCCGGCCTTCGATCCGCATTTTCTGGATCGTCTTGCGCAAGGAGCGGTGCAGGCGAAACGCACGGGTCTCCAGCACCATGCGGGGATCGGTGCTCCACCACAAAATGGGTTGCCCCGCACTGAACCAAGGGAAGATGCCGCGCGAGTAAGCCGCAATCAGGGAGGGCACATCCAGCACGCCACCGGCGGCCAGCAGACCTGGTGCCGGGTCACCGGGGCCCCAGGCCGTGTCCACCGCTGGAAACGGCTGCCCCGGTTCCAGCCAGGGCAGGGCGCGGTTGGGTGGGGCGTGTGACATGCCGCTATTGTGCGGCTGGCCTCAGTTCTGCGGTGTTGTCAGTCGGCGCAGAACAAGCCACAGGGCCGTGCCGATCAAGATACCGAGACCGTCGGCCAGAAAATCCAGCCATTCACCATAGCGCCAGCCGGTGGCCGCCTGCAGCAGCTCGATGACGCCGCCGTACGCCAGCAGGCCCGCGAGCATCGGCCAGGGCTTGCGCCCGTAGGCCAGCAAACCCACCAAGGCCAACCAGGCGAACCCGAAGGCATGCTGGCCTTTGTCCCAGATGTTTGCGCTCTGGGGCGGCAGCAGGTCCACCGGCACGAGCGATGCTGCGGCCAGCACGATGGCGCTGCACCAGAAGGCAGTCCTGATCAAACGAATTTTCATGACGGGCAAGGAGTAGGCTGAAACAACAAAGGCCTTCGCAAGAAGGCCTTTGAGTGGATGTAGGGTCTCCCCGATCTGGACTCGCACCAGGGAAATGCGGATCGACAACCCCTTGTAGGGGTTGAGTATGGCATCGGCGTTGACCTTGAAATGCGGCTCGCGCGGAAAGCCGCCGCCAAGGTGCTTTCAAGCGAGCGTTGCGCACTGGAAGTGGCCACAGGTCAGCGCAAACCCTGTGCGCAGGGAGTACGGTGACGCACAGACCCGTCCGCTGGCGAGGCCTACGGTTGATCGACACCACCCCGTGGGTCGGTATCGCGTTGAACGGCGACGTCATGGCGCTGCCCAAGACACGTGAACGCCGAGGTTCGTTGTTTGGCATCTGAAGGGTCGCGCACCATGGTCAACATCACGCGGCGGCGGTTCGCCTCGTCGGCATCGGTCGCTCTGGGCGGCTTCGCAGGGTTGGGTCTTTCGGCCTGCTCAACCGAGCCCGACCCACAGGCTTACGAGTCCGCTGTGGCACAGACCTGGCGGCTCACCAGCGAGCCTGGCCAGGATGGCGCAGCGCCCGGGCCCCGGCCGGCGCAGGCGCTGAGCCGCGAACTGGTGCGCCTCGCCACGCTGGCCCCTTCCAGCCACAACACCCAGTGCTGGAAGTTCGCACTGGAAGAGCAAGCCGTGGTGATCCTGCCCGATCTGGCGCGCCGCTGTCCTGCCGTCGATCCGGACGAGCACCATGTCTTCGTGTCGCTGGGGTGTGCTTGCGAGAACCTTGTGCAGGCAGGGCAGGCGCACGGGTTCAGCGCCACGGCCCGCTTCGACGCGGCGCACAACACCATTCGGGTGGCATTGGAGCCCCTGCGAACGCCAACCAGTCCGTCGCCCCTGTTCAGGGCGATTGCTGCGCGGCAATGCACCCGAGGTGACTACGACGGTCAACCGCTGACCCGCGAGGAGCTTCGCCTGCTGGAACAAGCCGGCACCTCCAGCGGGGTGCGCTTGTTGCTGTTGACCGAACGCCCGGCGTTGGAGCGTGTGCTGGACTGGGTGGTGCAGGGCAACACGGCACAGATGGCCGACCCGGCGTTCATCAAAGAGCTCAAGACCTGGATTCGCTTCAACGGCAAGGACGCGGTTCGCACCCGGGACGGGCTGTTCAGCGTGGCTTCGGGCAGTCCGCAGATCCCGTCCTGGCTGGGTGACATGGCTTTCGGCTGGTTGTTGACGAGCGAGGGCGAAAACGAGAAGTACACGCGCCAGATTCGCAGTTCGGCCGGCATCGCGGTGTTTGTGGGGGAGGCTGCCGACCCGTCGCACTGGGTCGAGGTCGGGCGCTGCTATGAGCGCTTTGCCCTGCAGGCTACAGCGCTGGGCATTCGCAATGCGTTTGTGAACCAACCGGTGGAGGTGGCTGCGGTACGTGCTCCCTTTGCCGCCGCGATCGGCCTGGCTGGTCAGCGCCCGGACCTGGTGGTGCGTTTTGGCCGCGGCCCGACCTTGCCGCGCTCGCTGCGCCGGCCTGTGCAGGCCGTGCTGGTGTGAGCGCAGGAGAACATGAAGGAGGGCGTTTCCATGACAGGGCTGATGGGGTTGGGTGCAGCGGTGGGGGCGTTGGTGATCGCGGCGGTGGCCTTGCGGGTGGTCGGCTCCATGCGCTGGGCCGATCTGATCCAAACGCACACGCACCAGCTCGAAGCGGGCCGCGTGCAAGGCATGGGCGAGCCGCCGCTCCCCACACGCTTTGACGCACACGAACTCGACGGTCTGCCAGCGCCGGTGCAGCGCTACTTCCGCACGGTGCTCAAGGACGGTCAGCCCATCATCGCGGCGGCCACCATCGAGATGACCGGCCGCATGAACCTGTCGGCCACCGGCGAGCAGTGGAAGCCATTCACTTCGCAACAGCAGGTCGTCACCCGCCGCCCGGGCTTTCTGTGGGATGCCCGGGTGGACATGTTTCCCGGCTTGCCCGCGCACGTGGAAGACAGTTACATCGCCGGGCAGGGTCGGCTGGTCGCCAGGCTGCTGGGTGTGTTCACGGTGGCGCATGTGCAAGGCGGCGGCGAGATCGCGCGCGGGGAGTTCATGCGTTACTTCGCCGAAGCGGCGTGGTACCCCACTGCGCTGCTGCCCAGCCAGGGCGTGCAATGTCACGCGCGCGACGATGCTTCGGCCAACGCCACCATCGTGGATGGCCCGATCACCCTGACGCTGCTGTTCAGGTTCAACGAAACTGGCGTGATCGCGTCTGTGCACGCCGAGGCGCGCGGTGCGGGTGCGGGCAAGGACATGGTCATGCTGCCCTGGGATTGCGCCCTGTCCAACTACCGGTGGCATGACGACATGCTGCTGCCGATGACGGGAGAGGCCGCGTGGATGCGACCCGAGGGGCGCAAGGCGTACTTTGTCGGGCACGTCAGAAAGATCAGCCACGGCTTCTCGCCCTGATGCAGCGAACCCACGGGACGCCGGAGATCGAACGCCTTCTGATGCAGATCAAACGCACGCGGATGAGTGGGCCTCATTTGTGCGTTGTGGGCGCCAGCGTACACCGGTGTTCACCATGACTGGCTATCGTGGCGTCAGTCGGTCATGGGATCGATCCGCGCGATTCAGCCACCTGGGTGACAACCATGATCCTCGATGCCGATGCCGCACACAACCAACTGCTTGCAGCTTTGCCGGATCCGGACCGGCGCCGATGGTTGGGTCTGCTGGAGCCCGTGGAGCTGAAGCTGGGGCAGGTGCTGTGCGAGCCCGCGTGTGCGCCGGCCCATGTTTACTTTCCCACCACGGCCATCGTCTCATTGCTGCATGTGCTCAGCGATGGTGGCTCGTCCGAAGTGGCCATGGTCGGTTGTGAAGGCGTCGTGGGCATCTGTTCGTTCATGGGAGGCGACAGCACGCCCAGACGCACCGTGGTTCGCAGTGCTGGCCGGGGCTTTCGGATCAAGACCCACATGATGAAGGACGAGTTCGAGCGCTGCACCGCCGTGAAGCATCTGGTGCTGAAGTACACGCAGGCGCTCATGACGCAAATGTTTCAGACGGCAGTCTGCAATCGGCATCACAGTGTCGATCAGCGCCTTTGTCGGAGCCTTCTGCACAGCCTGGACAGGCTGCGGGGCAGCGAACTGAAGACCACGCACGACCTCCTGGCCCAGATGCTGGGCGTGCGCCGCTCCGGCGTCACCGTGGCCATGTTGAAACTCCAGGCTGCCGGCGTGATTCGGTCCCTGCCTGGCCACACCACGGTGCTGGACCGCAGGGGCCTGGAGCAACGCAGCTGTGAGTGCCATGCGGTCGTGAAGCGCGAATACGACCGGCTGATGCCGCAGCGGATTGCAACGCCGCAAGGCTTTTCCTGGGGAGGTGGATCTGTGTGCGCGGCCGCATGGGAGCGCGACGTGCATGACAAGGATCGCCTGGCTGCGACGGTTTGATGGCAGTCAAGAAAGCCTTCCGCCAGCAGGCTCAACAGCACCCTCCCGGTGTTCACCGCTCGAATCCAGTCTGCTGCAGTGCCAGAGCGAATTCCATGCGGTTGACCCGCGCCACAGAGATCACACCATGCCTGAAACGTCCATCACCACGACCCTTCATCCACCGCCGTTGCCTGGGAGGCGGGTAACACCCCCGCCGCACGATCTGGACCGCATGGTGCACGCGCGCCTCGCACAGCTCACGATGGGGCTCTCGCCGGCTTCCATGGCGGCCGCTTGCCTGGACTGGCTCGGCCATCTGGCCGTTTCTCCCGGCAAGCAGCAAACGCTGGCCCTGCGTGCGCTGAACACCCACACAGGGCCGCAGGCCAGGGACAAACGCTTCGTGGCGCCCGAATGGCAGCAATGGCCTTTCGACCAGATCGCCCTTTCGTTCCAGCGCCATGAACAGTGGTGGCTCGAAGCAACCACCGGTGTGCACGGCGTCAGCGCGCACCACGAGCAGCAGGTGGCCTTCATGGCACGGCAGATCCTGGACATGTGGTCGCCGTCGAACTTCCTGTGGACCAACCCGGAAGTGATGCAAGCCACGCTCAAGAGCGGTGGTGCCAACCTGTTGCAGGGCGCACAGAACCAATGGCAGGACACGGTGCGGTTGATGGACCAGAAGGCGCTGACCGTATCGAAGGAGTTCGAGCCGGGCAAGGATGTCGCCATCACGCCGGGCAAGGTGGTGTTTCGCAACCACTTGATCGAACTGATCCAGTACACACCGCAAACGCAGACCGTCTTCGCCGCGCCGGTGCTGATCGTGCCACCGTGGATCATGAAGTTCTACATCCTGGATCTGACGCCGGCGGATTCGCTCGTGCGCTACCTCGTTGAGCAGGGTCATACCGTCTTCATGATCTCCTGGCTGAACCCGGGTGCGGCCGACCGCGATCTGGGCATGGACGACTATCTCAAATCGGGGGTGATGGCGGCCATGGACGCGGTCACCGGCATCGTGCCCAAGCGCCGCGTTCAGGCCCTCGGCTACTGTCTCGGCGGCACTTTGCTCACCATCGCGGCGGCCTTCATGGCCCGCTCGGGCGACACGCGCCTGAACTCGCTCACGCTGCTCACGGCTGAGCTCGATTTCAGCGAACCCGGCGACCTGTCGCTGTTCATCGACGAGAGCCAGCTGCAGGTGCTCGACGACATGATGGCGGACAAGGGCTACCTGGACGGGAGCCAGATGGCGGGTTCGTTCGCGCTGCTCAACGCTCGCGACCTGCTGTGGTCGCGCATGGTCGGTGCTTACCTGCTGGGCCACAATGCCCCGGTGAACGATCTGGCGGCGTGGAACGCGGACACGACGCGCATGCCGCACCGCCAGCACAGCGAATACCTGCACCAGCTTTACCGCGACAACGACCTCGCCCAGGGCCGCTACCTGGTCGATGGCAAGCCCGTCGCGTTGCCCGACATCCGCCTGCCCATCTTTTGCCTGGGCACGCAGCGCGACACCGTGGTGCCGTGGCGAACGGCCTACAAGATTCACCTGCTGACCCGTTGTGAAGTCACGTTCTGCCTGAGCAGCGGCGGGCACAACGTCGGCGTCGTCAATCCACCAGGCCCCGGCGTGGCAAGAAGCTTTCAGCTGGCCACACACGGTGCAGACGACCGGTACACGGATCCGGACACCTGGTTGGAGACCGTCCCATCCCGTGAAGGGTCTTGGTGGCCGGACTGGCAGGCGTGGCTCGCGCAGCGTGCGGGCGACCGGGTCGCCCCGCCAACGATGGGCAACGAAGCAGCCGGCTACACGGTGCTTGAAGACGCGCCGGGCCGGTATGTCCACATCATCTGAGGCACCAACGATGAACCCGAACACACGCGCGGGCGCAGGCCGCTCGACGCCCAGCCTCACCGGCAAAAAGGGCCTGATCGTCGGCATTGCGAACGAGCAAAGCATTGCCTACGGCTGCGCGCAGGTCATGCGCGAACTCGGGGGCGCGATCGCCGTCACCTACATGAATGCCAAGGCCGAGCCCCATGTGAGGCCGCTGGCGGATCGGCTCGGGGCCGAAATCATTGCACCGCTCGATGTGGAGCAGCCCGGCCAGATGGAGGCCGTGTTTGCCCAGATCGAGCAACGCTGGGGCCGGCTCGATTTCCTGCTGCACGCGATTGCCTATGCACCGGCGGCGGACCTGCACGGTCGCATGGTCGACAGCAGCGCCGCAGGATTCGCGCGGGCGATGGACATCTCGTGCCACTCGTTCGTGCGCATGGCGCGTCTGGCCGAACCGCTGATGAAAGAAGGCGGTGCGCTGGTGACGATGAGTTACTACGGCGCGCAGAAGGTCGTTCCGAACTACGGAATCATGGGCCCGGTGAAAGCCGCGCTGGAAGCCACGGTGCGCTACCTGGCGGCCGAGCTCGGCCCAGGCGGCATCCGGGTGCACGCGGTCTCCCCGGGGCCGATCCGGACCCGGGCTGCCTCGGGCATTGGTGAATTCGAAAAGCTGCTCGACGACACCGCATCACGTGCGCCCGAACACCAGCTCGTCACCATCGCCGACGTCGGTGCCGTCACCGCCTTGCTGTGCAGCGATGCTGCTCGCGCCATGACGGGCAACGTTGTATTTGTCGATGCCGGTTACCACGTGATGGGTTGAGCCATGAACACCCGAGTGATCGAGATCAACCCCACCTCCGACTTCCTGGAGAACCACCCCCTCGCGGAGATACGCGTGGGCGACTCGGCCAGTTTGGTGCGCACCATCACCAACCGCGACATCCAGTTGTTCGCCGCCGTCTCGGGCGACGTGAACCCGGCCCACGTTGATGCGCTCTATGCCAAGAGCAGCCACTTCCACGAAATCATTGCGCACGGCATGCTGGGTGCGTCGTTGATCTCGACGGTGCTCGGTACGCGTTTCCCCGGCCCGGGCACCATCTACCTGGGCCAGAACCTGAAGTTCCTCAAACCGGTGCACATCGGCGACACCTTGACCGTCACGGTCACGGTGAAGTCGCTCGACGCGGACAAGCGCCGGCTCATCCTCGACACCTGCTGCGTCAATCAACACGGCGACAGGGTCATCTCGGGCGAGGCCGAGGTGATGGCCCCGGTGGACAAGCTGCGCATCCATCGCACCGAGCTGCCCGAGCCCGGTCCCTATCGAACAACTCCTGAACAGCGGTAACGCGCCGTGACCGTGCGTGGCACCGTGCATGGGAACGTGTGTGAAAGCGTGGCGCGCAGTTTGCTTCAGTGGCTCACCCAACTTCAAGGAGCAGCCATGAACCAGCGGAAATTCTCAGTCTCTTCGTTTCTCCAGCCCTCGGATGGGGAACCGATCCGGTCCGTGGTCACCGAATCGCCCGATGCAGCTGTCGTTGCGTGGATCGTGCTTCCGGGGCAGCGCATTTCCGCGCACGTTCATCCTGAAGGACAGGACACCTGGACCATTCTTTCGGGAGGCGGCAATTACCAGCTGGATGCGTTGGGGTCAACCGTTGCACTTCAGGCGGGTGACATTGTGGTCGCGCACCGGGGCGAGGTTCACGGCATCCACAACGCCGGGTCCGATCCTCTGGTGTTCGTCTCTGTGGTCTCTCCAGCCACGGCAGGATTTCAGCCACTGTAGAGAAGACGGGCGCGCAGCAGATTCGCCCCCGCCGTTGTTGCAACACACCGCAATTGAGCAGCCGTTTGGCCTACGCGGCAAAGCCGTTGCGTCAAGCATCTGCAATCAAATCTGCCCACACTGTGCGGCTGGACAAGCAGGCCCGCCTCTTGTCCTGACCCAGGCACATCGCCGATCAATCGACACCAGCGACACACGCGACAGGAACAGGGATGGACAACTTCAAGCAACGACTGGCGCATCTGGAAATGCTGCATCCCACGGCCGGTGATCGCTTCATGGGCACGCTCGACATTCATCCAGGCCAGCGCCCGCTCGACGCGCTGTTGGGCGCTGAGCCGGGCATCTGGTTGCTGGCAATGCCAGCGCTGGTGGGTGGACTGCTCGGGCGTGTCACCTTGGGTGGCCGCCGTGAAATCATGTTCTCTGACCGCGAGCATTCGTAACGCACAAACGCCCGCTCCAGGGCGACCACATCAATGTGCCGCAGTGCTCGTGTGGCTGCGTCGCCGTGCGCAGAAAAGTTCAACCGGGTGGGAACCCGTGATCCATTCGGACCAGTAAACCCGACGCGAGACATCGCAATTCCGTGATCGACGCTCTGCATGATTCGTTGCATCTTGGTGCCACATGGCGCGCCTCCGAATTCCTCCAACGAAACAACGCTCATGATCACTACCCGCACCGCCACACCCCACCTCTCGCTCGTCCCCAAGCGACTTTGCGCCTGCCTGATCGCGCTGGGCGTCTTGTCGGCGTTGCCGGCTTGGGCTGACGCGGTGCCGCAGGCACTTCCGTTCTCGCAGGACTGGAACAATGGCAGTCTGATCACGAGCAATGCCGACTGGTCCTTGGTCCCGGGCATCGTTGGGTTTCGCGGTGACTCGCTCACATCGGCCACCGGTGCTGACCCCCAGACCATCTTGACGGCAGGTACACCCGTGGTGGACGTGCAGGCCAACCAGACCAACCCCAACACCTTCAGCACGGGTGGCGTGGCGGAGTTCGCCATCACCAACCCGACCATTGCGCTCAATGGTTCGGGCACGGCCGATGCACCGAACATCGTCCTGCACCTCAACACCACCGGCCGCCAGGCCATTCTGGTGGCCTACACACTGCGTGATCTCGACGGCTCCACAGACAACGCGGTGATGCCGGTAGCGCTGCAGTACCGCATCGGCAACAGTGGCGATTTCATCAACGTGCCGGCCGGCTTTGTGGCCGATGCCACCACCGGGCCGAGCCTGGCAACAGCCACCTTTCCCGTCTCGGTGACGCTGCCTGCCGCAGCCGACAACCAGGCCGAAGTGCAGGTGCGCATCATCACGGCCAATGCGGTCGGCAACGACGAGTGGGTCGGCATCGACGACATCGCCGTCACCGGCACACCCCTCAGCGACAACGTCAACCAACCCATCGCCGCGAGCTGCCCGGCGCCTGCCGTGATCGACCAGGGTGTTGGCGGTACGGTGAACCTGAGCGCCACCGATCCCGACAGCGTGGTCAATGGCGCCAGCCTGACCAGCGCCGCTGTCGCCGGCATTTCCCTCGGCACGGTGAGCGCTGCAACGGTTGACGGTGGCCAGGCGTCCACATCGGTGCTGGTGGCGGGCAGCGTGCCCGTGGGCTCCTACCCGGTGCAGGTCACGTTCACCAACAACGAGCTGCAGTCCATCGCTTGCGATTTCACGGTGACCGTCAACGGCGCGGTGAGCATTCCGCAGATCCAGGGCAGCGGCGCTATCAGCCCCCGCCTGGGCCAGACGGTGTCGACCCAGGGCATCGTGACCAAGCTGCTGAACAACGGCTTCTACATGCAGGACCCCGACGGTGACGGCGATGCCAGCACCTCCGACGGCATCTTTGTCTTCACCAGTGTGGCGCCCACCGTGGCCGTGGGGCAGGACGTGCGTGTCAGCGGTCTGGTCGGTGAGTTCTCGCCCACCGGCGTCAATGCGGCGTACAAGTCCGTCACGCAGCTCACCGCGCCGGTGATCGGTGTGGTCTCCAGTGGCAACAACATCTCGCCCACGGTGATCACGTTGCCCGAAGTCAACGAAGGTGAACTCGAGCGTTTCGAAGGCATGCTGGTGTACATCCAGTCGCCCATGACAGCGGCTCAGAACTTCTTCCAGGGCCGCTACGGCCAGGTCACGCTGGGCGCCAATGGCCGGCTATACAAGCCCACCAACCAGCACCCGGCCGGCTCGGTTGAAGCACTGGCACTGGCGGAGGACAACGCACGCCGCCGCATCATCCTGGACGACGGTACCAGCCTGCAGAACCCCAACCCCACGCCCTACATCGGCGCCGACAACACGCTGCGCGCTGGCGACACCCTGCCCAACGGCATCACCGGTGTCATTGACTATGGTCTGGCCACCAACAACACCGACGGCCTGAGCGACTACAAGATCCATCCCACCGAGCCGATCGTCTTCACCCGGGACAACCCACGTCCGGCCGCACCGCCCGCTGTCGGTGGCAACGTGCGTGTGGGCAGCTTCAACGTGCTGAACTACTTCACCACGCTGGACGCAGCAGGCTCGGCA
>QBMB01000004.1:0-36577 GCA_003241965.1 Burkholderiales bacterium | reverse complement strand
GGTTGCTACCCCTCGAATACCCGCAGCGACTGCCGTGGTGCCGATAGCGAGGCCGAGTTCCAGCGCCAGCGCAACAAGATCATCCCCGCGATCATCGGCCTCAATGCCGATGTGGTGGGTTTGATGGAGATCGAGAACAACGGCAACACCGCTGCACAGGACCTGGTCAACGGGCTCAACGCCGCGGCCGGCGCAGGCACCTACGCCACCATCGGCGTGCCGGTGGGCGGCACCGGCACCGACGCCATTCGCGTGGCCATGATCTACAAACCGGGCCGCCTCAACTTGGTGGGCCAGGCCCGCAGCGATACCGATGCGGTTCACAACCGCCCTCCGCTCGCGCAGACGTTCGCCACCGCCAACGGTGAGAAGTTCTCGGTTGTGGTCAACCACTTCAAATCCAAGAACTGCGCTGCCGGCTCGGACGCTGCAGACCTGGATGCAGGCGACGGCCAGGGCTGTTTCAACGCCACCCGGGTGGCGCAGTCGCAGGCACTGGGCAACTTCATCAACACCCTGAAGGTGACCGACCCCGACGTGGTGGTGGTGGGTGACCTCAACGCCTACGGCAAGGAAGATCCGATCCTGGAACTGGAAGCGCAGGGCCTGGTGGACGAGATCGCACGGCGCGGCGCAGCCAGCTACTCGTATGTGTTCGACGGTGAGTCCGGCTACCTCGACCACGGTCTGACCACCGCCAGTCTGAGCCCCCTGGTCACCGGTGCGGTTCACTGGCACATCAACGCCGACGAGCCCGCCATCATTGACTACAACCTCGAGTTCAAGCAGCCGTCCTGCGCCACCTGTGGCCCCGACTACTACAAGGCAACCGCGTACCGCTCCTCGGACCACGACGCCGTGCTGCTCGGTCTCTCGCTGGTCAAGTCGGTGGCTGGTTCCGCGGGTCGCGACACGCTGGTGGGCACCTCAGGTGACGACCGCATCACCGGCGGCGCCGGGGCCGATGTGATCACCGGCGGCGCAGGCGCAGACACCTTCGTCTACACCAGCACCCGCGACGCGGCAGACGTCATCACCGACTTTGTGCCGGGCACTGACCGCATCGACCTCACCGCACTGCTGCAAGGCATCGGCTACATCGGCAGCAACGCCATCGCCGACGGCATCGTGCGGCTGGTCAACAGCGGCGCAGGCCTGGTGGTGCAGATCGACACCGACGGCAACGCCGGCCCGGCCGCTGCCCGGCCGTTGGTCACGCTCAGCGGTGTGACCGCCGCACAGATCAACGCAGCCCGCGACCTCGGTCTCTGATCCTTCCATTCGTCATTCCGTCCATTCCGACCCAAAATCCCGGAGCACCTTCCCATGAAAGCAACCCGCAGTCCCTTGCGCCGCAACGCCTGCACCCTCGCGGTGTCACTGGCCCTCTTCACCAGTTTCGGCGCCGCGTGGGCCGAAGAACTGACCGTGCTGCACATCGGTGACCAGGAGTCCTGGCTGTTGTCGGCCCAGGGCAACCTGCGCAACGACCCGAGCCAAGCCATCTCGTTCTATGGCGGTGTGGACCGTCTGGCCAGTGTGATTGCGGCGCGCAAGGCCGCAGCGGTCTCCGCTGGCGGCACGGCCATCGTCCTCAACGCAGGTGACTCGTTCCTTCCCGGCCCGCGCCTGACGGCCAGCTTCACCAACCTCGCCACAGCCGCGCCCGATGGTGGCCAGGACTTCTACGACGCCATCGCCAACCGCGCCATCGGCATCGACGCCACCACCTTCGGCAACCACGAGTTCGATCTGGACAACACCGGTCCTGTGGCCGCCCGCTTTGCCGACGTGTCCGGCACCACCTACTTGTCCATCAACCTGGACTTCAGCGTGACCCCCGAGTTCGCCAACCTGGCCGCCCAAGGCAAGGTGCGTGCTTCCAAGATCCTCACCACCACCGCCGGCAAAAAGGTCGGCGTCATCGGTGTCACCACGCCGTTGTTGCCCTCCATCTCGTCGCCACCGGCCGGCATCATGAAGAACTTCAGCGTATCGAACTCCGAGCTGCAGAACCTGCAGGCCTTGCTGCCCCTGGTGCAGTCCGAGATCAACGACCTGCGCAACAACCAGGGCGTGACGGCCATCATCGTGATGAGCCACCTGCAGAACTCGGCCAATGAGCTCAACGTGCTGATCCCTGGTCTCACCGGTGTGGACATGGTCATTTCTGGCGGTGGCCACGAACTGATGCGCGACTCCGACGATCTTGTCATCAACGGTGGCGTCGCACCCACCTACAGCACCCACCCGGTGTACGCCAACGACTTCAGCGGCAAGGCCGTGCCCATGGTCACTGGCCACTTCGGCAACCGCTACGTGGGAGAAGTGAAGCTCGACATCAGCGACACCACTGGCGCTGTCACGGGCGTGCTGGCCACCCGCATGATCCGTGTGAGCGGCAACACCGCTGGCTTCCAGCCTCCCGGCAACCCGCTGCCTGCTTTCGTCCCCGCCGACGCAGATGCCGTGAGTGGAAATCCAGCCCTGCAAGCCTCCGTCATCGCACCCGTGTCCAGTTTCATTGCCGCGTTGAATGCCGAAGTCATCGGCACCACCGCCACCAAGCTCAACGGCCCCACCCACGTGGCCTGCACACCCACACCGTGCGAATACGTCGAAGGCGTGCGCAACGCAGACACCGGCCTGGGCAACCTGGTGGCCGATGCCATGCGTTTTGCTGGCGGCGCTGAAGTGGCCATCCAGAACGGCGGCGGTATCCGCACCAGCATCACCACCGTCGGCAATGTCACCACCGGTGACACCTTCAACGTGCTGCCCTTCACCAACCTGGTGAAGACAGCACCGGTGATGAACGCCACGCAGCTCAAGGACCTGATGGAGCATTCGGTGGCCGCATCCACCCCCGGCGGTTCGGCCCAGGGTCGCTTTGCGCAGATCTCCGGCATGCAGGTGACCTACGACACCACCCGCCCGGCCCGCGTGAGCACCGGTTTGCCCGCTGCCCAGGTGGGCACCGGCCAGCGCGTGCGCCGCATCGTCATGGACGACGGCACGGTGCTGGTGGACAACGGCGTGGTGCTCTCCCCGCGCAGCTTCTCGTTCGCCACCATCGACTTCACCGCCAACGGCGGCGACGGTTACCCCTTCGCCGCCAATGGCGTGGTGTTCAACAACACGGTCAACACCATCACCTACCAGGAAGCGTTGGCCAACTTCATCAAGGCACCGAAGGCCCAAGGCGGTTTGCAGCGCCTGAACGCAGCCGATGGCGACGAGATCACCGTGAACATGTACGGTGAAGAAAACGCCTTCGATCAGTACGGTCGCCTGATCGATGTGGCCGTGGCCAAGGCCACCCCTGGCGTCACACGCAACGGCACGGCCGGGCGCGACACGTTGGTGGGTACCTCGGGTGATGACATCCTCATCGGCGGTGCCGGTGCCGACCTGCTCACCGGCGGCGCCGGTGGTGACATCTTCCGCTTCACCAGCACCCGCGATGCCGGAGACACCATCACCGACTTCACGCCGTACGCCGACAAGCTCGACCTCAACGCGCTGCTCGCCAGCCTGGGCGTGGCCGGCAACGGTGTGGCCACCGGTCACGTGAAGTTTGTCGATGTCATCGGTGGCGTGCAGCTGCTCATCGACACCGATGGGAGCGCGGGCCCGGCTGCGGCACGTCCCCTGGCCATGCTCAAAGGCCTGACCGCCGCGCAGATGGCGCCCGGCCGTGACCTGCTCGCCCCCGCCGCTCCCTGAATCCACTGAATCCCAACTCCACAAAGGTCTCTCATGAAATCGAACCATCGCAGCCTGGCGGCCACCGCCGTCTTCACCCTCGTCAGCGCTTCGGCCATGGCCCAGGGCACCACCTTTCAAAACGGCAGTTTCGACACCGGTTTGACCGGTTGGTCGTCCGAAGGTGATGTGCAGGTCACCACCACGGGGCGCAAGATCGCCATCCTGTCCAACGCTTCGCTGGATTTCGAAGACGACGCTCCGCTGGGCAATGGCTTCAACAACAACTCGGGAACGCCGGCGGTTGACCTCTCGTTCTCCAACAACCTGGCCGGCGTGCCCGTGGGTTCGCTGGACATCGGTGGTTTCTCCTACGAAGGCTCGGCCCTGCGCCAGGACTTCATGGCCACGGCCGGTGACCAGCTCACCGTGAAGTTCGACTGGGCTTTCCTCTCTGCCGACACCGCCAACATCGACTTCGGTTTTGTCGCCATCAACGACTCTGTGGTGAGCTTCGTGAACACCACCAGCAACCCGCTGGCCAGCAGCTTCACCGGCAGTTTTGGCGACTTCGGCGCAGCCAACTGGGTGTTTTCCCAGAACAGCTACACATACACCGCAGCCAGCAGTGGTCTGGTGTCGCTCGTCATCGGTGTGGTCGACATTGGCGACTACCTGGGCACCAGCGAACTGCGCATCGACAACGTGAGCGTGAGTGCTGTGCCCGAACCCGAAACCTACGCCATGCTGCTCGCCGGCCTGGGCCTCGTCGGCGCCTTCACGCGCCGCCGCAAAGCCCAAGCCCAGGCCTGATCAGACCTGGCGCAAAGCCTGAGTCCGACGACGCCGCACCACCGCCGTGATCACACCCAATCCAGCCAGCAGCATGCCCAGCATCTCGGGCTCGGGCACGGCCGAAATCGACACACGGACCACCATGTCGTCGAAGTCGCCGTCGCCCGTGAACGAGTCGTTGAACAGGATCAGCGCGCTCTGGCGGTCGGCCGACAACACCAGGCCGGTGTTGCGATTGCCGTTGGCGAACAACGGGCCGCTGCCGTTGGACAGGAAGCTGAAGTCCAGCGGCGCCGCAGTGACCGAGCTGAAGCTGAACGAGCTGCCCAGGTTGGCGTATGCGCCGCTGCGGTTGTTCAAGCGCTCGGCGCCCGAGACGAAGGCGTTGTTGAAGCTGGCGTCGAAGCCCACGAACATGTACGTCACAGCAGC
Organism: Burkholderiales bacterium; assembly: GCA_003241965.1. Taxonomy (GTDB): domain Bacteria; phylum Pseudomonadota; class Gammaproteobacteria; order Burkholderiales; family Burkholderiaceae_C; genus Hydrogenophaga. The sequence continues at coordinate 31,645 of QBMB01000004.1, read as the reverse complement.
GGGTTGCGTGAGGATCAGTGAAGCGCCCTTGAGCATGGCGCTCAGGTCGAAGGTGCTGGCGTACAGCGACGCATCGCCGAACCAGTTGGGGTTGAACGTGCCGGGCAGACCGACCAGGCTGGTGCTGGTGCCGCCTGATGTGGACAGCGCGCTGGCCTGGGCCATGCCGGCCGAAGCGACCAGGCCGGTGGCCAGGCACAAGGCCCGGCACAGGGTTTTCAAACGGATCATGGTGACCTCCTTTCAACGCCCCGTGCCTGGCACGGGACGGCATCAACAAACGAAAGACTGAAACGCGATAGCAAAAACACACCAGCCTGGGTATGTTCGCCACGTGCGTCAGCCGCGAGCTTCCCATTCTGCGGGGAGGCTCGCGCGCTTGTTTGTTCGTTTCACGTTGGGCGAGGGTGTTGGCATGGTCCGATTGGATGGTGATGTGCGTTGGTCGACTCTGTGTCGACGGACGGAGTCCGGGTTGTTCCGTGGCTGGCTGCTGCCATGGTGCTGGGGTGTGGTGTTTTGCCTGGGTGCGCCAACGGCCCAGGCGCTCACTGGCGGTGCAGGCCCGAGCGAGGTACTTGCCGAGCCGGCGTGGGCGGCCGTGGGCAGCCTGGATGTGGCCGGGCAGCTCTTCAGCGCCATCCTCATCGGGCGCCAGCATGTGCTCACCGCAGCCCATGTGGTCAATGGCGCCAATCCTGCACTGATCCGCTTTCGCAGCGCTGCCGCCGAAGGTTTCTCAAGCGCCGCCACCGCGGTGCAGGTGAACCCGGTCTTCACCGGCAACACCGCCCACAACACGCCGGGAGACCCTTCCGTACATGCCGACCTCGCCATCGTGCGGCTGGCCCAGCCAGCACCCGCCAGCATTCCCACAGCCCGCCTTTTCAGCGGACCCCTGTTGGGCCGCGTGCTCACCCTCGTCAGCCATGGCGGCAGCACCACGCTGTACACCACCGGCGAGAACCGGGCCGACGTGGTCTTCCCCGACTTCCTGGGACGCCCCGCCACCTACCTGTTCGACTTCGACGGCCCGGACCTCTCCAACAACCGCCTGGGCCCACCCGTGCCCGCGAACGGCACGCTGGGTGCCGATCGCGAGGCAACGCTGGCCAACGGCGACTCCGGCAGCGCCGCCTTCGTGCGGTTTGACGGTCAGTGGTACCTGGCCGGCGTCAACACCTTCAGCATCACGTTCGGTGCGCCTGGTGGCAGCGCAGCCATGGCCGGCAAGGGCGGCGGTGGGGTGGTGCTGGGTGATCACGCAGCCTGGATGCGCGAGGTGTTGAGCGCGCCGGCACCGGTGGCAGGCGCTGCCGATGCGCCGGGCCGCCCCGGTACTCGAATCCAGAAGCCTTGATGCCTGTCACAGGGCCTGTTGCCGGACCTGTCAGGCCTCGGCCAGTGCGATCCAGTGCTTGTTGACTTCATCAAAGCGCGGCAGCAATGGACGCGGCACAACCAGCACGATGTAGAAGTCACCGAAAGACTCCAGGGCGCGAACGCCCTTGGGTGAATGGGTCAAAAGTGCATCGAACCGTTGAACGGCTTGTGCTGGCTTCGTTCGCTCGTCGAGTGCCAAATGGCGTATCAGGTCGGCTTCTTCTGCACTGAGAAACGCAGCCAGAGTCTCTGCAACGCCATGGGGGTGCTCTTTCCAGTCGGCGGTGCCGCCACACGTCTGCGATATGTGGTCGACCAGCAAGGCTTCGCATTCCTCGTCCGTTGCGCCACGCATGGCATGCAGCACGTCATTGCTGCAGTTGACCAGCTCGGCGGTCTTCACGAGATGGGCTTTTGTCCCTTCGCGAACACGACCCACGCTGCGTGCAAACCAGGCTGGAATGCTCATGAGCGACCTCGCTTCCTACGCAGGGCGCACCAAACCCAGCGCAGCCTGAAAGCGCTCGGGCACAGCCACCAGCATCGAGTGGTTGGTGGCAGGCACGGTGGCGCCGGTGACCACAGAACGCTTCACCCCGAACGCCACGTGTTTCAGATCATCGAACCTGCGGCCCAGCCAGGTTCGGGCCAGCGGCGGGTTGTGTTCCCAGCAGAAGCGGTAGCCCAGCCCCGCCAGCAGGTTCAGCGCGGGCGATGTGCCGCCCACGAATTCGCTGGCGTGCTGCTCCAGCACCACCACCGGCTGGCGCAACCGCAAAGTGTTGGCGCCACCCCGGATCACCTGCTGCTCGAAGCCTTCCACGTCGATCTTCACGAAGCACAGGTCGGTGGTGTCGATGGACGCGTCGTCCAGTGTCTCGATCTCGATGGACACCACGTTGTCGTTGCGCTTGTCGCCAATCAGGATCGACGAGCCACCCAGGTTGGTTCTGTTCTCGATCAGCTCGAACACACCGCGCGCGTCTCCCAGACCCAAGCGGTGCACCTTCACGTTGGGTGTCCATTGCGCATTGAATCGCAGCAATTCGAAGGTGGGCGGGTTGGGCTCGAACGCATGCACCTGCTGGAAACGTTTGGAAAAGTACAAGGCGTGGTTGCCGATGTTGGCGCCAATGTCCAGCGCCATGCCCTTGGCAAATACCGGCAGCAGGGGTTTGAGGAACTCGAACATGAGCGTGAGTTCCTCGCGCTCATACAGACCGAACTGGTTGATCTGGATGCCGATCAGGTCGTTGGCAAAGATCGCCATGCGATGCTGGCGGCTGGCCTGGTGCTCGCTGGCAATGTGGGTGAGGTGGCGCGCCATGCGCTGGTTGATCATGTGGCCCAGGGAGTGGTCGCGGGTGACCTGGAGCAGGGTGGAAGACATGGAAATATCCTTGTGGGCGGTGTGTCGGGACGGGGATGAAGGTGTGCGCAGCCGTGGCCGAGTCACCAACCAAACGATCCGATGATTTTTTTGGCCCATGCCGCTTCGGTGGGCAAGGTGGGCAAGGGTTGATGGAAGAAACCCGGGTTCGACACGCGCTTGAGCATGTCGCGCACGCCGTGTGTAAAGCCCTCGGGGCCTGCGCCTGAGACCACGGCCCAGCTGGATTGGCCGAGCAGTTCCACCACGCCCGATTCACGGTTGAGCACCACACCCTGGCGCCGGTACAGGGCTTCGATGGCCGGCAGGCCGTAGCCCTGCAGGGCGGGCATCAGGAACACGTGCGAACGCAGGTAGAGGTCCGACAGGGTTTCGTCCGACACAAAACCGTGGAACCGCACCCACTGGCCAATCTGGAGCTGTTCGCTGAGCGCCTTCAGCGCACTTTCTTCAGGGCCTGTGCCCACCACGTGCAGCATGAAGCCGGGTTCTGCATCGGGCTTGCTGGCAATGTCGGCCAGGCTTCGCAGGATCCAGTCCACCCGTTTGTTGGTCTGCAAGCGCGACACACTCAGCAGCTCGATGGGGGCGCTGCTGCGTGCCGTAAGGTGCTGCAGGGGTTGCTGGCCGAAGCCTCCCAGATAGACCACTTCGGCCCGTCGTCCGTAGAGCACGTGCATTTCATCGGCCAGGGCCTGGGTGTTGGTCGCAAATCCATGGGCTCCCTGAATGCCCAGGCGCGTGAGCCAGTGCCGGGCCGACAGCAGATCGGAAAGGCCTGGCCCGTCCTCTGCTGTGTGCGCCGTTGCGTCCGACGAATAGTCCAGCAGGCGGTAGGTATCGGGAATGCGCAGAAAGTAGGGAAGCCGGCCCTTCAGAGTGGCCATGCCTGCGTGCAGGGCCGACTGGATGTTGAACAGCACCGGGGTCGGGTCTCCTCTGGCGTGCAGCCGGGCCAGCGCAGCCCGCAACGCCATGGCCCGGTTCCACCCTCCACCTTGCGGCCTGAGTTCATACACGCGCAGTGGCAGGCGCGCGTGTTGCTCGAGGCCAATGTGGTCGTGGTAACACAGCACGCTGTGCGATTTGCCCTGTGCGTGCAAACCTTCGGACAACGACAGGATCACGCGCTCCTCACCGCCAAACTCCACAAACTCCGGCTGGAAGATGACGATGTCGCCGGGCGGCGGAAAAGAGGGGGACAGCGTCGTGTTGTTCATGGGCTGGTTCGTGTCTGCAGGATGGGCTTCTGCATGCGGTGCACCACCGTATCCAGCACGCCATCACGCGCCAGGTGCTGCATGGCGTGCGCCCGGGCCAGGCAGCCCAGTACCTCCCGGTGTTCGGGGTCGGCCATCAGTTCGCACACAGCCCGGGCCAGTGCAGCGGCATCACCCGGCGGCACCACACGGCCGAACTGGCCGACCACAGCCGCCAGTTCCGTGTCCGCCCTGCAGGTGGCCACCACGGGCCGGCCGCTGGCCAGCATGCCGGTGAGCTTGCTCGGAAGCACCAGGTCTTCGGCTTCCTGGCTTTGCGGCAGCAGGTGCACGTCGGCCAGCCCGAGCAATTCGCCCAGGCGCTCCAGGGGCTGCAGGGGCAACAGGCGCAGGTTGGGCAGCTCGCGCGCGGCGCGCTGGAGCTCGGGTTGCATGGCACCGTTGCCGCACACCACAAACAGCAGGTCGTGGCGGTGGGCCAGCAGGCGCGCCGCCTGGGGAATCACCATCAGCCCTTGCTTGGCGCTGAGCGTGCCTGAGAACAGGGCCACGCGCGTGGTGGTGGCCAGGCCCAGCTCGGTGCGGTAGCTGCTGGGCACGGTCAGGGGTTTGATGCGGTCCACATCGGCCCAGTTCACAAAGAGGTGGGTGCGTTCTTCGGGCACGCCTTTGCGCAGCAGGTGCTGGCGCATGCGCTCCGAAATGGTGGAAACCACATCGAAGCGTTTGAGCAAGCCGGACTCCACAGCGCGGATGGCGCGGGCCAGGCGCGCGCCTTTGAGCAGGCCCATCTGCAGCGCCACGTCCACCTCGAAGTCCTGCACATGCAGCCAGGCCTGTGCCCCGCACAGGCGCGCGGTGAGCCAGCCCGCAGGCGCGCAGACCAGCGCCGGTGCCACGGTGAGCACCACGTCGGGCCGCCACACCACCTGGCGCAGCATCACCGGGAAAGAAGAGAGGGCGAAGGTGCACAGGTGCAGCACACGTTTGAGGCCACCCGGCTTGCGCGGCACCCACAACGGCGCACGCCACACGCGCACACCGCGCCATACATCGTGCCGCCAGGGCGGCCAGCGGTAGCCTTCATCGAGCTTCCACGCTGGGTAGTAGGGCGGGGCGGCCACCACGCGTACCTCGTGCCCCTGCGCCGCCAGCCACTCGGCCATCTCGCCCGAGTACTTGCCGATGCCGGTGGGCTCGGGCGCGAAGTTGGCGCTGTGGATCAGGATCTTCATGCTTGCCTGTGCGCTGCGGGTGCGGACACTTGCATCAATTGCTGTTGGCGTTCCTTCACCTTGAGCACGATGAGGTATTCATAGATCGATTGCAGGATGGCGTAGCGCACGCCAGCCATGCCGTCCAGCAATCCACGCCGCCAGAGCAGCATGTACAGCAGCTTGATCAAGGGGCGTGCAGGCAGTCGGTAAAAGATGGCCTTCTGGTTCACTCGCCGCTCGTTGAAGTCGGCACCGAGCAGGGCGACTTTCCACGAAGGCCTGGCGATGGACCTGGAAAGAATCAGGTCGGCTTCCATGCGCGAGTAAGTGTTGTGCTTGGTCAGCCAATGGTCCAGGCCTTTGGAGAAGGGATAGTGGTCAAAAGCTTCGTAAAGGTCGGCAACGGGGCCTTTGACCACCAGCACCTCGTTGATCTCGCGTTCGTAGTGCGCCCGTTCCGGGCGAACCAGGCGCACATAGAGCGGTGAAATCTGGGAATGGCGCAGCCACACGCCCCACCAGATGTCACGCCGGCGCATTCGGGCCGCAGCAACCGTGTTGTCGGCTGATTCGACAAAGGCCGTCAATTCTTGATGCAGCGCAGCGGGGATGCGTTCGTCAGCGTCAACCACCAGAACCCAAGGGTGCTTGAAGGGCAACCGCAGACCCGCATTGCGCTGGCTCGCATATCCGTCGAATGCGCGCTGTGTCACTGTTGCGCCAGCGCGTTCGGCAAGGGCCACCGTGTCATCGGTGCTGAGAGAGTCCAGCACATGCACGTCGTCGCACCAGGAAACGCTGTCCAGGCAACCAGGCAGATCCTGCTGCTCGTTTTTGGTCAGGATCAGCACAGAGATGGCGGTCATGTCGATCCCCGTGGTCGCCGTGTCTTGAGCTGAACCGCCGGGTGTCCCCCCCAAACGGTCCAGGGTTGGTTGATGTCCTTCATCACCACCGCGCGTGCTCCCACCACGCAGCCCAGCGCGATGTAGACACCCGGGCCCACGAACACCTCGGCGCAGACCCACACATGATCGGCCAGTGTGATGGGGTGAGCCACAAGTTGGAAATTGGTGGAGTTGATGTCGTGCGAGCCTCCGCACAGGTAGGCACCTTGCGAGAGGGTGCAGTCGTTGCCGATGGTCATGGGCGCCATGTTGTAGAGCGTCACACCATCGGCAATGCCGACGCGGTCGCCCAGCGTGAGCTGCCAGGGAGCCCAGACGCGTACCCCGGGATACACATGCACGTGTTCACCCATCTGCGCGCCAAACAGGCGCAGCAACGCACGCCGCCAGGCATGCAAGGGTCTTGGGCTGGGCCGGAACAGCAGCATCCAGGTCACACCCCAGAGCGCGCGCGCCACGCGGTTGCTCAGCGAGAACGAGGGCTGCGTGGCGGGGTCGTTGCCTTCGAGAATCATGGTTGGCGAGTGGCCACGATGACCATACTTTTCCACAGATAAGGCACACGGCCAACGCCGCCAAAGCGCTGCACCTTGAACCCCTGTGATTCGAGCAGTTCAGTGATGGTCTTGCGGCTCCAGAACTTGATGTGTCCACCATGCCACAGCACCGTGTGGTGGTGGTCCCACTTGTCGGCCAGCGCAAGCGCTAGGTTCTTCAAATAGCCGTGGTATGGCGTGGTGATGATCAGCTTGCCGTTTGGTGCCAGCACAGCGCGTGCGAAGGCGGGCAACAGGTGTGGCGAATACAGGTGCTCGATGACTTCGGTGGACACCACGGCGTCGAACGGCGCTTCCATTGCCAGCAACTCGGCCGGATCGTCTTGTACTCCAAAGCGGTGAAAGCGCACGCCGGGGTGCCGCTGTCGACCCAGGTCTACGCCGGCCTGGTCATAGTCAACTCCGCACACATTGAATCCGCGGGCGGCCATGTGCCCACAAAGTGTGCCGTTTCCAGAACCCAGATCGAGCACACGTTTGACCTTCAGCGCAGTGAGCTCGTTGAGCACACGCGGCGTGACATAGCCGCACGACGTCGGCCCTTCGGTGGATGCCCACCCATAGTCTTCAACGGTATTGGTGCTCATGATGGGGAAATGGATGGAGTGGGTTGGACCAGATGACGTGACCGGTCACCAATAACGGCTAGCAATGAGTCGGCCATGGCGCTGACGGTGAACCGATCGTTGAACAGCTCGCTGGCCGCCTGTGCCATGCCTTCCCGTGCCGCCGGCTTCAGTGCCAGCCACTGCATCAGCAGCGCGTGGGTACCGTCATCGGTGTCTTCCTGCACCAGACCTGCGCCAGCACTCTCTATCTCGCGCCAGATGTTCACCTTGTTGGAGATCAGCACAGGCAGGCCACAGCCGAGTGCTTCGGCCACCGCAATGCCGAAGTTCTCCTGGTGCGAGGGCAGCACAAAGGCCTCGGCCGCGTGGAAGGCGCCCCACTTGGTGTCGCCCTGCAGCATGCCGGGCCAGTGGATGCGATCGGCCACACCGAGTCGCCGGGCTTGCGCCTGCAATGCCGCCACCCAGCCGGTCTGGTCCGGTCCGGCTATCACCAGGTGCAGGTCGGGGGTCTGGGCTGCAGCTGCGGCGAACGCGTTGATCAGTAGGTCGCAGCCCTTCTTTTCCTGAATACGGCTCAGGAACAGCAGCAGCCGCTTGCCCTTGAGTTCCGGATAGGTGTCCAGAAAGTGCTCGGCGAGCATGGCTTTGTCGGTGGGTGGGGGGCGTGTGCCGTAGGCCACCACCTGCTCCCGCGCCCGGTACAGCCAGAAAGATTGGCGGGCCAGCAGGCGCTCGTCCTCGCAGGTGAAGAGCACCGCTGCGGCGTCTCGCAGCACACGGTATTCGGCCCATGGCCAGTAGAGCCACTTCTTCAGGTGTTTGAGTGGGTAGGCGCGTTTGAACCAGGGGTCGAGCATGCCGTGGGTGAACACGGCATAGGGCAGCTTCAGCCGCGTGAGGGCGCGCCAGGTGGCGAAGCTGTGGTACTGCCAGATCCCGTTGACGATCACGAAGTCGTACTTGTGCGCGTGTGCCAAGAGCCAAGGCATCAGCAGCCTGGTCATGCCGTAGTTGCCGCGTGCGGGGCCCAGTGCGTGCACGGTTTGCGGCTGGTTCTGCAGCCAGGGGGCGGTTGGGTCGTCCAGGGTCACCAGCTCCGTGTGGTGGCCGAGCTCGAACATTCGCAGCCCCAGATTGCGCACTCCTTCAATGGGGCCGCCATCCATGGGATTGGCCGAGGAAATCACATGCAGGATGTTCATGAAGGACTCCGGGCCAGTGCGTGGCCCGCGTTGGTTGGGTGGCGGGCCATCACGCCCTCGTAGATCTGCAGGTAACGCGCAATGGCCCGCTCGGGCTCAAAGCGGCGAGACCAGGCCACGCATGCCTCGGTGCGCTCGGCGGCGGCCTGCGCGGATTCATTCAGGAGCGCCTCCAGGGCGCGTGCACCGTGAATGGCCCACGCGGTCATGTCGTCTCGAGGGCCAAGCAGGGGCAGGTAGATGGTGTGTGGACCACCAATCTCGTTCATGGGCGCGTCGTCGGTGGTGATGACGGGGCAGCCACAGGCCTGAGCCTCGACGATGGGCCATCCAAAGCCCTCGGCCAGGCTGGGGAACACGAAGGCCCGAGCCAATGAGTACGCGGCTTGCAGCAGGGCGTGGTCGACCCCGTAGAGGAAGTGCACCTGTCCTTGTGCAGGCACGTCGGCCAGTGCGGCGCGCACCGCGTCGGTCTGGGGAACACCCACCAGCCACAGGGGCAGCGGCTCGGCCTGGGTCGACGCATACACGGCATACAGGTGCAGGATGCCGATCACATTTTTGTACCACTGGTTGCCGCTCACATGCAGCAGCAAACCATCTGCAGGGACCGACAAACCCGCGTGGCGAAGTAGTGAGCGGGCCTCCAGTGCAGGCGTGCGTGCAAAGCGCTGGTTCAGCCCGTTGTGAACCACCTCGCACGTGACAGGCACCACGCCGCCCACGCGCAGCAGGTCGTCGCGCGTGCGCTGCGAGATGCAGATGAAATGCTGCGCCTGGGCAAACCCGCGCCGAATGTAGCGCTGGTAGAGGCGCCCGGTGAAGCGCGTCGGGTTCTGTGGCACCTCACCCAGCGCCGAGCGCAGGGCCAAGAGGTCGTGCACATGCACCACCAGCGGTCGGTGTTTGACCAGCGGCACCCACGGGCCCAGTGCCTGGTCGGCCATCACGAACAGCGTGTCGGCTGGCTCCCGCGCAACATCGCGCCGAACCCACCAGGGAAACAGCAGGTATTGGTCGATGTACCCGGCCCACTTGGAAAGGCGACCCGTGGGCACCCAGGCATGCACCCTTGCCGTGGGCGACCAGACCTCCACTTCATGGCCCAGTGCCTGGTAAGCCTGCTGCAGCATGCGCGCGAAACGCGGCATGCTTTGTGAGGCCATGAATGAAGGGTGGGTGAAGAGCACGATGCGCATCGCTCAGCCTTGTGTTCGCATGCCATCGGAGTGCTGCCGTTGCCCGTGCGGAGTTCGCGAACCCCCGCCGAACAACATGCCCAAGCCGCGCGCCAGCGCCGCCACCACCAGAAACAGCAAGATGTTCTGCGGGATGGCGCGCAAAGTGGTGCTGGCCCAGGCCTGAAGCGACTCCGCAGTGACGCCGTACTGAAACAGCTTCCACACCGCCAGCATGCCCACGGCAGACAGCACCACCTGACCGCTGCGGTTGCGGAACGAGAGCAGGTCCATCATGGCAAACGCAACGAGGCAGAAGGCCATGTACACCACGGCAAACCCGACTCCCAGCAGCACCACGCCCTGCGCCAGCATGGAGCCTGTGCGCCGGCTGCCCAACGGGCCACCTTGGCTGAGGTGGCTGAGGTAGTCGCCGATGGAGAACTCGAGCGCCTTCTTGTCGATGTCCACCCCCAGTTTTTTGATGACCGGGTCGGGAAGAATGGCCCAGAACAGATCTGCTGTGGTTTGGGCTAGAAGATCGGTGTCGCTCTGCGTGAGCGTGGACGCGAAGTACAGCGCGTTGTCGTGGAACTTGGTCTCGACAAGGCGCGCCAACAAGGGGTTCTTAAAATAAAACTCGTCGTACCCTCGTAGCTTTTCTGACTCAGCCTTGTTTCGGTATGCCGCGATTTCATCAGGGCGCTGCCAGTAGTAGACGGTCTGCTGAACCATTTCCACAGGCGACACGTTTCCACGCATTTTGCGTGCCACCACCATGGCGGTGGCTAGGTCGCTCAGCGGGATCGCCAGTGCCGAAAGTACGAGACCCACCACACCCATCTTCAGCAACCGCTTCCCCGATACTGCATTGCTGCTTCGCAGGGCACCCAGCAGCGCAAAAAGTGCAATGGTGACGAAGCCTGCGAGCATGCCTCCCCTGGCGTTTGTCGCCAGGCCTAACAGCACAATCAGTCCTGAAAAGACCAGCAAGTAGGGCCACTGTTTGCGCCAGCTGCTGTATGCATCACCCAGCTGAATGAGGTACATGGGAATGAGAAACGGGGCCCAGGTCAGAAATGCCAAGCCCTGCATGAGCTTTCCGAACACGCCTTCCCGGCCGCCTCCGAGCAGGAGAGCAAACAGGCCGAAATAGCCCAGGAACCACAGCACGCCAGTGCTGGGCGTGTCATACAGCTTGGCTGCTCGCAGCAGGTGGCGCGCAAGTGATCCGCCGTCGGCCGAGGGCAGTGGCATGAGCCAGCGGTAGCCGGTGTGCGCGATCAGTGCCAGCACCTGAAATCCGGCCAGGAGCGCAAAGGTGGCCATGGGCATGCGCAGGTTGTCGGCCAGTGATGTCCAGTAGGCGGTCTGGCCCAGCAGCGCACCCAGTTGGGTGGTGACGCCGAAGCCGAACACAGCAAAGGTAGAAAGAGGATGCGTCTGCAGGGCAGGGGTCCAGAGCATGTACAGCAGCACTGCCATGGACGACGCAAACACGATGCTGGCCGAGGCGATGTTCTCGGGCGAAAAGTCGATGATGATCTGGGCCAGAAGTCCGAGCAGCGCCAGAACCATCAGACCCAACAAGATGAAGCGACTGTTGCTCATGAGGGCACCAGTTCCTGGTAGACGCCGATGGCTCGCTGTCCATAGTCCCTCCATCCACCCATACGCTTGACGCGCGCCAACGCGGCCCTTCCCATGCGTTTGCGCAGATCCGGTTCATCAATCAGACGTTGCAACCGATCGGTAAGTGTTTGCGGGTCGCGAATGGGGACTATGAATCCTTCCTGCCCATCGTCAAACAGATCGCGTGCGCCGGTGTTTTCGCTGGCAATCACCGGGCAGCCACAGGCCATGGCCTGGGCCATCACCATGGCGAGACCCTCTTGAACGCTGGGCAGAACCAAAACATGGCGTGTGCTCATCAGCTGTTTGAGTTCGAGCTGCGGCACGTGACCCAGTACCTGGATCTCGTCAGACCAGAGACCCTTGGCCTTCATGAGCGCAATGATCTGTGGCGAGACAGCGCCAGCGAAGGTGAGCGACTTCGCGCAATGTCGCAACTGTTTGAACGCCTGAAGCAGGTAGGGAACGCCTTTCTGGAGCGTCATGGCTCCTACGAACAACACGTCAAAGTGTGCGGAATTGGGGGCTCCGATCGGTTCAAAGCGCGACAGGTTGACGCCGTAAGGGAGCAGGCGGATTTTTTCGGGTGCAACGCCTTGATCAACGAAGGACCGATGCGCAAAAACCGACGGCACCGTGATGCAATCCGCCTGCGCGTATTCCGCCTCCTCGCGCTCGATGACTCGCAGGTCAATGCCGTCAAACGGCATTCCCCAAGCCTGGTGCTCTTCGCGCAGCAAGGTGTCCTGCACACGGATGTGCGAAGACCCCCGGTCACACACATAGCGTCCACCCCGCGCCTGCTGTCGTTGCCCAGCTTGCAGCGAGGTGCCCGACAGACCCACGTACACGTCACAGTCAGGAAGCGTTCGTGCCGCCCAGCGCCCGAACGTGGTGGCGGCCAACTCTTCCCAATCCCTCATCAGGTGGCGCGGCGTGTGCAGCTTGATGGGGTTGGCCATGTAGGGTGCCAGCACCCAGGGGAAGGTTCGTATGGAAGTGTCTGGAAGTTTTTCAGTGCGCAGTTTGAACCGCGGGTAGCCCGTGAGAATGCCCGCCAGCACGCCTTGCGCGTGCAGTTCGCGAGCCAGATCGAAGGTGTGGAATTTCCCCAGCACGGACAACGCTACTTTCATGGCATCACCGTCCGGGTGCGCACGGGTTGGGCCATTGCCCGCAGCGCAAGTGCAATGCAGACCACAGCGATCAGCAACTCGCTCAGCAACATGGCGCCACCCACGCCGGCAAGGCCCATGAGCGGTGCGACCCAGGCGGTGAGTGCCACGCAAAGCGCGGCAGCAAGCACCGTCCAAAGCGCCAGAGCGCCGTGCTGGTTGGTAGACATCAGCAGCACGCGGGGAACGTGCCAAAGTCCACCGATGGCCGCATACGCCATCAGCACACCGAAAGCTGATGGGTCGAACGGAATCTTGCCGTGGGTCCAAGCCTGCAGCAACCAAGGGGCAAAGAAGTACAGCAAGGCGCACATGAGCAGTGCTTGCGCCGCATTCACCCAGGCACTGTGCAACACCAGTTGGCGCAGCTTGGTCATGGATCGTTGCCCGAACAGGCGGGCAAACTCTGGCCACAGCGAGTGACTGAACATAGCCGTGATCTGCACGGCGGTTCGGGCCAGTGTTCGGTAGGTGCTGAACACCGCCACGGCTACAGGACCGAGCAATGCTCCTACCAGCAATGTCACGCCCTGAAAGCTCATGGCGTTGGCCACAGGAAATGCCATGAATGCAACGGCTGGACGGATCATCAGGCGGATCGATTCCAGTGTCGCGTTGTGTATTCCCCATGCCAAGCCTTTGTCGCCGACCCGGGCCACAGCCATGGACAGAAGCGTGCCCATCATGCGAAAGGCCAGCCCGCCGATTGCCACGGCGCTGAAGCTGCCCACCGCCAGCAGGCCGACCATCCAGCCCGCCCATTCAGCCAGACGGGTCAGGTTGCTGAGCGTGGTACCCAGCGCATAGCGATGAGTGGCCTTGAAGACCTGCTCAGAGAGCCCGCCTGCAAAATTCAACAGCACCGCCAAGGTCAAGGCCATCAAGGCCACGCGCTGATCTGGCGTGGCCTCTGCCGGCCATGGCGACCACCAGATGGCTGGCAAGGCCAGCGCCGCCAGCGGCAAACAGATGATCAACATAAACGCTTGAGCGCTCTGGAACACCCGGTTGGAAAATGCGGTGTCGCCGGCACCCATGGCCATGGTCATGCGGTTACCGGCGGCTGTGACCATGCCCACGTCGGCCATGGACAGGTAGGCAGGCAATGCGGAGATGAGCAGCCATATGCCATAGGTGGATGCGTCCCAAACGGTGAGAAACAGCGGTAGCGAAGCGAGCTGTATGCCGACGTTGATCGCCATGCCGGCCGAATGGGCTCCCATGCTTGCAAGCACGCGCTGGCGCATGGCGCCGCTCATGCCACTTCCTCCACCGCTTCCAGCACCGAACGCATCACCACCTCATTGCGGTGGCCGCTGGCCAGGTAGCGGCGGTGGCCGGCCATGGCGATGCGGGCGCGGCGCGGTTCATCGGCCAGGGCTTGCAGGCAGGTGGCGGCGCACTCTTCGGCATTGGCCCAGAACAAGGCTTCCACGCCTTCTTCGTACATGGCCAGGTGCTCGGACGTGCGCTCGGCGCACAGCAGCCCGCCCAGCGCGGGAATCTCAAGCGAGCGGGTGGTGTGCAGGTCGCGGTTCTGGCGCGAGAGCAGGCCCAGGTTCACCCGCGTGCACTGGATGGCCATGGCGTACTGGTCACCCCCGATGGAGCCGCCTGCCCAGTGGGGTTTGAGTTCGGGCCACTCCGGGGCCTTGTGCCAGTTCGGCCCGCGAATCGTCAGCGGCACACCGAGGCGGATCAGGTCGCGCAGAAACGGACCGCGCTCGGGAAACCAGGTGCCCAGAAACAGCACTTCCGACAACCACTCCAGCCGCTGGCTGGCCGTGAGCGCGCGCGGTGCGTGGTTCACCTCGTCGGCGCTGCGGTACACGCGCACCACGTTGTCGGCGCCCAGCGCTTCGAGCTCGGGCACGTTGTCTTCGCGAACGACGACCAGCAGGTCGTACAGGTCGACGCACTGGCGGTAGGCGGTGAACCGTGCACCGTCGCGCGTGCCGGTGGGGTCGTCGATGTTGTAGTTGACGATCCGTTCTGCGTGCCGGCGCAGCACCTTCATCACGGCAGGGGTCACCCATTCGCCTCCGTCCACATGGCACAGGTGAAACCGCTTGTGGCCGAGCTTGCGCACCAGACCTTTGACAACGAGCGACGAGAACCAGTGACCGCCCACATGCCAGGCCCAGCGGTCGATCCAGCGGTTGCCGGGCAGCAGGCTGCGCGGGTCGATGTGCTCCACGGTGCAGCCGATGCGGCGCAAGGCGTTGGCGCGGTCCAGGCAGGTGCCGCTTTTGGGGCCGAGGTAAAGCACGTTGTGGCCGAGGCGCGTCATGGCCGGCTTCCTTGAGCGGCGTTGGCGACATCGACGGGCTCTGCGCGTTGGATGGGCAGGTGCTTCAGCACAGCATCGAGCAACGCACCGGCCATGACCTGCTGCCCTTGCGCACTGTGGTGGATGTTGTCCCGGTACAGCTTGGACCCTGCAGCCTGATACACCGTACGCAATTCCACAAAAGGCAGCGACATGCCCTGGACCAACGCTTGCATCTGCGCGTGGCCATCGGCATAGCTGCCGCTGGTCAACTCGTCAAGGTCCGGGTGGTGCAACACGATCGCGTGCCGTTGCCTGCCCTGGGCGAGTTGCAGGAATTGCTGCAGGTCTGCCTGACCGCGAGCACGGTCCTGCAGGTTGGTCTCACGCGTGGCTGTTGTGCCTTCGCTCGGCTCTTTCCAAAGACCTCCCAGCGCCTCTGGCAGATAGTGATTCAGGTAGCGCGGCAGGTAGCGCAGCACGGCTTCTTGCAGCGCCAGCGTGGGTGCCTGGGATGGATGGTCGGCATCCAGCGGCGCGAAGACAGGGTTGTCGGCGTGGTCGCCGCTGCCCACCACCAGCACCACCACGTCGGCCTCGAAGAAGCCGAAGCGATCGGCATAGGCCAGCCAGTTGCCCGGGCCCCAGCTGCCCGCCGAGATGTTGCCCACCGTCACCGGGCGCACCATCTGGGTCTGCAAGGCCGACTGCAGCAGGCTGGTGCTCAGCGCCGCCTGGTCGATCTGGCTGCCGCCGTTGACCACCGAGTCGCCAAACACCATCACGCGCAGTTCCTGCGGATCGGTCTTGGTGTTTCCGAAATCGGGCGAGCGCATGCCCCAGCGGTTCACCTGGATGTGGTTGCCGAAGCGCCGCACATCCTGGTTGGGCAGGAGGCGGTATTCAAAGCCGGCATCGGCTTCGTACAAGGGCGGTGTGCCCAGGCCCAGCACGAAGCGGCTCACGAGTTCGGCCACCACCACCAACACCAGCACCGAGCCCGCGAGCCAAAGCGCGCAGCGCGACAGGTATGACGTTCGGGCTTTCATGCGGGGGTCGCCAATGTCTGTGCATAGGGCGCACTGGCCAGCGCGCGGCGCAGGCCTTCCCGCAGCGAGACCCTGGGCTGGAAACCCAAGGCATTCAGGCACGACACATCCATCAGCTTGCGGGGCGTGCCGTCGGGTTTGCTGCGATCAAATGTGATGTCACCCTGGTAGCCGGTGACCTGGCGAACCGTCTCGGCGAGTTCGCGGATGCTGAGGTCTTCGCCCACGCCGATGTTGATGAGGGGCGGCTCGAAGCGCCCGCTCAAGGCTTCGTCGCTGCCCAGCAAGGAGTCAAAGCAATCGTCGGGCAGGTTCATGAGGAAGACGCAAGCAGCCGCCATGTCGTCGCTGTACATGAACTCGCGCCGGGGTTCACCGCTGCCCCACACGCTGACGCTGGGCAGGCCCTGCACGCGCGCTTCGTGAAACTTGCGCAGCAGCGCCGGTATGACGTGGCTGGTGTCCAGGTCGTGGTTGTCGCCCGGGCCGTAGAGGTTGGTCGGCATGGCTGCGAGGAAGCGTGTGCCGTGCTGGCGGTTGTAGCTCCAGCACATTTCAATGCCGGCGATCTTGGCCAGCGCGTAGGGCCGGTTGGTGGGCTCCAGCGGCCCGGTGAGCAAGTCACTTTCCTGCATGGGCTGCGGGGCCAGGCGCGGGTAGATGCAGCTGGAACCCAGGAACAACAGGCGCTGCACGCCGGCACGCCAGGCCTCGTGGATCACGTTGGTCTGTATGAGCAGGTTGTCGCGCACGAAGTCGGCCGGGTATTGCTGGTTGGCCAGAATGCCGCCCACGCGGGCTGCGGCCAGAAACACATGGTCTGGCTGCTCACGCTCAAAAAACGCCCGGGTCGCCACAGGGTCGGTCAGGTCCAGCTCGGCGTGGGTGCGCAACAGCAGGTTCTGGTGGCCCGCAGAGCGCAACTCGCGCTCGATGGCCGAACCCACCAGGCCGCGGTGACCCGCCACGAAGACTTTCGCGTTGGCGTGCATGGAGCGGCTCACTCGTGGAACTCGAAGGCGGGAAAACCGGCCAGCTTGACCATGGCGTCGCGCCGGGCCATGCGGTAGTCGGACTGCACCATCTCGCTCACCAGCTGGGGCAGGGTGATCTTGGGTGTCCAGCCGAGCTGGGTGCGTGCCTTGCTCGCGTCGCCCAGCAGGGTCTCCACCTCGGTGGGGCGGTAGTAACGGGGGTCCACGCGCACCACCACGTCACCCACCTGCACCCGCAGGTCCTTGCGGTGCACGGCAGCCACCACGCCGGCTTCGTCGCTGCCCTCACCAATCCAGTCCAGCGTGAAGCCCAGTTCTTGTGCAGCGAGTTCGACGAACTGGCGCACGCTGTATTGCACGCCGGTGGCGATCACATAGTCTTCCGGCTTTTCCTGCTGCAGCATGAGCCACTGCATTTCCACGTAGTCCTTGGCGTGGCCCCAGTCGCGCAGCGCGCTCATGTTGCCCAGGTACAGGCATTTCTGCAGGCCGAGCGCAATGCGCGAGACAGCGCGCGTGATCTTGCGGGTGACAAAGGTTTCGCCGCGTTGCGGGCTCTCGTGGTTGAACAGGATGCCGTTGCACGCGTACATGCCGTAGGCCTCGCGGTAGTTCACCGTGATCCAGTAGGCGTAGAGCTTGGCCACCGCGTACGGGCTGCGCGGGTAAAACGGCGTGGTCTCTCTCTGCGGTGTTTCCTGCACCAGGCCATACAGCTCGCTGGTGGAGGCCTGGTAGAAGCGGCAGGTCTTCTGCATGCCGAGCAGGCGTATGGCTTCGAGCAGGCGCAGCGTGCCGGTGGCGTCCACGTCGGCGGTGTACTCGGGGCTCTCGAAGCTCACCGCCACATGGCTCATGGCGCCCAGGTTGTAGAGCTCGTCGGGCTTCACCTGGCCAATGATGCGGATCAGGTTGCTGCTGTCGGTGAGGTCGCCGTAGTGCAGCACCAGACGCCGGTCGGATTCGTGCGGGTCCTGGTAGAGGTGGTCGATGCGGTCGGTGTTGAACGAGGACGAGCGGCGTTTGATGCCGTGCACCTCATAGCCTTTGTCCAGCAGCAGCTCGGCCAGGTACGAACCGTCTTGCCCGGTGATGCCGGTGATGAGTGCGGTTTTCTTTTTCATGGTGCGGTGGGGGTTCGAAGGGCTGCGGTGGGGCTGACACCGGCAAAGCGGGCGCGGTGTTCTGGAGCAATGGCCGCCACCATGGCGGCGGCAAACTCGGCCTGGATGCGGTGGGCTCGGGCGCTGTCCCGGTCGATCGAGGACACGCGCACCAGCATGCCGTCGGGCACCCGCCCGCGCAGGCCGTAGCGCATTTCGGTGAGCTTCTTGTCGATACCGGTGGTGGTGATGTGGTCACCCACCACGGTCCAATAGGTCACGGGCTCGAAGCGCTGGCCCAGGTGGGTCTCCATGCGGGTGGTGGAGATCGACTGGTCCAGCAGGTTGAGCGGCACACGTTCCAACTTCTCCAACTTGAAACCCTGCGCCGGGTAGCAGACCTCGGGCTTGTGCAGCTGCAGGTTGTCGCTCTGGTTCCTGCCGTAGGCAATCGAGAGCATCACGCGGTAACCGTCGGCGTCGATGTAGTTGCGGGTGAGCGTCTGGGTGTAGATCGCATCAATGGTGGCTTGCTGCTCCGGGTCGACGATCTGCACGGCCACGTTGAACTGCTCTTTCCAGCCGCCGAAATTGCTGGGCACCATGGTGGCAAGGTCGATGGTGGGGCGTTCGTCGGCCAGGCTGGCGGTGGGGCGGATGGCCGCGGCCAGCGCGGCCGAGGCCACCATGAGGGCCAGCAGCAGCAAGTTTTTGAGCGGGAAGACCATGGTCTCAGGCCTCTTGGGGTTGGGTGCCGGCCCGCTTGCGCAGGCCCTCGAAAAACTGGAGCGCGGTGTCGGTGCTGATGATCAGCAGCAGGGCACTGAGGAAGAGCACCATGCCGGCAAAGCCGTGCAGGAAACCCTGGCCCGCTTCATTGCCGAAGTGGTAGGTGATGAGGCTGAGCGCCATCACGCGGATCACGTTGGCGGTGAAGGAGATCGGCACGATCAGCACGGCGAGCGCGATGTTGCGAAACAGCGAGTCCCGCCGCACCAGGTTCAGATACAGCAGACCCAGCGCTTCGAGCGTGAGCAGCGTGTGCAGGCCTGCACAGGCGTCGGCCACCAGCAGCATGTACTGACCGATCTGCAGCACCACACCGTTGCGCCCGATGGGATAGCCAACGAAATACAGCACGTTCTCGGCCACGTACGAGACCGCCATCTTCATGGGCATGGTCACCAAATCGACCACCTGCGCCGGCAGCGGCACCATGAAGAGCATGAAGAAGAGGGCGAACCACTGCGCCTTCAGCGCCTTGCCCCCGCGCACCAGCAACAGCAGGCCGATCAGCAGCCAGATCACCGAGCCGACTTCAAAAATGCCGATGCCTTGCGAGCGACCCAGCGCATACATCAGCAGCGCCAACACCACAAACGGCCAACCCCATGCGCTGGGCTGCTCGCCTTTCGAGGCCTCTTCCATCTTGGCCCAGTTGCGTTGCAGAAGCCACAGCGAAATGGCCAGCACGATGGGGCCGTGGAACTGTTCGTCCTGTGCCCAGATGCCGGTGAACAAGTCATGGAGACTGGGTAGATAGAGCAGGGCGAGGCCCACCATAATCGGCAGATACGGCAACAGGCGCGTCACCATCGATGCGCTGGTCGGCTCAGGAACGGGTGTGGTGGCGGTCATGGTTTTCTCATTGGTGCGCATTCAGCGCGTTGCGCGCTGGATGGCTTTTGTGCTGGCCTTGGCCATTCCGCTGGCCCTGCTGGTGGGCGGCGCTCAACCCTTTGCAGTCGGCCTGGTGCCCGCACCCTGGGACAAGCTCGCCCACATGGCGGTGTATTCCGTGCTGGCGTGTTGCATCGGGTTTGCCAGCCGCCGCCGTGGCCCATCGGCCATGCTGATCGGCTTTGTGGGCGCCATGCTGGTGGGCATGCTGGACGAGTTCAGCCAGATGCACCTGCCCGGGCGCACCGCCGAGGTCGACGACCTGGTGGCCGATGCGGTGGGTGCCGCATTGGGCACGGTTGTGCTCGCGGTTCGCATTCAGGTGAGGGCGTGGGTGGCGGCGCATGCGGAGATCGAGCGGTCTTGACGCTCAGTGCTGGTTGAGGATGGAGCCGACCACCGCCACGCCGGTGTCCTGCAAGCGGCGGGTCAGGGCGCTCACGCGGCGCATGGGCGTGCGGTTCTTGCGAGCCACCACCAGCGCAGCGCCGGTGCGCGCAGCGATGATTTCTGCGTCGGCAAAGCGCTCGCACGCGGGTGTGTCGATCAGGACCAGGTCGAAGTTCTGACTCACTTGCTGCAGCAGCACGCCAAAGTTGGCCATGCCCACCAGCTCCTGGGGGTTGGGCGGTGACGCCCCGGCGGGCAGAACACACAGGCCAGGCAAGCCAGGCACAGCCTCGATGACTTCGGTGCCCGCGCGCCCGGCCAGGATGCCGGCCAAACCGGCGCTGTGGCCGGTGTGGAACAACTGGGCCTGGCGGGGCTGGCGCAAGCTGGCGTCGATCAGCAGCGTGCGCTGCCCCTGCTGCGAAAAGACCACCGCGAGGTTGGCGGCAATGAAGCTGCGGCCGTCCTGTGCCTGCGGGCTCACCACGCTGAGCAGGCGGCGACGGCGATCGTCGTTGAGCCAGCGCAACATGATCTGGCCGCGCAGTGCGCGCATTTCTTCAGACACGCTGGAGAAGGGTTTGAACGCGGTGACCAGTTCGCGGCTGAGGTGCGTGTCGTTGTCGTGCAGGTAGCCGTAGTTGAACTGCGTGGACAGCGCGGCGTCGAGATCGCTGCGTTGCAGCAGTTTCAGGGCGATGGCGGCTTCGCCAAAGGGTTCGTTGTGGCTGTGCTGGCGCGCGATGATGCGCTCGATGTGCTCTGGCTCCAGCACACCCCGGGCGAGCAGCAGGTCGCCGATGGTGCCTTGTGGCTTGAGGCGTTCGGGGGCGTTCATGCGCGTCCTCCGGTGGCGGGTTTCATCATGCCGCGCGCGGGCCCGACGCTGCCCAGCAGAATGACGTCGCGAAGCTCGTGCAGGTCGTCGGCCGAGCGCACCCGGCGGTTGGAAAACTCCAGCGACAGCGCCACCATCACACCCAGCAGACCGCCCAGGAACATGGCAATGGCAATGTTGAGCTTCACCCGGGGACCGGACGGGAAGGGCGGGGCGATGGCCGGGTTCAGCACCGCGATGTTCGTCTGGTTGGTCTGGCTCTCCAGGCTGCTCTGCGAGGCGCGCAGGCTGACCGAATCAAACACCCGTTGGGCCGACTCGACGTCGCCACGCAGCACACGGATCTCGTCGCGCTGCTGGTTGAGCAGCAGCACGCGCGACTTCTGGGCGGCCAGCGCTGACTGCAACTGCGATTCGCGCTGGCGGTTCACCTCGTAGGTGGTGTTGATCGAGTTGGTGATCTGCTGTGTTTCCGATGCCAGCTGTGCCTTGAGCTCGGCCAGTTCAGACTCGGCCCGCTGGGTTTGAGGATGGTTCTTGCCCAGGTTCACACTGCCTTCGATCAACTTGGCTTCCAGCCGCGCAATGTCGGACTTCAGGCCGTTGATCAAGGGGCTCTGCATCACCTCGGCCACCGTGTCGCCGTCGGTGCGCGAGCGTTTGCTGCGACTGTCGGTGGTGGCCGCCTGGATGGAGGTGAGCTGGCTGCTGGTTTCGTTGAGCTTGGCGGTCTCGAAGTCCACCCGCTCGTCGTTGGAGGTGATGCCGTTGGCCTGCTGGAAATCCGACAAGGCCTTCTGCGACGCTTCCAGCCTTGCGCGCGCCGCCTTGGTCTGTTCGTCAAAGAAGCCGGCGTACTGGCGGGCGGGGTCCACACGCAGTTCCAGGTTCACGTCGATGTAGGCCTGTGCAAACGCGTTGGCCACGGCGGCCGCAAAGTCGGGGTCGGCACCCACGTACTCGATGTTGATCACGTTGCTCTCGCGCGAGGGCTTCACGTCCAGGTTGGCCTTGAGCAGGGCGGCCAGCCAGTCGATGAGTTGCCCCCGGCCGTCGGTGGCTTCGCGCCATTGCGACTGCACGGCCAGGTTGCTGTCCATGCGCAGGTTGCTCACCACGCGTTTGGCCACACGGTCGCTCTTGATGATGTCGACCTGGGTGGCCATGTAGCCCGTGGCGACCATGCCGGCCATGGTGCCGCTGACCGGGTCGGGCTTGATGTCGAGCACGACCGACGCGCTGGCCGTGTACTGTTTGCCCGACATCAGGGTGACGGTGGCGGTGGTGGCCACCACCAGCACGAAGGTGATGAACACCACGAGCCAGTGGGCGCGCAGGATGACGAAGAGTTGTTGGGGTGTCATGGTCAGGGTCTTCCAGCGCGGGGCTTCAGAACAGGCTTTCCCGCACGTAGAGCACGTCGTTGGGCATGACCAGATCGTTCATCTGGGGGGAGAGCAGCTTCACGCTGCCATCGTCCTGCTGGCGGTGCAGCTGCAGGCGGTCGCGCGAGCCGCGTGCGGTCGGGCCGCCGGCCAGGGCCAGCGCCTGCATCACGGTCATGGAACGCTCGATGCGGAACGACCCGGGTCGCTGGGCTTCGCCGTACACATAGAAAACCGGTGCACGGTGCACGTAGATCACGTCGCCGCCTTGCAGCACGATGTCGTCTTCGCTGGGCTCGCGCAGGAACAGCGCTGGCAGGTCGACCAGCTTGCGAAACGGCTTGCCGGCGCGTTGACCGGTCACGATGACCACGTCGTCCCCGCTCGGCGCAGCGCCGCCCGCGTTGGCCAGCATGTCGCTCAGGCGCGTGCTTGCAGTTTCCAGCGGGAAGCGGCCCGGCCGCCCGACTTGGCCGAGCACCGAGACCTGGCTGCCGCGAATCTGGGTCAGCAGCAGCGTGACCTGCGGGTTCTGCAGGAAACCACCGCTCTTCAAGGCGTCGGCGATCTTCTTTTCCGCCGCACTCACCGGCAAACCGCCCAGGCGGATCGTGCCGATAAGGGGGAACGAAATGGTGCCGCTTTCGGAGATGCGGGTCTCCAGCGTCAGGTCGGGGTTCTGGAACACCTGCACGCGCACGGCGTCGCCCGCGGCCAGCGGATAGTCCACCGGACCACCTTGGGCTTGCGCGCCGAAGGCCACCAGCATGGACGTACAGAACAGCAGCAACGAACGCCGCAGTGCGGGGATGAAACGCGAGCTCATGTTGGCGGCAATCACTTCAGGCCTTGAATGCCGCGTTCGATGGCACCTTGTTCCGGGCTCAACGCAGGTTTGCCGCTGCTTTCCACGGGCGTGGCGAGCGAGGGCGCTTCAGCCGGCACAGCGGGTTTGCCCGCCGATTCGGAGGCCTTGGCGGCGGCGCGGTCGAAGTCGCCCAGGTAGGTGATGGTGGTGGCGCCGCGCAGCCGCTTGATCTCGCTCGTCACGGTTTCGGCGGAGCGGCGGTTGCCCAGGAATTGCGCGATGCCGGGCGTGGCCACGGCCTCGCTCACCGGCACCTGCTGCGATGAAGCCACGCGCAGGAAGGTCACGCTGTCGCCGGACTGGACCACGGTGCTCTGCCCGTCTTTCAGCGCATGCACCTGCGGCAGCAGCTCCAGCGGAATCTGCTCGGCCGTGCGGGTGGCGCTGCCGCCACCAAACTGCACATTGCGGGTGCGCAGGAAGCCGGCCACCTCTTCGATGGGGCGGGTCTGTTCGGCCATCTTTTTCAGGTCGTCCACGATGCCGATGGCCTTGGGTACCCGGATCTCCTGCAGGTTGAACACGCGGCGTTCGGCGAACAGCGCCGGGTTCGCTTCGTAATACGCCTTGATCTCTTCGGGCGTGGGTTTGGGCACAGTGCCGGTGAGCTGCTGCAGGTAGGCCCGCGCCAGCACTTCGCGCCGCGCGGCTTCCAGCTGGGCCACCACGTCGGGTGAGCGGTGCAGCTTGGCCTCGGTGGCCTGGTCCACGGCCAGTTGTTGGTCGATCAGGCGTTCCAGCACCTGCTGGCTGGCCGCGGCCACTGCGTCCTTGGACGCGTTGCCCACCGGCGTGCGGCTGAGCACCTGGTTGATCTGGTGGACCGAAATTTCACTGGAGCCGACCTTGGCGGCCACCTGGGTGGCCTTGCCACTGTCGCCCTGGTTGCCGCAGGCGCTCAGGGTGAGGGACAGCGAAAAAGCCAGCGCGCTGGTTTGCAGCAGTTTGGTGACGGTGTTGCGATTGAAGTGGTTCATGGTCTGGCTTGAAAAAAGAGGCTGACGCAAACGAAGCGTCGGATCACTTGCGGGTCACTTGCAGATCACTTGTAGGTGAGGGGTTTGCCCGATGCATCACGCACCTGGGTCCACAGGACTTCGATGGAATCCACCACCGGCCTGGGCAGGGCCGCGTAGCCCAGTTCGGTGGTCATGGCTTCACCTTTCGTGAGGCCCCAGTGAAAAAAGCGCAGCGCCTGGGCGGAATGGGCGGCGTTGTCGGCCTTGGCGTACATCAGCACAAACGTGGCGCCGGTGATGGGCCAGGCATCGGGCGCGGGTTGCTGGGTCAGCATGTGGGAATGCGACGTGGTCCAGTCCACTCCTGTGCTGGCGGCGCGAAACGCTTCGGTGCCTGGTGCGACGAAGGCGCCCGATGCGTTCTGCAGCAGCGCGAAATTCAGCTTGGCCTGCTTCACGTAGGCGTATTCCACGTAGCCGATGGCGTTGGGCGTGCGCGAGACGATGGCGGCCACCCCCACGTTGCCGCGGCCGCCACTGCCCGTGGGCCAGCCCACCTGCGTGCCTTCGCCGATGCGCGTCTTCCAGTCGGCGTTCACCTTGCTGAGGTAGTTGGTGAAGATGAAGGAAGTGCCCGATCCGTCCGAGCGGAATACCGGCGCGATGGCCGTGTCGGGCAGGGGGAGCTGCGGGTTGAGCGCCACGATGGCAGGGTCGCTCCAGCGGGTGATCTTGCCGAGGTAGATGTCGCCCAGCACGGCGCCCGTCAAACGCAGCTGCCCTGGGGCAATGCCGCGCAGATTCACCACCGGCACCACGCCGCCAATCAGGGTAGGAAACTGGATTTGTCCTTTTCGGGCGAGTTCGTCGTCTTTCAGGGGTGCGTCTGTGGCCCCGAAGTCCACCGTACGCCCGTCAATTTGACGGATGCCGCCACTCGATCCGATCGCCTGGTAGTTAACCTTGGCGTTGGATGCGGTGTTGAAGGCATCGGCCCACTTGGCATACGCCGGGGCCGGAAAGGTGGCGCCTGCGCCGGTGATGTCCTGGGCCAAGGCAGCAAAGGACCCCATGGTTGTGCCAGCTGCAATCAGAAGACATCTGAGGTGGTGGAGCTTCATGGAACACAACGCCTGTTGACTTGAAAGATCGCGAGTCTAGGGAGGCAGTACGTCAAATCTGTGACCGTCGATGATCCGTTTGGACAAGCGTTGCAATCAAACCGTCATTGCAGCCCCCTACCATCGCGCCACTTTATTGATGGACGAAACATGGCTGCTCAAATTCTGGTCGTCGAGGACGAGCCACACATACAAGAGCTGATTTCCGTCAATCTCACCCGGGCAGGGCATGCGGTTCGCTGTGCGCCGGACGCCGAACAGGCGCGCGAGATGATGCAGCGCTCGCTGCCCGACCTGCTGCTGCTGGACTGGATGTTGCCCGGCATGACCGGCGTTGAATTCACACGCTTGCTGCGTTCCGAGACGCGCACGCGCGACATTCCCATCATCATGTTGTCGGCCCGCATCGAGGAGCGCGACAAGATTTCCGGGCTGGAGGTGGGCGCTGACGACTACATCACCAAGCCCTTCTCGCCCCGGGAGCTGATCGCACGCATTGCCGTCATCCTGCGCCGGCGCGTGCCCCAGGTCACGGCCGAGGTGGTGCGGGTGGCTGGCCTCGTGCTCGACCCCGCAGCCAAAACCGTGATCGCCAAGGGCCAGCCGTTGTCACTGGGCAGCACCGAGTTCCGCCTGCTGCACTTTCTTGTGACCCACACCGACCGCGTGTACAGCCGAAGCCAGCTGCTGGACCACGTGTGGGGCCCCGAATTCGTGGGGGACGACCGAACGGTGGATGTGCACATCAGCCGCTTGCGCAATGCATTGCTGCCCGCAGGTCTGGACCACGTCATCCGCACGGTGCGCGGCAGCGGCTACAGCCTGTCTGCAGCCTGACAGCAAGGAGGGCCAGGTATGTCTGATTTGTTGCACGCGACACGAAGCCGCGTAGTCCGTTTGGATGAATCGCATCGACGTTCACCGAATTTCGAGCGCCCATCGTCCCTGTGTAACCCGACCTTCACATGGCTTGCCTAAGCTGACCTCAAGCAAGCCCACTTGCAACGTTTACCGATCCGGAGTCAACCCCATGTTTGGACAACCAACACCCCGCCATCGGCGGCAGAGTGGCTTCACCCTGCTCGAACTCCTGGTGGTCATGGTCATCATCGGACTGCTTGCCGGCTTCGTGGGGCCCCGCTTTTTCGCGCAGATCGGCAAGTCCGAGGTGAAAACAGCTCGCGCGCAGATCGACGCTTTGGGCAAGGCGCTGGACCAGTACCGGCTGGATGTTGGGCGCTATCCGTCCAGCGAGGAAGGCCTGGCCTCCCTGAACGAGCGCCCCGCCAGTGACAGCAAATGGTCGGGGCCCTACCTCAAGAAAGGTGTGCCGCTGGACCCCTGGGGCCTGGCCTATGTCTACCGGTCGCCGGGCGAGCAGGGTGAGTACGACCTGCTGTCCTACGGCAAGGACCGCCAGCCCGGTGGCACCGGCGAAGCCGAAGACCTGGTGAGCTGGTAGCCATGCGCTACCGCGTGAAATCGCTTCAGGCCGACATGTCGATGGCAGTCAGCCTTGTGGATGCAGACACCGTGGACGACGTTCGCCGCCAGGTGATGGCATCGGGTCAGGCCGTGGTGTCCATCTCGCGCGAAGGCGGGTTCGGTAGCGGCGCCAGCGCCCGCAAGGATTTTCCGCTGTTGTTGTTCAGCCAGGAATTGTTGTCACTGCTCAGCTCGGGCGTGAGCATCGTGGAAGCGGTGGAGACGCTGGCCGAGAAGGAGTCGCGCGCGCCGGTGCGCGCAGTGCTGCAAAAACTGCTGCTCAGCCTGCGCGAAGGCCACACATTTTCCAGCGCGCTGCACAGCATGCCGCAGATCTTTCCGCCGCTCTTCGTGGCCACCGTGCGCGCCAGCGAACGCACCAGCGATCTGGGCGAGGCGCTGGGGCGCTACATCGCTTACGGCAACCAGCTGGAGACGCTGCGCAACAAACTGGTGAGCGCGGCCATCTACCCCGTGATGCTGATCGGCGTGAGCAGCCTGGTGATCCTGTTCCTCATGGGTTATGTGGTGCCGCGCTTCTCGCACATCTACGAAGACATGGGCGACAAACTGCCTTTCATGTCGCGCCTCATGCTGCAGTGGGGGCAGGCGGTGGAGCAGTACTGGCCGGTGTTGCTGGGTTTGATGGTGGCCCTGGTGGTGGGCTTGTCCATGGGCGGTGGCCGTTGGCTCGGGCAGCGTTTGATGGGGCAGCTCTGGCGCATCCCGGCCGTGGGAGAACACATGCGGGTGTTCCAGCTGGCGCGGCTCTACCGCACCCTGGGCATGCTGCTGCGCGGGGGCATTGCCATCGTGCCCGCGCTGGACATGGTCAGTGGTTTGCTCTCGCCCGCCCTGCAGCCGCGCCTGGTCGCGGCCACCAGCCGCATCCGCGAAGGGCAACCCATGTCGCACGCGTTCGAGAGCCAGGGTCTGAGCACGGCGGTGTCGCTGCGCATGCTGCGCGTGGGTGAGCGCACCGGCAACATGGGCGACATGATGGAGCGCGCCGCCGCGTTTCACGACGAAGAACTTTCGCGCTGGGCCGAGTGGGCCACGCGCCTGCTGGGCCCCGCGCTCATGCTCATCATGGGCCTGGTGATCGGCGCCATTGTGGTGCTGATGTACCTGCCGATCTTCCAGCTGGCGGAGAGCGTGCAATGAACGCGCGCCATGAACTTGCGCAGCTGGCGCAGGCGTTCTCGGTCGCCGAGCTGCAGGCCGCGCGTTCGTCGGCGAGCAGCCAGGGCATGGGTTTGATCGACTGGCTCGATGCCCAAGGCGGGGCACCCGGCGAGTGGATTGCACGCCTGGCCGCCACGGCACAGATTCCACTGCTGGGCATGGACGAGCTGCACGCCTTGGTGCCCGCTTTCGACCTGCTCCCCTACGGCGAAGCCCTGCAGCGCGATTGCCTGCTGATGCGCAGCAGCCCCGACGCTGCGGATGCCGATGGGCTGCTGCTGGTGTTGGCCGACCCGTTCAACACCGATCTGATGGCCTGGGCGGAAGAACGCGTGCGCCAGCCCAAGAGCCTGCGGCTGGCCCACCGGGCCGACATTGCGGCTTACTTGACCCGCTTTGAGGACAGCCTGCGCGCGATGGACAGCCTGGCGCCCATGCAGCAGGCCAGCACATCCAGCCAGGGGTTGGAAGACATTTCCCTGCGCAGCATCAGCGAAGACGCGAGCCCTGTGGTGCGCCTGGTCAACTCCACCCTGTACGACGCGCTCAAGTCCGGCGCCAGCGACATCCACCTGGAAACCGGAACCGGTGGCATCTACATCAAGTACCGCATCGACGGTGTGCTGGCCAGCGTGGGCGGCATCAACGGCAGCGACAACGCCGAGCAGGTGATCTCGCGCATCAAGGTGATGGCCGAGCTCGACATTGCCGAGCGCCGCGTGCCGCAGGATGGCCGCTTCAAGGTGGCTGCCCTGGGTCGCGACATCGACATCCGCGTGTCCATCATGCCCAGCATCCACGGCGAAGACGCGGTGCTGCGGGTGCTCGACAAGGAGCGCCTGTCCGACCAGGTCACGGGGCTGCGGCTGGAGTCGCTCGGCTTCGACGCGCAGACCATGAGTGCACTGCGCGCGCTGTGCCAGGAACCCTACGGCATGCTGCTCGCCACCGGCCCCACCGGCAGCGGAAAAACCACCACGCTGTACGCCGCCATCAACGAGATCAACCACGGGCACGACAAGATCGTGACCATCGAGGATCCGGTGGAATACCAGTTGCAGGGCGTGCTGCAGATTCCGGTCAACGAGAAGAAGGGGCTGACCTTCGCGCGCGGGCTGCGCTCGATCTTGCGGCACGACCCCGACAAGATCATGGTGGGCGAAATCCGCGACGGCGAAACCGCGCAGATCGCGGTGCAGGCCGCGCTCACCGGCCACCTGGTGCTCACCACCGTGCACGCCAACAACGTGTTCGATGTGCTGGGCCGCTTCACGCACATGGGCGTGGACCCGTACAGCCTGGTGGCCGCGCTCAACGGCATCGTGGCGCAGCGCCTGGTGCGTGTGAACTGTCCCGATTGCGCCGTGCCCGACACGCCCTCGGCAGAGCTGCTGGCCGAGAGCCGGCTCGGCGATGTGGGCGGTTTCCAGTTCCGCTCGGGCCGGGGTTGTGCGAGCTGCCGTGGCACCGGCTACAAGGGCCGCAAGGCGGTGGCCGAGGTGCTGCTGCTGGACGACGAGCTGCGCGAAATGATCGTCACCAAGGAACCGGTGCGCCGGGTGAAGGAGGCGGCCCACCGCAAGGGCACACGCGTGCTGCGCGATGTGGGCATGGATCTGGTGCGCCAGGGTGAAACCACGCTGCAGGAGCTCAACCGTGTTGTTCGCTGAACGTCCCCTGTTGCAGGTGGCCCTGCTCGAAGACCGCCTGGTGATCGGCCGTGCTGGCCACCGCCGGGGTGAGACGGGCAAGACCGAGGTGGTGAGTGTGCCCAGGTCCGGTCCCCATGCACCGGCCTGGCAGCCCGCCATGTCCGCCTTGACGGGCTGGCTGCGGGAGCGCGATCTCAAGCGGGCCCGACTGCATGTGTTTCTGAGCAGCCAGCTGGCGCGTTGGCAGCTGCTGGAATGGCAACCCCAGCTGGCCCGCCCTCAGGAGCTGGAGGCCTATGTGCGGCTGCGGTTTCGCGCCACCTTCGGCTCGGTGGCCGACAGCTGGCGTGTGGTGCACACCGAGCCCTTGCCCGGGCGGGCCTTGCCCGCGTGTGCGATCGACGAGGCGCTGCTGGCCGAGCTGCAAGGTTTGAAAAGCGTGGGAGAAACGACCGTGGCCAGCGTGGTGCCTTACTTTTCAGCCGCGTTCGACCGCTGGCGCGGCAGCATGGGCGATCGCATGGCGTGGTTCGGCGTGGCCGAGCCGGGCAGCCTGACGCTGGGCCTGCTGCACCGGGGTGTGTGGCACGGGCTGCGCTCGGCCCGCCATGAGCCACAGGGCACGGCGGGTTGGCGCAGTGTGCTGCCGGCTCTGCAAGCGCAAATTCAGTTGGCCAGCGGGCTCGATCTCGCCAAGGCGCCGCCGGTGTATCTGGTGGGCTGTGGCGTCGCGGTTGGCGATCGCCGCGACCCGGGGCTGGTCTGGCTGGCCGCCGAAAGCAGTGCACGGCCCACTGAGCAGAGTGGCATTGAACGCATGGCGTGGGGGGTCTAGGCATGCCACCACTTCGCATGGATTTTCTGCGCCGCCGCCCGCCCGCTTCGTTGCTGGGCTGGACACTCATGGTCGTGGGACTGGTCGGGCTGGTGCTGGCCGCGCTCGATTACGCACAGGCCCGCGAGGAACTGCAGTCCACGCTGGACCGCGCCGAGCGCCAGGCCCGTAGCGCCAAGGCGCGGCCACGCAGCGCGGCACCCGCGCTGGCGCCCGCGTTGGTCTCGGCCAACGCGCGGGTCAGCGCTGCGGTGGCTCACCCCTGGGGCAAGCTGCTGAAAGAACTGGAGCGCCTGGCCGAGCCCGGCGTGGCCCTGCTGGGGTTCGAAGCCCAGGGCAACACCCGCCAGTTGCGCATCACCGGCGAAGCCAAAACCATGGCCGAGGTGATCGCGTACGTCGATACCTTGCGGCTTTCACCGGTGTCGAGTTCGGTGGTGCTGGGCTCGCACGAAGTGATCACGCAGGACGGCGTGCAGGTGATCCGCTTTTCGGTGGACATGGCGTGGGGAGGCGCGTCGTGAAGGTCTCACCCACGACCCATCTGGCTTTCTTGCTGCACCGCCACGGCTGGCCTGCGGCGGTGGGCCTGCTGCTGATGGCGTGCATCTGGCCGCTGGCCCATTTCGGGGCCGATGCTGCGCGCACCGAGGCGATGGCCATGCAGCAGGCGCAGGTGGCCGAGCGCGCGCGCCAGGCCCGCCAGCCCGACCCCAAGCTGGACCTGGCGACCCGCCAGGCCGAGTTCGAGGCGGGCCTGCCCCAGGCCGCCGGCGCGCTGCAGGCGGTGCGCCACATCCACCGCAGTGCGGCCGAGCACGACGTGGTGCTGTCCACCGGCGAGTACCGCCTGGTGAGCGAGCCCGGTGGCCGTCTGCAGCGTTACCAGATCACGCTGCCCGCCGTGGGCACCTACACCGACCTGCGCGCCTGGATGGCCGATGTGCTCAACGAGTTGCCCACGGTGGCGCGGGACGAGCTCAGCATCAAGCGCAACGCCGTGGGCGAGCCGCTGGTGCAGGCGCGCCTGCGCTGGTCGTTCTACTTGAAGGCACCCTGATGGCCAGCCGCCGCAACCTCGTGCTCGGTGCAGGCCTGGTGCTCACGCTGGTGGCCACCGCGTATGTGGCTCGCGTGGACGACGCCGGGGACGACCTGCTGGCTTCCCCCGAGCGCGCCGCGCCATCGGCCAGGTCGGGAGCATCGGGTGGCTCTGTGGTGGCAAACAAGGCGGCAGAGAGCTCCGTTGACCCAGGTCGCGCGCAGCGTGAAGCCATGCCGGTGGAGCGCATGGCGCGTGAGGGCGGCGACCTGTTTGCCACGCAGAGCTGGAAGCCACCACCGCCCCCGCCCCCGGTGGCTGCCCCCGCGCCGGCGCCGCGTGCGCCCGAATTGCC
>QBMB01000049.1 GCA_003241965.1 Burkholderiales bacterium | reverse complement strand
GTGGTGGGGTTGAGCGGCGGCGTGGACTCTGCGGTGAGTGCGTACCTGCTCAAGCAGCAGGGGCATGAGGTCATCGGCATCTTCATGAAGAACTGGGAGGACGACGACAGCAGCGAATACTGCTCGTCCAACATCGACTTCGTGGACGCCGCCAGTGTGGCCGACGTGCTGGGCATCGAGATCGAACACGTGAATTTCGCCGCCGAGTACAAGGACCGCGTGTTTGCGGAGTTCCTGCGCGAATACCAGGCCGGGCGCACGCCCAACCCCGACATCCTGTGCAACGCCGAGATCAAGTTCAAGGCCTTCCTGGACCACGCCATGCGCCTGGGCGCCGAGAAGATCGCTACCGGCCACTACGCCCGGGTGCGCGAGCGCAACGCCTCGTTCGAGTTGCTCAAGGGCAAAGACCCGCTCAAGGACCAGAGCTATTTCCTGCACCGGCTGAGCCAGGCGCAGCTGAGCAAAACGCTGTTCCCGGTGGGCGAACTGCCCAAGACCGAGGTGCGCCGCATCGCCGCCGAGATCAAACTGCCCAACGCGAAAAAGAAAGACAGCACCGGCATTTGTTTCATCGGCGAGCGGCCATTTCGCGACTTCCTCAACCGCTACATCGCCAAGGAGCCCGGCCCGATCAAGGACGAAAAAGGCCGGGTGCTGGGTCAGCATGTGGGTCTGAGTTTCTACACCTTGGGGCAGCGCCAGGGGTTGGGCATTGGCGGCATCAAAGCCAAGGGCGCACAGAAGGGCGGCAACGATCACGCACCCTGGTTCGTGGCCCGCAAGGACATGGCGAGCAACACGCTGTGGGTGGTGCAGGGGCACGACCACCCGTGGCTGCTCACGCCGCGGCTGAGCGCGCATGACGTGAGCTGGGTGGCGGGCCGTGCGCCTGCGGCGGGCGACGTGGGCGCCAAGACGCGTTACCGGCAGGCCGACGCACCTTGCGTTCTGCAGCCTCAGGGCAACAGCCACGTCGACCTGCGGTTCAGGGAGCCGCAGTGGGCGGTGACGCCGGGCCAGAGCGCGGTCATCTACGACGGCGACATCTGTCTGGGGGGTGGCGTGATCACCACCGACGCGGCCAGCGTCTGGCCCACAGCCTGAAATACTCAGCGCTTGGTGGGGGTGGTGTTCAACCGCGCATGAATGCGCCGCGTGGCGCGCCAGACGACCAACAAGACCAGCGGCACCATTGCGCCCGCCGCTATTTCCGGCTGGATCGGCAGGCCCGCGGCTTTGGCGCCCTTGGCGAAGTACAGCAACAGGCTGATCACGTAGTACGTGATGGCCGCGATGGACAGACCTTCCACCGTGGACTGCAGCTGCAGCTGCAGTTCCTGCCCGCGCGTGAGTTTGGCCAGCAGTTCCTGGTTTTGCGCCTCGGTCACGATATCGACCCGCGTGCGCAACAGCGCGCTGGTGCGTGAGACACGTTCGGACAGCGAGGTCAGGCGCTGGGCGCTGGCGGCCACCGTGGCCATGGCCGGCGAGAGCCGGCGCTGCATGAACTCGCCGATGGTCTGCGTGCCCGGGATCGGCTTCTCACGCAGTTCGGCGATGCGCTGCGTGACCACGGCGTCGTAGGCGCGGGTGGCGGCAAAGCGGTAGGTGTTCTCGGCCGTGGCGCGCTCCACCCGAGCGGCCAGCGAGACCAGCTGGTCCAACAGTTCCTGCTCCGAGGTGGACTTGTTTTCCAGCTGGGCCGTGATGGCCGCCAGTTGGGCCTCGGCCGCCGACAGCGTGGGGCTCAAGGCCTTGGCGACTGGCAACCCGCGCAGCGCCATGAGGCGGTAGGTTTCGATCTCCAGCAGGCGCTGCGAGATGCGCCCGGCGCGGGTGTCGGTGGTGCCGGGTGGGGTGATGACCAGCATGCGCTCGAAGCCCGATGGGTGCAGGCGGAAATCGGTCAGTGCCCAGGAGTGACCTCCGCCGATCTGGGACGCCACCACCGTGCGGCCACCAAACCACTGCTGGGCCGAGCCCATGAGCCCGGCCTGGGCCTGTGGCGTCTGCTCGGGCAGTTCGGACTGCAGCATCACCAGCTTGATGGCGGCCACCGTGCGACCGGGGATGCCGCGCAGCCAGCCTGCGGGCGTGACCAGTTTGTCCAGGAGCACCGGGTCGGTGGCGCCCAGACCGCTGCCCTCGGGCAGGTGCTGCACGATGGAGTAGCGCGTGAACTCGGTGTGGCGTTCCCACTTCAAGGTGTGTTCATTCAGGCGCAGGCGCAGGAAGTTGCCCTTCAACTGGTCCAGGGCCAGCCCGTCCTGGCCGGGCAACTGGCGAAGGTGTTCCCATTCCTGCTCGCGGCTCACCCCCTCGTTGAGCACCGCCACGAACACGATCAGGGCTGGCAGGCGGATGCGTGCCGAGGGCCGCGCGTGCACTTCGTTGTGCAACTCCTCGCGCAGCGCGTCGTCGGGGGGCAAGGCTTCGTGCCAGGCCGGAGCACGCTCGGCCTGGGTGGACATGTTCGTGGGCCTGGTCGTGGGCATGTTCATCGGCGCGTGGACGGTTGGGGTGGGGGCTGCCACCAACTGTATGCCAAAGCGGGCAACGGGCGCCCGATTCCCGTGCTTCAGTCTTTGCTGAAGAGGCGTTTGAGCCAGGCTTTCCCCGAGCCGCCAACGCTCTGCGCCGAGCCGCGCACTTCGGGTTCATCAAACGCCGAGGTCAGTGGCATGGCGTCGGTGGGGTCCCAGCCCGACCCGGCGTCGAAAGCCGGGACAAACGCGGGTTCGGGCAAGAGTTGCACGGCATGGCGCGCGATGCTGGCCGGTTGAGCCATCAGGCTGCGGTGTTTCTTCAGCGCCGATCGGATCATGCGGTTGAGGTAACCCGGCCCGGCCGGCTTGGCGATGAACCGGAAGATCTGACCTTCGTTGATCAGGCGGCTGATGGTGGCGCTGTCGCGCTCGGCGGTGTGGACCATGGCGACGATGTTCGGGCTGCTGCGCTTGACGGCGCGAATCAGGTCAAGGGTGGAGCGGCTGCCCGATTGGGTGTCGGCCAGCAGCACGGCCACCTTGTGGCGGTGCAGCAGGCTGACCGCCTCGCCGGGGTTGCGTGCCCACAGCAGCAGCACTTCGTCGCCGAGCACACCCCGCAACCGGTGCTCCACGGCTGGGTCGGGATCCATCAGCAAGACGGCTTCGGTGGAGCTGCCCTGCAGGCTGTCCAGCTCGGCGTCCGGCATCGTGGCTTCGGTCGCGCTGTAGCGCAGCGGCGCGTCGCGCGCCACGGTGGCCGCGTAGGTCACCGTGTCGATGAGGTGCTGGTTGTCCCACGGCTTGTTGATGAAGCGGAACACCTCGCTTTCATTGACCGAGCGCAGCACATCCTGGTATTCGGAGTAGCCGGTGAGCAGCAAGCGCATCGTGTTGGGTGAGGCCTTCTTCACCTGCTCAAGGAACTCGGTGCCGGTCATTCCCGGCATGCGCTGGTCGCTGATCACCACATCAAACTCCCTGTTTCGGATGAGCTCCAGGCCCACACGCGCATCGGTCGCCGAGGACACATCGAATCGGCTGCGCAGCAGCCAGTTGAGCGAGCGCAGCACGCTGGGCTCGTCGTCCACGCACAGGATCCGGGGTTTGTTGAGAGTGTTCATGCTGGTTGGCTCGTTGAAACGGGCAATTCGATCTGGAAGCTGGTGCCC
Organism: Burkholderiales bacterium; assembly: GCA_003241965.1. Classification (GTDB taxonomy): domain Bacteria; phylum Pseudomonadota; class Gammaproteobacteria; order Burkholderiales; family Burkholderiaceae_C; genus Hydrogenophaga. Next base: position 30,977 of record QBMB01000049.1, on the reverse strand, counting down.
GAGCCCACGCGGGTTTTCACCAGGATTCGCCCACCGTGCGCGGTCACGATGTCGCGCGCGATGGACAGGCCCAGGCCGGTGCCGGTGCCCGTTGGTTTGGTGGTGAAGTACGGGTCGAAGATCCGGGACAGGACCTCGTCGGGAATGCCGCAACCGGTGTCTTCGATGGTGATGCGGATGTGCGGGCCGTCGCAGGCGGTGGATACCGTCACCTGGCCCGGCCCTTCGATGGCCTGCGCCGCGTTCATGATGAGGTTCAGGAACACCTGGTTGAGTTGTGAAACATGGCCGTTCAGCCTGGGCAGCTCCGAGAACCGTTCCACCACCTTCACCTTGGTGGGGATGACGGCCCGGGCGATGTAGACCACGCTGTACAGCGTGGCATTGAGGTCGACCGACGCGGTGCGGGAACGGTCCAGCCGGGTGAAGCTGCGCAGGTTGTCCACCAGCTCGTTCATCTGGTCCAGGCCCATCAACACATCACCCAGCATGTCCTGCGCCATGCGGATGTCTTCGGGGAAACGGCGCAGTTGTGAACGCACGGCTTGTGGCTCGGGCAGCCCAGGATGGACTGTGTCATCGTGGCCAGCGCTTGCGAGTTGCAGCAGGCGTTGTGCGTCCTCAATGCCGGGCACCAGGTCTTCCAGCGCCTGGACCGCCATGTAGACGTTGCTCTTGGAAAACGCCAGCGGTGTGTTGAGTTGATGGGCCACGCCTGCGACCATCTGCCCGAGCGAGGTCATCTTCTCCGACTGCGCCAGCCGTTGCCGGTTGGCGTCGCTCTCGCGGGCCTGCTGTTCGATCACGCCCTGGGCCCGGCGCACGATGCCGTGCAGCACGGTGTAGAGCAGCACCAGCAGTGCGCCCAGCAGCACGAGATGCAGGCGCGCAGAGCCTTGCACCCGGGCGCGTTGGTCTTGCGATTGCCCGGCCAGCTGCGCCTGGTCGGTGTCGGCCGTCTTGCGCAAGCCTGCCGAGGTCTGCTTGATCAGCTTCAGGTCGGGGGAGATGTCGGCGTGAACCTCGAACACCCCCGCGGTGCTCTGGGCACGCGGGTCGATGATGGGCAGGTAGCTGGTGATCAGATCGCGTTTCTCCAACGTGCCCTGCAGGGTGTCGAACCGCTCCTGAAACGCGATCTCGCTGCTGGCCTTCCCTTGGCGCGCAGCGGTGATCCAGTTGGGGTGTGCGGAGCGGTCCTCACCGATTTGCGCGAGATCGGTGGAATAGAGGGTGATGCCTTGCAGGTCATGGAGCTTGATCTTCACCACCGTGTTGCCGCGCATGGCATTGCGCACCCGGGTGTCGAGGTGGGTGAAAGCAGGCAAGGCCTGGACCGCGGCGCCCTGCCGGGCCAGGCATTCCTTGACGCCAGGCGCAGGCGCCTGCCCGTTTCGGCTGCCCTGGGCCTCCTTCGCGTTCGTGCAGCGCTTGAAATCGATGCTCCTGGCCGCCGCCAGAAAAGGGGCGAGGGCGTCGTCCCACAGCGCGTTGGCGAGCAGGCGCGTGAGATTGAGATTGCTGTTCTCGTGAAGATTCAGGAGGTCGCGGTGAGCGGACTGCTCCGCCCGCTCCACCAAGCGGGTCTGCATGTCCTGCACCGCGCGTGCTTGTTCGTCCTGCACCGATTGCATGAGCCGGGATTCGCGGGTTTGAAAAAAAGCCAATGCAACTGCCGCGCAACAAAACGCCACCAGGCTGGCGGTGGCGAAATATCGAACCAGTTTGAAACGAACTTGCATGGCAGTTTCGCAGTGAAATGGCGTGGGATGAATCGGTCGATTGCCCGAAGGCCTTGGTAATTCGAATTTGCGATGGGGCGTGAATAAAGCCACGAATCGATCATCAAGCTTTGGATCGTATGGAGATTGCAACCATCGCCCCATACTCCGCCAGCAGTATTTTGCCAATCAATGGCACCTTGGAAACAGCGCGCATTGGAGCCGCCGAGAAGATGTTGGCCGCCGCCTTCTTCTGAGCAGTGCTCTTTTGTGCGGTATTTCTCAGATATTTGATCTGGCAACGCTCAATTTCACCAAGATCAATTGGAATTCATGCATTGACTCTTGTTGATTGCCATTCGCAGGTTGTTGAGGGAAATGATTTCGTCAAACTGAATCAATCAATATAGTGCTGATGTGGTATTGGTTCGGTGCATTGCCTTTTCCAGAATTCATGCGTGCGGCGCCTCGGCGGGCAATCGGTGCCCAACGATTCGCCTTGATCGGCGCATGGCAACACGTGCGATGTCCGCAGCGCATCGACAAACGGAAGGGGGCATTCATGGCACATCACTGTGGTGGGCACTGGCGTGGTTGGATCACTTGTATGGCGCTCGCGCTGGTCTGGATGGGCTGCGCCCCGGCGCATGCCTTGTCGGTGTCGGATGCTCAGACCCATGTGCTGTCTTCGTTTGATTTCAGTTACCGGGAAGACCTGTCGGACGCGCCGTCGGTGCGGGAGGTGTTGGCGCCCGCTCAAGCGCAGCTGTTCACTCCCCTGAGCGCCGATGGGCGCATCCCGAACTTCGGATACCGCAGCACCACCCTGTGGCTCAAGGCCGAGCTGGATGTTCTGGCGCCTGCGCCGGCCCTGTGGTTGCTGCAGATCGCCAACCCGCGCCTGGACAGCATCGAGGTTTTTCTGGTGGGACCGGGCGACACCCTCAGCCGCACCGCGGGGGGTGACGCGCTGCCGTTTTCGCAGCGCCCCGTGCCGCACCGCCACCATGTGTTCCCGCTGAATCTGCGAGGCCCGGGAATCTACACCGTGGTTCTGCGCATCCGATCCACCAGCTCCCTGCAGATTCCCGTGACCCTGTTGCAGCCGCAGGCGCTCCTGAGCCAGGACCACAGGGCGTACTCCCTGCTGAGCTTGTACTTCGGGCTGATGGCGGGCTTGCTGGCCTACAACTTCCTGCTGTATGTGGCGATCAAGGACGCTGTGTATCTGCACTACATCGCATTTGTGGCTGCCATGTCTCTGGCGCAGTTGGCGAACACCGGCTTTGGCCCCCAGTTCGTCTGGCCTGAGCGACCTCAATGGAACGACCTGGCGTCCAATCTGGGCTACGCAGCCTGCGGCCTGACCGCCATTCTTTTTGCCCGGCGCTTCCTGCAGAGCCGCCTGGATTTGCCGCGGTTGGACCGTGTCTTGCGCGCGCTGCTGTGGGTTTGGGGTGCCTACATCATCTTGCTGCCCGGCATGGGTCTTGAGTACGCAGGCCACTTGCTGATCGGGCTGGCCCTGCTCACCATACCGCCGCTGTTGATGGCCGGGGTGGACCGGCTCAGGGCGAGCCGCACGGGCGCGCGTTACTTCCTGCTGGCCTGGTCCATGTTGATGTTGGGCGTCTTCATCGAAGCGATGGTGTCACTCGGCTGGCTTCCCGCCCACCCCTTGCTGGCCCACCCGGTCATGCTGGGCTCTGCACTGGAGATGTTGTTGCTGTCCTTCGCGCTTGCAGACCGTTTCAAGTCCGAGCGGCGCGCCAAGGAGTCGGCGCTGTCGATGGGCCTGCGCGAGCAACTGAAAAAGCAGGAGGCCGAGCGCCTGTCGATCGAAAAGTCCCGCTTCCTCGCAGCGGTCAGCCACGACCTGCGCCAGCCCCTGTTTGCCCTGAGCCTCACTGCACAGAGCCTGCACGCGCGAGCGCCTGCGCTGGAGCCGCTGGTGCAGCAGATGAAGTCTGCGCTGGAGTCGGCCAACGGATTGCTGGACTCCATCATGACCATGGCCCGGCTGGAAACCGGCTCCTTGCGGGCCAACAGGGTCGACTTCTCGGTGCAGTCCCTGGTGGAGCGGGTCGACCTGACCTTTCAGCCCCAGGCGCTGGAGAAGGGCCTGCGCTGGGTGTTGACGCCCAGCATCGCTCGCGTGCACAGCGACCCGGTCTTGCTGGAGCGCATGCTCAACAACCTGGTCTCCAACGCGGTTCGGTTCACCCGGACCGGGGGCGTGGTGGTGTCTTGCCGGCGCAGCGGGCCCTGCCTGTTGCTGCAAGTCTGGGACACGGGCCCGGGCATTGACCCGGCGGACCACGAGGCCATCTTCACCGAGTATTTCAGGGGTGAGCCGGAAACCGCGAGCGACAACGGCGTGGGGCTGGGGCTATTCATCGTGAAGAACTGCGCTGCGATGCTGGACATCGGCTTGGCGCTGCGCTCTGTGCCTGGGCGAGGTTCCTGTTTCTCGCTGCGCATCCCGCTGGCCCACACGTCCCTGCGCGAACCTACGCCCGAACTCGCGCTCGAGCCCTCGCCTCAGCCCGGCCCCACACCGAGCCCCACCGAAGCATCTGTCTGAACCAGCGCCAGCGGATGGCGCTGACCTGCGAGGTGGTCTTCCACGCAGCGCAGCACCAACGGACTGCGGTGGCGTGAGGCGCTGGCACGAATCTCCTCGGGGGTCAGCCACAGTGTCCTCACGATGCCGGTGTCCAGACTCCTGCCGGGCACGGCGGCTCCCAATTCCCCGCAGAAGGCAAACCGCAGGTAGGTCACGTCCTCGTCGGGTGCGCCCCCCTGGCCTGTGCGCTGAAAGCGCGCGAGGTACACACCCACGATCGCCGTGGGTGTGAAGCGGTGGGTGGTCTCCTCCAGGGTTTCCCGCACCACGCCGTCGGCCGGACTCTCACCAGGATCGAGGTGGCCAGCGGGGTTGTTCAGGCGCAGGCCCTCGGGCGTGTGTTCTTCGATCAGCAGGTAGCGTCCGTCGCGCTCGATGATCGCTGCCACGGTGACGCTGGGTTTCCAGCGTTCGGCGGGTGGGTCGTGTGCCATGGAATTGTGTGTGGTGGGGTTGAGAGCAATTGCGCGCAGGCGCGGGTTCAGTGATGATTTCATCACCGAACTGGACCGTATGAAAACCGTTCTCTTTGCTGCCCTGCGCCGGCACATGAAGGGCTGGCGTCGCCTTGAACGCGCGTTCTTGTGCGGCTGCCTCTTGTTGGTGCCTGCGCTGTTGCTTGCTTCAACGGGGGCGGCGCCCGTGACCGTCGACCGCAACAAGAACATGCAGGACCTGACCGCATCGGTCGAATACCTGGTGGACAACAGCGGGCGGGTGTCGGCGTCCACGCCCTGGAGTGACAACCCGCAATGGCACCGCCTGGACGGCCCGGTGCGCTTCAACCGCCAGGCCAGCGGTGGACCCATCTTGTGGCTTCGGGTGCCGGTGCTGGTGCCGCCCGGGGAGGCTTTCGATCGTCTCGTGGTGATCGACAGTCGCCATGCGCAGCAGGTGGAGATGCTGTGGGCCGGCCAGGGGCAGGCGCCGCGCGCTGTCGCTCAGAGCGGCTTGCGGCCGATGGCGCAAGGCCTGGTCGAGCCCCGGGCCGCGCCCGTGCTGGCATGGCGGGTACCGCCCGGTGCGTCAGGCCACCTGTACCTGAAGCTTGCCACCCGCGTCTCGCCATGGGGCGGCATACGGTTGTGGGAGCCGGCGGCTCACGAGCGCGCAGTGGCGCAGCGCAACCTCGGTCTGGGCGTCTACTTCGGCGTGCTCGCGGGCTTGATGCTGTTCAACATCCTGTTGTGGCGGGTGCTCAGGGACCGGGCGCGTCTGCTCTACCTGGCTTCAGGCCTGTCGTTGATCGCCTTCCAGGCGGCAACCTCCGGCCTGGGCCTCGTCGTGATCTGGCCGGGTTTTGCCCACCTCAACCCGCTTTTCATTGCCGTGGCGGGTTGCCTGATGGGTGTCTCGGGTCTGTTGTTCGTCGTGTCTTTTTTTGATATGGACGCAGGGGCGCCCCGCGTGAGCGTGGCCATGAAAGTGCTGGCCGCTTCGTGGGTGTTGGCGCCCCTGCTGCTGGCCCATCCAGCCGCCACGCCCTGGTTTGAGCGGCTGGTCCCGTTGCTCTCCGGGCTCACCCTGCTGGCCCTGATCACCGCTGCCGTGCTCGGTCTGCGCTGGCGCCGGGCGGGCGCCATCTACTTTGCCGTGGCGTGGTCGCTGTACGGGGTGGCCATCCTGCTGAGGATCCTCATGCGGGTGCAGCTGTTGCCCCAGGTCGGCTGGATCTACGACAGCTTCTACTGGGCGTCGGCGCTGGAAATGGTGCTGCTGGCACAGGCACTGGCCGTGAAGGTCCGGGAGTCCAACAAGGCGCATCGCGAACTGCTGATTCGCCGCGAGCGCGACCAGGCGTTGAAAGCCGCTGCCGAGCAGGCGGTGGTCGACAAGTCCCGGTTTCTGGCCGCGGTGGCGCACGACATCCAGCAGCCGCTCTATGCGATCGGTCTGGCCACCGAGGTCCTGGCGCGCCAGCGTCTGCCCGAAACCTCACAGGCGGCCTTGACGCAGATCCGCTCGGCCGTGGGCTCGGCCGACGAGATCCTCGCTGCCCTCACGCTGGTCGTCCAGCTCGATGCCGACTCCCTGCGCCCGGACGTGCGGGAGGTGTCCGTGCAGGACTCGCTGGAACGGATCGAGGCGCTGTTCGCGCCCATGGCTCAGGAAAAAGGCTTGCAGTGGCGTGTCACGCCGTGCCTTGAACGTGTGCTTACCGACCCCGCGCTGCTGGAGCGCATGGTGGGCAACATGGTGGCCAACGCCTTGCGGTACACCACCCAGGGAGGCGTCTTGCTGAGCTGCAGGAAGCGCCGCGCGGGGCTGCTGATCCAGGTGTGGGACACCGGCCCCGGCATCGCGGAAAACGACCAGGTGCTCATTTTCCAGGAGCACGTACGCGGCCCGGCAGCTCGCGCGGGCGACGGCGGGCTCGGACTCGGCCTGGACATTGTTCGGCGCTGCGCGGCCCAGCTCGACATCGGGCTGAGCCTGCGGTCGGTCTGCGGAAGGGGTACCTGCTTCAGTCTGCTGGTGCCCCTGGCCGCTCGCCCTGCCTGACACGGCCCTGCATGGGCGCCGAACGTCCGTGGCGGAATTGTCCCCACCGCAGCATGTCCGCGCAGGCCTTTCAGTTAAGCTTCGCGGCTGCTTGTTACAACCGCCGAGCGAGGAGACCGACATGTTGATGGGTGTACCCACTGAAACCACGGTGGGCGAAACGCGGGTGGCTGTGACGCCCGAAACCGCCAAGAAATATGTGGCCCAAGGCCACACCGTTCGCGTGCAATCGGGGGCGGGCCTGGCCGCCAGCGTGACCGACGCGGCCTACAGCGCCGCCGGTGCCGAAATCACCGATGCGGCCGGTGCACTGGGCGCTGACCTCGTGCTCAAGGTGCGCACGCCGTTCGACAACGAATTGGCATTGATGAAACCCGGTGCCACCGTGGTCGGCATGCTCAACCCCTTCGATGCCGCCGGCCTGCAACGCATGGCCTCGGCCGGCCTCACCGCCTTCGCGCTGGAAGCCGCACCGCGCACCACCCGCGCGCAAAGCATGGACGTGCTGTCTTCCCAAGCCAACATCGCCGGCTACAAGGCTGTGATGCTGGCTGTTCACCACTACCAGCGCTTTTTCCCCATGCTCATGACGGCGGCCGGTACGGTCAAGGCCGCGCGCGTGGTGATTCTGGGTGTGGGCGTGGCGGGCCTGCAGGCCATTGCCACCGCCAAGCGCCTGGGCGCAGTGATCGAAGCGTCTGATGTGCGCCCAAGCGTCAAGGAACAGGTCGAGTCGCTGGGCGGCAAATTCATCGACGTTCCCTACGAGACTGCTGAAGAGAAGGAAGCGGCCGAAGGCGTGGGCGGTTATGCCCGCCCCATGCCACCGAGCTGGCTGGAGCGCCAGAAGGCCGAAGTCGCCAAGCGCGTGGCGCAGGCCGACGTGGTGATCTCCACCGCTCTGATTCCCGGGCGTGCTGCGCCGGTGCTCATCACCGAAGACATGGTGAAGTCCATGAAGCCCGGCAGCGTGATCGTGGACATCGCCGCCGGCAAAGGCGCCGATGGTGTGGGGGGCAACTGCCCGATCACCGAGACCGACCGCACCGTGGTCAAGCATGGCGTGACCATCGTCGGCGAAACCAACCTGGCCGCGCTGGTGGGGGCTGATGCCTCGGCGCTGTACGCGCGCAACGTGCTCGATTTCCTCAAGCTCATCGTCAACAAGGACGGCGCGCTGCACGTGGACATGGAAGACGACATCGTCGCGGCCTGCCTGATGGCGCAGGGTGGCGAAGTGAAACGCAAAAGCTGATCCCAGAGCAGAGACACCAAGGACAAGACCATGGACGCCGTATCCCCCACCGTTCTCAACCTCATCATCTTCGTGCTGGCCATCTACGTGGGCTACCACGTGGTGTGGAACGTCACGCCCGCGCTGCACACGCCGCTGATGGCCGTGACCAACGCCATCTCGGCCATCGTGATCGTCGGCGCCATGTTGGCCGCCGCGCTGACCGAGACCAACCTGGGCAAGACCATGGGTGTTCTGGCCGTTGCGCTGGCGGCGGTCAATGTGTTCGGTGGATTTCTTGTGACACGGCGAATGCTGGAGATGTTCAAGAAAAAAGAGCGCAAGGCGCCGGTGGCTGCTGAGGGAGCTCACAAATGAGCATGAATCTGGTGACCCTGCTGTACCTGGTGGCCAGCATCTGTTTCATCCAGGCTCTCAAAGGCCTGAGCCACCCCACGACATCCATTCGCGGCAACGTCTTCGGCATGACGGGCATGGCCATCGCCGTGCTGACCACGGCCGCGCTCATCGTCGAGCTGTCCGGTGGCAAGGCCGAGGGCATGGTCTGGGTGCTGGTGGGTCTGGTGGTCGGTGGTGGCGCGGGCGCCATCATGGCCAATCGGGTCGAGATGACCAAGATGCCCGAGCTGGTGGCCTTCATGCACAGCATGATTGGTCTCGCCGCGGTCTGCATTGCGGTGGCGGTGGTGGCCGAGCCCTATGCGTTCGGCCTCGTCGCCAAGGGCGTGCCGATTCCTTTCGGCAACAAGATCGAACTGTTCCTGGGTGCGGCCATCGGCGCGATCACCTTCAGCGGCTCGGTCATTGCCTTCGGCAAGCTGTCGGGCAAGTACAAGTTCCGCCTTTTCCAGGGAGCACCGGTGACGTTCTCCGGCCAGCACATGATCAACCTGGTGCTCGGTCTGGCTACCGTCGGCTTGGGTGTGTTCTTCGCGTTCACCGAAAACTGGCCCGCCTTCTTCGCCATGATCGCGCTCTCGTTCGTGCTGGGCGTGCTGATCATCATCCCCATCGGCGGCGCCGACATGCCGGTGGTGGTGTCCATGCTCAACAGCTACTCCGGCTGGGCGGCCGCCGGCATCGGCTTCAGCTTGAACAACTCCATGTTGATCATTGCCGGCTCGCTGGTGGGCTCTTCGGGTGCGATCCTGAGCTACATCATGTGCAAGGCCATGAACCGCTCGTTCTTCAACGTGATCCTGGGTGGCTTCGGCGGTGAAGCGACCACGGCAGGCGGTGCCAAGGCCGAAGCGCGGCCAGTCAAGAGCGGCAGCGCGGACGACGCGGCCTTCGTGCTCGGCAACGCCGAAACCGTGGTGATCGTGCCCGGCTACGGCCTGGCCGTGGCGCGCGCGCAGCACGCGGTGAAGGAGCTGGCGCACAAGCTCACCGAGAAGGGCATCACCGTGAAGTACGCCATTCACCCGGTGGCCGGGCGCATGCCGGGGCACATGAACGTGTTGCTGGCCGAAGCCGAGGTGCCGTACGACCAGGTGTTCGAGATGGAAGACATCAACGGTGAATTCGGCCAGGCCGACGTGGCCATCATCCTGGGCGCCAACGACGTGGTGAACCCCGCTGCCCTGCAGAAAGGCAGCGCCATTTACGGCATGCCGATCCTGGAGGCCTACAAGGCCAAGACCGTGATCGTGAACAAACGAAGCATGGCCGCGGGTTACGCGGGGCTGGACAACGAACTCTTCTACATGGACAAGACCATGATGGTGTTTGGCGACGCCAAGAAGGTCGTCGAGGACATGACCAAGGCCATCGAATAGTGAACTTCTGTTGGGACTGATCGCCATTCAAGGGGGCGGGTGTCTACACCCGCCCCCTTGGTTTTTGTAGCAGCGATCCCTCAGATGGTGCGCCTCGGTGAGGCGTCGTCAGAAAGTCGTAAGGGAAAAACACGAGGCCTTGCCGCCACGCGCAGCCCGACAATGCCGGATTGCACTCAATACCAAGTTCTGGAGATTCCGAATGACCGCATCAACGGCCGACCGTCCCTGGCTGGGCTCGTATTCACCCGGCGTGCCCGCCGACATCGACGTGGCGCAATACAGCTCGCTGGTGCACCTCATGGAAGAGAGCTTTGGCAAGTTCGCCAGCCGGCCCGCCTACAGCTTCATGGGCAAGCAGATCACGTTTGCGCAGACCGACAGCCTGTCACTGGCGTTTGCGGCCTACCTGCAGGGCCTGGGTCTGGTCAAGGGCGACCGCGTGGCCATCATGATGCCCAACGTGCCGCAGTACCCAGTGGCGGTGGCGGGCATCCTGCGCGCGGGCCTGGTGGTGGTCAATGTGAATCCGCTGTACACGCCGCGCGAGCTGGAGCACCAGCTCAAGGACTCGGGTGCCAAGGCCATTGTGATCATCGAGAACTTCGCCGGCACCTTGCAGCAATGCATCGCCAACACGCCGGTGAAACACGTGGTGCTCACCGCCATGGGCGACCAGCTCGGCTTGCTCAAGGGCGCTCTGGTGAACTACGTGGTGCGCAGCGTCAAGAAGATGGTGCCCGCGTTCAGCCTGCCCCAGGCCGTGCGCTTCAACGACGCCATTGCCAAGGGCACGCGCGGCACGCTCAAGCGGCCCGACATCAAGCCCGACGACATGGCGGTGCTGCAGTACACCGGTGGCACCACCGGCGTGAGCAAAGGCGCGGTGCTGCTGCACCGCAACGTGATCGCCAACCTGCTGCAGTCCGACGCCTGGAACGAGCCGGCGATGAGCCGCGTGCCCGCGGGTGAGCAGCCCACCAGCGTGTGCGCCCTGCCGCTGTACCACATCTTCGCGTTCACGGTGAACATGATGTTGGGCATGCGCACCGGCGCCATGAACATCCTGATCCCCAATCCGCGTGACCTGCCGGCGGTGCTCAAAGAGCTGAGCAAACACACCTTCCACAGCTTCCCCGCGGTCAACACGCTGTTCAACGGGCTGGCCAATCACGCCGACTTCAACACCGTGAACTGGAGCAACCTCAAGGTGTCCGTGGGCGGCGGCATGGCGGTGCAAGGCGCGGTGGCCAAGCTCTGGCTGGAGAAGACCGGCTGCCCGATCTGCGAAGGTTATGGCCTGTCCGAAACCAGCCCGTCGGCCACCTGCAACCCCACCACCAGCACCGCCTACAGCGGCACCATCGGTCTGCCGCTGCCCAACACCTGGATGAAATGCCTGGACGACGACGGACACGAGGTGCCGATGGGCCAGCCCGGCGAGATCGCCATCAAGGGCCCGCAGGTGATGGCGGGCTATTGGCAGCGGCCCGACGAGACCGCCAAGGTCATGACGCCGGACGGCTACTTCAAGACCGGCGACGTGGGTGTGATGGACGAACGCGGCTACTTCAAAATCGTCGACCGCAAGAAAGACATGGTGCTGGTCAGCGGCTTCAACGTGTACCCCAACGAGGTGGAAGACGTGGTGGCGCAGCTGCCCGGCGTCATGGAGTGTGCGGTGGTCGGTGTGCCTGACGACAAGTCGGGTGAAGCCGTCAAGCTCGTGATCGTGAAAAAAGACGCGGCCCTGACAGAAGCCCAGGTGCGTGAGTACTGCAAGGCCAACCTCACCGGCTACAAGCAGCCCAAGGTGGTGGAGTTCCGTACCGAGTTGCCCAAGACCCCGGTGGGCAAGATCCTGCGGCGCGAGCTGCGCGACAAGAAATAGTGGAAGGCCCCACCGCCATCGTCAGTGCGCTGCATGAGGAACTGCAAGCCGTCCTCCACCTCATGCCCGATGAACACCAACAATCCGTCGGTGGTCGCACCTTCTGGCGCGGACACCTGCACGGTTGCGACGTCGTGGCCGTGCTCTCAGGCATCGGCAAGGTGGCCGCAGCCACCACCGCTACCGTACTGATCGAGCGCTTCCATGTGCAGCGCATTGTGTTCACCGGCGTGGCCGGTGGCCTCGGTGAGGGCGTCAAAGTGGGCGACGTGGTGGTGGCACGGCAGTTTCTGCAGCACGACATGGACGCCTCGCCGATCTTCCCTCGCCATGAGGTGCCCGGTTATGGCCGCGCCACTTTCGATGCCGACGCTGCCTTGACCGCTCGGTTGGTGCGGGCGGCCGGGCAGGTGTTGAGCGAGCTGCCTGCGCAACTGCCCGACGCAGTGCGCAGTGCCTTCGGCCTGCACACCCCCGCTTGCCACCAAGGCTTGCTGATCAGTGGCGACCGGTTCGTCTCGACGACGGCCGAAAGCGAAGCGCTTCGCCGTGAGCTGCCGCAAGCACTGGCGGTGGAAATGGAAGGTGCGGCCTTCGCCCAGGTGTGCCACGACTACCGCGTGCCGCTCGCGGTGGTGCGCACCATCTCCGACCGGGCTGACGACGCAGCGCACGTGGACTTTGCGCGCTTCCTGCGCGAGGTGGCCAGCCGCTACAGCGCGGCCATCATCGACGAGCTTTTGATGCAGCCCTGAGCGGGCTACCGCAACCAACCCCGTTTGCGGAAATAGAGCATGGGCACCACGGCCGAGAGCACCATCAGCGCGAGCGCCAGCGGGTAGCCGTAGTGCCATTGCAGCTCGGGCATGAACGCGAAGTTCATGCCGTAGCTGCTGGCCACCAGCGTGGGCGGCAGCAGCGATACGCTGGCCACCGAGAAGATCTTGATGATCTTGTTCTGGTTGATGTTGATGAAACCGACGGTGGCATCCATCAAAAAGTTGATCTTGTCGAACAGGAAGGCGGTGTGACTGTCCAGCGAATCCAGGTCGCGCAGGATCTGGCGCGCGTCTTCGAACTGCTCGGCACTCAGCAGGCGGCTGCGCATCATGAAGCTGACCGCGCGGCGCGTGTCCATCACGTTGCGGCGGATGCGACCCGACATGTCCTCGTGCCGCGCAATGGCCGAGAGCGCCTCGCTCAGCAGGTTGTCCGAGGCGTTGCTGTTGAGCACCTTCTTGCTCACCGTCTCGATCTCGTCGTAAATGTCTTCCAGCGTGTCGGCGCAGTACTCGGCGTCCGCGTCGAAGAGCATCAGCAGCACGTCCTTGGCGTCCTCGATCAGGCCGGGCATGCGCCGCGCGCGCATGCGCAGCAGGCGGAACACCGGCACGTCCTCGTCGTGGATGGAGAACAGCACACCCTGGCTCTTCAAGGTGTCGTTGTGCTCGTTCAGGATGAAGGCCACCCGCACCGCGCGCGGGTCTTCCTCGTCGTCGATCAAAAAGTCGGAGCGCACATGCAGCTCGCCGTTGTCTTCTTCAAAGAAGCGGGCCGACTCCTCGATGTCCTCGTCCATCGCGTCTTCGGGGATCGACAGGCCAAAGTGCTGTTTGACCCAGCGGCGTTCTTCGGGGGTGGGGTCTTCCAGGTCGACCCAGATCGGCTTGAATTGAGCCAGCTCTTCGAGCGACTCGATCTCTTCCTGGAAGAGGCGGCCATTGGCCAGGGTGAATACGTTGAGCATGGGGCGCTCCCGGCGAAATCTGCTGTCTGAAAGGACGGGGCCGCGCATGCGGGCCCCAAGGCGGGGTGGGTGCTTTCAGCCAGCGGACCGTGCGATCCATATCACCGAGCCGGGCGCAGTGATCAGACGGTGACGGGGGCGGCTGAAAGCACGCAACTGGGGGGCGTGCTGTCCATGGGGTACTCCGGGGTGGATCGATCGGCGAATTATGGCACCGCCATTGATTCCGCAGGCGGCGCATGGGGCGCCATGAAGCGGACCAGCTCGTCCTTTCGGCGCCAGGCGTCGTGCTCGCCGAGCTCGATGAGGGCATGCACAAAACCCGGTTCAAACAACAGGTAGCTGGCCAAGGACGCAGCACTGCCGGCCGCGCCGCGTGCGGTGTCCAGTGCGCCCAGCCCTGCCAGGGTGTTGCGTGTGGGTGCGGGCAATTCGCCGATGTGCTTGCGCGCCAGTTCGTCCAGCGAAAAGCTCGGCTGGATGGCCAGCACATCGACCGGCCGGTAGGGCAGAGCCGCGGCCAGCGCTGGCGGCAGGCGCGACAGAGTCTGGCTCACGCGCTGGGCCTGTTCCACATCGGCCTGCAAGGTGTCATGGAACACGCTGGCCATGGCGTGGCCGGCGATGGTGCCGGCCGTGGGGTCGCCCGCCGCGCGCACCGCCATGCCCGAGCGCTGGGGCTGGCCCACGCCGATCACCAGCACGCGGCGCGCGCCGAAATGGATGGCCGGTGACAGCGGCGATAGCTGGCGCATGGAGCCGTCACCAAAGTATTCCTTGTGTCCTTCGACCCACAGTGGCACTGCGGGAAACAGGAAGGGAATGGCGCTGGAGGCCATGAGGTGCTCGATTGTGATGGGCTGGAAATCCGACCGGCGCCCGGGCCGGTGCCAAGGCTGCACCGGGTGCGCGGCGCGCGTCTGGCAGAAGGTCCAGTGTTCGCCGCTGGTGTAGCTGGAAGCGGTCACGCCCAGTGCATGGATGGCGCGTTGATCGAGCGCGCGCTCGAGCCCTTGCAGGTCGATCGCCCGGTGCAGGGTGTCCACCAGCGGCAGCGTGTCGAGCAGTGCGTGGTGGCGCCTTACCTGTCGAGCCAACGTCCAGCCGGCCACCAGCCGGTTGGCGCGAACCCAACCCGGTGCCTCCAGCCGGTACACCCGCTCCGAGCGCAGAGCCATCCAGAACTTCGCCAGTTCCGGCAGTGCCGCAAGACCTTGTTGGGCGATGCTGCCGAGGTAGGCCGCGTTGAGCGCGCCGGCCGAGGTGCCGAACAACCACTGAAACGGAAACGCCTGCGCCCCGGCGGGCTGCATGGCGGCCAGCGCCTTGAGCACGCCAGCCTGGTAAGCCGTGCGCGCGCCACCGCCCATCAACACCAGCGCGCAGGCGTCGGGCGCCACCTCGTGCGAGGTGTGCGCCAGCATGTTGTGCGTGATGATGGTGTCGAGGGACATGGAGCTTCAGGGTTGGAAGAAGACAGCCTCAGCGCGTGCTTCGGTCCGAGCATAGGACAACGGGCCCGCACGTGAGCGAAGCGGGCCCGTGCAGCATGTCAAGCTTCACGACCCCAGCGTGATCACACGCTTTGTTGCCCTTGCCAGCTTGCGCCTGGGAGGTTTCGTGTGCATAGTGGGTACAAGACATCCCCGTGGCCGTCGGGAGGTCTTGCCCCAGGCGGCTTGTCTCAACCCGGAGCATATGGAGGCTCTTCTATGAACCTGACGATCAGCGGTCACCACCTTGAGGTCACACCCGCCCTGCGCGGTTACGTCACCAGCAAACTCGAACGCATATCCCGACATTTCGACCAGGTGGTCGACATGAAGGTGCTGTTGACGGTGGACAACCTCAGGGAAAAAGACCTGAGGCAGCGAGCGGAATGCAACATCCATGTCAAGGGCCGCGACCTGTTCGCCGAGAGCGCTCATGCCGACCTGTATGCCGCCGTGGACGATCTGGCCGACAAACTTGACCGCCAGGTGCTGCGCTACAAGGACAAGGCACAAGACCACCACCACGACACGGTCAAACGCCTGATGTGATGGATGTCACGGGCTGTGGCCCGTGAGGTAAAAACTTATGCTGCGCTGCAGCAGGCCGCTTGTAAAGTCAAGCGGCTTTTTTGTGTCCCCGGCCTACCCATCCCCGCTCAACTGGTCATAATTTGCGCTCCAAGAGGGCCCACATGAATCGACTATCTGCCATATTGCCCGCCTCGCAAGTGCTCGTCAGCGTGGACGCCACCAGCAAAAAACGCGCCTTCGAAGAAGCGGGGTTGCTCTTCGAGACCCTGCACGGACTCAACCGCGCGCTCATCACCGACAGTCTGTTCGCACGCGAACGGCTCGGCTCCACCGGCCTGGGCCACGGCGTGGCCATTCCACATGGACGCATCAAGGGCCTGAAACAGCCGCTCGCGGCGGTGTTTCAGCTGGCCAGCCCGATCGGCTTCGATGCACCGGATGAGTTGCCAGTGCAGCTGATGATCTTCCTGCTGGTGCCCGAGGCGGCCACGCAAAAGCACCTGGAGATCCTCTCCGAGATCGCCGAGTTGTTGAGTGACAGTGGTTTGCGCGAACAGATGAAGACGTCGTCCGACGCGGCAGCACTGCACCAAAAAATCACCTCTTGGCAATCGGCCCACGCCGCCGCCTGAAGTGTTGGACCCCCAAGCCTCACCGTTTCACGGGTCGCTGCCCCCCGAGGGGGCTGACCGCCCTTGGGGCGGCCCTGCGGCCGGTCGTTACTCTTGAAACCCACCGTCGTCAGCGCCGATGTCCTCTTCGAGGACCATCGGGATGCCCTGAAGTGGCAGTGGATCGCCGGGCTCGGGGCTTCCGAGCGGCGGTTTGACGAAGTCGCCATCCGGGCTGCGCGCTCGGGTGCTGATCTCGTCGGTTATCTCAACTACATCCACCCCTACCGCGTGCAGGTGTTCGGCGAGCGCGAGGTCGCTTACCTCACCAGCCAGAGCGAAGAGGACAACAAGCGCCGCGTGGCGCGCATCGTCACGCTGGAGCCGCCGGTGCTGGTGGTGGCCGATGGTCAGACCGCACCCGATGCCTTGACCGCCATGTGCGAGCGGGCGCAGATCCCGATGTTCTCCACGCACGAATCGGCCGCGTTCGTCATCGACGTGCTGCGGGCCTATCTCTCGCGCCACTTCGCCGACCGGGCGTCCATGCACGGCGTTTTCATGGACATCCTGGGCATGGGCGTGATGATCACCGGCGAGTCTGGCCTGGGCAAGAGCGAGCTGGGGCTGGAACTCATCTCGCGCGGCCACGGCTTGGTGGCCGACGACGCGGTGGACCTCTACCGCATCAACCAGACCAGCATCGAAGGCCGCTGCCCCGAGCTGCTGCAGAACCTGCTCGAGGTGCGCGGCATCGGCCTGCTCGACATCAAGGCGATCTTTGGTGAGACCGCAGTGCGCCGCAAGATGCGCCTCTCACTCATCGTGCACCTGGTGCGCCGCGAGACCATGGAGCGCGACTACGAGCGCATGCCCCACGAGCCGCTGTACCAGGACGTGCTCGGCGTGCCGGTGCGCAAGGCGGTGATCCAGGTGGTGGCGGGTCGCAACATCGCCGTGCTGGTGGAAGCTGCCGTTCGCAACACCATCCTGCAGCTGCGCGGCATCGACACTTATCAGGAGTTCGTGTCGCGCCACCGCGCAGCCATGTCCAGGGAAGAGTGAACCCTTCAAGCCCGGTGGCTTGAACCTTTGTGCGGGCAGTCGGTTTTGGTGCAGTTGGCGTAGAGCGAGAGTGCATGCTCCTGCAGCACGAAGCCTCTCGTCTTGGCCACCATCTGCTGGCGCTTCTCGATCTCGGCGTCAAAAAACTCCTCCACGCGTCCGCAGTCCAGGCACACCAGGTGGTCGTGGTGCTGGCCTTCGTTGAGCTCATACACCGCCTTGCCCGACTCGAAGTTGCTGCGCGTGAGCAGACCGGCTTGTTCGAACTGCATGAGCACGCGGTAGACCGTGGCCAGGCCGATGTCGGAGCGGTCTTCAAGCAGCACGCGAAACACGTCTTCGGCCGTCATGTGGCGCTGCTTGGCGTTCTGAAACACCTCCAGAATCTTCAATCTGGGCAGCGTGGCCTTCAGGCCTGTGCTCTTGAGTTCTTCGATGTTGGTCATGGCGGTGAACGCGCAGGGCGTTGAATCAGACGGGTGGGTGTGGTTGCAGTGTCTCCGGGCCCCAAGACTACAATGAAAGGATCATATCGCCAGCGTCTGGCGCACGCTGCTTTTCTGCTCCGGCGATGCCTGCGCGCACGCCCCTTCCACGATCAGACTCCATGCTTCACCACACACCCGATCGCGCTCCCGTGTCCACCCCCGACCAGCGCCCGAACCGCACGCTGCGCTGGGTCTTTGTGCTCGCTGCAGTGGCGGCCCTGTCGGCCTGCTCCAGCGTGACCAGCCGCATGCCAGGCATCACCAGCGTGGTCAGTCCGTACAAGATCGACATCCTTCAGGGCAACGTGGTCACGCGCGAGCAAGCGGCTGCCCTGCAGACCGGCATGACCCGCGACCAGGTGCGTGACATCCTGGGCTCACCGCTGTTGGCCAGCGTGTTCCACGCCGACCGTTGGGACTATGTGTTCACCTTTCGCCGTCAAGGACAAGTGCCGCAGCAGCGGCGCCTGACGGCATTCTTCAAGGCCGATGTGCTTGAAAAATTCGATGCCGACGAGTTGCCTACCGAGGCCGAATTCGTGGCCTCGCTGGACGCCGGCCGCAAGTTCGGCAAGGTGCCGCCGCTGCAGGCCACCGAGGCCCAGCTCAAGACCTTCGACGATCGCAACAAGACCACCGCGCCGGCCGAGCCGACCGCTCCTGCGCCAGCCCCTGCCGCGAGCTACCCACCGCTGGAGACACCCGGGGCCGCTCGATGAGTGGCGCAGTGAGCCTGCACCGTGTTTGTGTGGCCGGTGCCAGCGGTCGTATGGGTCAGATGCTGGTGGAGGCCGTGCGCGGCAGCGGTGACTGCCGACTCACCGGCGCACTCGACATCGCCGGCAGCCCCATGCTGGGCCATGACGCCGCCGGTTTTGCCGGTCAGGCCAGTGGTGTGCTCATCACTGCCGACCTCTCCCAAGGTCTGGGCGGCAGCCAGGCGCTGATCGACTTCACCCGTCCCGAAGGCACGCTGGCGCACCTGCGTGAATGCGCGAAGCACGGCGTCAATGCGGTCATCGGCACCACCGGGTTCAGCGACGAGCAGAAGGCCGAGATTGCCGAGGCCGCGAAGTCGATCGCCATCGTGATGGCGCCCAACATGAGCGTGGGCGTGAACGTCACGCTCAAGCTGCTGGAGATGGCGGCCAAGGCGCTGGCCACCGGCTACGACATCGAGATCATCGAGGCGCACCACCGCCACAAGGTGGACGCGCCCAGCGGTACCGCGCTGAAGATGGGCGAGGTGATTGCCGACGCGCTGGGCCGCGACCTGAAGGACTGCGCGGTCTATGCGCGCGAAGGCGTGACAGGCGAGCGCGATCCCTCCAGCATCGGTTTTGCCACCATCCGTGGTGGCGACATCGTGGGCGACCACACCGTGCTGTTCGCCGGCACCGGCGAGCGCATCGAGATCACGCACAAGTCGAGCAGCCGCGCCACCTACGCGCAGGGCAGCCTGCGTGCGGTGCGCTTCCTCTCGGGCAAGACCAGCGGTCTGTACGACATGTTCGACGTGCTCGGCCTGAAATGACCGACAGCGCAGGCCAGGGTCTTCTGCAGACGCTGGCGCAGGCCGATGCGCTGGGCCGTGCGGTGGCGCTGTTGCTGCTGCTCATGTCGGTGTCCAGCTGGGTGGTCATCGTGTGGAAAGGCTGGCTGCTGCGCCGCGCCGCGCGCGATCTGCAGCTGAGCACCGCCGCCTTCTGGCAGGCGACCGATCTGGACGATGCGCAGCGCCGCCTGGGCGCCTTCGATGCACAGCAACTCGTGCTGCCGCTGGTGCACGCCGCGCAGGGTCTGGGCAACGCGCTCCCGCACACCCTGGCCGCCGCAGGCGATCGCTCGCAGCAGCTCACCCGCGTGCTGCGCGACGCCTTGCACCGCGTTTTGCACCGCCTGCAATACGGCCAGGTGCTGCTCGCCACCGTGGGCTCCACCGCGCCCTTTGTGGGCCTGCTCGGCACGGTCTGGGGCATCTACAACGCGCTCACCGGCATCGGGCTCGATGGTGGTTTTCGCATCGAACAGGTCTCGGGCCCGGTGGGTGAGTCGCTGGTCATGACGGCTGCCGGTCTGGTGGTGGCGATCCCGGCCGTGCTCGCTTACAACGTGCTGGGCCGCCAGATCGCGCGCATCGAGGCCGACCTCGAAGGTTTTGCGCGCGACCTGCGTGAACTTTTGGTGCACAAGCCATGAGCTTCGGCAGGCTGGAACGACCTACCGGCCACAAACCCATGAGCGAGATCAACGTCACGCCGCTGGTGGACGTGATGCTGGTCCTGCTGGTGATCTTCATCATCGCCACGCCCTTCATGGCCGACCGCCTGGCGCTGCAGCTGCCCAAGGCCGAATTGCCCAAGGCCGCGACGCCCGCACAGCCCGGGCCTTTCGTGTCGCTGGCTCTCGACGGCCAGGGGCGCATGCAATGGGACGGAAAAGAAGTCGACGACGCCACCCTGCGCCAGCGCCTGCTGGAGGCCGCGCAGCGCGACCCGGCCACCGAATTGCAGTTGCGTGCCGACGCCAGCGTGCCGTATGGCCGCGTGGTCACGCTCATCGGTATGGCGCAATCGGCCGGGCTCTCGCGCATCGGCTTTGTGGCCGACACCACTGCGTCGCGCTGAACGCCTGAGCTCACCGGCGGCGCTCGGCCCAAGGCCTAAAATCCGGCATTCCCCCGCGCCTGTGCGCGCAGCCTCTCCCCTCACCGTCACCGGCTGGTCCGGACCCTGGTTCATGCAAGACAAATACGCCCACAAGGAAGTTGAGCGCGCAGCGCACGCCCACTGGAACGCCTCCGACGCCTACCGCGTGACGGAAGACCAGAGCAAGCCGAAGTTTTACGCTTGCTCCATGCTGCCCTACCCCAGCGGCAAGCTGCACATGGGCCATGTGCGCAACTACACCATCAACGACATGCTCACGCGCCACCTGCGCATGAAGGGCTTCAACGTGCTCATGCCCATGGGCTGGGACGCGTTCGGCCTGCCGGCGGAAAACGCTGCGTTGAAAAATGGCGTGCCGCCGGCCAAGTGGACGTTTGAAAACATCGCCTACATGAAGCAGCAGATGCAGGCCATGGGCCTGGCCATCGACTGGTCGCGCGAAGTGGCGACCTGCGACCCCACTTACTACAAGTGGAACCAGTGGCTGTTTTTGAAGATGCTGGAGAAGGGCATCGCCTACCGCAAGACGCAGGTTGTCAACTGGGACCCGGTGGACATGACGGTGCTGGCCAACGAACAGGTGATCGACGGCAAGGGCTGGCGCACCGGTGCGGTGGTCGAGAAACGCGAGATCCCGGGCTACTACCTCAACATCACCTCCTACGCCGAAGAGCTGCTCGACCACGTGCAGATCGGCAACCCCAAGGCCACGCTGAACGGCTGGCCCGACAAGGTGCGCCTGATGCAGGAGAACTGGATCGGCAAGAGCGAGGGCGTGCGCTTTGCGTTCCCGCACACCATCCCGGGCACGGACGGTGCCTTGATCGGTGACGGGAAGATGTACGTGTTCACCACGCGCGCCGACACCATCATGGGCGTCACTTTCTGCGCCGTGGCGCCCGAGCACCCGCTGGCCGCGCACGCGGCGGTGGGCAACCCGGCACTCGCCGCGTTCATCGAAGAGTGCAAGACCGGCGGCACCACCGAAGCCGAGATGGCCACGCAGGAAAAGAAGGGCATGGACACGGGCTTGACGGTGATGCATCCGCTCACCGGCGAGGCAGTGGCCGTTTGGGTGGGTAACTATGTGCTCATGAGCTACGGCGACGGTGCGGTGATGGGCGTGCCCGCGCACGACGAGCGCGACTTCGCGTTCGCCAAGAAATACGACCTGAAGATCCAGCAGGTGGTGGCGGCGCAGGGCGAGAGCTTCGACCTTCAGGCTTGGGCCGACTGGTACGGCGACAAGCAGCGCGCGGTATGCGTGAACTCCGGAGCCTTCGACGGTTTGCCGTACAAGGCCGCGGTGGACGCCGTGGCGGCCCAGCTTTCGGCCAAGGGTCTGGGCGAGAAGAAAACCACCTTCCGCCTGCGCGACTGGGGCGTGAGCCGCCAGCGCTACTGGGGTACGCCCATCCCCATCATCCATTGCGCCGAGCACGGCGCGGTGCCGGTGCCCGAGAAAGATCTGCCGGTGGTGCTGCCGCAGGACTGCATTCCCGACGGCTCGGGCAACCCGCTGCACAAGCACGAAGGCTTCCACGCCGGCGTGGTGTGCCCGGTGTGCGGCCAACCCGCGCGCCGCGAGACCGACACCATGGACACCTTCGTGGATTCGTCGTGGTACTTCATGCGCTACTGCGACCCGAAGAACACCGACAAGATGGTGGCCGACGGTGCCGACTACTGGATGCCGATGGACCAGTACATCGGTGGCATCGAACACGCCATCCTGCACCTGCTCTACGCACGCTTCTGGACCAAGGTGATGCGCGACATGGGGCTGGTGAAGATCGACGAGCCCTTCACCCACCTGCTCACGCAGGGCATGGTGCTCAACCACCTCTACAGCCGGCGCACCGAGAAAGGCGGCAAGGACTACTTCTGGCCGCACGATGTGGAAAACCTGCTTGATGAGACCGGCAAGGTCGTGGGCGCCAAGCTCAAGAACCCCGCCACCAGCGGCGACGGCATGCTGCCCGTGGGCACGCCCATCGACTACGAGGGCGTGGGCACCATGTCCAAGTCCAAGAACAACGGCGTCGATCCGCAGGACCTGATCGAGAAGTACGGCGCCGACACCGCGCGCCTGTACACCATGTTCACCGCGCCGCCCGAGGCCACGCTGGAGTGGAACGACGCGGCCGTGGAGGGCAGCTACCGCTTCCTGCGCCGCGTGTGGGCCTTCGGTCTGAAGCTCTCGGCCACCAGCGGCCTCGGCGCACTCGCTGCCGGTGTCTCGAAGCAATCGCTGTCCAAAGGCGCGAAGGCGCTGCGGCTGGAGATGCACACCGTGCTCAAGCAGGTGGACTACGACTACCAGCGCATGCAATACAACACGGTGGTGTCGGGTGCGATGAAGATGCTCAATGCGCTTGAAGATTTCAAGCCCGATGGTTCGGCCGGCGACAACGCCGCGCTGGCCGAGAGCTTCGGCATCCTGCTGCGCTGCATTTACCCGGCCACGCCCCACATCGCACACACACTCTGGAGCGAGCTGGGCTATGCCGGCGAGTTGCTCGACGCACCCTGGCCCCAGCCCGACGAGGCCGCCCTGCAGCGCGACGAGATCGAGCTCATGCTGCAGATCAACGGCAAGCTGCGCGGCAGCCTGCTGGTGCCGGCCAACGCCGACAAGGCCGCCATCGAAGCGGCGGCGCTGGCCAGCGAGGCCTTCGTGAAGCAGGCCGACGGTGCGCCGCCGAAAAAAGTGGTGGTCGTGCCCGGCCGCCTGGTCAACGTGGTGATCTGAAAGCCCCCGCATGAAGTCCCAACGCCCTACGCCCCCGCGCCGCCGCGCCTTGTTGCAACTGACCCTGGGCGCCGTTGCGCTCGGTCTGTCGGGCTGCGGATTCGCCCTGCGCAAGGCGCCCACCTTCGCGTTCGACACGGTGCGCATTCAGGGCATGGAGGGCACGCAGGTGAGCCGGGAGTTGCGCGACGCACTGCTGGCCAACGGCCTTCGTGTACTGACCTCGGCCGCACCCGCCACACCCGGCGCTCCCGTCACCTCCGCTGTGCCGCCCCCCGTGGCCCAGGCCGTCCTCACCGTGCTGACGGACCAGCGCGAGCGCGTTGTGGTGGGCCAGACGGCTGCGGGCCAGGTGCGCGAGCTGCAGCTGCGCACCCGCTTCGTGTTCCGCCTGCGCACGCCCAACGACAAGATCCTGATCGACGATGTGGAGCTGCTGCTGGAGCGCGACATCAGCTTCAACGAGACCCAGGTGCTGGCCAAGGACGCGGAAGAGCAGCTGCTCTTCCGCGACATGCGCAGCGACATCGTGCAGCAGGTGGTGCGGCGGCTGGCGGCTGTGAAATCGCTCTGAACGCTCCATGCAGATCGCAGCCAACCAACTCGCCGCCCAGCTGCAACGCGGCCTCAAAAGTCTCTACACGTTGCACGGCGACGAGCCGCTGCTGATCCAGGAGGCGGCCGACGCGATCCGCGCCGTGGCGCGCGAGCAGGGCTGCAGCGAGCGCACGGTGCACACCGTGGCTGGGGCGCACTTCGATTGGGGCGAGGTGCTGGCCAGTGGCGGCTCCATGAGCCTGTTTTCCGACAAACAACTCATCGAGATCCGCATCCCGTCGGGCAAACCCGGCAAGGACGGCTCGCAGGTGCTGCAGCAGATCGCGCAGCAGGCCGAAGGTAACGACAGCACGGTCACGGTGGTGATCTTGCCGCGGCTGGACATGGCCACGCAGAAGGGCGCCTGGTTTGCCGCGCTGGACAGTTTTGGCGCCGTGGTTCGCGTGGAGCCTGTGGACCGCAAGGCCTTGCCGCAGTGGATCGCCCAGCGACTGCAGCAGCAGGGTCAGCGGGTGGTGGCCGGCGAAGAAGGTCAGCGCACGCTGCAGTTTTTTGCCGACCGGGTTGAGGGCAACTTGCTGGCTGCACACCAGGAGATTCAGAAGCTCGCGCTGCTGCACCCAACGGGTGAGCTGTCGCTGGAGCAGGTGGAGTCGGCCGTGCTGAACGTGGCGCGTTACGACGCTTTCAAGCTCGCCGAAGCGGTGCTGGGCGGGCAGAGCGTGCGTGTACAGCGCATGCTCGATGGCCTGCAGGCCGAGGGCGAAGCGCCGGTGCTGGTGCACTGGGCGCTGTCCGAAGACATCCGAACGCTGCACCGCGTGCGCAGCGCGCTGGATGCGGGTCGCCCGCTGCCCATGGCACTGCGCGAGAACCGTGTGTGGGGCGTGAAGGAAAAGCTCATGGAGCGCGCGCTGCCGCTGCTTTCCATGGCCACCCTCACGAAGTGGCTGGACGATGCGCACACGGTGGACGGCATCGTCAAAGGCCTGAAGTCACCGGGCTGGCCGGCCGATCCCTGGCAGGCGTTGCAGCAGATGGCGATGAAGGTGTCTTTGGCCTGCTCTCTGCGCTAAAAGCCGTTTCGCTTCTGCGTGTGTGGGAGGTCGGGTGCGACCGTTGAGTGCAAACATGGGCACCGCCACCGTTCTGGCGCGAGGTGCAGGCCTGAAACGCAACGAAAGAAAAAACCTCAAGAAGACCGCAATGCAGCCTCACGGAAATCGCTCGGAGAAACCCCCGTGTGCTCCCGAAACACGCGGCTGAAATGCGCTGTGTTGTTGAAGCCCCAGGAGAAGGCGATGTCGGTGATCGTGCGCTGCGTGCCGCCGGTCTGGCGCAGCTCGCGCATGCAGGCCTGGATGCGCTGGCGCTGGATGTAGTGGGCCGGCGTGACTTCCTCGGCGCTGAAGGCGTTGTGCAGATGGCGTTTGCTGCAGTTGAGCGCCTGGGCGATGTGGTCCAGCGAGAGTGAGGGATCGCGCAGGTGCTGGCCGATGTGTTCGCGAATGCGGTCGCGAAATGCTTCGAGCTGGGTAACGCTGCTCTCGCGGCCCGCGAGTTCCTGCAGTGACAGACGCACCAGTTCCACGATGAGTTCGCCTGCACCGCGCGCGGCTGTCTCGCTCATCTGCGGCAGCTCCTGGTAGGTGCTGCGCATGGTCTCCAGCGCCACGCGGGCGATGCCGCTCATGCCGCCCACGTGCCGCGCCATCAGCGGCTCCAGTTTCAGGCCGCGCTCGGTGAGTTGCTCCTTGGGCAGCATCACGATCAGGTGTTCCACCCGTTCGGGGTTGGCGATCTCGTAGCTGCCGGTGGTGTCGTAAATGGCCCAGCCGCCGGGCCGCACCCAGGCCTCGCGCCCCTGCTGCTGCACCGCCGCGCTGCCCCGCCACGGCGCCACGATCTTCAGGTAGGCGCGGTCGTTCGCGCGCGCGAGTTGCGGGCTTTTGAGTACGCGGTGGCGGTTGGCTTCGAGCTTGGTCAGCACCACGTCGCCGGCGGTGGACGCGCTCATGTGGCCGTCAAAACCGGTGTCGCCATACAGGTCGGATTCGAGCCCGCCGAAATGCGTCCAGATCCAGTCGCGCCAGATGGCGGCCCGTTCGATCGGCTCGACGCTGTCGGTGCTCATCACGGAGGCAACGGCCATGGGGGTCTCCGGGGGTGGTCTGGAGCACAAATTATCGGCCGCGCTGCTCAACCCCGCCGCCCGCTCGGTCAAGGGTTTTCCCGGGGCGTCATGCACGTTCCGGCAAGCAGGTAGTGCACCCACAGCACAGCGCGCGGTGGCGATCCTGCCTACCATCCGGTGCTCAGCCAACCCACACCTGCAGGAGACACAACATGGTTCAAGCCAATCGCCGTCTGGTCATCAAGAGCGCCGCCGCTGCGGTTGGCGCCCTGTCCTTTGCTCCTCAGCTCATGGCGCAATCCGCGCCGGTGCGCATCGGGTATTCGATGTCGCGCACCGGCCCCTGGACGGGTGGCGCGCAGGTTAGCCAGGAGCCCAACTATTTGCTTTGGGCCGAGCAGCAGAACGCGGCGGGTGGCCTGGATGTGAAAGGCGTCAAACGTCAGATCGAGCTCATCAGCAGCGACGACCGCAGCGACACGGAAACCGTGGTGCGCACCTACGAAAAACTCATGGGCAGCGACAAGGTTGACCTGGTGTTGCCGCCCTGGGGCTCCAACGCCAACTTCGCCGTGGCCCCGCTGGCCAACCGCTTCCAGTACCCGTTCCTGGCGCCCACCGCACTCTCGCGCCGCCTGGTCGAGATGAAGCTGCCGTACTTCTTTTTGATGCTGCAGCAGCCCGCGCCCATGACCAACGCGCTGGTCGACATGCTCAAGGCCAACGGCGTGAAGACCGTGGCGCTGATCTATGTGGACGACCTGTTTGGTCTGGAGAACTTCGCCGCCTTCAAGGTGGCGCTGCAGGGCAGCGGCATCACGCTGGTGGAGGACAAGAGCTATCCCGGTGGCGTGAAAGATCTCTCGCCCGTGCTGCGCTCGATGAAGGACAAGAACCCCGACGCGTTCGTGGGCTTCACCTACCCGCCCGACACGATTCTGGCCAGCCGCCAGGCCAAGGAAGTGGGCTTCAACCCGAAGTTTTTCTACGCGTCGGTCGGCACGGCTTTCCAGCTCTACCGCAACGTGATGACCCCGGCCGGTGCCGAAGGCGTGTTGGGCATGGGTTCGTGGAACGGCAAGACCAGCCCGGGCGCCAAGGCCTACTTCGACGCGCACACCAAGAAGTTCGCTGGCAAGGAACCCGACCGCTGGGCCAGTGGCGCCTGCTGGGCCAGCCTGGAGATCCTGACCAACGCGGTGAAGGCCCAAGGCCTGGACCGCAAGGCCATCCGCGACTATGTGGCGAGCACGACGCACAAGACCATCATCGGCGACATCAAGTTTGCCGGCAGCGAGAACGTGGGCACGCCCGGCTCGGTGGGGCAGTGGCAAAACGGGGAATTCGAGGTGGTGTGGCCGAAGACGATCGCGACTGCAGCCTTGAACCCCAACAAACCTGCGTGGAAGTGATTTGACCCACCCCCGCGCCGCGCCTGCGGCGCGTCACCCCCTCAAGGGGGCAGCGCGTGCGGCCCGGCAAAGCCGGTTCCGCCGCGCTCCCGGATAACTCCCCTTCATTCGCATGTCCTTCTCCGCCTGGCTCGAACTTCTCGCCTCCGGCCTCATAACCGGGGGCATCTACGCGCTCGTCGCGCTCGGGCTGAACCTGCAGTACGGGCTGATGCGCATCCTCAACATCGCGCACGGCGAGTTCCTCATGGTGGGGGCCTACCTCACCTGGATGGCGCAGACCTCGCTCGGGCTGAACCCGCTCTTCATGGTGCCGGTGTCGTTTGCCATGTTGTTCGTGCTGGGCTGGGTGATCCACCGCTTGTGCTTTCGCCGCCTCACCGCCACCTCGCCCAACCTCGACATCTTCGAGGCGCGCGGCCTCATGGTGGCCTTCGGTCTCATGTTCCTGGTGCAGAACTTCGCCTCGTGGATGTGGGGCGGTGACCTGCGCGGTTACGACTTTCTGACCGAGCCGGTGCAGATCCCGCTGCCCGATGGCACGGCCCAGTTCGCCGGCAACAAGTTGCTGGTGTTCGCGCTGGCCCTGCTGTTCTCGGGCGCGCTCATCGTGCTGATGCGCACCACGCTGCTGGGCAAGGGCGTGCGCGCGCTCATGCAGTCGCCCACCGGCGCGCAGCTCATGGGCATCGACACGCAGCGCCTGCACCCGCTCATGTTCGGCATCGGCCTGGGCCTCTCGGGCGTGGCCGGTTGCCTGATCTCCATGTCCTACACCATCTCCCCGTCGATGGGCGAGCCCTACACCATCACCGCGCTCATCGTCATCACGCTGGGCGGCTTCGGCAGCATGGGCGGTGCCTTGGCCGGCGGCTTGCTGCTGGGTGTGATCGAAGCGCTGGGCATGCACTTCACCAACCCCTCGCTCAAGGCCTTGTTGAGCTACGTGGTCTTCATCAGCGTGTTGTTGTTGCGGCCTGAAGGTCTCTTCACCCGGAAAAGCCGCAAGTCATGACTTCAAGACAATTCCTCATTCGCGACCTTCTGGTCCTGTTCGGCCTCACCGGCTGGGCCCTGGCGTTGCCCAGCTTCGCCAGCGAATTCGCCGTGTCCATGGCGCTCACCTGCCTGATGTACATCGCGCTCTCGTCGAGCTGGGCGCTGTTTTGCGGCACCACGCGTTACCTGTCGCTGGCCACCTCGGCCTTCTTCGGCATCGGCGCCTACACCAGCGCCATCCTGCTGGAGCACGTGTCGTGGACGCAGGCCATCGGTCTCGGTGCGCTGATCGCCGCTGGTGTGGCGGTGGTCATGGGCGCGGCCGTGCTGCACCTGCGCGGCACCTACTTCGCGGTGCTCACCTTCGGCATGACCGAGCTCATCCGCCACGCCATCAGCTACTTCGAGAAAAGCGTCACCGGCACCGTGGGCCGCGTGCTCATGGTGGTGCCCGAGCGCGACACCATCTACCTCACCGTTCTCGCGCTGGCCGTGATCACGGTGGCGCTGTCCATCACCATCCGGCCCACGCGCTTTGGTCTGGCCATGCTGGGCATCGGGGCCGACGAGCAGCGCGCGCAGACCCTGGGCGTGAACACGCGCTGGGTCAAGGTGGCGGGCTTTGCGCTGACCGCCGCGGTGGCGGGTGCTGTGGGCGCGGCCATGTCGGTGCGCTGGACCTACATCGACCCGCACACCGTGTTCAACCCCTTCATCGGTTTCCAGACCGTGCTGATCGCGCTCATTGGCGGCGCGGCCACGCTGTGGGGCCCGCTCATCGCTGCCATCGTTTTCAGCGTGCTGGCCGAAACCCTGCGCCTGCAGGTGCCGCAGATCTACATGATGTCGCTCGGGCTGTTGCTCATCCTCTCGGTGCTGTATTTGCCTGGCGGCCTCGCATCGTTGCGCACCGAGACCTTCCGGGGCTGGCGCGATGGAGCCAAGGCCTGGTGGACCGAAACGCGCGACGACCTGAGTGGCGAGACGAAACGCCGCAAGCAACTCGAGAAGAGTCTGAGGGAGCGTCGCGATGTCTTCTGATCGCCAGCCCCTTCTCGACGCCTGCGACATCACCGTGCGCTTCGGTGGCCTCATCGCCGTGGACGCGGTCAGCGCCCGTTTCATGCCGGGCGAACTCGTCGGCATCATCGGCCCCAACGGCGCGGGCAAGACCACCTTCTTCAACGCCATCTCCGGCGTCACCCAACCCACCAGCGGAGCGCTCACGGTGCAGGGGCGTGAGCTGGCCGGCAAAGGGCCGCACCGCTTTGCCGCCAGCGGTCTGGCGCGCACCTTCCAGACGCCACGCACCTTTGCCGACATGCGGGTGCGCGACAACATCGCCTTCGGCCTCAAGTTCGCTGGCCGCCGTCCACGCAAATACATCTTCTGGGGCGAGGAGGCTTCGGTGCCGTGGGTGCTGCGCACGCCCGAGAGCATCCTCGGTCTCATCGGTCTGAGTGCCCAGGCCGAGCTGCCGGCTTCGGCCATCACGCCTTCACAACAACGCCTGCTCGAAATCGGCATGGCCCTGGCCACGCGCCCTCGCATGCTGCTGCTCGACGAAGTGGCCGCCGGCCTGACCGAAAACGAGGTGGAGGAAATGGCCCGCCTGATCCGCCGCCTGCGCGACGAGCTCGACCTCACCGTGGTCTGGATCGAACACGCCGTGACCACGCTGCTGCGCCACGTGGAGCGTGTGATCGTGCTGCACCAGGGCCGCAAAATTGCCGACGGCACACCGGCCGAGGTGGTGCGCAACGCCGAGGTGATCGAGGCCTACCTGGGCGACGAAATGAACGAGCCGACCGCAGAGGAAGCCGCCGCATGATGTGGTACCGCCCAACCCCCTTCGAACTCGGCGGCGGCGCGCGCGCCCGCCTCAAGGTGAACGGCCTCTCGGCCGGTTACGGCGCCTTCCTCGTGCTGCGCGATTTGAAGCTGGACATCCAGCCCGGCCTGACCGTGGTGCTCGGCCCCAACGGCGCGGGCAAGACCACGCTGCTCAAAGCGCTCAATGGCCTGATTCCGCGCAGCGGCTCGGTGCTGCTCGACGGCGCCGAGATGCCCGAGAAGACGCACGAGATCGTGCAGGCCGGCGTGGCCCTGGTGCCCGAAGGCCGGCAGCTGTTCCCGCAACTCACGGTGACCGAAAACCTCGAACTCGGCGGCTGGCTTGTGCCCAAGGCGCAACGCGCCGAGCGCCTGGCCCAGGCTTTTGTGGACTTCCCCAAACTCAAGGAACGCGCCACGCAGCTCGCCGGCACCATGAGCGGCGGCGAGCAGCAGATGGTGGCGGTGGCGCGCGCCATGATGTGTGCGCCGCGCCTGCTGATGCTCGACGAACCTTCGCTGGGTCTCGCGCCCAAGATGGTGGACGAGCTGCTCACCATCGTGCGGCGCATCGCGGACGCCGGCACCACCGTGCTGATGGTCGAGCAGAACGTGAAGAAGGCGCTGGCCGTGGCCGACCGTGGGTACGTGATGGAACGCGGCACGCTGGTGGCCAGCGGCCCGGCGAAGCTGCTCGCGCGTTCTACCGTGATCCGCGAGGCCTACCTCGGCGCCGACAAAGACCCCGCCAGTGGCACCACCAGCGCGGCCGATGCCGTGCAACGCCGCAAGGCCGCGGCAACAACGCATTAGCAACCCCAAGGAGAACCCCATGTCCGACCTGTCCATGCTCATCAACGGCCTGAAAGTCACCGCCGAAAAAGGAGCCACCTTCGAACGCCGCAACCCCTT
>QBMB01000048.1 GCA_003241965.1 Burkholderiales bacterium | reverse complement strand
CCATCGCCATGGAAGAAGGCCTGCGCTTCGCCATCCGCGAAGGTGGCCGCACCGTCGGTGCCGGCGTCGTTGCCAAAATCATCGCTTAAGGAGCGGACATGTCTACCAAGCAAAAAATCCGCATTCGTCTGAAGGCGTTTGACTACAAACTGATCGACAGCTCGGCCGCCGAGATCGTGGACACCGCCAAGCGCACCGGCGCGATCGTCAAGGGCCCCGTGCCCCTGCCGACCCGCATGAGGCGTTTTGACATCCTGCGTTCGCCGCACGTCAACAAGACCAGCCGCGACCAGCTCGAAATCCGCACGCACCAGCGTCTGATGGACATCGTGGATCCGACCGACAAGACGGTTGACGCCCTGATGAAGCTCGACCTGCCGGCTGGCGTGGACGTCGAGATCAAGCTGCAGTAATTGCGGTTTTCAGGCCGACCGGTGCTTCTTGTGCCGGCCAGCTTGCACAAACAAAGCCTGCTGGTTATACTGGCAGGCTTTCCTGGATTTCGGTCCAGGGAGTTCGGCTTTGCCGATGCGGTCTGACAATGATGCAGGTCGTATTTTTAAAACGTGTCGACGCCCTTTGGGGAGAGTCGATGCACCATCAGCCCCGGCCAATTGAAGTCGGGAACGGAGAAAACAATGAGTCTTAGCAACTCCCTCGGGTTGTTGGGTCGCAAGGTGGGCATGATGCGTCTGTTCACCGATGATGGGGACGCAGTTCCTGTCACGGTGGTCGATGTGTCGAACAACCGTGTGACACAGGTCAAAACCCTGGCCCATGATGGCTACGATGCGCTGCAGGTCACCTTTGGTGCCCGCCGTGCCTCCCGCGTGACGAAACCCGAAGCGGGCCATTTGGCCAAAGCCGGTGTTGAAGCGGGCGAAATCATCCAGGAATTCCGCGTCGCTTCTGACGTTGCTGCCCAGTACCAGCCCGGTGCCGTGGTGGCCCCCAACGCGATTTTCGCGGTGGGTCAGAAAGTGGACGTGCAAGGTACTTCGATCGGTAAAGGCTTCGCCGGCACCATCAAGCGCCACAACTTCAAATCCCAGCGCGCATCGCACGGCAACAGCCGTTCGCACAACGTGCCAGGTTCCATCTCCATGGCCCAGGATCCGGGTCGCGTGTTTCCGGGCAAGAAAATGACCGGTCACATGGGTGATGACACCAAAACAATTCAGAACCTCGACATCGTGCGCGTGGACGAAGCCCGTCAGCTGCTCATGATCCGTGGCGCTGTGCCAGGCTCGAACGGCGGTTTCCTGACCGTGCGTCCTGCCATCAAGGCCAAATCCAAGGGAGCAAACTGATGCAAGTTGAACTCCTGAACGACCAGGGTCAGTCATCGTCCAATGTGGACGTGCCTGAAACCGTGTTTGGTCGCGATTACAACGAAGCCCTGATTCACCAACTCGTGGTGGCATATCAGGCGAACGCCCGTCAGGGCACGCGTGCACAAAAAGACCGCCAGATGGTCAAGCACTCGACCAAGAAGCCGTTCAAGCAAAAAGGCACGGGCCGCGCCCGCGCCGGTATGACTTCTTCGCCTCTGTGGCGTGGCGGTGGTCGGATTTTCCCGAACAGCCCCGACGAGAATTTCACCCAGAAGATCAACAAGAAGATGTACCGCGCCGGCATGGCGTCCATCTTCTCGCAGCTGGTGCGTGAAGGCCGTCTGGCCGTGATCGATTCCATGAAAGTGGATTCGCCCAAGACCAAGCAGCTGGCTGACAAGTTCAAGTCCATGAACCTGCAATCGGTTCTGGTCATCACCGAAGAAGTCGACGAAAACCTGTACCTGGCTTCGCGCAACCTGCCCAATGTGCTGGTGGTCGAGCCGCGTTACGCCGATCCGCTGTCGCTGGTGCATTACAAGAAAGTCATCGTCACCAAGGCGGCGATCGACCAGCTCAAGGAGATGTTCGCATGAACGTCACAAAATACGACGAAGGCCGCCTGATGCAGGTCCTCGTGGCACCCATCGTGTCCGAGAAAGCCACCCAGGTCGCCGAGCAGACCAACGCCATCATGTTCAAGGTGTTGCGCGATGCTTCCAAGCCCGAGATCAAGGCCGCTGTTGAACTGATGTTCAAGGTCCAGGTCAAGGGTGTGTCCGTGCTCAATCAAAAGGGCAAGGCCAAGCGCTTTGGCAAGACCGTTGGCCGTCGCGATCACGTTCGCAAGGCCTATGTGACCCTCATGCCGGGTCAAGAGCTGAACTTCGGCGGGGAGGGCGTTTAATCATGGCAGTCATCAAGATGAAACCCACCTCACCAGGCCGTCGCGGCATGGTGAAGGTCACGCGTGACCACCTCCACAAGGGTGAAGGTTTTGCGCCGCTGCTGGAACCTCAGTTCCAGAAAGCCGGCCGCAACAACAACGGTCACATCACCACCCGCCACAAGGGCGGTGGTCACAAGCACCACTACCGCGTTGTCGACTTCCGTCGCAACAAGGATGGCATTCCGGCCAAGGTCGAGCGCATCGAGTACGACCCGAACCGCACGGCGCACATCGCGCTGGTGTGCTACGCCGACGGCGAGCGCCGCTACATCATCGCCCCCCGTGGCGTTGAAGTGGGCGCAACGCTGCTGTCCGGCTCGGAGTCGCCGATCCGCGTGGGCAACACCCTTCCAATCCGCAACATCCCGGTCGGTTCGACCATCCACTGCATCGAGCTGCAGGTCGGCAAAGGCGCGCAAATCGCCCGTTCCGCCGGCGCCTCGGCTGTGTTGTTGGCTCGCGAAG
This sequence comes from Burkholderiales bacterium, assembly GCA_003241965.1. Classification (GTDB taxonomy): domain Bacteria; phylum Pseudomonadota; class Gammaproteobacteria; order Burkholderiales; family Burkholderiaceae_C; genus Hydrogenophaga. Next base: position 32,545 of record QBMB01000048.1, on the reverse strand, counting down.
GCATCTACGCCCAGGTCCGCATGCGCTCCGGCGAGGTCCGCAAGGTCCACGTGGACTGCCGCGCCACCATCGGCGAAGTGTCCAACCAGGAACACAGCTTGCGCCAGTTGGGCAAGGCCGGTGTCAAGCGCCACATGGGCATTCGCCCAACCGTTCGCGGTACCGCGATGAACCCGATCGACCACCCACACGGTGGTGGTGAGGGCAAGACCGGCGAAGGCCGCGCTCCGGTGGATCCGTGGGGCAACCTGACCAAAGGCTACCGCACCCGCAACAACCGCCGCACGCAGTCGATGATCGTCTCGCGTCGCAAGAAGTAAAGGGTTGACAACATGACTCGCTCACTCAAAAAAGGCCCCTTCGTTGACCATCACCTGATGGCCAAAGTGGAGAAGGCCGTGTCCACCAAGGACAAAAAGCCCGTCAAGACCTGGTCGCGTCGCTCGATGATCCTGCCCGATTTCATCGGCCTGACCATTGCCGTGCACAACGGCAAGCAGCACGTGCCCGTGTACATCACCGATCAGATGGTTGGACACAAGCTCGGCGAGTTTTCGCTGACGCGGACGTTCAAGGGCCATCCGGCCGACAAAAAAGCGAAGAAGTAAGGAACAACCATGGAAACCCGTTCAATCGTTCGAGGCGTTCGCCTCTCGGTCGACAAAGGCCGACTGGTTGCCGACCTGATTCGCGGCAAAAAGGTCGACCAGGCCCTCAACATCCTGGCGTTCACGCAGAAGAAGGCAGCTGGCATTGTCAAGAAAGCTCTTGAGTCCGCCATCGCCAATGCTGAACACAACGACGGCGCCGATATCGACGAACTGAAGGTCACGACCATCTACGTCGAACAAGGCACGACGCTCAAGCGCTTCTCGGCCCGCGCCAAAGGCCGCGGCAACCGCATCAGCAAACCCACGTGTCACATCTACGTGACGGTTGGCAACTGAAGAGGTCACAGGAATATGGGACAAAAAATCAACCCTACCGGGTTCCGCCTCGCCATTTCGCGCAACTGGGCCAGCCGCTGGTACGCGAGCAACCGTGACTTCGCCGGCATGCTGGCCGAAGACATCAAGGTGCGCGAGTACCTCAAGGGCAAGCTGAAGAACGCCGCCGTTTCGCGCGTCGTGATCGAGCGCCCCGCCAAGAACGCCCGCATCACCATTTACTCGGCACGTCCGGGCGTGGTGATCGGCAAAAAAGGCGAAGACATCGAGAAGCTGAAGAAAGAACTGGCCGCCAAGCTGGGCGTGCCGGTCGCGGTCAACATCGAAGAAGTGCGCAAGCCCGAAATCGATGCCAAGTTGATCGCCGACAGCATCACGCAGCAGCTCGAAAAACGCATCATGTTCCGCCGCGCCATGAAACGCGCCATGCAGAACGCGATGCGCTTGGGCGCACAGGGCATCAAGATCATGTCGTCGGGTCGTTTGAACGGCATTGAGATTGCCCGTTGCGAGTGGTACCGCGAAGGTCGCGTGCCGCTTCACACCCTGCGCGCCGACATCGACTACGGCACGTCCGAAGCCAAGACCACCTACGGCATCATTGGTGTCAAGGTCTGGGTCTACAAGGGCGACACCCTGGGTCGCAACGATGCGCCCGTGGCCGCCGAGCCCCGTGTTGAAGAAGAGCGCCGCCCCCGTGGTCCGCGCCGCGAGCGTCCAGCAGGTCCTCCTGCCCGCGCTGCGGTTCGTCGCCCCGGTGCGAACGCTGCTCCGGCCGATGGCAGCGACAAGCCTGCCGAAGCCACGACCGGAACCGAAACCAAACCCGCCGTTAAGCGCGTTCGCAAAGACGCCGCGCCCGCATCTGCAGCTGCGGACGGCAAAGGAGAATAACAATGTTGCAACCTGCTCGCCGCAAATTCCGCAAGGAACAAAAAGGCCGCAATACCGGTGTCGCCACCAGCGGCGCGACCGTCGCGTTTGGTGACTTCGGCCTGAAGTCGACCGACCGCGGTCGCCTGACGGCTCGCCAGATCGAAGCCGCGCGTCGCGCGATTTCCCGTCACGTCAAACGTGGCGGCCGTATCTGGATCCGCGTGTTCCCGGACAAGCCGATTTCCCAGAAACCTGCTGAAGTCCGCATGGGCAACGGCAAGGGTTCGGTGGAGTACTACGTGGCTGAAATCCAGCCCGGCAAGGTGCTGTACGAGATCGTCGGCGTGCCGGAACAGCTGGCCCGTGAGGCGTTCCAGCTGGCCGCCGCCAAACTTCCCCTGCGCACCACGTTCGTGACGCGCTTGTTGGGTCAGTGATTCAGGAGAACACAAGATGAAAACTGCTGAACTGCGCCAAAAGGATGTGGCCGGCCTCGAAGCCGAAGTGAAATCGCTGCAAAAGGCCCACTTCGGTCTGCGCATGCAAAAAGCCACGCAACAACTCAACAACAACGCCGTGCTGGGCGACACCCGCCGCGCCATCGCTCGTGCCAAGACAATTCTTGCCGAGAAGCAGCGCACCGCGGCTTCGGCCAAATAAGGAGTGACCATGACGGAAGCTAAAACATCCCTCAAGCGCACCTTGATCGGCAAGGTCGTCAGTGACAAACGCGCCAAGACCGTGACGGTTCTGGTCGAGCGCCGTGTGAAGCACGAGCTCTACGACAAGATCGTTGCCAAGTCGAGCAAGTACCACGCCCACGACGAAAAGGGCGAGTACAAGGCCGGTGACACGATCGAAATCACCGAGAGCCGTCCGCTGTCGAAAACGAAAAACTGGGTTGCCACCCGCCTGGTCCAAAAGGCCGAGCTGGTTTAAGCGCGATTCGCGCTGCTTGCAGCGCCGAACTGAAAAGCGACCGACAATGCCGGTCGCTTTTTCTTTTTCCGGACCCGATTTTTTCGGGCCCCTACACCACGGCCCACGGGCCCAAAACCACGAGGAGCACAGCATGATTCAGGTTGGCGAAAAAATCCCGGCGGCGACGTTGATGGAATACAGCGAAGTTGAAGGCAACGGCTGCAGCATCGGCCCCAATGCGGTGGACGCACACAAGGCCTCTTCGGGCAAGACGATCGCCGTGTTCGCGCTGCCGGGTGCTTTCACGCCGACGTGTTCGGCCAAGCATGTGCCTGGTTACGTGGAGCACGCTGCCGACTTCAAGGCTGCGGGTGTCGACGAGATCTGGTGCCTGAGCGTGAACGACGCTTTCGTGATGGGCGCCTGGGCACGCGACCAGAAGACCGGCGACAAGGTGCGCATGCTGGCCGACGGCAGCGCCGACTTCGCCAAGGCCACGGGTTTGACGCTGGACCTGACCGGTCGTGGCATGGGTCTGCGCAGCAACCGCTACTCGATGTTGATCAAGGATGGCGTGGTCAAGGCGCTGAACGTCGAAGCACCGGGCAAGTTCGAGGTGAGCGACGCCGCCACGCTGCTGGCCCAGGCCAAAGCCGGCGTCTGATCCGGAGCTGATTCAGTAAAAAAGCCGCCGGTGGCTGCACCGGCGGCTTTTTCATGGGCGTTCTGATAGGCAATCAGAGATCGACCTTGAGATAGTGCGCGCCAGGAATGGGGTTGTGATAGTAAGGCGCGACCTCCACGAAGCCCGACTCCTGGTACAAAGCACGCGCGGTTTCCATGTCGCTGAGCGTGTCCAGCAACATGGTGGTGTAGCCAGCGAGCCGTGCGTCGCTCATGACCCGTTCCACCAGCAGCCGGCCCAGCCCAAAGCCCCGGAAAGCGCGTCGCACGAAAAGGCGTTTCATCTCGCACGCATCGGTGTGGTCGGTGTTGGTGAGTGCGCGAAAGGCGCAACAACCGGCGGGTTCACCGTCCACGCTGGCAAGAAAGACGGACCCAGCAGGCTGCGCGTAGTCGCCGGGCAGTCCGGCGAGCTCGGCATCGAAGCCCTGGAAACACAGGTCGATGCCCAAGTCGGTCTGGTAGTCGAGAAACAGCGACCGGACAGTGCTCAGGTCCTCTGGAAACTGCGCCAGTCGAAGCGTGACGTTGTCTGTCTCGGTGGGTTTCATGCGGGAAGCAGCAGGCTGGCCTGCGCGAGCAACGGGGCGCTCACTATACGACGGGAGTTCCCCATCAGAAAGCGTTGCCCAGCTGGACCAACCAGGCCACCGCACCGCCGCACAGGGCCAGCACCAGCAGGGCCAATGTGCGCGAAGCGGCCGAATCCCGCGACTTGGGAACGACAACAGCACGGGGCACTTCCTTGTCACCCAGGACCATCGGGCGCACGAGGTTGTCCTTCTTCACCCACTTGTAAAAAAGGATCGCCACCACATGGAGCACCACCAGCGCAATGACGATGATCTTGCCCACGTTCTTGTGGTAACTGGTGGCCAGCGCAACGGTGTCGCCCGAGACAAAGCGGACCAGTGGGCCGAAAAAGGCGATCTCGTCGTCGCTCATGAGGCCGGTGGAGACCTGCGCCAGCAAGATGATCAGCAGGGCGAACACCGACAGAGCGCCCAAGGGCGTGTGGCCCACGCGGTGCTCGGGTTTGGCTTGTCCTCGCAGGTAAGCCAGAACAGTCGACGGGGCGTACAGAAAACTGCCGAAGCGCGACCAATGCCCGCCCACGAAACCCCAGACCAGTCGGAACAGCAGCAGTGCCAGCACGCTGTAGCCCAGGCGCAGGTGCCAGTTCATCCAGTTGCCACCGATGCTGGCGGTGATCACGAGGCCCACAACAGCGATGGCCAGCAGCCAGTGGAACAGGCGGGTGGGAAGGTCCCAGACGCGAATGGTTTGCATGGTCGAGGTGAGAAAGGTCAAAGAACAGTGGAGCCAGGGGACATGCGGACAGTTCCGATGGAACTTAACCGATGCCTGCACACTCACGCGCAGGCAGCACCTTCGCTGCCTTTTGTATTCAACCACGCTCAGGAGTGTTCATGAAATTTCTCGCCCCGCTGGCCATGGCCATTGCGTTCACCAGCTTGTCGGCCCCGGCTTTTGCCCAGTTCCAAAAGCCCGAAGACGCGATCAAGTACCGCAAGGCCGCAATGACCGTCATGGCCAGTCATTTTGGTCGTGTGGGCGCTATGGCCAATGGGCGCGTGCCCTTCGACGCCAAAGTGGCGGCCGACAGCTCGGCCATCGTCGAGACCATGAGCCGGCTGCCCTGGGAGGCTTTTGGCCCAGGCACCGACAAGGGGGGCGACACCCGCGCACTGCCTGCCATCTGGACCGAGCAGGCGAAGTTCAAGGAAGGCGCCGACAAGCTGCAGGCCGAGACGGCCAAGCTGAGCGCTGCTGCCAAGACCGGCAACCTGGACGCGGTGAAGACGGCCTTCGGCGCCGTGGGCCAAACCTGCAAGGCCTGCCACGACGCCTATCAAAAGAACTGACGGGCACCGCCCTGGCCGAATGGGACATGAAAAAGCCGAACGGAAACGTTCGGCTTTTTCTGTTTGGGCCCGGACGTTCTCAGGTCTGGGCCAGCAGCTTCTCGATGAGCTGGTGCAAAGCGGCAAAGTCGGGCTCCCCCACGAAGCGTTTGACAATGCGCCCTTGTTTGTCCACCAGGTAGGTGGTGGGTGTGAGTTTGACGTCGCCCCACTGCTGGGCAATCTCGCCGGTGTTGTCCAGCGCCACCTTGAACGGCAGCTGGCGGCTCTGCGCAAAGTTGAGCACCCAGTTCGGCGGGTCGTATTCCATGGCCACGGCCACGGTGTCGAAGCCCTGGGCCTGGTACTTGTGCCAGGTGGCCACGATCTGCGGCATTTCTTTCACGCACGAAACGCAGGTGGTGGCCCAGAAATTCACCAGGGTCACCTTGCCCTTGAGGTCGGCGGTGGTGGACTTGGAGCCGTCCAGCAGCACGAAGGTGGACTCAGGTGCCGCTTCTCCGCCCGCACAGCCCGCCAGGCCCAGCACCGCGGCGGCACCCAGCGCCGCAATGGCAGCCAGGCTGCGGCGGCGCAAGCGGCCGGGTCGATCGAGTTCGGTCATTGTGTTTTCATTTCCCGGGGGCTACATTGCCCCACGTCATTGGTTCATCAGCATCCCCGGAGACACCGCATGCAGCGTCGCCAGTTTACCCAGTCCACCGCCGCCATCGGCCTCTTGATCCTCGCGGTCCATCAGCAGGCGCGGGCCTTGTCGCTGGGCGATCTCACCGAGGGCGATGCCAGCAAGGGCATCAAGGTTGCGCTGGAAAAAGGCGCTCTGGCGGCCGTGGCACTGCTGGGCAAGACAGATGGATTCCTCGGCAACCCGAAAGTTCGGATTCCTTTGCCGGGTTTTCTGGAAGACGCGTCCAAGCTGCTGAAGCTCACCGGCCAGGGCAAGCGCATTGATGAGCTGGTGACCAGCATGAACCGCGCGGCCGAGGCGGCGGTGCCCATGGGCAAGGATCTGTTGGTGAACGCGGTCAAGTCGATGAGCGTGTCGGACGCCAAGAACATCCTGGGCGGTGGCGACAACTCGGTGACCCGCTTCTTTGCCGACAAGACGCGTTTGCCGCTGGGCGAAAAATTCCTGCCCATCGTCACCAAGGCCACCGAAAAAGTCGGCCTGGCCAACCAGTACAACAAGTTCGCCGGCAAAGCCGCAGGCTTTGGTCTGGTGAAGTCGGAAGACGCCAACATCCAGAAGTACGTGACCGGCAAGTCGCTCGATGGCCTCTACACCATCATCGGCGAAGAAGAGCGCAAGATCCGCCAGGACCCGGTGGGCACCGGCAGCGCCATTCTCCAGAAGGTGTTTGGCGCCATGAAGTGAGCGCAGGCTCACGCCTGGTGCTCAGTTTTTCTTGAGCTTGCCGCGCGCCTCGACCAGGCGCGCGCTCAGGTACTCGCCAAAAAAGTCGGGCACGGCCACGCCCACCAGGCGCTCGGCAAGTTCTGTCCCATCGGGCCCGAAGAACATCACCGTGGGTGTGAAGCGCGCCTTCCAGGCCCGCGCCTGATCGGCCGGCGTCGTCATGTCGCCGGCGAAGCCCTGCAGGTTGGACTGGCGGTCTTGCACATCGATCTGCACCGCCACCAGCTCACCGTCGCGCCGCATGGGTGCCAGGTAGTTGTTGCGCACCAGCGCGCAGTACACGCAACCTTTGAGTGTGGTCATGACCACCAGCGGCTCGCCGCGTGCGGCGGCGGCTTGCGCAGCACCGCGCAACGAGGCGGGTGTTGGCAGGGTGGGCACAGCGGCGGCCATGGGTTGCCCGGTCAGACCGCACCGCTGCGCTGCAGCTCGGCCAGTTGTTCGGGCGTGCTGCCCAGCCAGTCGCCCAGCACCTCCGCCGTGTGCTGGCCCAGCAGGGGCGGCGGCAAGTCGTTGCGCACGGGGGTGGCGCTGAGCTTGAGCGGGCTGGCGACCAGATCGACCTGCCCGGCCAGCGGATGCGACCAGCGCTGCACCATGCCGCGGGAGAGCACGTGTTCGTCGGCAAACACCTCGGCCAGGCTGTTGATCGGGCCACACGGCACCTTGGCCGCTTCCAGCGCGGCGAGCCAGTCGGACTTGCCACGGCTTTTGAGGATGGCTTCGAGCAGCGGCACCAGCACCGCACGGTGGCGCACCCGGTTCTGGTTCTGCGCAAAACGCGCATCCAGCGCCAGCTCGGGCTGGCCGGCCACAGCGCAGAACTTGGCGAACTGGCCGTCGTTGCCCACCGCCAGGATGATGTGTTGTGCCTGGCCCTGCGCATCGGGCGCGACCTCGAACACCTGGTAGGGCACGATGTTGGCGTGGGCATTGCCGGCGCGGCCAGGCACCTTGCCGTCTTCGCGACCGCGCACCAGGTAGTTGGCGCCCAGGTTGGCGAGCATGGCGACTTGTGTGTCGAGCAGCGCCATGTCGATGTGCTGGCCCTCGCCGGTGCGCTCGGCGTGGCGCAGCGCGGCCTGGATCGCCACCGTGGCGTAGAGCCCGGTGACCAGATCGGCCACGGCCACGCCCACTTTTTGCGGGCCACCGCCGGGCAGGTCGTCGCGCTCGCCGGTCACGCTCATGAGGCCGCCCATGGCCTGGATGGCGAAGTCGTAACCCGCGCGTTCCTTGTACGGACCGGTCTGGCCGAAGCCGGTGATGGAGCAGTACACGAGCTTGGGGTTGAGGGTGCGCAGGCTCTCGAAATCCAGCCCGTAGCGCGCCATGTCGCCCACCTTGTAGTTCTCCACGAACACGTCGGCCTTGGCCGCCAGTTCACGGATCAGCGCCTGGCCTGCGGGCGTGGCGATGTCGCAGGTGATGGATCGCTTGTTGCGGTTGGCGCCGAGGTAGTAGGCGGCTTCTGCCGTGTCTTCCCCGTCGCGCCCGCGCAGGAAGGGCGGGCCCCAGCCGCGCGTGTCGTCGCCACCGGGGTGGTTGTGGCCGGGCGGGCGCTCGACCTTCACCACGTCGGCGCCCAGATCGGCCAGCGTCTGTGTGCACCAGGGGCCCGCGAGCACGCGGGACAAATCAAGTATGCGGATACCATCCAGAGCATTCATGTTGGCCATTGTGCGCGACGCTGCGGCGCTTGCGCTGTCCCCTCAGTGGCGTGCCCTTCCCCATCCCATGCCTTCACTTGCACCTCATCACGCGATGTGCCGGCCTTGGCCCATCGGCGTACTGATCGCCGTTGTGCTGAGCGCCTGCAACCCGAACTTCAATTGGCGCGAGCTGCGCCCCGAGGGCACGCCTCTGGAGGCGCTTTTGCCGTGCAAGCCCGAGATGGCCGAACGCTCTGTGCCGCTGGGTGGTTCGCCCACGGTGCTGCACATGCACAGCTGCAAGACCGGTGGTCTGACCTTTGCCCTGGCCTGGGCCGACGCGCCCGATGCCGGTGCCGTGCCCGCCGCGCTGACCAATTGGCAGCGTGCTTCGCTCGCAGCGATCCGCGTTGACCCGGCCTTGCAAGCAGACCCGGCCCACCGCTGGAGCGCGAAGGTGAGCGGCTCGACGCTGACACAGGGCATTCAGGTGCAAGGCACCGATTCGCAAGGGCAGCCGGTGCAGGCGCGCCTGGTGTACTTTGCGCGCGGCACGCAGGTGTTTCAGGCCGCGATCTATGGCCCGGCATTGAGCGAAGAGGTGAGCACCACGTTCTTTGACGGATTGAAGCTGCCATGAACCGCCTGCCCCGGGACGCCACCGGCGACGCGCTGGTGCCGCGCGCTGCCGTGATCGTTTTTCTCAGCTTTGCGCTGGCCTATTTTTTCTCGGCCCTGGTGCGCGCCATCACCGCCACGCTCTCGCCCACGCTGAGCCTGGAGCTGGACCTGAACGCCGGTGACCTCGGCCTGCTCGCGGGGGGCTATTTCCTGGGCTTTGCGCTGACCCAGTTGCCGCTGGGCAACTGGCTGGACCGGCACGGGCCGCGCCAGGTGATTCTGGGGTTTCTGGCGGTGGCCGTGCTGGGCTGCATGGCGTTTGCAATGGCCACCAGCTTCTCGGGCCTGCTGGCCGCACGCGTGCTCACCGGCATGGGCGTGAGCGCCTGCCTGATGGCCCCACTCACCGGTTTTCGCCGCTGGCTCGCGCCCGCCACGCAACTGCGCGCGAACTCCTGGATGCTCATGACCGGCTCGCTGGGCATGGTGGCCGCCACCTTGCCGGTGCAGTGGCTCATGCCCTACACGGGTTGGCGCGGGCTGTTCTGGATGCTCGCCGGGTTGATCGCGCTCTCCATGATCGGCATCGCGCTGGCCGTGCCGCGTTGGCGTCAGGCGGCAGCACCTTCGCCGAAGGACCCGCCGTCAAGCTCAAAAGGCTATGGCTTCATCTGGCGCAACCCCTACTTCCGCCAGATGCTGCCGATCGGCTTCGTCAACTACGGCGGCATGGTGGCGGTGCAGACGCTGTGGGCAGGCCCCTGGATGGTGAAGGTGGCGGGTTATACGCCGCAGGAATCGGCGGCTGGTTTGTTCGGCATCAACCTGGCCATGCTCGGCACCTTCTGGCTCTGGGGCGTGGTCAACCCGCACCTGGCGCGCCGGGGGTTGCGGCCCGAGCGGTTGATCGCCTGGGGCTTGCCATCGAGCTTCTTCGTTCTGGGCGCCATCGTGCTGCTGGGCGCCGATGCGGGCTGGGAGTTGTGGGCGCTGTTCTGCGTTACCAGCACCTTCGTCTCGTTGTCGCAGCCTGCGGTAGCGCTGGCCTTGCCGCCAGAGGCCGCAGGCCGTGCCTTGTCGGCCTACAACCTGGCCATCTTCGGTGGGGTGTTCGGTGTGCAGTGGGGCATCGGTCTGCTGATCGAAGCCCTTTCGGTGTTCGGCTGGAGCGAATCCGATCGTTACCGAGGCGCCATCGCCATCTTTGGCGTGTGTTGCGTGTGTGCCTACCTCGCTTTCTGGCGCGCCTGGCGAGGCCGCCCGGGGGCGCAGGCCAGCTAAACTGCATCCATGAACGGCATCCTCATCATCGCGCACGCGCCTCTGGCCTCAGCCCTGCGCCAATGCGTCATGCATGTGTTTCCCGACAGCGCCGAGGCCGTCTCGGCGCTGGATGTCCAACCCAACGTACCGCCCGAAGAATCCCTGGCACAGGCGCGCGCGCTCATGCGCCAGATGCACCTGCCGCAAACCCTGGTGGTGACCGACGTGTTCGGCGCCACGCCGTGCAACGTGGCGCAGAAACTCATTGACGGCATCAACTCCAAGTTGATCACCGGCGTGAACCTGCCCATGCTGCTGCGCACCGTGTCGTACCGCCACGAGTCGCTCGACGCGCTGATCTCGCGCGCCATGATCGGCGCCACGCAGGGAGTGATTCAGGTGGCGGTGACCGCTCCGCAGAACCAGGCCAGACGAGCCACCCATGATCAAGACCACCGTGACCATCAGCAATAAGCTCGGGCTGCACGCACGCGCCTCGGCCAAACTCACCAAACTCGCCGGCAGCTTCGCCAGCGAGGTGTGGATGTCGCGCGGCGATCGCCGTGTAAATGCAAAAAGCATCATGGGCGTGATGATGCTGGCCGCAGGCCTGGGCAGCTCGGTCGAGGTTGAGACCAACGGTGCCGATGAACAGGTGGCGATGAATGCGCTTATCGCCTTGATCAACGACAAGTTCGGCGAGGGCGAATGACCTTCTCGGTTCACGGTCTGGCCGTCTCCCGGGGCATTGCCATCGGGCGGGCGGTGATCGTGGCGTCCAGCCGCATCGATGTGGCGCACTACTTCGTGCAGGCCGAGCAGGTCGAAGGTGAGATCGAGCGGTTGCGCCACGCGCGCAACGAGGTGTCGGCAGAGATCGTGAAGGTGCAGCAAAGCCTGCATGAGCTGGGCCCGGCCGATGCGCACCCCGAGCTCACCGCCTTGCTCGACGTGCACCTCATGCTGCTGCAGGACGAGCAACTCACCAACGGCGTGAAGCACTGGATCGTCGAGCGGCACTACAACGCCGAATGGGCGCTCACCACCCAGCTGGAGGTGATCGCGCGCCAGTTCGACGAAATGGAAGACCCCTACCTGCGAGAACGCAAGGCCGACCTGGAGCAGGTGGTCGAGCGCATCCTGCGTGTGATGCGCGGTGTGACATCGCCGGTGGCGGCGGGCCAGCCACGCCCCGGGCAAGACAGCGCGGTCGCTGTGCCACTGGTGCTGATCGCGCACGACCTGTCGCCGGCCGACATGCTGCAGTTCAAACAAAGCGTGTTCGCCGGCTTCGTCACCGATGTGGGTGGCAAGACCAGCCACACGGCAATCGTTGCGCGCAGCATGGACATTCCCGCCGTGGTGGGCGCGCGCTCGGCCAGCCAGCTGATCGAGCAGGACGACTGGGTCATCATCGACGGCGATGCCGGTGTGGTGGTGGTCGATCCCTCACCCATCCTGCTGGCCGAATACGGCTTCAAGCAGCGCCAGGGCGAGGTCGAGCGCGAGCGCCTTTCACGTCTGAAAAACACGCCCGCCGTCACGCTGGACGGCCAGAAGATCGAACTGCTGGCCAACATCGAACAGCCCGAAGACGCCGTGGGGGCGCTCAAGGCGGGCGCCGTGGGCGTGGGGCTGTTCCGTAGCGAATTTCTCTTCATGGGTCGCAACGGAAAACTGCCCGACGAGGAAGAGCAGTACCAGGCTTACAAACGCGCCGTCGAAGGCATGCAGGGCCTGCCGGTGACCATCCGCACTGTGGACGTGGGCGCCGACAAGCCGCTGGACCGCGTGGCGCAGCGCGCAGGCGAGGAACACCTCAACCCGGCGCTCGGCCTGCGCGCCATCCGCTGGAGCCTGGCCGATCCCGCCATGTTTCTCGCGCAGCTTCGCGCCATTCTTCGCGCGGCGGCCCACGGCCCGGTGCACCTGCTGGTGCCGATGCTGGCGCACGCCAGCGAAATTCGTCAGACGCTGGCGCTGGTGAACCGGGCGCGCGAACAGCTCGATGCCGCGGGCGTGCGGCATGGGTCGGTGAAGCTCGGCGCCATGATCGAGGTGCCCGCTGCGGCGCTCACCATTCCGCTGTTCCTCAAGCACTTCGACTTTCTCTCCATCGGCACCAACGACCTGATCCAGTACACGCTGGCGATCGACCGAGCCGACGAGGCCGTCTCGCACCTGTACGACCCGGTGCACCCCGCCGTGCTGCACCTGCTGGCCAGCACGATCACGCAGTGCCATGCGCAGGGCAAAGGGGTCAGCGTGTGCGGCGAGATGGCGGGCGACGTGGCCATGACGCGCCTGCTGCTCGGTCTGGGTCTGCGCAGCTTCTCCATGCACCCGTCGCAGATTCTCGCGGTCAAGCAGCAGATCCTGCGTTGCGACACGACGCGCCTGCAGACCTGGGCGCAGACGGTGCTGGCGGCGGAAGACCCCGCAGCGTTGATGACCGACTGACGTTCAGTTGGCCTGGCGGGTAGCGATCACCGCCGCACCCACGATCATCAAAGCTGCCAATCCGATGACCAGGCTTGGCACCTCTCCCCGCACCAACAGCAGTGTCAGCGTCGACAACAGCGGCGTGAGAAAACTCAGCACGCCGATCTGCCGCGCATCGCCGCGCTTGAGCGCTGCGTCCCACAAGAAGAACGCGCCGCCCAGGGGCCCCAGGCCGAGCACCGCGATCAGCAGCATGTCCTGCGTCGAGAGCGAAACGGCCGGCTCCAGCAGCGCGTGGCACAGCAACGAGAGCACACCGGAGATCAGTGCAAAGCTGCCGATGGCGGCCGTGGGGAAGGCGCGTACGCGTTTCGTCATCAGCGAATAGCTGGCCCAGATGAAGGCCGAGGCCAGCGCCGGGATGTAGCCCCACGCCCAGCCGGTGTCGCCCGCACTGCCCGCGCCGCCGAGGATGGCCAGCGCTGCGCCCGCGAAACCCAGCAGGGCGGCAAAGATGTGTCGCGCGCCGAGCGACACACCGGGCAGGAACAGCGGCGCCATCACCACGATGCCCAGCGGCCAGAGGTAGTTCACCAGATTGGCCTGCACCGGAGGCGCATGGCGCAGCGCGATGAAAAGCAGAAAGTGAAAGCCGAACAGGCCGTAGACCCCCAGCGCCAGCGTGCTGGCCGGCACGCGCCATTGGCGAATATCGAAGCGTGAGAGCGGCAGGGCAATCAGGCTGCCCACGATGAGCGACAAGCCCGTGAGCAGGAAAGGCGGCACGTGAGACAGCGCCACACCGAGCGCTGCGAGCGAAGCCCAGAGCGCGATGGCGCCGAGCGCAAGAAGGTTGGCGTTCATGTGATCGAGGTTACCGTGCCGAGCCGTTGCGAGGCGCGGGTCGGTCGTCGCGCGACGCGGGTTTCAGCGGCGGGCGCGGCGTTGGGCGGCGGTGAGTGCCGAGGGCGAGCGGTAGCCGCTGCGGCGTGCGGTCTCGGCCACGCTCAGCCCCTGCTCCCGCCAGATGCGGGCTTGCGCCAGGCGCAGTTCGCGCAACCATAGCTGCGTGCTCTGGCCTTGTTCGGCCAGGCAGCGCGCCGCCAACTGAGCAGCGCTCAGGTGGGCGCGGGCGGCTAGTTCGGCGACCGTCGTGCCCGGGCCACGCGCCAGCGCCCAGTGGGCGAGGGCCTCCCAGTCAATGTTGCGACGGGCCCGTTGGGGCACCAGCAGACTTTGGGGTGCCCATGCCTCCAACAGCAGCGTGGGCCCGAGTCGCTGCGCGCGAGGCAATGGCTCGGTGCATGTCCGCGACAGGTACTGCGCGAGGGCCAGCGCGGCGGGTTGCGGCGCAGAAGTCATGCGAGCCCAGCCACTCGTATGGCTGTCCAGCACAAGGCAGACCGCCCCTGAGCGGGCTTCGAAATCGTGGCGCTCACCGGGTGGAACCACGCAGCCATCGCCTGCATCAATGCGCCGTCCGTGCCCGCTCACTTCCAGTTCGAGCGTTCCTTGCAGGCCGATCAGGATCTGGAAATGCTCGTGGTCGTGGCTGCCGTGCGAGGCGCCGTACGCGCGCACGCTGAGAATGTCGTGCGCCGCGGACATGTCACTTCGCTGCTGCGTTCAACACGTCGTGTGCCTGCTGGTCGGCGTGGTACGAACTGCGCACCATGGCGCCCACAGCGGCGTGGCTGAAGCCCATTTTGTAGGCCTCGGCTTCGAACATCTTGAACGTGTCGGGGTGCACGTAGCGGCGCACCGGCAGGTGGTGACCGCTGGGCGCGAGGTACTGGCCGATGGTGAGCATGTCGATGCCGTGCGCACGCATGTCGCGCATCACGTCCAGGATCTCTTCGTCGGTTTCGCCCAGGCCGACCATCAGGCCGCTCTTGGTCGGCACGTGCGGAAACAGCGCCTTGAACTTCTTGAGCAGGTTCAGGCTGAACTGGTAGTCCGAGCCCGGGCGTGCTTCCTTGTAGAGGCGCGGCACGGTCTCCATGTTGTGGTTCATCACGTCGGGCGGCGCAGCCTTGAGGATCTCCAGCGCGCGGTCATCGCGGCCTCGGAAATCGGGCACCAGCACCTCGATCTGCGTCTGCGGCGACAGGGCTCGCGTCTTTTCGATGCAGGCGACAAAGTGGCCTGCGCCGCCGTCGCGCAGGTCGTCGCGGTCCACGCTGGTGATCACCACGTATTTCAGCTTGAGCTGCGCAATCGTCCTGGCGAGGTTGTCGGGCTCGTCGGCGTCCAGGGGGTCGGGGCGGCCGTGGCCCACATCGCAGAACGGGCAGCGACGCGTGCACTTGTCGCCCATGATCATGAAGGTGGCCGTGCCCTTGCCGAAACACTCGCCGATGTTGGGGCAGCTCGCCTCCTCGCACACCGTCACCAGCTTGTTGGTGCGCAGGATGTCCTTGATTTCGTAGAAGCGCGTGGTCGGGCTGCCCGCCTTGACGCGGATCCACTCGGGCTTTTTCAGCACCTCGGCCGGCACGATCTTGATGGGAATGCGGGAGGTCTTGGCCTGGCTCTTCTGCTTGGCCGTGGCGTCGTAGCTCGCTGCGGGCTGCGCCTCACGAACGGTGGTGTTGTCGGCAGCAGCAGGGGTGTCGGTGGGGTTCATGGCATCGGCGCGCAGGACGCGCTGGGGTCAGGGTGAGAGGGTGGCGCCGAGTTTGTGGCCCAGCACGTGCGCGGCCTCGTCCCAGGAAACCGCCACCCCGATTGTAGAAAGGTCCACCGTCTGCAGACCTTGGTAGCCGCACGGGTTGATGCGCTGGAAGGGTTGCAGGTCCATCGCCACGTTGAGCGCCACGCCGTGGTAAGTGCAATGACGGCTCACCTTGATGCCCAGCGCGGCGATCTTGCCCAGACCGGTGAAGTCCGGAATCGGCGCAGCTTCGCCAGGTGCGCGCCGCTGTGGGCGCTGGGGCAGCAGGGCATGGCTGAAAGGGTCGTCCAGCCGCACATAGATGCCCGGCGCACCAGCCACGCGGTGGCCCGTGACCTGGAACTCACCCAGCGTTCGGATCACCGCCTCCTCGACGCGGTAGACGAATTCCTTGACGTAGTAGCCCGCGCGCTGCAGGTCGATCAGCGGATAGGCCACCACCTGACCCGGGCCGTGGTAGGTCACCTGCCCGCCTCGGTTGGTCTGCACCACCGGGATGCTGCCGGGGGCCAGCAGGTGGTCCTCGCGGCCGGCCAGGCCCTGGGTGAAGACGGGTGGGTGCTCGCAGATCCAGAGTTCGTCGGGCGTGTCCGCTGAGCGCTCCGCAGTGAAGCTCTGCATGGCCTTGTAGGTGGTGTCGTAAGGCACCTGGCCCAACGCACGGGTGGTCACAAAACGATCTTGACCATCGGGTGCGTGGTCAGTGTTCGGTAGAGCTCGTCAAGCTGTTCGCGGCTGGTCACGTGCACCGTCAGCGTCAGCCCCATGTAGTTGCCCGCCTTGCTGGGGCGCTGTTCCACGGTGCCGGTGTCGAAGTTCGCGTCGAACGCCTTGGCCACGTGCACCATCGCGTCGACAAAACCCTCCACGTTCGCCCCCATCACCTTGATGGGAAATTCCGTCGGGTACTCAATGAGCGACTGCTCGGGCGGGATGTCGCGGGGTTGGTCCATGGGTTGCTCCGGTTCAGGCCGACGAGGTGGCGACGCACTCTCGGGCGACAGTCATGATCGATTATCGGGCGCGGCACCACCGACCAACAGACAAGCGCCGTTCGCCTTGACGGAACTATGGGGTTTCTACGTATAATCAGCGGCTTTGCGAACCTCGCTCAACCGTAACCTGTGTGTAACCCTCCATGTCGACAATGCAACACGTCGAGTCGGAGCATCACAGCCAGGCTGATGAAGAAGATGGTGCGCAGGAACCCGAATTCAAGCCACTGACGCGCGAAGAAGCGCAGCAGTGGCGAGCCAGGCAGCCGCACTTTTCGTTGTGGCATCTGGTGGTGGTGCAGTTGCTGGTGGGATTGTCCGCAAGCGCGCTGGCCTGGTTGCTCACGCAATCGGCTTCGGTGGCGTGGTCGGTCCTGTATGGCGCGGCAGCGGTGGTGATCCCTTCGGCCTTGATGGCCTACGGTTTGACTTCAAGTGCATTGAGCCGCCTGTTGGCGGGTTATGCGCAAGCCGCGTTTGCCGGATTCTTTTTGTGGGAGGGGGTCAAGATTCTGTTGGTGGTGGCCATGTTGTGGTCGGCGCCCTGGATCGTCCCCAAGCTGAATTGGCTGGGCCTGTTGGCCGGCCTGGTGTTGGTCCTCAAGGTGTACTGGTTTGGATTCTGGATCCAGACCCGGCGCGCAAATCTAAACGGTTGAATTTCCGACAAATCGGTGCAAACGAACATGGCAACTGAAGGCAGCGCTCTGACCCCCGGCGAATACATCCGCCACCACCTGGTCCACCTGACGAACAAGAAGCAGGAATCGATCGTTGATTTTTCGGTCATCAACATCGATTCGGTGATCGTCAGCTCCCTGTTGGGCATCCTGATCTGTTTCGTTTTGTGGCTCGCTGCTCGCAAATCCACCTCCGGCGTTCCCGGCCGGTTCCAAGCCGCCGTCGAGATGTTGGTCGAGATGGTTGACAGCCAGGCCAAGGGCGTGATCCACAACGCGCACAGCCGCAAGCTGGTCGCTCCCCTGGCGCTCACGGTGTTCGTCTGGATCTTCATGATGAACTTCATGGACATGCTGCCGGTCGACCTGTTGCCCTCCATCTGGCACGCCGCCGGCCCGGCCATGGGTTACCCCGACTACCTGCGCGTGGTGCCCACCGCCGATCTCTCCACCACGCTCGGCCTGTCCGTCTCCGTGCTGTTGATGTGCGTCTTCTACAACATCAAGATCAAGGGCATCGGCGGCTGGGCGCACGAGCTCGTCACCGCGCCTTTCGGCACCAGCAAGAACCCCATCTGGGCACTGCTGCTGGGCCTGATCAACTTCCTGATGCAGATGATCGAGTTCGTGGCCAAGACGGTCTCCCACGGCATGCGGTTGTTCGGAAACATGTTCGCGGGTGAGTTGGTCTTCATGCTGATTGCGTTGCTGGGCGGCTTTGCCTCCCTGTCGCTGGGTGGTGGACTGTTCTTCGTCGGACATGTGATCGCAGGCACGGTCTGGACCTTGTTCCACATCCTGGTCATCACCTTGCAGGCGTTCATTTTCATGATGCTGGCCCTGATTTACCTCGGGCAGGCGCATGACGCTCACTGAGTTGCGCGGCCTGTCCTCGCTCTGAGTTCTCGTTTCTCTCTTTCCTTTTTTCAACTTTCGTTCATCTCATAGGAGTCATCATGGAAAACGTTCTGGGTCTTGTCGCACTGGCTTGCGGTCTCATCGTCGGTCTGGGCGCTATCGGCGCATCCATCGGCATCGCGCTCATGGGCGGCAAATTTCTGGAAGCGTCGGCCCGTCAACCCGAGCTGATGAACGACCTGCAGACCAAGATGTTCATCTTGGCCGGCCTGATCGACGCCGCCTTCCTGATCGGCGTGGCCATTGCCCTGCTGTTCGCCTTCGCCAACCCCTTCACGCTGTAATCGGGTTTGCTGCCTGGGGCAGCGGGGGCGGTGGCCGTGATCGGTTTTTCTGATCGCCATGGTCCTCCTCCCCGTTCCCGGGCAACAAGCGCGTCACCACTCTTGTCAACACACAGAAAGGCGTTGCGATGAATATCAATGCAACCCTCTTTGCGCAAGCCATCGTCTTTGCAATTCTGGTGTGGTTCACGATGAAATTCGTGTGGCCCCCGATTGCCAAAGCGCTCGATGAGCGTGCGTTGAAGATTTCCGAAGGGCTGGCGGCTTCCGAAAAAGCCAAGTCCGAATTGGCCGTGGCCAACAAGCGGGTGGAAGAAGAGTTGGGCAAATCGCGCAACGAAGCTGCCACCCGTCTGGCCGACGCCGAGCGCCGTGCGCAAACCGTGATCGAAGAGGCCAAGGCGCGTGCGACCGATGAAGCCAACAAGATCGTGGCCGCCGCTCACCTCGAAGCCGAGCAACAGGTCGTCAAGGCCCGCGAAGTTCTGCGCGAGCAGGTGGCTTCGCTGGCGGTCAAAGGGGCCGAGCAGATCCTCAAGCGCGAAGTCAACGCCGGCGTCCACGCCGAGTTGCTGGGCCGCCTGAAGACCGAGCTTTGATCCACCGACACGGCATTCAAAGGTAAACCATGGCCGAAATCGCCACCATTGCCCGCCCCTACGCGGAAGCGCTGTTCCAGGCCTCTGGCGCTGGTGCGGCCGACACCGTCGCCTGGCTCGACGAGCTGGCGTCGGTGGCTGCCGATGAGCAGCTTCGCCAGTACGCCGACAACCCCAGGACCACGCCCGAACAGGTGTTCAGCCTGATCACCGGTGTGATCAAGACGAGCCTGCCCACGAAGGCGCAGAATTTTCTGCGGACCGTGATCGACAACGGTCGCCTGGCCGCGCTGCCTGAAATCGCGGACCAGTTCCGTGTTTTGAAGAACGCGCAGCAAGGGGCCTTTGATGCGGTGGTTTACAGCGCCTTTGCGATCGACAGCGCCGCGCTGGCCGATCTCTCCGGCGTGCTGGAAAAACGCTTTGCCCGCAAGCTCAACCTCCAGGTTGAACTGCAGCCCGAGCTGATCGGTGGCATCCGCGTGGTGGTGGGCGACGAAGTGCTCGACACCTCGATCAAAGCCCGCCTGGAACACATGAAATCCGCCCTGACCGCGGCCTGACCGTTGTCGCCCCGCGTCCGCCTGCTCACCATTTAACGAAAGAAGGAAAGAGTCATGCAACTCAATCCCGCTGAAATCTCCGAACTGATCAAGTCCCGTATCGAGGGACTGGGCACATCGACCGATGTGCGCAACCAGGGCACCGTGGTGTCGGTGACCGACGGTATCGTCCGCGTCCACGGCCTGTCCGATGTGATGCAGGGCGAGATGCTGGAATTCCCGGCCAACAAGGACGGCGTGCCCTCCTTTGGTCTTGCGCTGAACCTGGAGCGTGACTCCGTGGGCGCCGTGATTTTGGGTGAGTACGAGCACATCTCCGAAGGCGAGACCGTCAAGTGCACGGGCCGCATTCTGGAAGTGCCGGTCGGCCCGGAGCTGATTGGCCGTGTGGTCAACGCACTGGGCGCCCCGATCGACGGCAAAGGCCCGATCAACGCCAAGATGACCGACGTGATCGAGAAGGTTGCGCCCGGCGTGATCGCCCGCAAATCGGTGGACCAGCCGGTGCAGACCGGCCTGAAGTCGATCGATTCGATGGTGCCCGTGGGCCGTGGCCAGCGCGAGCTGATCATCGGTGACCGCCAGACCGGCAAGACCGCCGTGGCGATCGACGCGATCATCAACCAGAAGGGTCAGAACATGACCTGCGTTTATGTCGCGATTGGCCAGAAGGCCTCGTCGATCAAGAACGT
This sequence comes from Burkholderiales bacterium, assembly GCA_003241965.1. Taxonomy (GTDB): domain Bacteria; phylum Pseudomonadota; class Gammaproteobacteria; order Burkholderiales; family Burkholderiaceae_C; genus Hydrogenophaga. The sequence continues at coordinate 12,431 of QBMB01000048.1, read as the reverse complement.
GGTGCGTGCCCTGGAGCAGGCTGGCGCGATGGAATACACCATCGTCGTGGCCGCCTCGGCCTCCGAATCCGCCGCCATGCAGTACCTGTCGGCCTACTCCGGCTGCACCATGGGCGAGTACTTCCGCGATCGCGGCCAGGACGCCCTGATCGTTTATGACGATCTGTCCAAGCAGGCTGTGGCCTACCGCCAGGTCTCGCTGCTGCTGCGCCGCCCGCCAGGCCGCGAAGCCTATCCAGGCGACGTGTTCTATCTCCACAGCCGTCTGCTCGAGCGAGCAGCCCGTGTGAACGCCGACTACGTTGAAGCTTTCACCAAGGGTGAAGTCAAGGGCAAGACCGGTTCGCTGACCGCACTGCCCATCATCGAAACGCAGGCCGGCGACGTGTCCGCTTTCGTGCCCACCAACGTGATCTCGATCACCGACGGCCAGATCTTCCTGGAAACCAGCCTGTTCAACGCCGGTATCCGCCCCGCCATCAACGCCGGCATCTCGGTGTCGCGCGTCGGTGGTGCTGCGCAGACCAACCTGATCAAGGGCCTGTCCGGCGGCATCCGTACCGACCTGGCCCAGTACCGTGAACTGGCTGCGTTCGCGCAGTTCGCTTCCGACCTGGACGAAGCCACCCGCAAGCAGCTCGACCGCGGTGCCCGCGTGACCGAGCTCTTGAAGCAGGCCCAGTACAGCCCGCAGTCGATCGGTCTGATGGCGTCCACGCTGTTCGCCGTGAACAAGGGCTACCTGGACGACATCGAAGTCAAGAAGGTGCTCTCGTTTGAAAACGGCATGCACGCCTTCCTGAAAGACAAGCACGCGGCCATGCTGGCGACAATGGAGAAGAACGGCGCGAAGTGGGATGTCAAGCCTGCCAAGGCAGATGACAGCGACGCAAAGAAGGCATTCAAGAAAGAGTGCCAGGACGCCGAAGCCCAACTCGCCGCGGCCATCGCCGACTTCAAGAAAACCGGCACCTACTGATCCGGCCCATTGACTTCTTAGAGGAAACACAATGGCAGCAGGCAAGGAAATACGCGGCAAGATCAAATCGGTGGAAAACACCAAGAAGATCACCAAAGCCATGGAAATGGTCGCCGCCTCCAAGATGCGCAAGGCGCAGGAACGCATGCGTGCGGCCCGGCCTTACGCGGAGAAAGTGCGCCAGATCACCGGCAACCTCAGCCGCGCCAACCCGGAGTACACGCACCCCTTCATGCAGACCAACGACGCCAAGGTGGCGGGTTTCGTGGTGGTGACGACCGACAAGGGTCTGTGCGGCGGTTTGAACACCAACGTGCTGCGCGCGGTGACGGCCCAGCTCAAGGAGCTTCAAGCCCAGGGGCAGACCGCGGAAGTGGTCGCCATCGGCAACAAAGGTCTGGCGTTCATGAACCGCATCGGCGCCAAGGTGGTGTCCAGCGTCACAGGTCTGGGCGACACCCCGCATCTGGAGAAGCTGATCGGCCCGGTCAAGACGCTGCTGGATGCGTACACCGAAGGTCGCGTCAACGCGGTCTACGTCTGCTACACCAAATTCATCAACACGATGAAGCAGGAGTCGGTGGTCGAGAAGCTGCTGCCGCTCAATGCAGGTGATCTGCAGGGCGACACCAGCGGTCGCGATTGGGACTACATCTACGAACCCGATGCACCGGCCGTCATTGACGAGCTGCTGCTGCGCTACGTGGAAGCCCAGGTCTACCAGGCTGTGGCGGAAAACATGGCGTCCGAGCAGTCAGCGCGCATGGTCGCCATGAAGGCCGCCACCGACAACGCCGGCAGTGTCATCAGCGAACTCAAGCTGATTTACAACAAGACGCGCCAGGCTGCGATCACGAAAGAGCTTTCGGAAATCGTCGCCGGCGCCGCAGCGGTCTGAAGCAGCTGCTCAACAGAATCCGAGAAATCAAAAGGTACCCATCATGTCTCAAGCTACCGCACAAATGAACACCGGTGTTCAGGGCAAGATCGTTCAGTGCATCGGCGCCGTCGTGGACGTGGAATTCCCACGCAACCAGATGCCCCGCGTGTACGACGCCCTGAAAATGGAAGGCTCCGCCTTGACGCTGGAAGTCCAGCAGCAGCTGGGTGACGGCGTGGTCCGCACCATTGCGCTGGGTTCCTCCGACGGCCTGCGCCGCGGCATGGTGGTGACCAACACCGCCCAGCCCATCATGGTGCCCGTGGGCAAAGCCACTCTGGGTCGCATCATGGACGTGCTCGGCGCGCCCATCGACGAGCGCGGTCCGGTTGACCAGACGCTGACCGCTTCCATCCACCGCAAGGCACCGGCTTATGACGAGCTGTCGCCTTCACAGGAACTGCTGGAAACCGGCATCAAGGTGATCGACCTGATCTGCCCGTTCGCCAAGGGCGGCAAGGTGGGCCTGTTCGGTGGTGCCGGCGTGGGCAAGACCGTGAACATGATGGAACTTATCAACAACATCGCCAAGGCCCACAGCGGTCTGTCGGTGTTCGCCGGTGTGGGTGAGCGCACCCGCGAAGGCAACGACTTCTATCACGAGATGGCCGACTCCGGCGTCGTGAATCTGGAGAACCTGGGCGAGTCCAAAGTGGCCATGGTGTACGGCCAGATGAACGAGCCTCCAGGCAACCGCCTGCGCGTGGCCTTGACTGGCCTGACCATCGCCGAGTCGTTCCGCGACGAAGGCCGTGACGTGCTGTTCTTCGTGGACAACATCTACCGCTACACGCTGGCCGGTACCGAAGTGTCCGCCTTGCTGGGCCGCATGCCTTCCGCCGTGGGTTATCAGCCCACGCTGGCCGAAGAAATGGGCCGTCTGCAGGAGCGCATCACCTCCACCAAGGTGGGTTCGATCACGTCGATCCAGGCCGTTTACGTGCCTGCCGATGACTTGACCGATCCGTCGCCCGCCACCACCTTCGCCCACCTGGATTCCACGGTGGTGCTGAGCCGTGACATCGCTTCGCTGGGCATCTACCCTGCGGTCGATCCGCTGGACTCCACCAGCCGCCAGCTCGACCCGCTGGTCGTGGGCCAGGAGCACTACGAAACTGCCCGTTCGGTGCAGAACACCCTGCAGCGCTACAAGGAACTGCGCGACATCATCGCCATCCTGGGCATGGACGAACTGGCCCCGGAAGACAAGCTGGCCGTGGCGCGTGCGCGCAAGATTCAGCGTTTCCTGTCGCAGCCGTTCCACGTGGCTGAAGTCTTCACCGGCTCGCCCGGCAAGTACGTGACGCTGGCCGAAACCATCCGTGGTTTCAAGATGATCACCGCTGGCGAGTGCGATCACCTGCCCGAGCAGGCGTTCTACATGGTTGGCACCATCGACGAAGCTTTCGAGAAGGCCAAGAAGATGGCGTAAAGCGGCGCCCCGGGGCGTCTGGCGTTGTTGCCGTGCTCGCCGTACTGGTGTACGGCTCCGCGCGGCGCTTAGCCAGCCACCCCGCTGCTTGCTTTACAACCATATTCAATTGGAGACCCTATGAAGACCATCCGCGTCGATGTGGTGAGTGCCGAAGCTTCCATCTTTTCCGGCGAAGCCAAATTTGTGGCCCTGCCGGGTGAAGCGGGCGAGCTGGGCATTCTGCCCGGGCACATTCCGCTCATCACCCGCATCAAGCCCGGTGCCGTGCGCATCGAAAAGGCCGATGGCGGCGAAGAGTTCGTGTTTGTCGCTGGCGGCATCCTGGAGGTGCAGCCGCACCACATCACCGTGCTGTCCGACACCGCCATTCGCGGCAAGGATCTGGACGAAGCCAAGGCCCTCGATGCCCGCAAGCAGGCCGAGGAAGCCCTGAAAAATGCCAAGAGCGACATCGACTTGGCCAAAGCCACGTCGGAGCTGGCGGTCATGGCAGCCCAGATTGCTGCACTGCGCAAGTTCCGCCAGAAGAAGTGAGCTCAGGGCGCCGGCCCGAGCACTGACGGGTCGCTCCCAACACCCCCGCCTCGACAGGCGGGGTTTCTTTTTTCCGAAACCATAGCCGCCTGTGGCGAGTGCTCACCCGCTCGGTAGGCGGTGGGCGTCAACCCGTAGGCCAAGCGAAAGCAGCGAGCAAAGTGGGCCTGGGTTGCGAAGCCCCACTGAAGGGCAATCTCGCCAATGGCGTGTTGGTTCTGTGAGGGATCGGCCAGACACTGGCGGGCCCGGTCAAGCCGGGCCCGCCAGATCCACTGGGTCACCGTGCAGTCGCAGGCCTCGAACACCCGGTTGAGGTGGCGGTGCGACAGGTGCAGATGTCGGGCCACCATGTGGGCGTCCAGTTCGGGGTCGTCAAGGTGCTCTTCAATGAAGCTCTCGGCGCGCACCCGCCGCACCTGGATCGACTCATGGAAAGGCCGCTGGTCCGGGCCGCCTGCCAGCAAACCGCTGACCAGACTCTCGACGAGTTGTGAGACACCTGGGGCATCGGCTGCGGTGGGATGGTCGAGGAAGCGGCTCACTGTGTTGCGCAGCGCGTTGGTGTAGGCCCGCCCTGCACCCAGCCGGGCATCGAGTTTGATCGGGGCGGGTGGACGCTCGATGCCGTGCCGCCGCACCAGGCCATCAGCGTCCAGATCCACCAGCAGCTGTCTCATGTCGGCGGTGAACCCATAGAGGTACGGCAGCCCTGTTTGATACAGGATGGCGTCGCCCGCGCGCAGTTGCACACAGTGACCCGCTTGGTAGAAGAACGCGTCGCCTTCCATCAGCAGGCACATGAAGATCGAGTCTTTGGGGTGGGAACGGACCAAGGGCGCCGAGCGCTCGATGACGTGCTCGTTGCCCCGGATGTCGGCCAGCCGCACCGCCCCGAGATCAAGATTGCGTTCCTGCGCCCGCAACCCCTGAGGTGAGAACGCCGAACAGCGCAGTCCCACCACCGCAGCGGCATGGTGGGCCTCCCAGAAGTCCAGGCGCTGTGGCGCGGGGACGCTGTCCGTGGACACGTCCAGCGGCGTCATCAGGTGGGGAGAGGGGATGACCGGCTGCATGGTGTGGCATTGGGAAGGGGACCCGAGTCTCCCGAGTGCCTCGGTGGGGGGCAATACCCCGAACGCAGTAGATGCCGTTGGCCATGTCCTGCTCAGAACAGCAGGTTGTCCGAGTGGGAACAGCGCGAACCGCAGGGCACCTCCAGAATCCGCTGCAAAGTTCAAGGAGACAAGCCATGCAGACCCCTGTGCCGGCCGAATTCTGGCGGTCGATCCCGCCCATCCGCGACGTGTTCAAGCCCGACGCCCAAGCGGAGGTGCACATACCGAACGCGGCCACCGACGACAACCGCTACTACGTGCCCTTCACCGACACGGTGTCCTCCCGGCCCCTGTGGATATCGCCCAGTGAGAACCGGTGGGCCGATGTGCTGCGCGCCGACGGTCCTGGTTTGGTGAACCGTCACTACCATCCTCACGAAGTCTTTGCGTACACGATCTCGGGCCGCTGGGGTTACCTGGAGCACGACTGGGTGGCCAGCGCAGGCGATTTCGTCTATGAGACACCAGGCGAGGGGCACACGCTGGTGGCGTACCACAGCCCGCAGCCCATGCGTGTCTTCTTCATCGTCAAGGGGCCGCTGATCTGGCTCGATGAGGAGGGCCGCTCCACCGGGCACTTCGACGTGCACGACTACATCGCACTGTGCCGCGCCCACTACGAGAAGGTGGGGATTGGAGCCGCCTACGTCAACAGCCTGTTTCGCTGAAATGAGCTTCGCTCCTCGTCTCTTTGAAGGCCTGAGCGCATTGGTGGTGGGTGGCACCTCCGGCATCGGTGCGGGTGCCGCGCTGTTGCTGGCCGAGCTGGGTGCGCGTGTGCAGGCCGTGGGCCTGATGCCACAGGGACCGCATGCGCCGCAGCACCACCGCATCGTCTGCAGCGAGCTGGATGTGCGAGCGCCGCAGGCATGGGACCGGCTGTTCGCCGGCATGACCCAGCTCGACATCCTGATCAACGCAGCCGGCGTGAGCCGCGACCATGCCGAGTACCGGCTTGAAGTGTTCGAGGATGTGCTGAACATCAATCTCACCGCCATCATGCGGGCCTACCAGGCGGCTCTGCCGTTGCTGCGTCGCCACCAGGGTTGTGTGGTGAACGTGGCGTCGATGTTCAGCACTTTCGGCAGCGCGGACCGCCCCGCCTACGCGGCCAGCAAGGGCGGGGTGGTTCAGCTCACGAAGTCCCTGGCCCAGGCGGCAGCGGTCGACCAGGTTCGCGTCAACGCGGTGGCGCCCGGCTGGATCCGCACGCCCCTGGCGGCTGGACTGATGAACGACCCCGTGGCCTCGGCCGCCGTGATGGCACGCACCCCGCTGGGCCGTTGGGGTGAGCCGATCGATGTGGCCAAGGCCATTGCTTTCCTGTGTTCCCCCGCATCCGCCTACATCACGGGGGTCACCCTGCCCGTCGACGGCGGCTACCTCACGGTCTGACCGTGGGGCAGGACGACCTGCCCAACCCCACCCAAAAAAGGAGACAACATGAACAGCCTTCCTGACAACGATGTCCTGCGCAGCGGCGCGCCCGCCGACCGCCGTGGCGTGCTTCGTGGCCTGGCCGCCGTGGCCGCCACCCTGGCACTGCCCGCCATTGGCCATGCGAGCGAGCGCCCTGTGCGGGTGGGCTACATCAGCCCGCTGACCGGGCCGTACGCCTTGTTTGGCGAGACCGACCGCTACACGGTGGACAAGATCCGCCAGCTCACCGCCCAGGGCCTGGACATCGGTGGCAAGCGCCGTCCACTGGAAATTCTGGTGCGCGACAGCCAGTCCAACCCGAACAAGGCGGCCGAGCTCGCGGGCAGCCTCATCCTTCGCGACAAGGTGGACCTGATGCTCCCGTCGTGCACGACCGAGACCATCAATCCCGTCGCAGATCAATGTGAACTGCACGGGGTACCTTGCCTGTCCACAGTGCAGCCCTGGCAGAGTTATTTCTTCTCGCGCGGCGGCAAACCCGACAAGCCTTTCGACTGGACCTTTCACTTCTTCTGGGGCCTGGAGGACGTGATCGCAGGCTTCAACGGCATGTGGGACTCTTTGCCCACCAACCGCAAGATCGGCTTTCTGTTCGAGCGCAGCGCCGACGGCGAGGCCTGGGCCAACCCGGAGTTCGGATTTCCACCGGCGGTTGTCAAAGCGGGTTACACCCACGTCACGCCGCCCTTCTTTCAGCCGCAGACTGCCGACTTCTCGGCCCAGATCGCAGCCTTCAAGAAGGCTGGTGTGGACATCGTGGCCGGCATCACGCTGCCTTCTGACCTCAAGACCTTCATGGCGCAATGCCGCCAGCAGGGCTTTCGGCCCAAGGTCGTCACCGTGGGCAAAGCACTGCTGTTTCCGTCGGCGGTGGAGGCCATGGGCGATCTGGGCGTTGGCCTGAGCAGCGAGGTCTGGTGGACGCCGGCCTTTCCGTTCCCGTCCTCGCTCACCGGCGAGAGCGCAGCAAGCATTGCCGCCGACTACGAGTCGACCAGCCGCAAACAGTGGACGCAGCCCTTGGGATACTCGCACGCGCTGTGGGAGGTGGCACTGGACGCGCTCAAGCGCTGCGCCGATCCACACGACCGGCGCGCCCTTCGTGATGCCATCCAGGCCACCGACCTCAAAACCTTGGTGGGGCCGGTGCGCTGGAAGGGTGGACCGGTAAAGAATGTGGCCAAGACCCCCGTGCTCGGCGGCCAGTGGGTCGTGGGCCGCAAGTTCCGCTATGACTTGGCCATTGTCGACAACGCGGCCGCCCGTTTTGTGCCCACCAACGCGAAGCTTGTACCGCTGTGAGTGCGCCCTCATTGCCGGATGCCCCGCCGCTGCTGTCGGTGCGTGGACTGTGCAAGTCGTACGGCACGCTCAGCGTCGTGAGAAACCTGGATCTGGACGTGATGCCGGGCGAGGTGCTGGGTGTGCTCGGGCCGAATGGCGCCGGCAAGACCACGGTGTTCAACCTCATTGGCGGAGATGCACAGGCCGACGCCGGGCACATGCTCCTGGAGGGCCGCTCGCTGAACGGGCTGCCGCCGTTCGAGCGTTGCCGCGCCGGGGTCGGGCGCACCTACCAGATCCCGCGTCCCTATGGGGGCATGACGGTGCTGGAGAACCTCCTGGTGGCGGCGCTGTTCGGTGGCGGCATGGCCGAACGCAGCGCCACGGCCCACTGCATGGATATGCTTGAGCGGTGTGGGCTGTTGGCGCGCGCCAACCAGCTGGCCGCAAAGCTGACCTTGCTTGACCGCAAGCGCCTGGAACTGGCGCGCGCACTCGCCAGCGCCCCGCGCCTGCTGCTGCTCGACGAGATCGCTGGCGGCTTGACCGATGGCGAGGCCGACCAGCTCATCGAGCTCGTCGCTTCGCTCAAGTCCCGGCGGATCGCGATCGTGTGGATCGAGCACGTCCTGCGCGCCGTCATGGCCGTGGCCGACAGGGTGCTGGTGCTCAACTTCGGCGAGCGGCTCGCCATGGGCTCACCGCAGGCGGTCATGGGCCACCCGGACGTGCGGCGCATCTACCTTGGGCGGGAGGCCGTCGCGCCATGAGCGGTTCCCTGTTGTCCACCCATGGGCTGAGCGCTGGCTATGGGGACTTCCAGGCCCTGTTCGGGATCGATGTGTCCATAGACCCAGGCGAGGCCGTGGCCCTGATCGGCGCCAATGGGGCCGGGAAATCCACCCTGCTGAAATGCCTCACCGGCCTGTTGGCCCCGACGTCCGGCACGGTACAGCTCGACGGAGAGTCGGTGGGTGGTTTGCAGCCCCACCGGCTGGTTGAACGCGGGGTGGCGATGGTGCCCGAAGGAAGGCGGTTGTTCGCCGGGCTGACGGTGGAGGAAAACCTGCGCGTGGCGCGAGACCATGGTCGCCGCAGCGCGGTGTTGGGGCCCGACTGGACGATCCCCCGCGTGCAGGAGCTTTTTCCCGTGCTGCGCGAGAAACGACATGCCTTGGTCGAGTCGCTCTCGGGCGGGCAGCAGCAAATGGTGGCGATCGCGCGTGCGCTGTTGTGCAACCCCCGGCTGCTGTTGTGCGATGAACTGTCGCTGGGTCTGGCACCACGCGTCATCGCAGAGATCTACGAAGCCTTGCCGACCATTGCAGCCCAGGGCATGGCACTGGTGCTGGTGGAGCAGGACGTGGCCCTGGCCCAGCGGTCGACCCAGCACGTGTACTGCCTGCTCGAAGGTCGTGTGACACTCAGCGCCCCATCGGCACAAGTCTCGCGTGAAGACATCACCCGTGCCTTCTTTGGAGCCGACCATGCAGTGGCTTGAAGCGCTCGTCCAGGGCATTCTGCTGGGCGGTCTGTACGCACAGTACGCACTGGGCATGACGCTGATGTTCGGTGTCATGCGCATCGTCAACGTCGCCCATGGTGATCTGCTGATCCTGCTGTCCTTCTGCGCCATCAGCCTGTCGGCTGCTCTGGGCGTGGGACCTGTCACCGTGACAGGGGTGCTCGTTCCCCTGGCCGCGCTGGGGGGCTACCTGCTGCAGCGCGTGTTGCTCAACCGTGTGGTCGGGCCCGATCCCCTGCCTTCACTCATCGCCACCTTTGGGCTGTCCACCACGATCCAGAACCTGCTGTTGGAAATCTATACCGCCGATGCAAGGTCGCTGGTGGGTGACGGTCTGGAGTCGGCCAGCGTCGCACTGGGGCCGCTCAATCTAGGTCTGCTCTCGTTGCTGACCCTGCTGGCGGCGGTGGTGCTCACCGTGGGCGTGCACCTCATGCTGCGGCACACGGCCTTCGGGTTGTCACTGCGTGCCTCTGCGGCCGATGCCGAAGCCTCGGCACTGACCGGCGTGAACCCGCGCCACGTGTACGCTGGTGCCACCTCCATCGCGGTGGGTGTGCTGGGGCTGTCTGCGGTGTTCCAGGCGCTGCGGGTCACGGTCTCGCCAGCCGACGGTGCAGCCCAACTCATCCACGCCTTCGAGGCGGTGATCATCGGCGGCATGGGATCTGTCTGGGGCGCTTTCTGGGGCGCCATGGTGTTGGGCATTGCCCAGGTGGTCGGTGCCCGCATCGACGCCGGCTGGGGCACTTTGGCCGGGCACCTGGTTTTCCTGGCGGTGCTGGGCTTGCGCCCGCGCGGCCTGTTCTCGAGGTCTCCATGAACGATCACCCGGCCGGCCTGACACGGCCCACCTTGGAATACCACACGCCGCTCAGCCGTTGTGTCGCCATGCTCGTTGCCCTGGCACTGCTCACGATGTTGAGCCTGCCGTGGTGGGCCGATGCGGGCACCATCCGCTCGGTCATCGAGCTCAGTTGTTATCTGGTGCTGGCCCAGATGTGGAACCTGATGGCGGGTTACGCCGGCTTGGTCTCGATCGGCCAGCAGGCTTTCATCGGACTGGCCGGTTATGCGCTGTTCGTGCTGTCCAACCACCTCGGTATCCACCCCTTCCTGGCCTCGGCCCTGTGCCTGGTGGTGCCTGCGTTGGTGGCGCTGCCGTGTTACCTGTTGCTGCGCCGCCTGGAAGGGCCTTACTTTGCCATCGGCACCTGGGTGGTGGCCGAGGTTTGCCGGCTGTTGGCCTCCGGCACGGCTGGGTTGGGCAGCAGTTCGGGCATGACCCTGCGCGCCATGCAACAGGTGCCGCCGGCGCTGCGTGAGCTGGGTGTGCTGTGGTTGGCCGCAGCCATGCTGGTGCTGGCGCTGGGGGGTTCATATGCCTTGCTGCGCTCGCGCCACGGTCTGGCGCTCATGGCCATGCGCGACAACCCGGTGTCGGCCGCCAGTCAGGGCGTGAACGTGGGGCGTCTGCGCTTCCTGGTCTTTCTGCTCACGTCCGTGGGCTGCGGCATGGTGGGCGCGGTGTATTACCTCAATGCCTTGCGCCTCTCGCCCAACGCCGGCTTCGATCCCGGGTGGACGTCCATCGCCATTTTCATGGTCATGGTGGGCGGCATCGGCTCGCTGGAAGGCCCGTTGCTGGGCGCCTTGATCTACTTCCTGGCCGACCGATGGTTCTCTGCCCATGGGGCGACCTACATGATCGTGTTGGGGTTGCTCACGCTGCTGGTGGCGGTGTTTGCGCGTCACGGCTTGTGGGGTGCGATCAGTGCCCGCGCCGACTGGCGGCTTTTCCCGGTGCAGCGCCGGGTGCGTTTCGAGCGTGGTTCGCCGGCTGTTCCGGAAAAGTAACGAAAACCCGAAAAACGCAGAAAGTACGGCAGGGCCCCGGGCCTTTTGCGCTGACGGCCGGCGCCCCACGCCGTACAGCGCATAACATCGGGGCGTGAATATCAGCCACCCGATGTCATCGCTCATGGACAGTCCAGAACTGGCACCTGAAGAGGTCGCTGCACGTTTGCTGGTCACACCTTCAGCCCTGGCCGACCTCACACTGGCGGACGCCCTCAAGGTGGTGGGCTACATGCGACCCAAGCTGATCAAGGCCGGCACCGTGATCATCCAGGAGGGGGAAGTCCGGCAGACCGACTACATGCTGCTGGTGCTCGAAGGCGACATCGCGGTGGAGAACGAGCTGCCCGGTCTGCACGAAAGCATGGTGGTCAACATCATGGGTCCTGGCCACCTGATCGGCGAGATGGGTGTGCTCGATGGTGCTCCGCGCTCGGCCACCTGCACGGCCAACACCAACATCGCCGCTGCGGTGCTTTCGCGCACCGCGCTCATGCGCCTGCTCAAGGAAGACCCCCGGCTGGGTTCGCGCCTGCTGCTGGCGATCTCCAAGCGCATGGCCGACCGCCTGCGCGAGACCACCCGCAAGCTCAAGACTTTCGCCCAGATGAACAAGGCCTTGCAGCAGGAGCTGCAGGTGGTGATGAACTCCCGCAGCCCTCTGGACAAGCGCAAGGGCGGCTGACTCGCCAGGGCGGTTTACCTGCGCACCACCGCGTCGGGCAACTCGTTGGGCCGCACGGCGCCCGCATCCGACGGGAAATGAGCCACCAGCAAGGCCGACACCTCTTCCAGTGCCTGGGTGAGGCCGTCCTCAAAATCACCTGTGCGCAGGCGTGAAGCCAGGCGATCAACCATGGACTGCCATTCGTCCTGGCTCACGCGGCGCGAGAGCGCCCGGTCGGCCACGAACTCGATGGCGTGCTCGGCCAGCAGCACATAAATGAGCACGCCGTTGTTGTGCTCGGTGTCCCAGATGCGCAACCGCCCGAACCAGGTCAGGGCGCGTTCGCGCACCACGGCGGGCAGGGGCGTGGCCGAACCGATGCGCCACAGGTAGCTCAATGGCAGCGAGGCTTCCACGCACAGACGCACCTCGCCGGTGTGCCGGCCTTCGCTGGCGGCCACACGGCGCGCGATGCGCCCGGCCATGTCGTCGGGCAACGCGCGCAGGGTGTCCGAGCGGTCCATCCAGCGGTGTTTGAAGATGCGCAGCAGCTTGTTCATGGTTCTCACCAGCCGCCCGAGGCGCCGCCGCCGCCGAAGTTGCCGCCTCCACCCGAGCTGAAGCCGCCGCCTCCGCGCCCGCCACCAAAGCC
>QBMB01000047.1 GCA_003241965.1 Burkholderiales bacterium | reverse complement strand
GGGGTGGAGACGGCGGCTTGTCAGCCGCCGCTCCCTGAGGTTGATTTCGTCACTTCGGCGGGAATCTGAAGCGCGGGGGCCTGAGATGTTTCCACGGCCTTGTTGTCCACAGGCGGTGCCACGACCGCAGGGATCGAGGTGGGCGCCATGCGGTCTTCGGCCGCCTGCGTCATCACCACGATGCTGATGCGCCGGTTGATCGGATCGGTGGGGGATTCGGGGCGCAGCAGCCGGCTGGAGGCCAGGCCCTCCACGCGGCGCAGTTTGTTGTCGGGCAATCCGCCGGAGATCAGTTCGCGGCGCGAGGCGTTTGCCCGGTCGGCCGAGAGTTCCCAGTTGCTGTAGCCGCGCTCACCACTGCCGTAGGGCGTGGCGTCGGTGTGGCCGGCGAGCGCAATGCGGTTCTCCACATCACCCAGGGCTTTGCCGATCTCATGCAGGATGTCGCGCATGTAGGGCTTCACCAGCGAGCTGCCAGTGTCGAACATCGGGCGGTTCTGCTGGTCGACGATCTGGATGTGCAAACCGTCGGTGGTTTTCTCCAGCTGGATCTGGTTGCCGAACTCGGCCAGCTTGGGATTGCTCTCGATCAGCGCGGCAATTTTTTTCTCCAGCGCATCCAGGCGCGCCGCTTCCTGGCGCGCCTTGGCTTCCTGCGCCATCTGGGCGCCCATCACCTTGGCGGCACGCTCGGCGTCACCGCTGTCCATCTGGCCAAACGCCTTGCTCAGGTCGCGCCCGCCGCCGGGCAGGATGCTGCTGCTGTTGCCGGTGCCTGGCCCGCCCATGAGCGATACCTTCACCGGCGACTGGAAATAGCTCGCAATGCCGTCGAGCTCACCCTTGGCGGTGGAACCCAGCAGCCACATGAGCAGGAAGAACGCCATCATGGCCGTCACGAAGTCGGCATAGGCGATCTTCCACGCACCCCCGTGAGCGGCGTGGCCGGTCTTCTTGATGCGCTTGATGATGATCGGTTGCAGCTTCTTCCCATCCCCAGCCATGTCAGGCTCCTTTCAAAACGCAGCGCACAAAGTGGTCCAGCCCAGGGACAGCGAGGGTCCGGCTTTGCCGGCCCAAGATGTCGCCCCCCTTCCAGGGGGGAGCGCCAAAGGCGCGCGGGGGGTATTTCATTTCTTGCCCTTGACGTGGGCTTCGAGTTCGTTGAATGTGGGACGCACGTCCGAGAGCAGCACCTTGCGGCCGAACTCGATGGCTGTGGCCGGTGCGTAGCCCTGCATGCTGGCCAGCAGCGTGGTCTTGATGCACTGGAATTCCTTGCTGCTCTCTTCCACCTTCTGGTCCATCAGGCCGCCCAGGGGTTCGAACACGCCGTAGGCCAGCAAGATGCCGAGGAAGGTGCCCACCAGGGCGGATGCGATCATGCCGCCGAGCACCGCCGGCGGCTGGCCCACCGAGCCCATGGTGTTGACCACACCGAGCACGGCGGCCACGATGCCGAAGGCTGGCAGACCACCGGCCAGGCGGCCAATGGCGGCCACGGGTGCGTGGGCTTCCTGGTGGTGGGTTTCGATCTCGCTGTCCATGAGCGACTCGATCTCGTGCGCGTTGAGGTTGCCCGAGACCATCATGCGCAGGTAGTCGGTGATGAACTCGACCACATGGTGGTCGGCGGCGATGGTGGGGTACTTCTTGAACACCGCCGAGTCGTGCGGGTTCTCCACATCCTGCTCGATCGCCATCAGGCCTTCCTTGCGCGCCTTCTGCAAGATGTCGAACTGCAGCGCCATCAGCTCCATGTAGCGCGCCTTGGTGTAACGACTGCCCTTGAAACAGCCGGCCAGACCCTTGAGCGAGGCCTTGACCACCTTCATCTGGTTGTTGATCAGAAAAGCGCCCACAGCCGCGCCCAGGATGGTCGTCATCTCGAACGGCAGCGCCTTGAGCACCACCGCGATGTTGCCACCGTGGAAGATGTAGACGCCGAAGATGCAAAGCATCGAAACGACAAAACCGATGATGACGAACATGTGCTTGGGCCTGAAAGAGGACGCGGCACGGATGTGGCGCGCGTGACTTTGGGGAATGTCTTATCTATCGACCAACTCTAGGTGCGATTGAAGGGGGCCATAAACGCGAAATGGACCCGCATCGGGGTCCATTTCAAGATTTGGGAAGCGCTCTGTTCAGTGCAGGCGAAGTCCACCCGAGGCGGCGCCCTTGCCGGCACGCGCCGGTGGCTGGCACAGACCACACACAAAGTGGCGGTTCTCGTAGGGCTCGGTGACGAAGTTGCCGCGGCAGCAGGTGCACTTGGTCAGGGTCAGCATGCCGTTGTCCACGAACTTCACCAGGCGCCAGGCGCGGGTGACGGAGAGGATGGGCTCGATCGCGCTGGCCGTCATCTGGTCGTTGTACAGGCGGAAGGCCTTGATCACCGTGTCGATCTCTTCGAGTTCGCTGGTCTTGCTCAGGTACTCGTGGATGTTCAGGAACAACGAGGCGTGGATGTTGGGCTGCCAGGTCAGGAACCAGTCGGTGGAGAAAGGCAACTGGCCTTTCGAGGGGCTCTTGCCCGCCACTTCCTTGTACAGGCGCAACAGGCGCTCATACGACAGGGAAGTTTCGTACTCCAGCACCTGCAGCCGCGCACCGAGCTGAATCAGGGCCACCGCACGTTCAATGTCGCGGGACTCGTTGAGGATGCTTTTGCCGACGGCCATGAGGGGCTCCTGGAGCTTGAAAGAAGGAAAACTTGTAACCGTGCAGGTCAGTGCGCGGCCATGGACTCGGCGAACTTGCCGGCCATGAGGATGCTGGCGTGCAGCTGTGTGGTGGTGGCGTTGTCCACCTTCTTCACGTTGTGGCTGGTCAGCAGGTTCCACACCAGGTCGTCGTCCACACGGAAGCGGCACAGCAGCATGTTGCTGGAGGCGATCTTGAGCAGCTGCGCGGTGGACAGCATGGCCAGCAGGTCGGCGGCCTCTTCGGTCACGCCCAGGCGGAACAGTGCTTCGGCGCGGTCCTTGCGAATCAGGTTCTGCGCCAGCATCAGGTAGGTCAGGTTGGCTTCGCGGATCTCAGCCAGGATTTGTTCGCTGTCCATGATGTGTTCCTTCGGTGGTGGGGTCTGGGTTGTGGGCGACTTGCTTACAACTCCTGACCCGATGTGTGTAATTGTGTCGAGTGGTAAACAATCTTGAATCGGTAAACGGCTGTACCGCGTGTCAGGTGTGCAGCACCTGCGTGTCATCCAATCACCTACGTCGTTGGTTCTCAAAACGGCCCTGCCTGTGCAGCGCCCACCCCACGCTGCAACGAGGCCAGCACCCCCTGCGCTTCATGTAAGCACCGAACTGAGCCCTGCAGCACCCGCTTATTTGCGAAACGAATTTCAAGCAGGGCTAAAGAATCCGTACAGGTCTCCGAAATTGATTGCAACGGACTTCTACAAAGGTTCGTCGTCCGGCAAGTAAGCGGCGCATTGGAAGAGACCTGGGGTCCATCCGGTGCGGGCAGCCAGCTCCGGTCATGGCGGCCAGCCTTCTGGCTGGCGTTGAGATTGGCAGCAATGCCGGATTACTTTTTTTCCACTTTTAGGAGTTAGTTATGACCACCATCAATACAAACGTGATGTCGATGACCGCCCAGCGCAACCTGTCCCAGTCGGCAGGCTCGTTGGCCACTTCCATGCAGCGCCTGTCTTCCGGCCTGCGCGTCAACAGCGCCAAGGACGACGCCGCCGGCCTCGCGATCTCTGAGCGCATGAGTGCTCAAGTGCGCGGCATGACCGTGGCAGCCCGCAACGCCAACGACGGCATCTCGCTGGCGCAGACCGCTGAAGGCTCGCTGGGCAAAGTCGGCGACATGCTGCAGCGCATGCGTGAACTGGCCGTGCAGTCCGCCAACGCGACCAACAGCGATTCCGACCGCACCGCGCTGCAGGCCGAAGTCGGCCAGTTGAAGGAAGAGATCCAGCGCGTGGCCGACACCACCAGCTTCAACGGCACCAAGCTGCTCAACGGCAGCTTCACCAACCAGACCTTCCAGGTCGGCGCCAACGCAGGCGAGTCCATCAACGTGTCCGAGATTGCCGATGCCAACCTGACCTCGCTGGGCGATGCCGCCACCGGTGCCGCTTCGGCAACGGGTGCTGCAGCTGCTGCCACCGCCTTCGGCACCGCCACCGCACTGGGTGACCTCACCATCACCGGCAAGAGCGGCGTGGCCGTGGACATCGGCGTGATCCCCGCTTCGGGCAGCGCCTCCAACCGCATGGCCCAGGTGGTCAGCGCGATCAACGCCAAGTCCAACGAAACCGGCGTGAACGCTGTCTACAACAGCTCCACCGACGCGATCGAATTCACCGCCACCGAAGAAGGCACCTGGGACGGTTCCTTCACCGTGGACGGCGCTGACGACGGCACCCTCACCGGCATCGATGCCGCCACCGGCCTGGTCTCCACCGCAGGCAGCACCGGCGCGCTCAACACGCTGGACATCTCGTCCACCGGTGGCGCCACCGCCGCCCTGACGCAGATCGACAGCGCACTCGACGCCATCAACAGCTCGCGCGCCAACCTCGGCGCCCTGCAAAGCCGCTTTGAAAACGCCGTGAGCAACATCCAGATCCAGTCGGAAAACATCTCGGCCGCTCGCGGTCGTATCGTGGACGCCGACTTCGCCAAGGAAACGGCCAACCTGTCGCGTGCACAGATCCTGCAGCAGGCCGGCACCGCCATGGTGGCCCAGGCCAACCAGGCGCCCCAGGGCGTGCTGTCCCTGCTGCGTTGATCTCGCAGCAACCACGGTCATCGCGCCTTCGGGCGCAGTGACCCGGGCGGCGGAGGCGGTTTTCCGCCCCGCCGCCTTGCCACTTGCGGCATCAACCGAGTGCATGCCTCCCGCGTGCACTGCGTTCATTCCGAAAAGGAAAGTCCATGGCCACCATCTCATCCCCTGGTCTTGCCAGCGGTATCGACATCAAGAGCATCGTCTCGCAACTGGTGGCGCTGGAGCGTGCACCCCTGCAGCCCCTGCAGACCCAGGCCAGCTCCATGCAGAGCAAGCTGTCGGTGTACGGCAGCATCAAGTCGATGGTGGCCAGCCTGGGCGACGCCGCCGGCAAGCTGTCCACCGCCAGTGGGTGGAATGCCGTTTCCGCCAGCTCGTCCAATTCGGCAGCGGTGAGCGCCACCGCAGCAGCGGGTGCGCCAGCCACTTCGCTGTCGATCGAAGTCCAGCAACTGGCCAAGGCGCATTCCACCGCTTCGGTCGCCATTCCTGTGGGCAGCTCCATGGGCTCGGGCAAGCTGAGCATCCAGCTCGGCGGCTGGAGCGGCAACACCTTCACACCGGGCGCGGGTGCTGCAGTGGAGGTGACGGTGGAGGCCGCCGACACGCTCACGCAGATGGCGGCCAAGATCAATGCGGCCAATGGAGGTGTGAGCGCCACCGTGCTGCGCGACGCATCGGGCGAGCGCCTCCTGATGCGCTCCAACGACACCGGAGAAGAGAAGGCGTTTCGCGTGCAGGTGACGGACGACGACGGAACGCCCAACGACGCCAGCGGTCTCTCTCGCCTGGCCTACGACCCCGGTACCGCCACCGGCACCACCCGCACTCAGCAAGCCTTGAATGCACAAGCCACGGTGAACAACGTGGCCATCACCTCGGCCAGCAACAAACTCACCGACGCCCTGCCCGGTCTGACCTTGCAGCTCTCGCAGGTCACCACCGCACCGGTGGAAATCGGCGTCAGCAACGACACCGCAGCCATGAAGAAAAACGTGGAAGCGTTCGTGGCGGCCTACAACCAGCTCAACAACATGTTGACGGGTGTCACCAAGTACGACCCCGCCACCAAGGTGGCCGGCTCGCTTCAAGGCGACAGCACGGCCATCGGCCTGCAAAATGCCCTGCGCGGCATGATGCGATCGGTCACGGCCAGCAGCCCGTTCTCGCGCCTGTCGGACATAGGGCTTGAAGCCAAGCAGGGAGGAAACCTGGAGATCAAGACCGAGAAGCTCGATGCCGCGCTGACCAACCTGGACGGGCTGAAGAATCTGTTCACCGCCACAGGTGATGCCAGCAGCCAGGGCTTCGGCCTGAAGATCAAGACGTTTGCCGACGGCTTGCTGGCCACCGATGGCCTCATGAGCACCAAGACCGAATCGCTGCAGAACGCCGTCAAGCGCAACACCAAGGAACAGGACCGGGTGGTGGACCGCGCGGCGCGCGCCGAGGTGCGCCTGCTGGCCCAGTACAACGCCATGGACGCCGCTGTGGGCCGCCTCAACGGCCTGAGCGCCTTTGTCAACCAACAGGTGACGATGTGGAACAAGTCCTCGGGTTGACCCACCGATATCCCTTGGCCACCCGACCCTGCGCAGCCCCCTGCCCGGTCGGGTTTTTCACGCCTGGCGTGATGGATTGACGAGGACGTTACAACCATGAACACCACACCCCCATTTACACCGCATATCCGGGCTTTGACGCCTACAGTCCCCCCGGGGCGTGCCGATACTGAAAGGTATCAAGCACAAGGAACCGATGTCATGTTTACCTCTGTGAATTCACGAGCTGCCTCCGCCTACAAACGCGTTTCCGCCGACACCGGCGTGAGCACCGCCGACCCCCACCAACTGGTGGGCATGCTGTTTGACGGTCTCATCCAGTCGCTCAACGCCGCGCGCGGCGCCATGGAGCGCGGCGAAATCGAAACCAAGGGCATGGCCATCGGCAAGGCCGTGCGCATCCTGGAAGAAGGCCTCAAGGGCGGCCTGAACATGGCGCAGGGCGGTGACCTGGCCAAGAACCTCAGCGGTCTGTACGGCTACGCCGTGCAGCGCCTGACCCTGGCCAACCTGCGCAACGACCGCGCGCTGGTGACCGAAGTGATTGGTCTCATCGAACCGCTGGCCGGTTCGTGGAAACAAATTCGAGGCGCTTCCGCCGCAACGCCCGCAACGGGCCCAGGGGCCTGACATGGAGCACGGTTTGTTGGACTATTACAAAGCGATCGAGCGCACGAGCAGTCAGATGCTTGAAGCGGCCAAGACGGAAAACTGGGACCAGGTGGTGCGCCTTGAAGGTGCTTGCGCGGTGCTGATTGCGCAGCTGCGCTACAAGTCGAAAACCGACGAGCTGGCACCGGAAGAGCGCAAGGAAAAGACGAAGATCATGCAGCGCATCCTGCGCACGGATGCCGAGATCCGCAACCTGGCGGAGCCGTGGTTGAACGACCTGGCGCAACTCATCGACCGCAACCAACCCCAGCCGATGCACTGAACGCGACAGGAAAAGGGATCGCAAAAAATGGGCTCGGAGCGCAATGTCCGAACCCAGAGATGCCGCGGAACTGGCTCTGCCAGGCCGCAGGCATCGTCCCCCCACCGGGGGGAAGCCGCGTGAGCGGCGCAGGGGGGCTTCTAAACGCCCATGTTCATGATGTCTGTGTAGGCCTGGACCATGCGGTTGCGCACATGGAGAGTCGCTTGAAAACCAACCTGCGACTTTTGCATCGCCAGCATGGTTTCTTCCAGGCTCACCTTGGGGTTGCCCAGCTGCACCTGGGTCTGCAGGCGCGAGGCTTCGTCTTGCGAGGCGCTGACGCTCTTGAGGGCGTCCTTGAAGTTGGCGGCAAAGCCACCTTCGACACCGCCCACGCCGCCCGGGCGCTTGAGGTTGGTCTGGCCAATGCCGGTGAGGGCCTGGCTGGTCATGGGGGAGATGCGCATGTCCATGGCAGTTTCCTTGCACAAAGTGAATGCACCGATGCTAGGGCGCGGGCCATGAGAACGCGCCGGGAATAAGGGCACAAAGCACGGCCTTATCAAGGCTATGGCGCAGGGGGTGGGGCCGAATAATCGGTTGCAACGGGATGTAGCTTGTCCCCACATGCGACTCTTTTCCGGCGACCTTTCACCCGAGCCCTTCACATGAGCACCACCCTGGCACCGATAGAACTCCAGCCCGCGAGCCGCAGCGCTTTCGGCGAAGGCCTCTCGCGCATGGACCAAGCCCAGAAGATCAAGCTCGGCCTGGGTGCCCTGGCCCTGCTGGCGATCGCCCTGGCCTTCTTCTTCATGGGCCGCCAACCCGAGTACCGCGTGCTGTACGCCAACCTCGGCGACAAGGACGGCGGCGCAGTGGTGGCCCAGCTCTCGCAGATGAACGTGCCCTACAAATACGCCGAAGGCGGTGGTGCCATCCTGGTGCCGGCCGACAAGGTGCACGACACGCGCCTGCGCCTGGCCTCGCAGGGTCTGCCCAAAGGTTCCATCACCGGCTTCGAGCAGATGGATTCCAACCGCTTCGGCATGACGCAGTTCCAGGAGCGCCTGACCTTCCAGCGCGGCCTCGAAGGTGAACTCACCCGCTCGATCCAGTCGCTCTCTTCGGTGCAAAGCGCGCGCATCCACCTGGCGCTGCCCAACCAGAACGGCTTCTTTCGCGAGCAACAGAAACCCAGCGCCTCGGTGCTGCTCACACTGCACCCCGGGCGCACGCTCGACCGCGCCCAGGTGGCCGGCATCGTGCACCTGGTGGCTTCCAGCGTGCCCGAAATGAACCCCAAGGCAGTGAGCGTGGTGGACGACGCCGGCAGCCTGCTCTCGGCACCGGCCGACGCACAGGCCCAGGGCGCCGACACACAGAAACTGCAGTACACGCAACAGATCGAACAGCTCTACACGCGCCGCATCATGGACATGCTGGAGCCACTGGTGGGCCGCAACAACGTGAAGGCGCAGGTGAGTGCCGACGTGGACTTCTCCCTGGTCGAGTCCACCAGCGAAGAGCACAAGCCCAACCAGAGCCCCGACACCAGCGCGATCCGCAGCCAGCAAACGGTGGTGGACGGCGCCGCCGCCAGCGCCACACCCTCGGGTGTGCCCGGCGCGGTGAGCAACCAGCCCCCGGTAACCGGCACCGCACCCGTCAATGGCGCTGCCGCACCGGTGGGCGTGACGCCCCAGGGCGGAGCCGACAAGGGCGGCAACATGCGCCGCGAATCGGTAGTGAACTACGAAGTGGACAAGACGGTGAAGGTGGTGCGCGAGTCCAGCGGTCAGATCAAGCGCCTGAGCGCCGCCGTGGTGATCAACCACCGCACCACGACCGACAAGGCCGGCAAAGAGACCACCGTGGCCATTCCCGCCGCACAGCTGGAGCAGATGACCGCCCTGGTGCGCGAGACCATTGGTTTCAGCAAGGACCGTGGCGACTCGGTGAACGTGGTCAACGCGCCCTTCAACGTGGAGAAGACCAGCGAAGTGACCGAGCCGGCCTGGTGGCAGCAGGCCGAAAACCAGGAATTCCTGCGCGGTCTGGCCTGGCCGATCGGCATGGTGGGCCTGGGCCTGCTGGTGCTCATGGGCATGGTGCGCCCCGGCCTCAAGCTGCTCAAGACACCGGTGCGCCGCGACCAGACCGAGCTGCAGCCGCTCAGCGCCATGCTCAACGAAACACCCGAGCGCCCTGGCCTGCCCATGCCGAGCAACGAACCCACCGCCGAAGGTCAACGCCTCATCGATGCCAAGCGCCTGGCGCTGGAGAACCCGATGGCCGTGGCCAACATCGTCAAAGGCTGGGTCAATGGCGAATCGCCAGCCTGACCCCGCCGCCACACATCACCTCACAGAGAAACGCACATGGAAGACCAGGGAATTCAGGACGCTGCCATCTTTCTCATGTCGATCGGCGAGGAAGAAGCGGCCGAGGTGTTCAAGCACCTCAGCCCGAAAGAAGTTCAGAAGCTGGGCGAGACCATCGCCAAGACACGCTCGGTCTCGCACGACCGGGTTGACCAGGTGATGCAGAAATTCACCGGCGCGGCCTCTTCGCAGAGCCTGCTGGTGTCCGACACCGACAACTACGTGCGCGCCGTGCTCAAGCGGGCTCTGGGCGACGACAAGGCATCGCTGCTGATCGACCGCATTCTGCAGGGCGGCGACGTCTCGGGCATCGAAAGTTTGAAGTGGATGGACCCGGCGTCGATTGCCGAACTGCTGCGCAACGAACATCCCCAGATCGTGGCCGCCATCCTCGTTCACCTGGAAGCCGACCAGACCGCCGGCGTACTCAAGAACTTCACCGAACGCACACGCAACGAGGTCATGCTGCGCATCGCCACGCTCGAAGGCATTCAGCCCACCGCGCTGAAAGACCTCAACGAGGTTCTGTTCAAAGTGCTTGCCGGCGGCGACAAGATCCGCAAGACCTCCATGGGTGGCGTGAAGACCGCCGCCGAGATCATCAACATGATGGGCACGCAGATCGAGACCTCGGTGATCGATTCGATCCGTGAGTTCGACGCCGACCTGGCGCAGAAGATCATGGACAAGATGTTCGTGTTCGAAGACCTGCTCAAGCTCGACGGCAAGTCCGTGCAGATGGTGCTGAAAGAAGTGGCCACCGACTCGCTGGTTGTCGCACTCAAAGGCGCCACCAACGAACTGCGCGAACTCATTCTGGCCAACATGTCCACCCGTGCGGCCGAAGCGCTGCGCGAAGACCTCGAGTCGCGCGGCCCGATCCGGCTCTCGGAAGTGGAGACGCAGCAGAAGGAAATCCTGAAGGTCGTGCGCCGACTCTCGGATGAAGGCCAGATCATGCTGGGCGGTGGCGGTGACGAAGAAGCGTTTGTGTGACCTGGATGGATAGCTGACCATGGCCAACAAACCCAATCCCCATTCGCGCTTCATTCCCCGTGAGGAAATCGAGGGCGTGGCTGCCTGGCACTTCTCGGCGGTGGACGGCAGCGAGGAACATCTGCAAACGCCCGGTTCCGACAAGAGCGCGGGCGTGACCAGCGAGGTGTTGCAGGAAGCGCGTCAACAGGCTTACGCCGAAGGCTTCGAGCGCGGGCATGACGCTGGCGGGCAGGAAGTGCGCGACGCACTTGAAGCCACGGTGCGCAAGACCGCCGAAGAGACCGCGGTGCGCATGGCGCAGCTCCTGCACAACACCAAGGACAACCTGCACAAGAGCGAAGAGAAGATCTCGCGCCACATCCTTGAACTGGCCTGCGACCTGGCCCGCCAGGTGGTGCGCCAGGCCCTGGCTGGCGACCCACAGCACATGAAGCCGGTGATCACCGAGGCCCTGTCGCAGCTGGTGGACGACGGCTTGCCCGCCACGGTGCGCATGAACCCGGGCGACCTCGCGCTCATGAAGGGTGTGCTGCTGGAAACACTCAACAGTCCGCTGCCCGAATTTGTGGCCGACCCGCAGATCAGCCCCGGTGGCTGCCTGATCGAATCGGCCACCTCGGCGGTGGACGCCACCATCGAAAAGCGCTGGTCGCGCGCCGTGGGCAACCTCGGCATGAACATGGCCTGGAACCCTGGGAACACCGATGTCTGACAGCACATTTGGCGCCGAGAGCCGTTGGGGCAATTTCATGGACGACGTGCGCGTCAACGCCAGCGTGGAGACACCGCTGGAGGTGCGTGGCACGCTCACCCGCCTGGCCGGTCTGGTGCTGGAGGCCGTGGGCCTGAAGGTGCCCGTGGGCTCGCAGTGCCTGATCGGCAACGGCAGCCGCGAGCCGGTGCTGGCCGAGGTGGTGGGCTTCTCCAATGACCGCGCCTTCCTCATGCCCGCCGGTGACACGCACGGCCTCTCCAGCGGCGCCAGCGTCACGCCCCTGGCGCCCTACCGCACCGTGCCCCGCGTGGGCCACACCAACAAACCCCCCTCCCCCGACGACCGCGGCACGCTGCGCCTGCCGTTGGGCAAGGGCCTGCTCGGCCGGGTGGTCGATTCCCACGGCAACCCGCTGGACCACCAGGGCCCGATCACCGACGTGGACATCGAGCCGATGGACCGCGCACCGCTCAACGCGATGGACCGCGACCCGGTGCGCACACCGCTGGACACCGGCGTGCGAGCGATCAACGCCCTGCTCACCGTGGGCCGTGGCCAGCGCATCGGCCTGTTCGCCGGCTCCGGCGTGGGCAAGAGCGTGCTGCTGGGCATGATGGCGCGCTACACCCAGGCCGACGTGATCGTCGTTGGCCTCATTGGCGAGCGCGGCCGCGAGGTGAAGGAATTCATTGAAGACATCCTGGGCGTGGAGGGCCGCAAACGCTCGGTGGTGGTGGCGGCTCCGGCCGATGCACCGCCGCTGGTGCGCATGCAGGGCGCGGCCTACGCCACGGCCATCGCCGAGCGTTTCCGCGACGACGGCCTGGATGTGCTGCTGCTCATGGACTCGCTCACCCGCTACGCCATGGCGCAGCGCGAGATCGCGCTGGCCATTGGCGAGCCGCCGGCCACCAAGGGCTACCCGCCGTCGTGTTTTGCCAAGCTGCCCCAGCTGGTGGAGCGCAGCGGCAACGGCCTGAACGGCGTGGGATCGATCACCGCCTTCTACACCGTGCTCTCCGAGGGCGACGACCAGCAGGACCCGATTGCGGACGCCGCGCGCGCCATTCTGGACGGCCACATCGTGCTGTCGCGCTCGCTGGCCGAGGCGGGCCACTTTCCGGCCATCGACGTGGAGGCCTCGGCCTCGCGCGTGATGCACAACGTGGCCGGCGCCGTGCACCTGGAGCTGGCCCGCAAGTTCCGCGGCGCCTACTCGCGCTACATCAAGAGCCGCGACCTGATCCAGCTCGGCGCCTATGTGCCCGGCAGCGACCCCGAGACCGACCGCGCCATCGTCCTGTACCCGGCCTTGCAGCGTTTCCTGATGCAGGACATGAACGAAGCCGCGACCCTGCCCGACAGCCTGCAGCAGCTGCAGACCGCGCTGCAGGAAGACCGCCCGGGCAACGCCGCGCAACGCCAGACACGCGCCCACCACAACCCTTATGAAGGCAAGCAGTCATGACCACGATCCAGACGCTCAACAAAGTGGTTGAAATCGCCGAGAAACGCCGCGACGAAGCGCTGGGCGCCCTGGGCCAGATGCAGCGCGAACTGCAGGTGGCGCAGGACCAGATGGACCAGCTGCAGGCCTACGCGCAGGAGGCTGAACAACGCTGGGCCGTGCGCGCCGCCACCGGCATCGACACCGCGCTGCTGATGCACCACCGCCAATTCATGGCCAAGATCGACCACGCGCTGGACTTCCAGCGCGGCGTGCTGCGCGAGCGCATGGCACTCATCGAGCACGCACAGGGGCAGGTGCACGTGTGCGAACGCGATGTGGCCGGCCTGCGCAAGTTCACCGAACGCAAGCAACTCGCGGTGCAGCACCGCGTGCAGCGCCAGGACCAGAAAAACACCGACGAGATGGCCCTGGCCATCCACCTGCGCCAACGCCTGGCGCGGGCCCAACAGGAAGGCGCCCGACCATGACCAGCACCGCCACCACCAGCAGTGCGCCCAAACCGGTGGAGCCCGCCGCCAAACCCGCCCAGCCGGGTGCGCGCGCGCAAGACCGCAAGGGCGAAGCAGGCGACATCTTCGCCAACCTGCTCAGCCTGCTGGCCAACACGCAGGTGCTGCCCGAGGCCGCCACCGCACCCAGCGCAGCGCTGGCTGATGGCGCCGGCACCGACAAGGAACCACCGGACGGCACCGAGAACCCGCTGACCGCCCTGATGGCATGGGGTCTGCCCGGCGCAGCCGACGCGGCTCTGGGCAAAAAAGCCGGCGCCCAAGGCGCAGACGGCAGCACCGGTTTGCCCGCCGCAGCCAGCCTGTCCGACCGCGCGGCGGCCAACGCCGCGACCGACGGCAAGCTCGACATCTCGGGCATGACACCCGTGGAACCCACCCCGCTGGAGATCGCGCCCAAAGGCGCAGTGGCCTTGCCGGCCAACGCGGTGCGCCCGGGCACCACTTTTGTACCCACGGCCCGTGCAGCAGAAGCCAGCACCGGCGGCGCAGCGGGCCCGCAATGGCGCCACGCCTCGATGGCCAGCACCGAAACCCTGGCGATCCAGCAGGCCGCCAACCAGACCGCACAAGGCGCGCCGGTGCGCAGCACCGTGGCGCTCAACGAGCGTTTCGGCCTCGCCCCCGGCGTTCCCCTGGCCACCACCGAGCTGCGCGAAGCCGCTGGCGAAGGCTTCAGCCTGTCGAGCGCAGCGGGCACTGGCAGCCGCTCCCCGGAAGGGGCCCCGGCCCTGCCGGGCGCCCCGTCGGGTGAAGGCGCTGGCAGCTCCGACCACAAGGGGTCCGACACCGGCGGCTTTGACAAGAGCGAGGCACAGGCCGACAGCCCCTTTGCCGACGCCAACGCCGCCGAAGAACCCACCGTGACCCATTGGGGCACGCAGCACCTGCGCCACGCCAGCCTGCGCGTGGGCGGCGAAGCGGGCGAACAAGCCATCGACATCCAGCTCTCGATGAAGGGCCAGGAGGTGCAGGTGGAGTTCAAGACCGACAACGCCGAAGCGCGCGCCTCGCTGCGCGAACACGCAGGCGAGTCGCTGGGCGACCTGCTGAACAAGAGCGGCATGCAGCTCGGTGGTGTGTCGGTGGGCGCACAAGGCCAGCAGGGTTCACGGGGGGATGGGGCTCCGGCACGGCAGAACGGTGTGCGCGGGGTGGCTTCAGGGTCCCAGGCGGCCGCCGCCGCTCCATCACGCCCTGTTCAAGCCGCACCGCGCGCCGACGGCAGCCAGCCCCTGGACGTTTTTGCCTGAACACTGTCGTTTCCAGGAAGCCCTGAATAAGCGCCTTTTCAGGCGCTTATCTGACGACTGGCACAGGGCCCCCCGCCCAATAATTCTTCAAACCCCACACGTTCTCTGCGTGTGCCGCCCTCCTCCCAGCGGGGGCCATTTGAAGGATGTCCATGTCTGCTGCCGCCGCCACCGCTGTTCCCGCCGAAGCGCCGAAGAAGAAGAGCAAGAAGCTGCTGTTCATCATCGTGGGCGTGGTGTTGCTGGCACTCATCGGTGCTGGCGCCGCCCTCTTCATCATGAAGAAGAACGCTGCGGCCGCCAACGACGAGTATGCGGACGACGAACCCGTCGCCCACGTGGCCAAGGACCCCAAGCACGCACCGGTCTTCCTGCCGCTGGAGAACATGGTGGTCAACCTGGCCGACGCCGGTGGCACCCGCTTCATCCAGCTCGGACTGACCCTGCAACTGCAGGACGCCAAGACCGAATCCGACGTGAAGACCTACATGCCCAGCATCCGCAGCGACATCCTGATGCTGATCTCGCAGCGCACGGCCGACGAGATGCTGCAGATACAGGGCAAGGAAAAACTGGCCAACGACATCATCGCGGCGATCTCCAAGGAGATGGGCTACGAGGGCTCGGACCACGCCGAGGCCGAGGACGCCACGGCGAAGAAGAAAAAGGCCAAGGCGCCGCCGAATCCGGTGCAGGCGGTTCTGTTCTCCAGTCTCATCGTTCAGTAACCGGAACGAACCACCATGGCCGAATCATTTCTGTCCCAGGAAGAGATTGACGCTCTGCTGGAAGGCGTCACGGGCGAGAGCCAGAAGATGGCCAAGGCCGAGGCGCCCACCAGCGGGGTGCGCGACTACAACCTGCAGAGCCAGGAGCGCATCGTGCGTGGGCGCATGCCCACCATGGAGATCGTCAACGAACGCTTCTCGCGCAACCTGCGCCTGGGCTTGTTCAACTTCATCCGCCGCAGCCCCGAGATCTCGGTGGGTGCTGTGCAGGTGCAGAAATACAGCGCCTTCCTGCGTGAACTGGTGGTGCCGACCAACTTCAACATCATGGCCATTCGCCCACTGCGCGGCAACGGTCTGGTGGTGTGCGAGCCCACGCTGCTGTTCGGCGTGATCGACAGCCTCTTCGGTGGCAACGGCAAGTTCCACACCCGCATCGAGGGCCGCGACTTCTCACCCACCGAACAGCGCGTGATCAACCGCCTGGTGGATGTGGTGGCCGAGGAATACAAAAAGGCCTGGCGCGGCGTGTACCCGATCGAGCTGGCCTACCAGCGCTCGGAGATGCAGCCCCAGTTCGCCACCATCGCCACCCCCAGCGAGATCGTGGTCTCCACCAGTTTTTCGCTGGAGATCGGCGACATCTCCGGTTCGCTGCACATCTGCATTCCCTACGCCACGCTGGAGCCGATCCGCGACGTGCTGTATTCCAGCGTGCAGGGCGATGCCATCGAAGTCGACCGCCGCTGGGTCAAGCTGCTCAGCCACGAGATCCAGGCCGCCGAGGTGACCATGGTTGCCGAGCTGGCCAAGACCGACGCCACGGTGGAACAACTGCTGTCCATGCAGATCGGCGACTTCATCGAACTCGATCGCAACCCCACCATCCAGGCCCATGTGGACGGGGTGCCGATCTTCGAGGGCCAATACGGGACCCACAAAGGCAAATACGCACTTCGCGTGGAGCGCAATCTGCGCGGAATCGATCGAAACTGGCTCGGAGAAAACCATGTCAACTGATGCACCGGACACCACCCAAGAAGCCATCGCCGACGACTGGGCGCAGGCCCTGGAAGAACAGTCGACCACCCGCGCCGGCACCGACGGCCCACACGTGTTCGAGGCCAACGCCATCCCCATGCCTTCGGGCGGGGCCAGCGGCAACCCGATGCACGACATCCAGATGGTGCTGGACATCCCGGTGCAGCTCTCGGTGGAACTCGGCCGCACCCGCGTGCCGATCAAATACATCTTGCAGCTCGCGCAGGGCTCCATCGTCGAGCTCGATGCGCTCGCCGGTGAACCCATGGACGTGCTGGTCAACGGCTACCTGATCGCGCAGGGCGAGGTGGTGGTGGTGAACGACAAGTTCGGCATCCGCCTGACCGACATCGTGACGCCTTCTGAACGCATGAAGCGCGTCAGCAGGACCTGATCCATGTTGCAAAACGCAATGCCCGCGCTGCTGTTGCTCGCCTTGATGGTGGGCCTGGCCTTCGCCCTGAAGTGGGCGCGTCGCCGCCTGCCCGGCATCACTGGCCACAGCGGTCCGGCGTTGCGCGTGCTCTCCAGCCTGTCGCTGGGCCCGCAGCAGCGCGTGGTCACAGTGCAGGTGGGTGAAGGCGCCGATCGCATCTGTCTGGTGCTGGGTGTGGCTGCGGGCAGCGTGACCGGGCTGCACCAGATGGCTTTGCCGGCCGAACTGCCGACCCTGCCCGCCGACCCTTCCGCGCCCGCCACCGGTTTTGCCGCGCGCCTCTCACAACTCATGAAGGCTCCGAATGCGCCCCGTTAACTTGCTGCGAGGCGGTCTCGTCTTCGGCGCGCTGGCGCTTTGCGCTGTGGGTGTCTGGGCCCAGGCCCTGCCCATTCCCGCCCTGCCGGGTGCAGGCACCGCCACCACCGGCCCCTCGCTGCCGCTGATGATCGGACAAGGCGCGGGCAGCACCAGCTACTCGGTGCCGATCCAGACCCTGCTGTTCTTCACCGCGCTCTCCTTCCTGCCGGCCGTGCTGCTGCTCATGACGGGCTTCACCCGCATCGTGATCGTGCTCTCGCTGCTGCGCCAGGCGCTGGGCACGCAGTCGGCCCCACCCAACCAGGTGATCGTGGGCCTCTCGCTGTTCCTCACGCTGTTCGTCATGGGCCCCACGCTGGACAAGGTGTACGCCGACGCCTATGAACCCTACTCGCGCAACGCCATCACCTTCGACCAGGCGTTGGAGCGTGGCCAGGGCCCCATGCGCGCCTTCATGCTCAAGCAGACGCGCCAGTCCGACTTTGAACTCTTCGCCAAGCTGGCCAAGCTGCCGAACGATGTGACGGCCGAGACCGCGCCCTTTCGCGTGCTGGTGCCGGCCTTCGTCACGAGTGAGCTGAAGACCGCGTTCCAGATCGGCTTCATGATCTTCATCCCCTTCCTGGTGATCGACATGGTGGTGGCCAGCGTGCTGATGTCGTTGGGCATGATGATGCTGTCGCCGGTGCTGGTGGCGCTGCCGTTCAAGCTCATGCTCTTCGTGCTGGCCGATGGCTGGAATCTGTTGATCGGCTCCCTGGCCGCCTCGTTTGCACAGTAGGAAAAGACATGGATCCGCAAGCCGCTCTCACGATGGCGCAGAACGCGCTCTTCATGCTGCTCATGGTGGCCGCCCCCGTGCTGGCCACGGTGCTGGTGGTCGGTCTGGTGGTGAGCCTGTTCCAGGCCCTCACGCAGATCAACGAGGCCACGCTGGCGTTTGTGCCCAAGCTGATCGCGGCCATTGCGGTGTTCGCCATCGCCGGGCCGTGGATGATGACGACCATGGTCGAGTTCATCCGCAGCACGATCCTCTCCATCCCGAACTACGCCATCTGATCGCGCACCGGACATGCCCACGTTCACCGAAGCGCAGGTGATGGCGCTGGTCTCACCGGTGTTCTGGCCCTTCCTGCGCATCCTCGCCGTTTTCTCCAGCGCACCCATCTTCTCGTCGCGCTCGGTGCCGCTGCGCACGCGCGTGGCGCTGGCGTTTCTGGTGGCGGTGTGCGCACAGGCCGGCCTGGCCGACCAGCCCATGATCGCGCTCACCGATCCGCAGGCGTTTTCGGTGGTCATGCAGCAGGTGGTGGTGGGCATTGCCATCGGCCTGGCGGTGCGCATCGTGTTTGCTTCGGTGGAACTGGCCGGCGAGATCATCGGCCTGCAGATGGGCCTGAACTTCGCCGGCTTCTTCGACCCCTCCACCAACGCCCAGTCCAGCACCGTGGGCCGCTTCTTCGGCAACACCACCATGCTGTTGTTTGTGGTCATGGGTGGTCACCTCATGCTGCTGCAGGCGGTGATCGCCAGCTTCAACACCTTTCCTGTGGGCGGTGGCGCGCTCGATTCCATCAACCGCATGCAGCTGCACGAGCTCGGCGCCGTGGTGTTCCGCTATGGCCTGTGGATCGCCCTGCCCATGATCGGCATGCTGATGTTCGTCAACATCGTGCTGGGTTTCATTTCGCGCATCGCGCCGCAGATGAACGCGTTCGCCATCGGCTTTCCGCTCACGCTCTCGGCCGGCCTGGTGGGCATTGCGTTCTCGCTGCCCATGCTGGACGCGCCGGTGCTCGCGCTGATGAAGTTGGCCACGGAGATCTTCACTGGCGGCTGAAGCGGCCCGGCGCACCGCCGGTCAGCCAACGCTTCACGAGCCGGGCCTGGCGTCGAAACCATGGGGAACAGATCCGCTGACAACGTCACCGTGCTGCGCCCCTTCCTGGAGACTCCCATGAAACTTCGTACCCAGATCCTCACGTGCAGGACAACGCGGCGCTGGTCTTGAAGGCCAGCGCACAGATCGCGCAAGGCAACACCGATCTGTCGACCCGCACCAAGCAGCAGGCTTCAGCATTGGAAGAAACCGCGGCATCCATGGAGGAGCTGGGCACCACGGTGCGCCAGACCGCCGACCACGCCAGCCAGGCCAACGCACTGGCGCTCAACGCGTCCCAGGTCGCGGTCGAAGGCGGTGACGTGGTGGGCAAGGTGATGGAGACCATGAAAGGCATCAACGACAGCTCCCGGCGCATCGCCGACATCATCGGTGTGATCGACGGCATCGCCTTCCAGACCAATATCCTCGCGCTCAACGCAGCCGTGGAAGCGGCGCGCGCCGGCGAACAGGGTCGGGGCTTTGCGGTGGTGGCCAGCGAAGTGCGCAGCCTGGCCCAACGCAGCGCCGAGGCCGCCAAACAGATCAAGGGTCTGATCGACGCCAGCGTGGAGCGTGTGGCCGCTGGAACCGTGCTGGCCGACCAGGCCGGTGTGACCATGCAGGGCGTGGTCAGCGCCATCCGCCGCGTGTCGGACCTGGTGGGCGAAATCAGCAGTGCCACCAGCGAACAAAGCGCGGGTGTGGGCCAGGTGGGTGAAGCCATCAGCCAGATGGACAAGGTCACGCAGCAGAACGCCGCGCTGGTGGAAGAAAGCGCCGCCGCTGCCGACAGCCTGAAGCAGCAGGCTTCGCAACTGGTGCAGGCTGTGGCGGTGTTCAAGCTCAACCGCGAACCGCGCCTGGGCCTGTCGCTGGCGGGGTGACGCTCAGCCCAGCAAGCGCGGCACCGCCGCCACCAGCATGGCCACGCCCGAGAGCGCGAGCAGCGACAACACCAGTTGGCGAAACGCCGCCTCGCTCAACCCCACATACAGCCGCGCGCCCAGCAGCACCGGCACCAGCAGCGCCACCGCCACCACCGGCAGCAGCGGCCAGATGTCGCGCGTGACCGCGCCGGTGGCCACGTAACCGAGCATGGTGAACGACAGGGCCGCGAGGTTGAAGTTCTGCACGATGGAACGCTGACGGTCTTTCTCCATGCCGCGCAGCGTGCACCACAGCGTGGGCACCACGCCGGTGAAGCCGCCGATGCCGCCCATGAAACCGCCCGCCGCGCCGGCCACACCATCGGCCAGGCGCCCACCACGCGTGATGCGCGGCAGCTTTGCCGACAGCAGCATGGCCGGGCACCAGACCACCAGCACGCCGCCCAGGATCAGCTTGAACAGTTCGGCGTTGAGGTGTGGCAACACCGACACCCCGATGGGCACGCCCACCGCACCGCCAGCGATAAAAGGCCACAGCGCGGGCCAGCGAAAACCGCGCCGGGTG
The DNA here is from genome assembly GCA_003241965.1 of Burkholderiales bacterium. GTDB lineage: Bacteria > Pseudomonadota > Gammaproteobacteria > Burkholderiales > Burkholderiaceae_C > Hydrogenophaga. Next base: position 15,018 of record QBMB01000047.1, on the reverse strand, counting down.
GTGAACACCGCCAACAGCTGCCCGGTGAGCGAGCCGAACACCGCCAGCACCGCGGCCACGCGCGGGTCGATGCCCCAGACCCAGAACGACATGGCCACCATGCTGAACGCAAAGCCCGAGAGGCCCTGCACGAAGCCGGCCACGGCCGCGCCCACCACCAGCAACCAGAGTTCGGGGGTCATGCCGGGGTCATTCCCAGGTGATGCGGGTCAGCTTCCAGTCGTCCGACACGCGCCGCCATTCCAGCCGCACCTCGTAGGGCGCCGCGCGTTCGGGAATCAGGCCCTGCGCGCCCGTGACCAGCACCTGCGCCTGCGTGAGCCCGGCCTGCGGAGCGGTCGGGTCGATGCTGCTCTTGCGCGTGACTGCGATCACCTTGACGCTGGCGTAACGCAGGAACATGAGCGTCATGGTCTTGCGCGCCCAGTCGCGGTCCAGACCTTCCTGCGCCTGGAAGCTGGTGTCGAACTGGTCGATCACCGCGCTGGTGTCCTTGGCTTCCAGGTTGTCCTGCAGTTTCTGCACGGCGGCTTCCAGCGATGCCTGCGGATCGTCGCGCCCACAGGCGGACAGCACGAAGGCCAGCGCCAGCAGCAGAGAGGCCAGGAAAGTACGGTGTTTCATCGGTTCAACGCTCCGCGATGTAGTGGGACATGCTCGCGCTCTCGCCCTCGGCCAGAAACGCACGGATATCGGTTTCCAGCTCGCGGTCGGCCACGGTGGCGCGGGCGCGCTGGTGCAGGTAGTCGGCCCACGAGGCCACGATGAAGCGCTCCACATAGCGCGAGGGTTCACCCAGGTCGCGGTAGACGCGCCAGAAGCTCGCGCCGTCGCGCCGGCGCGGGGCTTTCATGCGGCTGATGGTGTCCAGAAACGCCTGGTCAACACCGGGCTGGATACGGTAGCCCACCTCCACCGCCACCGGGCCGGCGGCCGGGTTGGGCTCGTCCACCACGAAGAGTTCGTCCCACGGGGTGCCCTGGGTGACCTCGTGCAGCGCGCCCATGCGCAATGGAAATGGGCGCACGAGCAGCAGGCCCGCAGCCATGACCACGCCCGCAGCCACCAGCGCGGCGGTGAGGCCGGCGATGTCGGACACCGCGCCCCAGAACGCCGAGCCGATGGCGAACGCACCGAGCGCGGAAACGATGTGCAGCGCCACGGCGCGCGAGCGCACCCAGGGCGGCGCGCTGGCCTGGGTGGCGGTGTTGAAGGTGGACATGGTGGCCATCCACGCCGCACCGCCAAAGGCCATGGCGACGTAGACCACCGAGGGCACACGCACCCACGCAGCCACCAGCATGACCGCGGCAAACACGGCGCAGCTGACCGACACGATCGCGTCCAGCGCGAACCGCGCGCGCAACCGGCCAATGACCAGGCCCGAGCACACGGCGCCGGTGCCCAGGCAACCCATGAGCAAACCAAAGCCCTGGGCTCCGGTGCCCAGCTGGCGCTGTGCGATCACCGGCAGCAAGGCCCACAGCGCCGAGCCCGCCGCGCTGAAGGCCATCACCCGCACCAGCTGCGCCAGGATGATGCGCGAGTGCCAGGCGAAGCGCAGACCGCTCAGCGTGCCGCCCCACAGGCGCTCCGGCGGCAGACTGGACGGCGGATGCGCCCGCGGCGGCCAGCGCCGGATCGACTCCCACATGACCAGCGTGGTGAACACCGTGACCACAAACACCCAGCCCGCGCCCAGCCGGGCAAAGAGCAGGCCGGCCAGCGTGGGACCGATGGCGCGCGCCGCGTTGTAGGCGATGCCGATGGCGGTGATGGCCTGCGGCCACTCCTCGCGCGGCACCGGGTCCACCACCGAAGAGTTCCACGCCGGTGTGAGCACCGCCGTGCAGCAACCGCACACGAACACCAGGAACAACACCGACCCCGGCCCGCCCCAGCCGGCCAACACCAGCGCGGCCAGCAAGGTGCAAGCAGCCACCTGGGCGATGAGCGCGCCCGAGATCAGGCGGCGGCGGTCGGTGGTGTCGGCCAGCACACCCGCCGGCAAGGCCAGCAGGAACATGGGCAGGAACACCGCCGTCTGCACCAGGGCGGCGAGAAATGACGAGCCGGTGAGCTCCACCATGAGCCAGGCTGCTGCCATGGTCTGCATGCCCGCGCCGATGAAGAAGATGGCACCGCAAATCCACAGACCCCGGAAGGCGGGTTGGCGCAGGGGGCTCCAGATGGATTGGGCAGTGGACATCGGCCGATTATTCAGCAGGTGCCGGGTTCATGTTGGCTTGCTTACGATGGCGTTGAAGTGGCAACTTCGCGGGCGTGCCCCTCACCCCAGCCCTCTCCCCAGAGGGGCGAGGGAGCAAGAAAGGGGAGCTACACAATCCCGTTCCTGATCGCGTACACCGTGAGCTCGGCGTTGTTGGCCAGGTGCAGTTTTTCCAGCACGCGGGCGCGGTAGACGCTGACCGTCTTGGGACTGAGCATGAGTTCTTCAGCGATGTCGGAGAGTTTCCTGCCCGAGGCGATCTTCTGCAGGGTCTGCAGCTCACGCTCGGACAGGCTGGCGTGCAGCTCTTCGCTCTCGGGTGCATTCAGGTTGTCCACCAGCATCTGCGCCACGTCGGCCGTGACGTACTTGCGGCCCTGCATCACGGTGCGGATGGCGGCCACCAGCTCGGCCGGCTCGCCCGCCTTGTTGAGGTAACCGCGCGCGCCGGCCCGCAGACAGCGGATGGCGTACTGGTCTTCCGGGTACATGGAAACCACCAGCGTCTTCACGCTGGAGCCCTCTTCCTTCAAGGCGGCCAGCACCTCCAGGCCACCGCGCCCGGGCATGTTGAGGTCGAGCACGAGCACGTCGCACTCGGTCTTGCGCATGGCTTCGCGCAATTCGGGGTAGCTGCCGGCTTCGCCCACCACCTGGATGTCGGTGGCCTCCGAGATGGTGTCGCGGATGCCGCGTCTCACCACCGCGTGGTCGTCACACAAAATCACCTTGATCATGGGCTTCCTCTGCGGCGTTGGCCGCGCTGTCCGGATTGTTCGGGTTGTGGGGTGATATCAGGGGCACAGACAGGATGACCGATGTGCCTTTGCTGGAGGAGCTCACGTCGAGCCAGCCGTCGACCTTGGCCGCGCGCTCGCGCAGGCCGAGCAGGCCAAACGACTCGGCCTTGCGCAAGGCCTCCGGGCTCAGGCCTTGGCCGTTGTCGGTGACTTCCAGGGTCAGCACGCCTTCGCCATCGCTCAGGTCGATGTCGACCGCGGTGGCCTTGGTGTGCTTGGCGATGTTGGTGAGGGCTTCCTGCGCCGTGCGGTAGGCCACCAGCTGCACGTCCATCGGCACCTCGATCTGGTCGGATGACCGGCGGATGGTCACCCGCATGCCGGTGCGCCGCTCGAAGCCACCGGCCAGCCACTGCACCGCGGCCACCAGGCCCTGGTCGAGGATGGGTGGGCGCAGGTTCATCATGATGCGCTGGCTCGCGCCCAGGGCGTGCTGCAGCATTTCCATGGCCGTGGCCACATGCTGTAGCACGTGGCCATCCTGGGCATGGCGCCCCACCCAGGCCAGGTCGAGCTTGACGGCCGCCAGCGAGCCGCCGATGTCGTCGTGGATCTCGCGCGCGATGTTGGCGCGTTCCTGCTCGATGCTGGTCTGCAGGTGCTCGGCCAGCTCGGCCAGGCGCTTGCGCGACGCGGCCAGCTCTTCGGCCGCCCGGGCCCGCTCGCGCCGCGTCTGCGACACCTCGATCGCCCGCTCGATCACGTGCGAGAGGCGGTGCATGCTGTCTTTGAGCAGGTAGTCGCTCACACCGCGGTGCATCGCGTCCACCGCCGCTGTCTCGCCGATGGCGCCGGAGAGGATCACGTAGGGAATCTCGATCCCGAGTTCGCGCACCACGTCCCAGGCGTCCATGCCGGTGAAGCCGGGCAGGTGGTAGTCGGCCAGCACCACGTCAAAACGCCCACTGAGCAGTTCGCGCTTGAAATCGTCCAGCGTGTCGACCAGCACCACCTCACTGGGCAGTTTGCTGCGCTGCAGGGCGAACTTCACCAGCGCATGGTCCACCCGCGAATCTTCCAGATGCAGGATGTGAACCGGTCGTTTGTCGAGGATCTCGGACATGCCTGCCTGGAGGTTGGGGGGTGCCGGGGCGGCCGGATCGGACCAGCAGCTGGCAACAGCGACAGGACAACCCGGGAAATGGTGCTGAATTTGGCCGGTTATCTGCCGATACAGCATCCAGCAGACCTCGAAAATTGTACTGCCCACCCTATTCCAAGCCCTACCCGAGCAACAACATGGACCACTTGACGATGCAGCATCCTTCGCCGTGCGTCTCCCTGCCTGTGAATCTGGTGGCCAACCTCCAGGACTCGCTGCTCATGGCCGTGACCGACCTGCAGCGCCTGGAAGGCCTGCTCGACCACGCCACCACCAACCTGATGGAGCGCTTCGGCACGGCCAACCAGGCGCTGGGCGCGCTGCCCGAGATTCGCCAGGGCGAACTCGGCCCGATCCGCCACAGCCTGCACCAGGCCGTGACGGAATTGCAGTTTCACGACATGGCCACCCAGCTCATCGTGCACACCGGCAAGGTGCTGCAAAGCTGCGCCTGGCGCCTGGCCGAAGAGGCCATGGAGCCCGACGAGGGGGAAGTGCCGCTGGGGCTGGACCCCATGCCCGAGCGTCCCAGCCCGGTGACCCAGAGCGAGATGGACGCCGGCTCCATCGACCTGTTCTGACCGGACAGGCCCCGATTCAAGACCCCCCGGTATCTGCCGATATTTGACTGAAACACGGAGTTAGCCATGCGATCCATTCTTGCCGTCGACGACTCGGCTTCCATGCGAAAAATGGTGGCGTTCACCCTCACCGGAGCGGGCTACCACGTGGTCGAAGCGGTGGATGGTCTGGACGCTTTCGAGAAAGCGCAGATGCACAGCATCGATCTGGTGCTGACCGACCAGAACATGCCCAACCTGGACGGGCTGGGCCTCACGCGCAAGCTGCGCGAACACCCCAAATTCAAGACCACCCCCATCCTGATCCTGACCACCGAGTCCAGCGACCAGATGAAGCAGGCGGGCCGCAGCGCGGGCGCCACCGGCTGGCTGGTCAAGCCCTTCGACCCCAGCCGGTTGATCGAAGTGATTCAAAAAGTCATTCGCTGAACACTCACCAACGCGCGCCGCTCTCAAGCAGCCAAGGAGACCCCACATGGGTGAAATGATGAACGAAGGCCAGAGCCTCTCCAACGACATAGACCTGACCCAGTTCTATCAAATCTTCTTTGAAGAAGCGGGCGAAAACCTCGACACGATGGAGCAGATGCTGCTGGCGCTGGACGTGGAGAAGGCCGACGACGAAGAGCTCAACGCGATCTTCCGCTGCGCCCACTCCATCAAGGGCGGCGCCGCTACCTTCGGCTTTGCCGACGTGGCCGAACTCACGCACCAGATGGAGTCGCTGCTGGACAAACTGCGCCGCCACGAACTCAACCCCACCGCTGCCATGGTGGACGTGCTGCTCGAATCCAGCGACGCGCTGCGCCTGCAGCTCGCCCACCACCAGGGCCGTGGCAACGACACCCCCGCCACCAGCGAACTCGTGGCCCGCATCTATGCGCTGGCCAATGGCGAAGAAGTCCAGGCCGCGCCCGCGCCTGTGGTGGTTGCACCTGTGGTGGTGCAGGCGCCTGCGCCCGCCCCGGCCCGCGTGATCAACAAGCCGGTGGTCAAGGCCACCCGCGAACTCGAGATCCACATCGGTCCGCTGGACAACGTGGCGCAAGCCGACGGCGTGGCCGAACTCTTCCGCGACATCCCCGGCCTGGGCACCATCGAAGCCCTGCCCTGCGACCAGGCCAACAAGCGCGTCTACCGCATCGCCACCACCTCGTCCGACGCCGACCTGATGGACCTCTTCACCTTCCACGTGAGCAAGGAAGAGATCCGCATCAACGACCTCGCCGCTCCCGACGAAGACACGCAGCCAACGGCCGTGGCCAACGGCCAGGATTTCGGTTTCTTCGACGGCGCGCCCGGCGTGCCCGCCCATGCCGAGACGGCCCCCATGGCCGTCGCTGCACCCGACAGCACCAGCAAACCCGCCGCCAAGGCCGAAGCCCGCGCCGCCTCGCCGGCTGCACCGGCGGCCATGGAGTCCAGCACGCTGCGCGTCTCGGTGAGCAAGGTCGACCAGCTGATCAACCTGGTGGGCGAACTTGTCATCACCCAGGCCATGCTGGCGCAGAAAAGCCGCGAGCTCGACGACGGCGCCAACCAGCCCCTGCTGGCCGGCCTGGCCGACCTCGACCGCAACACCCGCGACCTGCAGGAAGCGGTGATGTCGATCCGCATGATCCCGATGTCGGTCGTGTTCAACCGCTTCCCGCGCATGCTGCGCGACCTCGCCAGCAAGCTGGGCAAAAAGGTCGAGCTGGTCACGCAGGGCGAATCGACCGAACTCGACAAGGGCCTGGTGGAGAAGATCACCGACCCGCTGACCCACCTGATCCGCAACAGCTGCGACCACGGCATTGAAATGCCGGACGAGCGCCGCGCCAAGGGCAAGAACGAGCACGGCACGATCACACTCTCGGCCACGCACGAAGGCGGCTCGATCCTGATTGAAGTGCGCGACGACGGCAAAGGCCTCTCGCGCGAGAAGCTGCTGACCAAGGCACGCGAAAAAGGCATCGACGCACCCGACACGATGACCGATACCGAAGTGTGGAGCCTGATCTTTGCGCCCGGCTTCTCAACCGCCGAGGAAGTGACCGACGTCTCCGGCCGCGGCGTGGGCATGGACGTGGTCAAGAAGAACATCACCGCGCTCAACGGCACGGTGGAGATCGATTCGGCCGAGGGCTACGGCATGCGCGTCTCGGTGCGCCTGCCCCTCACCCTGGCCATCATGGACGGCATGTCGGTGCGGGTGAGCGACGAGGTCTACATCCTGCCGCTGTCCAGCGTGATCGAGTCGTTCCAGATCAAACCCAACGACATCAACACCCTCGCGCAAGGCGCGCAGGTGGTCAAGGTGCGAGACGAATACATGCCCGTGATCGAACTGGAGAAGGTGTTCCAGGTTCCGCGTTTCGAGCACAGCGGTGCCAGCCCGATCATGGTGGTGGTCGAAGCCGACGGCTCGCGCTCGGCCCTGATGGTGGACGAGCTGCTCGGCCAGCAACAGGTGGTGATCAAGAACCTCGAATCGAACTACCGGCGCGTGCCCAACGTGTCGGGCGCCACCATCCTGGGCGACGGCAAGGTCGCGCTGATCCTGGACACCTCCAGCCTGGTGCGCCGATCGCGGCACTGAACGCCCTCGAAGTACTCCCCGCGCGCCTCGCGCGCCAAGTCCCCAACCGCTCAGGACACCCGATGCTGCAGCAGACACCCTCCCCTCAACGCGTCGCGCGTCCGGTGCCGCCCCCCAGAACCCCTGCGTCTGATGACGGCCCGCTGGCCGAAGGCCGCGAGTTCGTCTGGTCCGACGCCGACTTCTCGCGCATCAAGGCGCTGATTTACAAGAAGGCCGGCATCAGCCTGCACGATGGCAAACACGCCATGGTGTACAGCCGCGTCTCACGCCGTCTGCGCGACACCGGTCACGACAGCTTCAAGACCTACCTCGACTGGCTCGAACACCACGACGGCGCCGAGTGGCAGGAGTTCATCAACGCCCTCACCACCAACCTCACCGCGTTCTTCCGCGAGCAGCACCACTTCGAGATCCTGGCGCAGATGTTCGCCGCCAAACGCACCCACAACTGGCGCATCTGGTGCTCGGCGGCTTCCACCGGTGAAGAGCCCTACTCGATCGCCATGACCGCAACAGAAGGCCTGGGGGCCAGTGGTTCGTTCCAGATCACCAACAGCGACATCGACACCAAAGTGCTGGCCACCGCGCAGCGCGGTGTCTACAAGACCGACGGCACCAAGGGCCTGAGCCCCGAGCGCATGCAGCGTTTCTTCATGCGCGGCAAGGGCGCCAACGAAGGCTTCATGCGCGTGAAGCCCGAGCTGCAGAAGAACCTGAGTTTCCAGACCGTGAACCTGATCCACGACCTGCCGTTCCGGGAACCCTTCGACGTGGTGTTCTGCCGCAACGTGATGATCTATTTCGACGCCGCCACACAGCGCGAGGTGCTGGAGCGCATCCACCGCGTGATGAAGCCCGGCGGCATGCTGTTCGTTGGTCACGCCGAGAACTTCAGCGACGCCCGCCATCTTTTCGCACTGCGCGGAAAGACGGTGTACGAACGTCTGTGAGCAAGACCCCATGATCGCAGCCCCCACCTCCCGACTCGACCAGCTCAAGGCGCGCAAGTGCAAGCCGGGCGAGGCCAGTTTTTTCTACCACGACCACCACTTCCACCAGGACTCGGTGAAGGTGCTGCCTGGCGAGTACTTCGTGACCGCTGACGACATGATGGTCATGACGGTGCTGGGCTCGTGCATCGCGGCATGCATCTACGACCCGCGCGTGCGCGTGGGTGGCATGAACCATTTCATGCTGCCCGACGGCGGCAATGAAGCGGGCGGGCGCTATGGCTCGTTTGCCATGGAACTGCTGATCAACGAGATGATGAAGCTGGGTGCGCGGCGCGAGACCATGCAGGCCAAGGTGTTCGGTGGCGGTCAGGTCATGCACACCTTCACCACCATGAACGTGGGTGAGCGCAATACCAAGTTCGTGCTCGACTACCTGCAGACCGAGCGCATCGCGGTGATTTCCAAAGACGTGCTGGACATCCACCCGCGCAAGGTGTGTTACTTCCCGGCCACCGGCAAGGCCATGGTGAAGCGGCTGGCGCACTCGCACCCCGAAACACTGGAAACGTCAGAACGCAAGAGCAGCGCGTCTGTGGTGGCCAAGGCCATCTCGGGCGGTTCGGTCGACCTGTTCTGAAGCCATTCACAAGAAGACAAGGAGAGGACCATGGCAAAGATCAAAGTGGTCGTGGTGGACGATTCCGCCCTGGTGCGCAGCCTGCTCACCGAAATCATCAACCGCCAGCCCGACATGACCTGCGTGGGCGCTGCGGCCGACCCGCTGGTGGCGCGCGAGATGATCCGCGAAACCAACCCCGACGTCATCACGCTGGACGTGGAGATGCCGCGCATGGACGGGCTGGAATTCCTCTCGCGCCTGATGCGCCTGCGGCCCATGCCGGTGGTGATGGTCTCCACCCTCACCGAACAAGGCGCGGAGACCACGCTGCGCGCGCTGGAGATGGGCGCGGTCGATTTCGTGGCCAAGCCGCGCATCGGCGTGAGCAGTGGTCTGCAGGAGCTGGCCGGTGACATCGTGGACAAGATCCGCGTGGCGGCCTCGGCCCACGTGAAGCGCCTGCCACCCGCGCCCGGCGCCAGCGCGGCCCCGGCCGGCAGCAGCGCTGCGGAGCCGCCACGCGCAGCATTGCCCCGCGTGTCCACCGAAAAAATCATCTGCATCGGCGCCTCCACCGGCGGCACCGAAGCCATCCGCGAAGTGCTCATGCCCATGCCGGCGGACGCGCCCGCGATCGTGATCACACAACACATGCCGCCCGGCTTCACCACCAGCTTTGCCAACCGGCTCAACACGCTGTGCCGCATCCGCGTGCAAGAGGCGCAGCATGGCCAGCGCATCCTGCCCGGCCACGCCTACATCGCGCCCGGTGGCCACCACCTGCGCATCGACCGCAGCGGCTCCAACTACGTGGCCGTGGTCGAAGACACCGAGCCGGTCAACCGCCACCGCCCTTCGGTGGAAGTGCTGTTCAAGTCGGCCGCGCGCGTGCTCGGCCCCAACGCGCTGGGCATCATGCTCACCGGCATGGGCGCCGACGGCGCGCAGGCCATGCGCGAGATGAAGGACGCCGGCAGCTACAACTACGTGCAGGACGAAGCCAGCTGCGTGGTCTTCGGCATGCCGCGCATGGCCATTCAGTGTGGCGCGGCGCACGAAATCCTCCCGCTCACACAAATCGCATCGGCCGTGCTCAACCGCCTGGCCAGCGCACCGGCCGGCGTGCGCCACCGCATCTGACCCTTCCCCCATTCCAGCTCTCCTCAAGGACCTTTCCCATGAACGCCCGTCGCCTCTTCACCCTGCTGCTGGCTGCGGCTGCAGTCACCCCCCTGTGTTTCGCGCAAGGTCTGGAGGCCCCCAAGGGCCGAACGATCCTGAGCGTGAGCGGCAAGATCGCCGAAAAGAACAAGGGTGAGCTCGCCGTGTTCGACATGGCCATGATCGAGAAGTTGCCCCAGCACAGCTTCACCACGCGCACGCCCTGGTACGACAAACCGGTGAAGTTCACCGGCCCGCTCCTGTCGGACGTGCTCGCGGCCGTCAAGGCCAGCGGCACCACCTTGAGTGCGGTAGCAATCAACGACTACGCGATCAGCATTCCAATGGAGGACGTCGGCAAGTACGGCGTGCTCATGGCGCGCCTCATCGACGACAAGCCGATCCCCGTGCGCAGCAAGGGCCCACTGTTTGTGGTCTATCCGTTTGACAACGCAGCGGAGCTGCGCACCTCCGTCTACTACGAACGTTCGATCTGGCAACTCAAGGCCCTGGACCTGAAATGAACTCCAGACCAACCGGCGTGGCGGGCTGGCGTGTCGGACACTGGGTGGCCGCGATCGGCGCAGCCCTGCTGGTGACCTTGACGCCCCTGAGCTACATCCAGTGGAAGCAGTTCAACCTGATGCAGGACGTGGCGATCAACCAGGTCGACTCGATCATGTGGCAGTCGTACCAGCTGGAGCGCGAGCTGAGCCACCTGGCCTACGCGGTGCACAGCTCCATCGACCCCGAGTCCAAGGTCGAGACCGACTTTCTGGTCGAACGCTACGAGGTGTTCGTCAGCCGGATCGCGCTGGTCACCGACATGCCGCGCAGCGACCTGCTTGACACCACACCGGCCTACCTCAATGCCATCGAACTGGTGAACGCATTTGTCACCCAGGCCGATCCTGTCTTCGCCGACCCGAATGGATTGCTGGCGCAGCGCGCCCCGCGGCTGGCATTGATCGAGTCCATCGAGAAGATCGAACCGGCACTGGGTGAACTCACCCGGGAGGCCAACCGCGCCACTGCACGCTTTGTGGACGAGCGCAACATCCAGCTGCGCGACCAGGGCCAAGTGGTGATCGCCCTGGCCGGCGTGCAGGCGGGCGTGTTGCTGCTGTTCGTGGCACTGCTGGTGCGCCACTTGCGCCGCCAGGTTGCGCAATACGAAGTCCTGCAACGCGTCACCCGCGAACTGGCCGTGGCCAAGGACCAGGCCGACGCCGCCAACCACGGCAAGAGCGTGTTCCTGGCCAACATGAGTCACGAAATCCGCACTCCGTTCCAGGGGGTGCTGGGCATGCTCAACCTGCTCGGTGAAACCCCGCTCTCGGGGCCGCAACGCGACTATGTGCAGACCGCCAACGACTCCGCGCAACACCTGCTGGGCGTGCTCAACGACATCCTGGATGTGTCGACCATGGAGTCGGGCACGCTGAGCCTGGCGCCCGAGCCGGTGCGCCTGCGCACACTGGCGCAAGAGGTGGAAAGCCTCATGCGCGCGGCCGCCCGCGAGAAGGGCATCACGCTGCAGGTGAACACCGAAGCCGACCTGCCCGAGTGGGTGATGGCCGACCCCACACGGGTGCGCCAGATCCTGTTCAACCTGCTCGGCAACGCGGTGAAGTTCACCAGCGAAGGGCAGATCACGGCCCGCCTCTCCAGGCTCGAAGGCACGCCCGCCGGCATCTGCCTGACGGTGCAGGACACCGGCATGGGCATGGACCAAGCCACCCTGGCCCAGCTCTTCACCCGCTTCTACCAGGCCGACAACTCGGTGCGCCGGCGCATTGGCGGCAGCGGGCTGGGGCTGGAGATTTCGCGCAACCTGGCCGTCATGATGGGCGGCAACATCCAGGTCAGCAGCGAACCGGGCCGTGGCTCGCTGTTCACCGTGCACCTGATCCTGCCCGAGACCGTGGCGCCTGCGCGAACGGTGCACGCGGCGCAGGAACCGGGCCAAACGCGCCGGCTGCGCGTGCTGGTGGCCGAAGACCACCCGATCAACCTCAAGTACATGCACATCCTGCTGGAGCGCATGGGGCACGAGGCGGTGTTCTGCGGGAACGGCCAGGAAGCGCTGCAACTGCTGGAGCGCCAGCGCTTCGACGTGCTGCTGCTGGACTACCACATGCCCGTGCTGGACGGCATGGCCACCACCGAGGCGATTCGTGCGCTGGAGGGCCCCAACAAGGATCTGAAGATCGTGCTGGTCACAGCCGATGTGGTGAACGACACGCGCAAGAAGGCGCTGGAAGTGGGTGTGAACGAGTTCGCCAGCAAACCGCTGCAGACCCGTGACCTGCAGCGCGCCCTGGAGCGCTGCGGCCTGCTGGATGCTTCTACCGTGCTGGTGAGCGCGCCCGCCCCTGCGCCTGTGCTGCCCGGGCTGGACGAGCTGCCCGCCTGCCCGGCGGGTCTGATCGACACCGAGTCGTACACCGAGATCGTCTCGATGATGCCGCCCGACACCATGGACGAGCTGCTGGGCACGCTGTTCGAACCACCGGCAGGCAGCGTTCATGTGTTGATCGCTGCCCTGGCCGCGGGCGATCCCGCGCAGATCGCCTACGACGCGCACAAGCTCAAGGGCACGGCCATGTTGCTCGGCTTTCGGGCACTGGTGCGCACGTCGGCCCAGATCGAGCGCCTGGCCCCGGAGGACAACCCGTCGTTGCGCCATGAGCTGGGCACCCAGCTGCTGGCCGACGCCGCACGCACGCAGCAGGCCCTGCAGCAGTTTTCGCCGGCCATCGCCGTCTGAAGACACACCAGCCCCTTGTGTTCGAATTCGCACACAAAAGTTGGTGTGCACTCTCAAGTTGCCGCTGAGCGGGTCGAAACAAGTGGCAACCATGGAGTTGTCGCGATCTGAGCCGTGAACCCCCGATTCATCGGGGCTTTGCGCGATCCGCACCCGCAGGATGATCTGGCCAGGCACTTGTACAAGTTGCCGACCGGGGGGAACCCTGGAAGCCCAACCAAGGAACATCCATGTCCAATCGCATGACGCTCGCCAAACGGCTGCTGCTCATCAACTCCACGCTGATCGGTCTGCTGATCATCGTGGCCCTCACGGTCTGGTTCATGATGGACAAGGTCATCGACTCGGCCGACCGCATCAGCAAGACCAACGTGCCGCAGCTCGAACTGATCGCCGAGCTGGAACTCAACGTGACCCGAACCTCGCTGCAACTGCGCCACGCGATCCTCTCGCGCAACCCGCAGGAACTGCAGACCACGCTGGACGACGTGACCGCCAAGAAAGCGCTGCTGACCGAAAAACTGGCGGCGTTTGGCAGCGGCATGATCGACGACGATGGGCGCAAGGCCTTTGCCCCGCTGCCCGGCCTGATGGACGAGTTCTGGAAACAGGGCACGGCCAACGTGGCGCTGATCCAGGAGGGCAAAAAGGACGAAGCCTTTGCGTTCCTGGTGGACAAGACCATCCCCGCCCGCAATCTGCTGCTGGCGCCCCTGGCCCAGGAGAAAAGGCGCCAGGGCGAACGGCTGCAGCTCCGCATCGGTGAAGTGCATTCGTTCGCCAATCTCGGCAGCAACGTGGTCATCGGCGCCGTGATGGTGGTGGCGCTGGCGATGATGGGCCTGGCCTGGTACCTGAGCCAGGTGACACAGCAGCTCGGCGCAGACCCCGACCAGCTCAAGCGGGTGGCCGATGCCGTGGCCCAGGGCGACCTGAGCGTGTCCATCGATCTGAAACCCGGCGACACCACCAGCACCATGGCAGCTTTGCACACCATGACCGAGCGCCTGGCGCAATCGGTGAGCCGGGTGCGTGAAGGCGCCGAGGGCGTGTCCAACGCCAGCTCGGAAATTGCCGCCGGCAACGCAGACCTGTCGGGCCGCACCGAGAGCCAGGCCAGCGCACTGGAAGAAACCTCGGCTTCGATGGAGCAGCTGGGCACCACCGTGCGGCAGAACGCCGACAACGCGCGCACGGCCAACCAGCTGGCGCAGTCGGCCTCGACCCTGGCAGCCCAGGGCGGCGAGGTGGTGAGCCAGGTCGTCACCACCATGAAGGACATCAACGACAGCAGCCAGAAGATCGCCGAAATCATTGGCGTGATCGATGGCATTGCGTTCCAGACCAACATCCTGGCGCTCAACGCGGCGGTGGAAGCGGCACGCGCCGGTGAACAAGGCCGGGGCTTCGCGGTGGTGGCTGGCGAGGTGCGCAACCTGGCGCAGCGCAGCGCCGAAGCGGCCAAACAGATCAAGGGACTGATTTCCACCAGCGCCGAGCGCGTGGGCCAGGGCACCGCCCTGGTGGACCGCGCGGGCAACACCATGAACGAGGTGGTGACGGCGATCCGCCGCGTCACCTCCATCATGGAAGAGATCAGCAACGCCAGCGCCGAACAAAGCGCCGGTGTGGGTCAGGTTGGCGAGGCCGTGACCCAGATGGACCAGGCCACGCAGCAAAACGCTGCGCTGGTGGAGCAGATGTCCGCGGCGGCCACAGGCCTGCGCACGCAGGCGGCCGATCTGGTGGGTGCGGTGGCGGTGTTCAAACTCAGGGCCTGAGGCCCCCACGCTCCCCCGCTGCGCGTGGTCCGCTGCCCCCCGGGGGGGCTGATTCGCCTTGGGGCGGCCCGGCGGCGAATCGTTTCAGGCCCTACGCTCCCCGAGGGGCAACCCCTCTAGACGCGTTCGCTGATGATGCTGCCGGCTTCCAGAGGCGCCAGGCTGCTGTTGCCGTTTTCGTCGTAGGCGATCACTTCGCCACCGGGAACGGTTGGGGGCGTGTCCGAGGTGCCGACGTCTTCGGCTGCCTGCGGCATCACGGGCCAGGGCATGCCTTCAGGTGGGGTCTGCGCGGCGGGCGCGGTGCCCGCCGGCTGGGGCAACATGCGGCGCGACATGGTGGACGCGGCCACGGCCGAGAGATCGGGTGCGGTGTCGCTCTGGTTGCCGGGCAGCGCCTCGGCCTTGGGCTCGATGCCCAGCGCCTGGTCCACCAC
>QBMB01000046.1:11512-35803 GCA_003241965.1 Burkholderiales bacterium | reverse complement strand
TCAACCGGCGCTACATTGCGCATAGGCCGTGTCCGGAACTACAGGGGCAAGATCATTTCCTTTGACCAACGATGTATGTTCGCGTGCCTTCGCGACGAATTTTGCCGATAAAGACAGCGTCGTCGTCGATGTATTTGACCTTACGAGGAGACGCACTCTCGTTTACGGCGTGGATGATGAAGAAGGCTGAGATGAGCGGCATCGCCTTCGCACGAGACGTCCAGTGGTGGACGATCCCACCTAGCATCCAGCCATGAGATAACTCCCACCCTTCAAGATTCACACAACCCCTCGACTGAAGACCTTTCGACAATGGCAGCGGTGATGATCATGGCTTTTGATGCCCACGGCGAGATACGTTTCGTCGGCGATGTTCCCAAGGGGGCAGGGTGCGGTTGCTTCTGTCCTACATGCAAGAGCCCGCTGGTGGCCAAGAAGGGCTTCGAGAACGAATGGCATTTCGCGCACGAGGCCTCACAGGAGCGTCCAGAGTGCGCAGTGGGCGCTGAAAACCTCGCGCGAAGCCTCGGTATTGAGCACCTGCGCCATCTGCATGGGCGCGGCGCGCTGGTGCTGCCGCCGTACACAACACAGGCTGGTGTAGCTACGCTGTGGCTCTCAAGATCGGAGCCAGTGACATGGGCGGCTCAACTCGTGGGACCACTCACATGGCGTGATGCGCCGGGAAAGGCTCAGCCGGTGGTCACCGGCATGCTCGACACGGGTGCGCCGATGGCGTTTTTTGTCCAGGTGGGCGGCGCGTCCAGCCCGTCCCTTGAAGACCTGCCCGATGAGTGCGCCTACGCCACGCTGCTGGTGAGTCCTTCGTGGCCTCGCGGGACTCGAACCCGCCAAGAGGCCATGGCTTCACTCGCTCAGACAGCGAAGTTCCACTGGGGCTACCTGCCCGACACGTTCGGCATGCGCGCGAATGCGCAACGCGAGATCGAAGCGATGGAGTTGCAAGCGCGAACTCGGGCCGCCGAGTTTGAGCGCCAGCGCTCGTTTGCTGCAGGCAGGCGGTGGGCGAACATTGCCAACGCCATGAACCAGAAAATGGCCACCCCGCCGCAGGCCGGACACCACGATGTACTTGCACCCGTACACAGCGGCTCAGCTGCTGCGGTTGCGGTGGTTAGGGGGCCCGCCAAGGCCGATCCAGAAGTTCGCTTCCCCCAATACCCAGGACACTCGTCAGGATGCAATTTCCAATTCTTTCGCCTCGGACCCGATGAGGCGTGGGTCTTCTACGAGCTGGATCCCGTGTTCGTCAGGCAGCACGGCATGACCCCGGTCGCTGACAAGCCTCAGAAGTTCTGGGCCATTGCGCCGGCGCACGGGCATACCGATGGCTGGGAAGAAAGCCTGCCACCCAGCGTGGGCAAGGGTGACATCGACGCAGGCATTTACTGGGTGCGCGACCTGATGTCTGCCGTTGGTTTCCTGAGCCCGCGCTCCAAAGGCACCACCTCGGCGCACGATCCTTCAGAGTTCCAGGACAAGTAACGCCAGCTGGGACTGCATCGGCTGGCGCGTCTGCAGATGTGCTCCTGCATTGCCCGGAAGGCCAGTTTGGTCAGCATTCTGCTGACCAAATGCCATGAATCCAAAATGCCGCAATCCTGACCCAACGAGACATTGCGCCGATCGCAAGCGGTTGCGGTGCAGACGGGTGCAGCCCACCGCCATGCTGAATCGAGTACGAAGGGATCAGGTGGCCCTTTCCGGAGCTAAGAAAGGCAACCTTCGAGGGCTTGATATACGTTCATCTGTACCGCTCGTCGGCTCAGACAAGAAGGTGCGTGCCGAGATGCGTACCGCGGTACGCCGCGGGTTGATTTCATAAATATTGGGTTTGAAATGGAGCATCACTCCATGGAGAACCGCGATGAAACACGACATTCAACCCACAGAAACGACTCCCGAAAAAACTGGCTCTAGCCGAACAGCCTTCCCGCCGCTTTCGCTCGAAACGAGAACACACATCTCAACCGCGCACTGTGCTTTTCTTCTCAATCGAAAACCTCAGACCCTGCGGGTCTGGAGTCTTCGGTCCAAGGGACCGCTCCAGCCGATACGAGTGCATGGACGCCTTGCGTGGCCTGTTTCAGGCATCAAGCAGCTTCTGAAGCTCAGGCAATGAGCGCGGACGCACGGGGCGAAGCGGCCGTCGCAAAGATGCCATGGCTAAGGCTCCATAGCCCACCCAATCTGTTTACCGATTGCTCGGTCCGAGCTCTACCGTCCTCACTTAGGCAACACAAGGCCTGCGCGCGCAAAGCGCCCTGGTTCTTCGGACGGCATTTTTTTGCTTTCCCAACTTGACCTGTCTCAAACCTTAAGTCCCTCTGCCTCAGAAACCCAATGACATACAAACAGCATCCTCTCAGCGCGTTATTTCCCGCCATGAGCGCCGAAGACTTTCAAGAACTCAAAGACAGCATTGAGAACATCGGCGTGCAAAACCCGGCGACTCTGCATGACGGCATGGTGCTTGACGGCTGGCACCGCTACACCGCGGCCACCCAGCTGGGGATCGACTGTCCGACCGTTGAGTTGCAAGACGTTGATCCACGGGATTTCGTGCTGGCGCAGAACAAGGCCCGCCGCCACTGCACAACTGCGCAGTTGATTGCAGCTGCGAGTGAAATTTATCTTTGGCGCCCCCACGGCGGGGACCAATCCGCACTGAGTGCGGATTGCTTGTCCAGCAAACAGATGGCGGAAAAAGTGGGGACCAGTGTTCGCACTGTTGAGCAGTTCCGCAAGGTCGAGCGCGATGCTGTGCCCGAGGTGCAGGCCGCCGTTAAACGTGGCGACATTGGTTTACCAAAGGCTGAGGCCATCGCCAAATTGCCAGCCGACCAACAAGTAAACGCGATCAATAAGCCCACACCAAAGGTCTGCAAAAAGAAGGCTTCTCAGCAGGCACTCCCGCAAACTGCGGATCAAACCGAGGCCCATCGATTACTCGAGGAAACATTCGGTGACGATGACCCCGTGAAGTTGTGGGAGGAATGCGAGGCTGAGTGCGCCAAGCTGCGCCTCCTGGTGGAAGCCGCCGAAGAGGACGATCAGAAGGCGGCCACCATCAAGTGGAAGCGCCTCGCTGACGTTGCCCAGCGCCGCCAGAACGAGTTGATGGAGACCGTCAACCAGCGCGAGCGCGAGTTGAAGCGGCTCATGAACATCTTGCGTGGCGTGTGCGAGGCCATGGACACCGAGGACCAGACCAAGGTGGTCGCCTTGGTCAAGGCGATGGTCCAGGCCAATAACGCGACGGCAGCATGAGAGCCTCTCTTTTGAGTGCACCCTACCTTCGTGGCATCGCGGGTACCGACTGCGCCCATGCGATCAAGGAGTACGGGAGGAGCTCTCAGCGCCCTGTTGACCCAGCTAGCGTGCGCCGCTTGCAGTACTTGATGGCAGACGACCCATGAGTCGCTAACCCATCAAGCACCTTGGCTGGTCGGAATAGCAATAACGGCAGCGGCATGGGAAGAGCGGGGGACTGTGAGGAAGTTCTGAAACACCCCGGCAGGCGGCGAAGGCAGCACCTGTGAACGACAAGGCTACCGGGTCTACGTGGCTCCAAAGGGCAGTAGTGAAGGACCAAGCAAGGAGGCGAGGTCCGTCCACCAAAGGGCAGATGCAGGCAAGAGGGGGAGTTCTGCCCCAACAGCAGAGCTTCCAGGACGAGAGGGGCCCCCTCCCGTGCAAGCGCTCACAGGAGGATTTTCGGCGTTGATCTGCGTTGGTACCCGTTCGCTGAAGAAGCGAGCCGGGCAAAACATGGTTCACGCCCATCACGTCGCCACATAGCGAGTTGCCAACGGCGGGATGGGGGCGTTCGGGGCGCGTCGGAGCAAGAGCGCGGGCACGTTGAGAGCCTAGGTATTTTCAGAAGGCATCTGCCACCCATACCGAGTTGCGCTTTGGCTCGTATCTGGCCCAGGGTGCTCACCAGCTTCCAGAATTGCGTTCTTGGCTTGTAGGAGCCAGTTTGTTCGATGGGATCGGTGCATGCGTTGTGCCACTCCAACGTCCATTGCTAGACCAACCCGCTCCTTGAAGATCTCGACGGCGTACTCGATAGGCAGGTGCTCCAGGACGGTGCCGGAAGCGGCTCTGAGCGCTTGGACATAGGCCTGTTCTTCGCTTAGATGTGTGCCAGCGGCCTGTGGCAAAAGCAAGCTTGCAACTTGCGTCACAGCCAGATGAATGACTGGTGAGTCGGGTAGGCCAAGTTGACTCGACGCTTTGAGATTGTGGTGCAGAAAGCGGACTGTTGGCTCAGGTGGCGGACCTGGGCTCGGACCGAAGAGGTCATCGAATTCGAGGTCGTCTGGGGCAATGTCATCGTTCTGTTCCTCTGGCTTCAAAACGCTCTCCTGAATTTCAGTTCAAAGACCATGCGAACGCTCGCGCAAAGTGCCGCACCCATCGCGATTGATCTACTCCCGTGTGCTGCCGGCGCCCTTGGAGGTGGTAACGTTACCACCCTGGTCACCGCTTCTACGGCTCGTGGCAGGTGCCAGCATCTTGTGGGCTGGTGCCGATCCGCTTTCCATGGCTGCCCGTGGGAGATGTGACCGTCAATGACCAGCTTGACCATCTTGGTCACTTCTTGGTCGATGATGGCCGCTCAACTTGTGTGACGAGAGTAGCCGTGCTGCCTGTCGCGACGTCGCCCGGGTGGCAACGTTGCCACCGTACGCCCTGAAACAGGGAATACCTTTGGGCTAGCTGTGAGCGCTCACATGGGTCGTATCGGATCATGCGGCAAGGACAGCCTCAAAGAAATCGCTGCGCCATTCGCATACAAACGATGCAAACCGCAGAACGCATTGGTGCCGAACTTCCGCTTCCCAGGCTACCTTGTCCAAGGTCCACCCTTCGCCATGCGAGAACTCACTGAAATCGTCCTGCGCCACCTGGATGTTGAAGTAGGTTGAGGGCGCGGGCATCAGGCCCAAGTAGTCATCAGTAATCCCTAGAACATGCATGTATCCAGAGTAGATGCCTTCTCCATGAACGTACTCGTCCTGCGATGCACACAGCACCGGCTCAAGCCAACCATCACTGAAAATCATGCCGCGAGAGTCTGGCTGGAAGTCAGCGGCAAGTGTGATCAAGCGTGCCACGTCGGAATGATCAGGGTACGACTTTTTGGCCAAGTCATTGAGCCATTCATTTGGATCAACGGCGTTTTGGGGAATCGCTGTAGACGGGTCAATCTTCTGCCGCGCAAGTGCCTCCACGGCCTCAGTCAGCAGTTTCCCTTGATCGCCAGCGGTGAAAATTCTGACCAAGGTGATGGTCTGGCCTAAAGAGTCCTCCTCGCTTGTCCTCGACTGGCGCCCAACGCTGTCCAGTAGATGTGCGTACCGGTGCTGCGGAGGTTGGTCAAGAAGCGGTGGGGCATCGAGCGATTCGCATGCACTCAGCCCAGTGCTGAGCAGCATCGGTTGACCGATTGCGAGACGATCCGTTGAGTAGCGCGCTGCGCTGTCGGTCAGTAGTTGCCTTGCGACCGGGTCCAGTTGTACATACAAGCGCAGCAGCCGAATGATGTCCTCTGCGGTCCCCCGTCGTGCCCAGACTTCTGGAACGCCCCTAGTCATGACCAACTTCGGGCGTATTTGAGGTGGGGCACAGGGGTAGATCGTGCATGTTGATAGGGCTGAGCTGCCTGAGAGACTGGTTCAGTCGCGTCATTGGCGCCGCGCATTCTTCGGTTCAAAAGTCGTGCTGCGGCCACGAAATTCACCATATATCGGGAAGACTCAGTCTATCGGAAAACCGACAGTTTCTCCATATGTCGGGAAACGCCTCAATCACTCCAGACGCCGCATTTGGGCAGGCTCTGCGCACGCTGCGACTGGCTGCGGGATGGAGTCAAGAGAAGCTGGGTCTTGAGGCGGGAGTCCAGCGCAACTTCATTTCCCTGATCGAAACCGGGCAAAACCAGCCGACCATCACGACCCTGTTCAAGCTGGCCAATGCGCTTTGCATCAAGCCGTCAGAAATGGTTGCGCTTGCAGAAAGTATGGTCGACTAGCTGAGTGGCAACGTTGCCACCCTTGTCGTGTTTTTCGGGGGTGGGTGATGCGTGGCCTCACCAGCATATGCGCGCTGCTCGCCGCGTTCGGGTGGCTACGTTGCCGCAACGGGCTGGAGGCGGTGGCTAGGGCAGGTCCCTCAAAACGTCAAAGGAGCGTGTCCAACGGCGCAGGACCGGATTCTCTGTTTTCGGCCTACGCTACGCCGTAAACGTTGACCCGCAGTCTGTAAAACGTCTGTAAGACCACAGAAACGAAAAAGCCCGCTATGAACTTCATAGCGGGCTTTCTTGTATCTACGTGGTGCCGGAGAGATGAATCGAACACCCGACCTTCTCATTACGAATGAGCTGCTCTACCGACTGAGCTACACCGGCAACGCCCGCGATTATAGCCCGGTGTGGTAGTTGGTCACCCGTTCAACCTCGTTCTTGGAGCCCAGCACCACGCTCACGCGCTCGTGCAGTTTTCCGGGCTGGATGTCCAGGATGCGTCGCTTGCCGTTGGTGGCGGCGCCGCCGGCTTGCTCCACCAGCCAGCCCATGGGGTTGGCTTCGTACATGAGGCGCAGCTTGCCGGGTTTTTCGGGTTCGCGCTTGTCCCAGGGGTACAGGAAGACGCCGCCGCGCGTGAGGATGCGGTGCACGTCGGCCACCATGCTGGCGACCCAGCGCATGTTGAAGTCCTTGCCGCGTGGGCCCTCTTTGCCGGCCAGGCATTCGTCCACGTAACGCTTCACCGGTTCGTCCCAGTGGCGCATGTTGCTCATGTTGATGGCGAACTCTTTGGTGTCGGGCGGGATCTGCACGTTCTCTTTGGTGAGCACGAACGAGCCCTGCTCGCGGTCCAGCGTGAACATGGCCACGCCGTCGCCCACGGTGAGCACCAGCGTGGTCTGCGGGCCATAGACGCAGTAGCCGGCGGCCACCTGCTGGGCGCCAGGTTGCAGGAAGTCCTGCTCGCTCACGCCGGCGCTGCCTTCGGGCTTCTTGAGCACGCTGAAGATGGTGCCGATGCTCACATTCACGTCGATGTTGCTGGAGCCGTCGAGCGGGTCGAACAGCAGCAGGTATTCGCCCTGCGGGTAGCGGTTGGGCACCACGTAGATGGTGTCCATTTCTTCGCTGGCCATGGCCGCGAGGTGGCCGCCCCATTCGTTGGCCTCGATCAGCACCTCATTTGCAATGATGTCGAGCTGCTTCTGCATCTCGCCCTGCACGTTTTCGGTGGCGGCGGCACCGAGCACACCACCCAGATCGCCTTTGTTGACGGCCTGGCTGATGCTCTTGCAGGCGCGGGCCACCACTTCGAGCAGCAGGCGCAGCTGTGAGGGAATGTGGCCGTCAACGCGTTGTTGCTCGACGAGGTAGCGGGTGAGGGAGATGCGTTGGGTCATGGTGATTTTTCGTTTCAGTCAGCCAGAGCTCGCGTCACGACTTCTCGCACGTCGTTGCTCAGGTCGGTCTTGGCCGCAACGCGTGCGATGGCTTCGCGCGCGGCACTGCGGTAGGGTTCGGCGAGTTTTTTCCAGCGGTCGAGCGCTCGTGCAAGGCGGGCAGCCACTTGGGGGTTGAAGGCGTCGAGTTCGACGACCCGCTCGCTCCAGTACAAATAGCCCGCAGCATCGGCGCGGTGAAACGCGCCGGGGTTGGCGCTGCAGTAGCTGAAAATCACGCTGCGCGCGCGGTTGGGGTTCTTGAGGTGGAAGTCGGCGTGCTTCATGAGCTGGCGCACCGCAGGCAACACGTTGCCGCCACGATCCGGCGCGCCGGCTTGCAGTGCAAACCATTTGTCGAGCACCAGGGCTTCGTTCTGGAACATGCTGTGGAAGCTGGCCAGGGCATCGCGCGCGAGGGCGTGGTCGCTCACCACCAGGGCCGAGAGCGCGTTGAAGCGGTCGGTCATGTTGCCGGCGTCCTTGAAACGCTGGAAGGCCTTGCCGGGCCACACCGAATCGCCGCTGGTGCGTGCGCTCAGGCACAGCATGGTCAGTGCCATACCCGCCAATGCGCGACGCCCGGTGCTCACCGGGTCGGGGCGGTAGGCGCCGTTGTCCTTGTGGGCGTCGAAAGCCCATGCCCAGTCGGCCTGCAGTGCTTGCGCCAGTTGCAGGCGCATGGCTTCGCGCACGGCGTGCACGCGCTGCGGGTCCACCTCGTCCAGCTGCTCCGAGATGTAGGTTTCGCTGGGCAGCGTGAGCACGAGTTCCTTGAACGCGGCGTCCAGCGTGTGGTGGCGCAACACGTCGCGCATGGCGCCCAGGTAGGCGTCGTCCAGCGGGGCTGCGGGCACGGGTTCGTTGCTCTGGATGGCCATGAGCGCGCGGCGCAGGGCCAGGCGCTGGCCGGCTTCCCAGCGGTTGAACGGATCGGGGTCGAAGGCTAGCAGCGTGAGCAGTTGTGCGTCGGTGTAGTGGCAGTCCAGCACCACGGGCGCCGAGAAGCCGCGCAAGAGCGAGGGCACGGGTTCGCTGTCGAGGTTGATGAAGATGAAGCTCTCGCTGGTTTGCGTGAGCACGAAGGTGCGGCTGCCGGACTCAGCCTGGTTCCAGTGGGCGAGCTGCAGCGGCAGTTCAACACCGTCAGCGCTCAGCAGGCCGAGCGCGACCGGGATCACGAACGGGTCCTTGGCGTTTTGGCCGGCAGTTGGCGCGCAGCTTTGCGTGAGCGTGAGCGTGTAGCTGCGTGAGGCAGCGTCATACACACCTTCGGCCTTCACGCGGGGTGTGCCTGCCTGGCTGTACCAGCGCTTGAACTGGGGCAGCAGTCGTGCCAGATCACTGTGCGGGTTGGCGTCAGCCACCGATTGAGCGAAGTCGTCGCAGGTGACGGCCTGGCCGTCGAACCGCTGGAAATAGAGCTTCATGCCCTGGGCAAAACCGTCGCGTCCCACCAGGGTCTGCATCATGCGCACGACCTCGGCGCCTTTTTCGTAAACGGTGACGGTGTAAAAGTTGTTGATTTCGGCGTAGCTGTCGGGCCGCACCGGGTGGGCCATGGGGCCGGCGTCTTCGGGGAACTGCGCGGTGCGCAGCACGCGCACATCTTCAATGCGCTTGACCGCGCGCGCCGAGGGCTCGGCGCACAGGTCCATGCTGAATTCCTGGTCGCGAAAGACGGTGAGGCCTTCTTTCAACGAGAGCTGGAACCAGTCGCGGCAGGTGACGCGGTTGCCGGTCCAGTTGTGAAAGTACTCGTGGCCCACCACCGATTCGATGTTGGCAAAGTCGGTGTCGGTGGCGGTGGCGCTGTTGGCCAGCACGTACTTGGTGTTGAAGATGTTGAGACCCTTGTTCTCCATGGCACCCATGTTGAAGTCGGCGGTGGCCACGATCATGAAGCGCTCCAGATCGAGCGGCAGGCCAAAGCGCGCTTCGTCCCAGGCCACGCTGGCGATCAGCGAGTTCATGGCGTGTTCGGTCTTGTCCATGTCGCCAGGTCGCACATACACCTGCAGCAGGTGGTTGCCGCCACTGCGCGAGGTGATGCGCTGCTCGCGCGCCACCAGCTGGCCGGCGACCAGAGCGAACAAATAGCAGGGCTTCTTGTGCGGATCGACCCACCTGGCGAAGTGGCGGCCATCGGGCAATTTGCCTTCTTCCACCAGGTTGCCGTTGGACAGCAGCACCGGGTACTTGGCTTTGTCGGCACGCAGTGTCACGGTGTAGCTGGCCATCACGTCGGGGCGGTCCAGGAAATACGTGATGCGGCGAAAGCCTTCGGCCTCGCACTGCGTGAAGAAGGTGCCCTGGCTCACGTAGAGACCCATGAGCTGCGTGTTCTTCTCGGGTGTGCAGGTTGTGAAGATTTCCAGGTCAAAAGGCTCGGTGCCTTCGGGCAGGCTCTCCAGCACCAGTTGCTGACCGTCGATCTTGAACGAGCAGCCCGCGCCATTGACCAGCACGCGCGCGAGGTTCAGGTCTTCACCATCGAGCCTCAAGGCTTGCGCCGGCACCTCGGGGTTGCGGCGCAGGCGCATCTTGTTGAGCACGCGGGTCTTGGCCGGGTCGAGGTCGAAACAGAGATCGACCGTGTCGATCCAGAAGGCCGGTGCGGCGTAGTCTTCGCGGCGAACCACGGTGGTGGGGCCTTCACGCAGTGAGCTCATGTTCAGACGCCTTGCTTCAGAGATGCTTCGATGAAGGGATCCAGATCGCCGTCCAGCACTTTTTGCGTGGCGGAGATCTCGACGTTGGTGCGCAGGTCCTTGATGCGGCTGTTGTCCAGCACGTAAGAACGGATCTGGTGACCCCAGCCGACGTCGGTCTTGGTGTCTTCGAGCTTTTGTTGCTCTTCCTGCTGCTTGCGCAGTTCGAAGTCGTACAGCTTGGAGCGCAGGCGCTTCCAGGCCACGTCGCGGTTGCCGTGCTGGCTGCGACCGTCCTGGCACTGCACCACGATGCCGGTGGGCAGGTGCGTGAGGCGCACGGCCGAGTCGGTCTTGTTGATGTGCTGACCACCGGCGCCCGATGCTCGGTAGGTGTCGGTGCGCACGTCGGAGGGGTTGATGTTGATCTCGATCGAGTCGTCGATCTCGGGGTACACGAACACCGACGCGAACGAAGTGTGGCGCCCGCCCGAAGAATCAAAAGGGCTCTTGCGCACGAGGCGGTGCACACCGGTTTCGGTGCGCAGCAGGCCAAAGGCGTAGTCGCCCTCGATCTTGATGGTGGCGCTTTTGATGCCGGCGGTGTCGCCCTCGGTCTCGTCTTCAATGATGGTCTTGAAGCCCTTGCGCTCGGCGTAACGCAGGTACTGGCGCAGCAGCATGCTGGCCCAGTCGCAGGCTTCGGTGCCACCGGCGCCGGCCTGGATGTCCAGGAAACAGTTCAACGGATCGGACGGGTTGCTGAACATGCGGCGGAATTCGAGCTTCTCCACCTCGACCGCAACCTTCGCGGCTTCGCCCTCGATGGTGATCAGGCCGGCTTCGTCGTTATCTTCGCTCGACATCTCGAACAGCTCGCTGTTGTCGGTGAGCTCGCCGGTGAGCCGGTCGAGCACCAGCACCACGTCTTCAAGGGATTTTTTCTCGCGGCCCAGGTCCTGGGCGCGTTTCGGATCGTTCCAGACCGTGGGGTCTTCCAGTGCCGATTCGACTTCTTTCAACTTCGATGCTTTGGCATCGTAGTCAAAGATACCTCCGGAGCTCGACCACGCGTGTGGTCAGGTCTTCGAGCTGGCTTCGGATGGCGTTGCTGCGTTCGGCTTCCATGGGGATGTTCCTGCGGTCGTGTTCAAAACCGCAATTTTCTCACGCCATGCCGCCGCAAACGGCCGCGCCCCTTAAAAGCGCCAGGTGGTGCCGAACATCACTGCGGCGGTGCCCAGCAACTGGATTTCGACCGTGCTCTTGGGTGACAGGCGGTAACCGATGGCGGGGATGATCACCGGCGAGAAACCACCCACGTTGAGCGGCACCTTGTTCTTGTATTTGCCCACATACCCGTACATGATGCCGGCGCTCACCGAGGCGTAGACCTGCGGCTGGGACTGCCAGAATCCGGGCCAGCTCTTGCCCACGAAGGCATAGGCCGATGGCTGGCCGAAGGAGTTTCTGAAAAGGCTGAAGCCGCAATAGCGGTCGTTGGGCAGCAGGCGGCTCAGGCTGACTGCGTAGACATTCTTGTGTTCGCTGTCGGCTGACCAGTGGTAGGTGTAGGGCGATACGAAGGCCTCGTAGCGAGGCGCGTCGGGTGTTGCACTGGCCGGTTGGTCGTAACCAGGGCACAGATCCCAGTCGCCGGCCAGCGCCGGCGCAGCGGCAAAGAGACCCAGAGACACAGCCGTGGCCGACGTGAAGAGCGCGCATTTGAGAAATTTCATACGGCGGTAGTATGCCCGGCGGGCGCTGGAACGCAGTCAGCGGGCCGCAACAACCCGTACAAACCTGCTGCAGTGGTCAGGGTGCGGTCTTTAGGAAAGCTTCGATCAGGCGGGCCAGCTCCGCCGGTTGGTCGTGGTGCATCATGTGCCCCGCCTTCTGCACCACCGCGCTCTGAAGGCGTGGCACGGCACGGATGCGCTCCAGGTACTGGGCCAGCGTGAACGTGCCCTTCCACCACTGCCCCAGGCTGTCGTCGCCGGCGGTGACCGACAGCACCGGCGCGCTGATGCGGCGGTAGATCTCCAGCGCTTCGTCCAGCCGGTAGATGTGGGCGCTGGTCACCTTGTGCGCCGCGTCGCCCAGGATCTCCCACTCGCCCTGCGCGTTGGGCGCAGCCCATTGTTGGGCCAGCCACTCGGCCTTGTCTTGCGCCAGACGCGGGTTGGTTTTCATGAGCCGGCGCGCCACGCCATCGGCGTCGGGGTAGCTCTTGAGGGCCTTGCCACCACGTTGCACCGTCTTGAGCTCGTCCATCCACTGCGCGTAGCGGCCGGGCGCCTGCGCGGGCCGCGTTTCGGGCATGCCGAAGCCTTCGAGGTTGACGAGGTGCTCGATGCGCTGGGGCCGAACACCGGCGTACATCATGGCGATGTTGCCGCCCATGCTGTGGCCCACCAGATCGACCTGGCGCTGGCCGGTGTAGTGGTCCAGCAGGGCATCGAGGTCGGCCAAGTAGTCTGGGAACCAGTAGCTGTCGACCGCCGGACCTTCGAGACGCGTGTGCCCGAAGCCGCGCCAGTCGGGCGCGATGATCCAGCGCTCGGTCTGCAATGCGTCCACCACGAACTGCCACGAGGCCGCCACGTCCATCCAGCCGTGTACCAGCACCAGCGGCGTTGTGTCCTCGCTGTGCTCACCCCAGATCCGCACGTGGTAACTCAGGTTGCGCACCGGGACGAATTCGCTGCGTGAGGCTCTCAGTGCTTGGTACATTCGTCGGATCATAGAGAACGAGACCGAGACACACCATGCGCCCGAGTCAAGCCAGAGACAAGACAAGCACCCCCACAGACCTGTACGACGCGCTGCACAGCCGCTTTGGCTGGCAGGTGCCCGAACACCTCAACATGGCGCAGATGTGCATGCGGCGCTGGGCCGAAGACCCAGCGCATGCTGGCGACGTGGCCGTGGTGGCCTGCGCACCCGGCCAGAGCGATCGGCGCCACAGCTACGCCGACCTGCTGGACCAGGCGAACCGCTTGTCCAACGCACTGGCCGCGCTCGGTGTGCAGCGCGGTGACCGTGTGGCCATCGTGCTGCCCCAGCGCTTCGAGACCGCCGTGGCCTACATGGCGGTGCTGCAGATGGGTGCGGTGGGCATGCCGCTCTCGCAACTCTTCGGACCCGAGGCACTGGAGTTCCGCCTGCACGACAGCGAAGCCGTGGTGGCCATCTGCGACCAACCCTCGCTGCCTGCTTTGCTCGGTGTGCGCGACGACTGCCCGCTGCTGCGCTGCGTGATTGGGGTGGACGGTGACGGCACACCCGAGGGCATGCGCGCCGATCTCGACTGGGCCGAGCTGCTGGCGCAGGAGCCGGCCGGGTTCTCACCGGTGAACACACTGGCCGATGAGGCCGCCGTGCTCATTTACACCAGTGGCACCACCGGCAACCCCAAGGGCGCGTTGATTCCGCACCGCGCGCTCATCGGCAACCTCACCGGTTTCGTGTGCAGCCAGAACTGGTTCGGCTTCGATCCGTTCGATGCCACGGCGCCGTCCACAGCGGTGTTCTGGTCACCCGCCGACTGGGCCTGGACCGGGGGGCTCATGGACGCGCTGCTGCCCACGCTGTACTTCGGCCGGCCCATCGTGGCGTTCAACGGGCGCTTCGGTCCGCAGACCGCGTTCGAGCTGATCGAGCGCCACGGGGTCACGCACAGCTTCCTGTTTCCCACCGCGCTCAAGGCCATGATGAAGGCCATTCCCACGCCGAAGAGGCAGTACACGTTCAAGCTGCAAGGGCTGATGAGCGCGGGCGAAGCGGTGGGCGACGCTGTGTTCGCCTGGTGCCGCGATCAGCTGGGCGTGACGGTGAACGAGATGTTTGGCCAGACCGAGATCAACTACATCGTGGGCAACTGCGCGCGCCTGTACCCGGCACGGCCGGGCTCGATGGGCAAGGGCTACCCGGGCCACCGCGTGGCAGTCATCGACGACGCGGGCAACGAGTGCGCGGTGGGTGTGCCGGGTGACGTGGCAGTGCACCGGCTGGACGTGCACGGCGACCCCGACCCGGTGTTCTTTCTGGGCTACTGGAAGAACGACGCGTCGACCCGGGCGAAGTACACCGGCGACATGGCCAACAGCTGGTGCCGCACGGGTGACATGGCCACGCGCGATGCCGAGGGGTACCTCTGGTACCAGGGCCGTGCCGACGATGTGTTCAAGGCCGCGGGTTACCGCATCGGGCCGAGCGAGATCGAGAACTGCCTGGTGAAGCACCCGGCGGTGGCCAACGCGGCGGTGGTGCCCAAGCCCGATGCCGAGCGCGGCGCGGTGGTGAAGGCCTATGTGGTGCTGGCGCCGGGTCACGTGGCGGGTGATGAGCTGGTGAAGCAGCTGCAGGCGCACGTGAAGGGCAAGCTCGCGCCCTACGAATACCCGAAAGAGATCGAGTTCATCGACGCGCTTCCCATGACCACCACAGGCAAGGTGCAGCGGCGGGTGTTGAGGCTGCAGGAAGAGTCGCGGGCTGCTTTGCGCTCACGAGCCTGAAGTGATGTTGGAGCAAACTGCGGAAACAAAAAAGGCCCGGTGAAAACCGGGCCTCTTCAAGCGAGCAGAAGACGATCAGCGTGCTGCCGGCTCGGCCACGTAGATTTCCACGCGGCGGTTTTGTGCGCGGCCCTGAGCAGAGCCGTTGTCGGCGACCGGCTCGCGCGAACCGCGGCCGTCGGTGGCGAAGCGGGTGGATGACACGCCACGGGCCACCAGGTAGTCGCGCGTGCTGTTGGCGCGGTTGAACGACAACGGGTTGTTCACCGAATCGCTGCCGGTGCTGTCGGTGTGGCCCACGATGGCCACGGCGGTCACCGGGTTGGCGTTGAGCGTGCCGGCGAACTGGCCAAGCACGCGCTGCAGCGTGGGGCTCACCGTGGAGCTGCCGGTGGCGAAGCCAGCGTCAGCCGGCACGTCCAGCTTCAAGCGGTTGTCCGAGGTCTGGCTGACGCCGATGCCGGTGCCGGCGGTGGCCGCTTCCATGGCCTTCTTCTGCTCCTGCATCTTGGTCGACCAGATGTAGCCGCCCAGTGCACCAGCACCGGCGCCGAGCACGGCACCTTGTGCTGCGCCCTTGGAGCCACCGGTGGCCGCGCCGAGCAGCACGCCCGCCAGTGCACCAATGCCGGCGCCCTTGGCCGAATCGGTTTGGGTTTCGCTCATGTTGGCGCAGCCGCTGAGCGCCATGGCGGCTGCGAGTGCGGTGATGGTCAGGCCGCGTGTGAAATGGGTGAGGGTTTTCATGTTCAATGCTCCACTGGCGTTGTTGATGGATGGTTGTGACGGATCGGCTGGCGAACATTCATCATCACGACACGCGGGGGTGTGTTGATGGCGACTGTGCAGCAGACAGATGCCCTCTAAACTTATACCCCGGCTGACCGCTTTGGCTTCAATTACCCCCTGACTTTACAAAAAATTGCATGAAAAACGTTCCATTGGGCGCCAGTGCGCTGCAAGTCCCGCCCATCTGCCTGGGCACCATGACGTTTGGTGAACAGGTCAACGAGGCCACCGCGCACAGCATCCTTGATCGATCGATCGAGCGCGGCATCAACTTCCTGGACGCAGCCGAGATGTACTCGGTGCCGGCCCGCGCCGAGACCTGCGGCGCCACCGAAACCATCCTCGGCAACTGGTTCGCCAAAGACGCGAGCCTGCGCGCCAACGTGGTGCTGGCCACCAAGGTGGCCGGCCCGTCGCGCGGCATGCCCTGGATCCGGGGTGAAAACTCGGGCGTGAGCAAGGCCGAGATCATCAAGGCCTGCGAAAACAGCCTGCGCCGCTTGCAGACCGAGGTGATCGACCTTTATCAGATCCACTGGCCGGCGCGCAACGTGCCCGCCTTCGGCCTGCTGACCTTCGACCCGACCAAGGACAAGCCCTGTGCTTCGGTGCTGGAGCAGCTCGAAGCCATGGCCGAGCTGGTTCAGGCCGGCAAGGTGAAAGCCATCGGCCTGTCCAACGAATCGCCCTACGGTGTTCACGAATTCGTGCGCCTGGCCGAGCAGCACGGCCTGCCGCGCGTGGCCACGGTGCAGAACCCGTATTGCCTGATCAACCGCAGCTATGAAAACGGGCTCGACGAAACCTGCCACCGCCTGGGCGTGTCGCTGCTGGCGTACTCACCGCTGGGCTTCGGCTTGCTGAGCGGCAAGTACGACGAGACCGGCCTGGTGGGTGACGCCGGTCGCATGGCGATTTTTGAATCGATGCGCAAGCAGCGCTGGGGCCGGCCAGAAGCGCTGGAAACGGCGCGCCGCTACAACGCGCTGGCACGCGACCACAGCCTCACGCCGTCGCAGCTCGCACTGGCCTTCTGCTACACCAATTGGCGCGTGGCCAGCACCATCATCGGCGTGACTTCGCTGACCCAGCTCGACGAATGCCTGGACGCGTGGGGCACCACGCTGTCGCCCGAACTGCTGGCTGAGATCGACAAGATCCGATGGGAAACTCGCGACCCTGCACAGTGAGGTGACGCTTGGCCAGGAAGCCACACGTCAGTGAAACGCCCGCCACCGCCTGGCTCAAGGCGCATGGCGTGGTGTTCACCGAACACAGCTACGAATACCTCGAACGCGGCGGTGCGCAACACAGCGCGCAAGTGCTCGGACTGGACCCTTTCGCTGTGGTCAAGACCTTGATCATGCAAGACGAGGCCGCCAAGCCGCTGGTGGTGCTCATGCACGGTGACCGCACGGTGTCGACCAAAAACCTGGCGCGCCAGATCGGTGCCAAGTCGGTGGAGCCGTGCAAGCCCGAGGTCGCCAACCGCCACAGCGGCTACTTTGTGGGCGGCACCTCGCCCTTCGGCTTGAAACGCGCCATGCCGATCTTCGTTGAAGCGGCGGTGTTGACGCTGCCGCGCATCTGGATCAACGGCGGGCGACGCGGTTATCTGGTGGGTATCGATCCAGCCGCGCTCGCAGGCCCGCTGGGTGCCAAGCCGGTGGAATGCGCGCTGGCAGAATAGCCGGCACCGCCCTGAAGAGCGCGGCCCGAACCACCGAGGAGACTTCATTGCCATTGCTCTACCCCCTGCTGGCCACCGTGGCCGCTTACCTGATCGGTTCGCTGTCGTTTGCCGTGCTGGTGAGCCGTTTCATGGGCTTGAACGACCCGCGCACCTACGGCAGCAAGAACCCGGGCGCCACCAACGTGCTGCGCTCAGGCAACAAGGCCGCGGCGGTCATCACCTTGCTGCTCGATGCGCTCAAGGGCTGGTTGCCGGTGGTCGCGGTGAAGTGGTGGGGTGACGCCTACGGCCTGGGCGACGGTACGGTGGCGTTGGTTGGTCTCGCGGCATTTCTGGGCCACCTGTACCCGGTGTTCTTCCGATTCCAGGGCGGCAAGGGCGTGGCCACGGCGGCGGGTGTGATCGTCGGCTTCCAGCCCTGGCTGGGGCTGGCAGCGTTGGCCACCTGGGTGATCATCGCGGTCTTCTTTCGCTACTCCTCGCTGGCGTCCATCGTCACGGCTGTGTTTGCACCGGCGTATTTTTTGCTGGGTCACCGCGTGGCCTGGGACGCTCCGGGGGTGCAGGTGATGAGCCTGGTGGTCATGGGCATGCTGCTGGTCTACCGCCATGCCGAGAACATCAACCGCCTCATGGCCGGCAAGGAAAGCAAACTGGGCGCGAAGAAACCATGAACCCGCACATCACCCGCATCGGCGTGGCCGCCCGTTACAGCGAAGCGGCGGTGTTCAACGGCGTGGTCTACCTTGCCGGCATGGTGCCCGAGCGCGGCGACACCGACATTCGCGGCCAGACCGAGGACGTGCTGGAGCAGGTGCAGCAGCGCTTGATGGAGGCCGGCAGCGACAAGTCGCGCATCCTGCGAACGCAGATATTCCTGGCCGACATCGGCGAGATCGGTGTGATGAACGAGGTGTGGGATGCCTGGGTGGTGCCCGGTACCGCACCGCCGCGTGCCACGGTGCAGGCCGCGCTCGCAGATGCCGCGTGGCGCATCGAAATTGTAGTGACTGCCGCGCAAAAAGCGCCGTGATCAATAGCGCCTGTCCAGCGTGAGCTGGTCGTTGGTGCGTTGCATCTGGAAGCGGGTCAGAAAACTGTTCCCCAACAGCACGAAAGGCATGGATTGCGGCAGCACGATGGCCGTGACGCTGTGCACCTGCGCTTCACCCACGCGCACCGAATCCAGCTGGATCTGGTGGCCCACCACATCGCCATTGGCCGTGCTCACGCGCACCTTCTGACCTTGTTCGTATTTGAGGTTGATGCGCTTTGCATCGGACTCGCTCATGATCACCTGTGTGGCGCCTGTGTCCACCATGAACTGGACCTGGCGGCCATTGATCTGGCCCGGCGGCATGAAGTGGCCCTGGGCGTCGGCGGTGAGCACGATGCGCTGCGCGCCGCTGTCGGTTTTGATCTTGCCAAGACTCACGGGTGCGTCTCCCACGCGCAGGGTCTGGCGCTGGCCATTGATTTCGACCACCGCCGTCTCGCCCTGCAAGCTCAGCAACCTCACGCCCTGGTGTGTCTGGCCCGGACTCAAGAAGCGCGGCGCGGCGGAGTCGATGGTGACCAGTGCCTTGCCACCGGCCACACCGGAGAGAGCGACTTGTTGAGCATGGACTGGCGCAGCCAGCATTGCCAGCGCGCACAGCGTTGCGGCAAAGAGGCGCACGGGATCTCAGTCGCGAAAGTTGTTGAAGGAAAGAGGGAGGTCCTTGAGCTCTGACTTGATCAGCGCCATGGCCGCCTGCAGGTCGTCACGCTTGGCACCCGTCACCCGCACCGCATCGCCCTGAATGGCGCCCTGCACCTTGATCTTGCTGCCCTTGATGACCTGCTGAATCTTCTTGCCGTCTTCGGTGCTCACGCCATTGCGCACCTTCACCACCTGCTTGACCTTGTCGCCGCCGACCTTCTCGACCTTGCCCACATCAAGGAAACGCGCATCGACACCGCGCTTGGTGAGTTTGCTGCGCAGCACGTCGTCGATCTGCTGGAGCTGGAAATCAGCGTCGCCATGCAGGATGATTTCCTTGTCCTTGAGCTCGATGGCCGCGCTCGTGCCCTTGAAATCGAAGCGGGTGCCGATTTCGCGTGCAACCTGATCGATCGCATTTTTCACTTCGACGAAATCAGCTTCAAGAACGGTGTCAAAAGAGGGCATGCTGGAGGTCTTGCAAAAGGTGAATGAAAGAATCGAAGAATGGTAGTCGAGAACAACGTGGCGCTCCAGCCCTACAACACTTTTGGCATCGTCGCCCGGGCGCAGCGCCTGGTGCGCGTGCGCTCAACGGACGACCTGCTGTCGCTGCTGGCCGACCAGGAAGTGAGCCCGCGATCGGGCGCACCCGCCTTCGTGCTGGGTGGCGGGAGCAATCTGGTGATCACGGGGGACATCAAGCAGTTGGTGATCAAAGTGGAGATCACCGGGCGGCGACTGGTGGAGGAAACCGCCAAGGGCTGGGTGGTGGAAGCCGGTGCCGGTGAGGACTGGCACGACTTCGTGCGCTGGACGCTGGAGCAGGGTTACCCCGGCTTGGAGAATCTGGCGCTGATCCCAGGCACCGTGGGCGCCTCTCCAGTGCAGAACATCGGTGCCTATGGAGTTGAACTGCAGGACCGTTTCAGCGCGCTGGACGCCGTCGATTTGCAGACCGGCCAGAGCTTCACACTCGACGCAGCGCAATGTGGTTTTGGCTACCGCGACTCGGTGTTCAAGCATGCGCCGGCGGGCGACAAGGGGCTGGGGCGGGCGGGGCGTGCGCTCATCACCCATGTGCGCTTCTGGCTGCCCAAGCCGTGGAAGGCGGTGCTGGGCTATGCCGACCTGGACCGGAAGATGGCCGACAACGACATCTCGTCACCGAGCGCGCAGCAGATATTCGATTGGGTGTGCGCGATCCGCCGCGCCAAGCTGCCCGACCCGGCGGTGATCGGCAATGCCGGCAGTTTCTTCAAGAACCCGACGGTGTCTCGCGAGCAATGCGCCGACATCATCGCGGTGGAGCCCAAGGTGGTGCACTACCCGATGGCTGATGGCAGCGTCAAGCTGGCGGCAGGCTGGTTGATCGACGCCTGCGGTTGGAGAGGCAAGGGCGTGGGCAACGCGGGGGTGTACGAGCGGCAGGCTTTGGTGTTGGTGAACCGGGGGGGTGCCACCGGTGGTGAGGTGATGACGCTGGCCAAGGCGATCCAGACCAGTGTGTATGAGCGTTTCGGGATATTGCTGGAGACTGAACCGGTCGTTGTTTGACCCGTTTGCCTGTCGACATTTGAACTCCACCTTCACATCAGAGCGCCGCAGCGCAACGATCCCGCGAGGTCCAAGCCCGCAAAGGGCCCTTACTCGCCTTCCAGCTTCAACATGCTGGCCCCATCGCCCAACGACAGCAGACCAGCCTTGGCATAAATGCCCAGCTTGGCGCGCGTGTCGGTGATGTCCAGGTTGCGCATGGTCAGCTGACCGATGCGGTCCAGCGGCGTGAACGGCGCGTCTTCCACCTTTTCCATGCTCAAACGCTCCGGCGCATACGTGAGGTTCGCGCTTTCGGTGTTCATGATGGAGTAGTCGTTGCCCCGGCGCAGCTCGATGGTGACCTCGCCCGTGATGGCGCGCGCCACCCAGCGCTGCGCCGTCTCGCGCAACATGATGGCCTGCGGGTCGAACCAGCGGCCCTGGTAAAGCAGGCGGCCCAGGCGCAGGCCGTTCATGCGGTACTGCTCGATCGTGTCTTCGTTGTGGATGCCGGTCACCAGCCGCTCGTAGGCGATGTGCAGCAGCGCAAGCCCTGGGGCTTCGTAGATCCCGCGGCTTTTGGCTTCGATGATGCGGTTCTCGATCTGGTCGCTCATGCCCAGGCCGTGGCGGCCGCCGATCTCGTTGGCCTTGAGGATCAGGTCGACCAGGCTCGCGAAGGTCTCGCCGTTGAGGGCGACTGGCTGGCCTTCTTCAAAGCGCACCGTGACCGTCTCGCGCTTCACCACCACCTCGTCTTTCCAGAACGCCACACCCATGATGGGGTTGACGATCGTCATGCCGCTGTTCAGGTGTTCGAGGTCTTTCGCTTCGTGCGTGGCACCCAGCATGTTGCTGTCGGTGCTGTAAGCCTTCTCGGCGCTCATCTTGTAGCCAAAGCCGTTGGCCGTCATGAATGCGCTCATCTCGGCGCGGCCACCCAACTCGTCGATGAACAGCTGGTCCAGCCAGGGCTTGTAGATCTTCAGGCTGGGGTTGGTGAGCAGGCCGTAGCGGTAGAAGCGCTCGATGTCGTTGCCCTTGTAGGTGCTGCCATCGCCCCAGATGTTGACGTCGTCTTCCTTCATCGCGGCCACCAGCATGGTGCCGGTGACGGCACGGCCCAGCGGCGTGGTGTTGAAGTAGGTCACGCCTGCGGTGCTGATGTGGAAGGCACCGCACTGCAGCGCGGCCATGCCTTCGTGCGCGAGCTGGGTGCGGCAGTCGATCAGGCGCGCTTTCTCGGCGCCGTACTGCATGGCCTTGCGCGGAATCTCCTCGTAGTCCGGCTCGTCGGGCTGGCCGAGGTTGGCGGTGTAGGCGTAGGGGATTGCGCCCTTTTGTTTCATCCACAGCAGGGCTGCCGAGGTGTCGAGACCGCCGGAGAAGGCGATGCCGACTTTTTGCTGCGTGGGGAGGTTTTGAAGAATGGTGGCCATGGCTGTCGTTCAGTGGTTCAGCCGAAGTGGCAGATGTAGTGGTAGGGCTCGCCGCCTTCAGCAATGCGAATCTCGAAGCTGCTGTTGCCGGGCACGCTGAATTTGTCACCGGGGCCGGACTTGAGCCAGGCATTGGTGCCGGCGAGTTTGTATTCACAACCCCCGGCCACGCATTCCATGATTTCAGGAGCGCCGGTGTTGAAGGTGAGCGTCGCAGGCAGCACCACACCGACCGATTTTTTTGTGCCGTCGGCGAAGGTGATGCCGTGGCTGACGCATTTGCCGTCGAAGTACACGCTGGCCTGGGTGTTGACGGTGACGCCGTCGAAGTGGGTGGTGCTCATGGTGTTGGGGTATGGTGCAAGAACGAAGGGCGAGCCGAAAAACGAAACCGCGATTTTAGGCGGCGAGGGCAGGAGGTGCTGGGTATCAGAGGCGTGCTTGCCAGCCAGCGGGGTCGAAACCCACGGTGATGCCGTCGTTCCACTGCACCACCGGGCGTTTGATCACGCTGGGGTTCTCCAGTGCCACGGCCCGGGCGCTGGGCGCATCGGTCACGCCAGCCCGCACAGCCTCGTCGAGCTGGCGCCAGGTCGTGCCTTTGCGATTGATCACGGTTTCCCAGCCCACGGCCGCCAGCCAGCGGTCGAGTTCGGCCTCGGGCACGTGCATCTTCTTGAAGTCGTGAAAGTGGTGTTGCACACCGTGTTCGGTCAGCCAGGCGCGGGCCTTTTTGACGGTGTCGCAGTTGGGGATGCCGTAGACGTTGATCATGGGAAGGGATTGTCGGTGATGCGGGCAAAGGTCGAGGGGCCGATGGGACAATCCAGCCATGCTCCACATCGACCTGCCTCCCCACCCCACCACGCTGCCCGAATGGCTGGCCCATGCCGAACGCTTGCACCCGGTCACCATCGACATGGGGCTGGAGCGCGTGCAACGTGTGGCGCAGCGCATGGGCCTTGCGCTGGCCTGCCCGGTCATCACCGTGGCCGGCACCAACGGCAAAGGCAGCACCTGCGCCATGCTGGAGGCGATCTACACCCAGTCGGGCTACCGCACCGGTGTCTACACCTCGCCGCACCTGGTGCATTTTGAAGAACGTTGCCGCATTGCAGGTGAGCCGGTGGCCACCGACGACCTGCTGCCGGCGTTTGCCGAGGTGGAAGAGGCGCGCAAAGGGCAGGGCGGTGACGAAGAAATCAGCCTGAGCTATTTCGAATTCACCACGCTGGCCATCCTGCGCACGCTGTCGCGCGCTGGTCTGGACGTGGCGATTCTTGAAGTGGGCTTGGGCGGTCGGCTGGACGCTGTGAACATCATCGACGCCGACTGCTCCGTCATCACCTGCATCGCGCTGGACCACATGGCCTTGCTCGGCAACAGCCGCGAGGCCATCGGTTTCGAGAAGGCCGGCATCATGCGCACCGGCCGCCCGGTGGTGGTGAGCGATCCGGTGCCGCCGCAAAGTGTGCTCGACCGCGCGCTGGAGATCGGAGCGCAGCTCTGGCGCATCGGCAAAGACTTCCATTTCGCCGGTGACCAGCAGCAGTGGGGCTGGGCCATGCACCCGTCGCACGGCGGGCGGCGTTATGCCGGGCTGGCCTACCCGGCGCTGCGGGGTGCCAACCAGTTGGTGAATGCGTCGGGCGCGCTCGGCGCGGTGGAGGCGCTGCGGTCCAAGCTGCCCGTGACGGCGCAGGCCGTGCGCAACGGCCTGGCCCTGGTGGAGTTGCCCGGGCGTTTCCAGATCGTGCCCGGCACGCCCACCCTGGTGCTGGATGTGGCGCACAACCCGCATTCGGTGGCGGCGCTCACGGAAAACCTCGACGCCATGGGTTACTACCCCACCACGCACGCCGTGTTCGGCGCCATGGCCGACAAGGACCTGGATGCCATGGTCGAACGCATCGCGCCGTTGATCGACCGTTGGCACCTGACCGATCTGCCACTGCCCCGGGCCAGCACCGCTGCGGCCCTGGCCGAGACCTTGAAAGCCCATCCGGCCACCGCCAAAAGCACAGTGGCGGGCTGCCACGCCAGCCCCATGGCGGCCCTGCAGGCGGCGGTGTCTCTGGCGGACCCCGCTGATAGAATCGTGGTCTTCGGATCGTTCTTCACAGTGGGCGGCGTGTTGCAGGACGGTGTGCCGCGCTTGTCGGCCAAACACCTGCCCACCTGACCCTTCCGCCCCAGCTTTTCCGACCCGTTCCTGTGTCGCGCCCCTCGCCAGGCCTCCTTTGGCGCAATGGTTCCCACCCGAATGTTCAAATCCCGTTCAGGCTCACAGGGCAATCCATCGACACCGCCGCCGCAGAGCATTGAAGCCGTGCGCCGCCGCGCTCGCCACCGCTTGATCGGCGCCAGCGTGCTGGTGCTGTTGGGTGTGGTGGGTTTCCCCTTCTTGTTCGACACGCAGCCGCGCCCGATTTCGGTGGACATCCCGATCGAGATACCGGCCAAG
>QBMB01000046.1:993-11502 GCA_003241965.1 Burkholderiales bacterium | reverse complement strand
GACCATCAAGGCGCCGGCCACGGCAGCGGCACCCGCTGTACCTGATGTGCCCGCTCCCGCGCCTGTGGCGGCCAAGCCGCCGGCACCCAGCGTGGAAGCCCGGGAAACCTTGAGTGCTCGCGAAGAGGTGGTCGAGGCGGCTGCCCAGCCGGTCAAGGCGGCGCCAGTGCCCGCCGACGCTGAGCGCGCTCGCGCCTTGCTTGACGGCAAAACCGCAACCGCGCCAGCGCCTGCGGCCTCTGCCGCGGCAGTCACCGGCGCAGCCGAGCGCCTGGTGGTGCAGGTCGGCGCTTTCTCCGAAGAAGCCGGCGCCCGCTCGGTGCGCCAGAAACTCGAAGCCGCCGGGCTCAAAACGTACACGCATGTGGCCGAAACGGCCGAAGGGCGCCGCATCCGTGTGCGCCTGGGGCCGTATGCCAGCCGGGCCGAGGCCGACAAGGCCGCCGCCCGCGTGAAGGCCTTGGGCTTGCCTGCGGCCATTCTCACGCTGTGATGCAAAAACGGATGACGGCTGCATGGCGTTGACGGATTGGGTGCTGCTGGCGGTGTTGTTGTTGTCGGTGTTGCTGGGTGCGTGGCGTGGGCTGGTGTACGAGGTGTTGTCGGTGGCCGGGTGGGTCGCGGCTTTTGTCCTCGCGCAGGCCTGTGCCGACGAGGTGGCCGCGATGTTGCCCATTGAAGGCCTCTCGCCACCGCTGCGGCTGGCTGCAGGCTTCGTGCTGGTGTTCATTGCGGTGGCGTTCGCGGGCGGGTTGCTCGCGTGGATGGTCAAGAAGCTGGTGGCGTCGGTCGGTTTGCGCCCGGTGGACCGGATTCTGGGGAGTGCCTTTGGGCTGGCGCGCGGTGTGGTGATGCTGCTCGCGTTGGCGGTGGTGGTGAGCATGTCGCCCATGCGGGATGCGCCGTGGTGGCAGGGTTCGGTGGTGGCCGACATGCTGGTGGCCACGCTGCACGCCGTCAAACCCTTGTTACCCGAGCCCGTGGCCCGATATATCGCTTAGAACAGCTTGAGTTTTTACTGAGGAACGAAACATGTGTGGAATCGTGGGCGTGGTTGGAAAAACACCGGTCAACCAGCTGATTTACGACGCCTTGCTGCTCCTGCAGCACCGCGGCCAGGATGCTGCCGGCATCGTCACCCAACAGGGCCGCAAGTTCTTCATGCACAAGGCCAAGGGCATGGTGCGTGATGTGTTTCGCACCCGCAACATGCGCTCGCTGCCCGGCATCTGCGGCCTCGGCCAGGTGCGCTACCCCACGGCCGGCAACGCCTACAGCGAAGAAGAGGCGCAGCCTTTTTACGTGAACGCGCCGTTTGGTCTGGTGCTGGTGCACAACGGCAACCTGACCAACGCGAAAGCGCTGGCGCAGGAACTCTTTCAAACCGATCATCGCCACGTCAACACCGACAGTGACTCAGAAGTGCTGCTCAACGTGCTCGCGCACGAGCTGGAAAAGGTCACGCGCGGCGTCACCTTGAAGCCGGCCGACGTGTTTGCCGCCGTGCGCGGGGTGCACCAGCGCGTCAAGGGTTCGTACGCCGTGGTGGCGCTGATCGCCGGCCATGGCCTGCTGGCGTTCCGCGACCCGTTCGGCATCCGCCCGCTGTGCGTGGGCCACAACGACCAGGGCGGCGTGATGGTCGCCAGCGAATCGGTTGCGCTGGAGGGCAATGGCTTTGAGCTGGACCGCGACGTGCTGCCCGGTGAAGCGGTGTTCGTCGACCTCGACGGCAAGATGCAGTTCCAGCAGTGCGCCGACAAGACCAGCCACAACCCCTGCATCTTTGAATACGTGTACCTGGCCCGGCCCGACTCCGTGCTCGACGGTATCTCGGTCTACCAGGCCCGCCTGAACATGGGTGTCTCACTGGCCAAGCGCGTGGTCTCCACCGTGCCGCCGAGCGAGATTGACGTGGTCATCCCTATCCCCGAATCGTCGCGCCCCAGCGCCATGGAACTGGCCCAGTTGCTGGGTCTCCCGTACCGAGAAGGTTTCGTGAAGAACCGCTATGTGGGCCGCACCTTCATCATGCCGGGGCAGGGCGTGCGCAAGAAATCGGTGCGCCAGAAACTCAACGTGATTGGCAGTGAATTCAAAGGCCGCAACGTGCTGCTGGTGGACGACTCCATCGTGCGCGGCACCACCAGCCGCGAGATCGTGCAGATGGCGCGCGACGCCGGAGCCCGCAAGGTGTACCTGGCCAGCGCCGCGCCTCCGGTTCGTTACCCCAACGTCTACGGCATCGACATGCCCACGTCTGATGAGCTCGTGGCGCACAACCGCACGGTCGAGGAAGTGCGCGAGAGCATCGGCTGTGACGCATTGATCTACCAGGACGTGGACGCCATGAAACTGGCCATCGGCTCGCTCAACCCCAAGCTGGCCGGTTTCGATGCTTCGTGCTTCGACGGCGTGTATGTCACCGGCGACATCACGCTGGCCGACATCGCCCGCCTGAACGCAGGCCGCGACACCAGCGAAGAGGGCGAAGAAGACAGCTCGCGCCTGGCACTGCCCAATGCGCAGCTTGCCTGAAGGCTGCTGTCGATGACCCAGAAAAAAACCGATCTGCACCGCGACACGCTGGCCGTGCGCGAGGCTGTGGAGCGCAGCCAGTACGGCGAAAACTCCGAAGCCCTGTACCTCACCAGCGGGTATGTGCAACCGAGCGCCGAAGCCGCAGCGCGCCGCTTTGCCGGCGATGAAGAAGGGTTCACCTACGGCCGCTACGGCAACCCCACGGTGGCCAGCTTGGAGCAGCGCCTGGCCGCGCTGGAGGGTGCAGAGGCCTGCATCTCCACCGCCTCGGGCATGTCGGCCATCCTCATGATGTGCATGGGCCTGCTCAAGGCCGGCGACCACGTGCTGTGTTCGCACTCCATGTTCGGCTCCACCATCAAGCTGATCGGCACCGATCTGGCCAAGTTCGGCGTCGAGTCGACCTTCGTCTCGCAGACCGATGTGGCCGCCTGGAAAGCCGCCATCAAGCCGACCACGAAACTGCTCTTTGCCGAGACACCGACCAACCCGCTCACCGAGGTGTGCGACATCCGCGCATTGGCCGACATCGCGCACAACGCCGGCGCGCTGCTGTGCTT
Organism: Burkholderiales bacterium; assembly: GCA_003241965.1. Taxonomy (GTDB): domain Bacteria; phylum Pseudomonadota; class Gammaproteobacteria; order Burkholderiales; family Burkholderiaceae_C; genus Hydrogenophaga. The sequence continues at coordinate 8,401 of QBMB01000046.1, read as the reverse complement.
GGACAACTGCTTTGCAACGCCCGCGCTGCAATTGCCGATCAAGCTGGGTGCCGACATCGTCATGCACTCGGGCACCAAGTACCTCGATGGCCAGGGCCGCGTGATGGCTGGCGCCCTGTGCGCCAGCCAGGAGCTCGTCACCAAGACCTTCCTGCCGGTGCTCAAAAGCGCGGGCATGACGCTCGCACCGTTCAACGCGTGGGTGGTGCTCAAGGGCCTGGAAACGCTGGACATCCGCATGCAGGCACAGTCGGCGCGTGCGCTCCAGCTCGCGCAGTGGCTGCAAGACCACCCCTCGGTTGCGCGTGTGCACTACCCGGGTCTCGCCAGCCACCCGCAGCACGCGCTGGCCATGGCGCAGCAGTCGGGTTGTGGCGGCGCAGTGCTGTCGTTCGAAGTCAAGGCGGGTGATGCCGACCAGGCGCGCGCACGGGCTTTCCACGTGCTCGACGCGCTGCAGGTCATGTCGCTGTCCCCCAACCTGGGCGACACCAAGCCCTTGATGGCGCACCCCGCCAGCACCTCACACGGCCGTCTGACCGAGGCCCAGCGCCAGACCGCCGGCGTGGTGCAGGGCCTGATCCGCGTGGCGGTGGGGCTCGAGCATCTTCAAGACATCCAGACCGACCTCGACCGCGGACTCCTCACCTTCTGACATGACCACCACCGTCCGCACCCGCTTCGCACCTTCGCCCACCGGCTTCATCCACCTCGGCAACATCCGCTCCGCGCTCTACCCGTGGGCGTTTGCGCGCTCCACCGGCGGCATCTTCATCTTGCGCATCGAAGACACCGATCTCGAGCGCTCGTCGCAGGCCGCCGTGGACGTGATCATCGAGGGCATGAAGTGGCTGGGCCTGGACCACGACGAAGGTCCGTTCTACCAAATGCAGCGCATGGACCGCTACAAGGCCGTGCTCGCCGATCTGGTGGCTGCCGGTCAGGTGTACCCGTGTTACATGAGCATGGCCGAGCTGGACGCACTGCGCGAGGCGCAAATGGCGGCCAAGGAAAAGCCGCGCTACGACGGCACCTGGCGGCCCGAGCCCGGCAAGGTGCTGCCGCCGGTGCCCGAAGGCGTGAAGCCCGTGCTGCGCTTCAAGAATCCGCAGGGTGGCGTGGTGGCCTGGGACGACAAGGTCAAGGGCCGCATCGAGATCAGCAACGATGAACTCGACGACCTGGTGATCGCGCGCCCCGACGGCACGCCCACCTACAACTTCTGCGTGGTGGTCGACGACATCGACATGACCATCACCCACGTGATCCGTGGCGACGACCATGTGAACAACACGCCGCGCCAGATCAACATCTTCCGTGCGCTGGGCAAAGAGCCGCCGGTCTACGCCCACCTGCCCACCGTGCTCAATGAGCAAGGCGAGAAGATGAGCAAACGCAGCGGCGCCAAACCCGTCACGCAGTACCGCGACGAAGGCTACCTGCCCGATGCCATGGTGAACTACCTCGCGCGCCTGGGCTGGAGCCACGGCGACGACGAAATCTTCAGCCGTGCGCAGTTCCTGGAGTGGTTCAACCTGGACCACCTCGGCCGCAGCGCCGCGCAGTTCGACGACGCCAAGCTGCGCTGGGTCAACGCGCAGCACCTCAAGGCCATGGCCGACGCGGCGCTGGCGCCGCTGGTGGCCGAGCAGCTCAAGTGGCAGGGCATTGAGGTGGACGACCGCCTGCCGCGCATCTGCGGCTTGTTCAAGGACCGTTGCGATACCACGGTGGTGCTGGCCCAGTGGGCCAAAGCGTTCTACACCGACATCACACCCAATGCCGATGAGCGCGCGCAGCATGTGACCGATGCGGTGCGTCCTGCCCTGGCTGCATTGGCCGGCAAGCTGGGCGACGTTGCATGGGACAAGGCCAGCATCTCGGCGGCCATCAAGGAGGTGCTCACGGCGCACAACCTGAAGATGCCGCAGATCGCCATGCCGGTGCGTGTGCTTGTGATGGGAACAGCCCAGACGCCCTCGCTGGATGCGGTGCTGGAACTGCAGAACCGTCAAACAGTCTTGGACCGTTTGCAGAAGGCCTGAAAAAATCGCCTATAATTTGAGGCTTGCTGAAACGCAGCGCTGAATCAAATCGGCGAAGCAGATCGGCAAACCCTGTGGGGGTATAGCTCAGCTGGGAGAGCGCTTGCATGGCATGCAAGAGGTCAGCGGTTCGATCCCGCTTACCTCCACCAAAAATCAGGGACTGCGACGCGCAGTTGAAGAAGGTAGACAACCTTCCGATGCTACAATTCGAAGTTCCAAAAAACGCGGTGCAGAGAGTCGCGTTTCGGTTGGTCCCAAGGTTTTGACCCTATCGTCTAGAGGCCTAGGACATCACCCTTTCACGGTGAGTACCGGGGTTCGAATCCCCGTAGGGTCGCCAGAATTTGCCGCAAGGCAGCTCAGGCACAAGTGGTTGGCACTTGGTTCGCAAGAACGAAAGCCATCTACCAGGAGTGGTAGTTCAGTTGGTTAGAATACCGGCCTGTCACGCCGGGGGTCGCGGGTTCGAGCCCCGTCCACTCCGCCAGTCAAGAAACAAGTCACCGCGGTCGCAAGACCCCGGTGATTTTTTTCGTCTGCAATCTTTTCAGGTCGCCCGTTCCAGCCACCGCAACCGCACCAGGCCTGTGGACAGCGCTGTGCCGCAGATGATCACCAGGCCGCATCCCACCATCCAGGGCGTGATGGTTTCCGACAGAAACATCGCGCCGTACGCCAATGCAAACACGGGCACCAGAAAGGTGACGGTGAGCGCCTTGCTCGGGCCGGCCTGTTCGATGATGTGGAAAAACAGGATGTAGGCGATGGCCGTGCACAACAACGCAACCGCAGCCACCGCCGCCCATGCCGTGAAGCTCACGGGCTCTGTGGGCCAGAACCACAGCGTGGGCACTGCCAGGCCCAGCGCCGCGCCGATCTGGCTGCCGGTGGCGGTGGCGAGCGGGTGGGCGCCGGTGAGGTAACGCTTGGTGAAACTGGCGGCCATGCCGTAGCACAGGGTGGCGAGCAAACAGGCCCCCATGGCCAGCAGCGTGATGCCGGTGGAGCCCGCGCCGGCCACGCCGGTGGCGCTGAAGCCCGATTTGCCGATGACCAGCAGCGTGACACCCGCAAACCCGATGGCCAGCCCCAACATGCGCGAGCCACCGGGTCGGTCCTTGAGCCAGATCCACGCCACCAGTGCACCTGTGAGTGGCACGGTGGCATTGAGGATGGAGGTCAGCCCTGTGGTGATGTGCATCACCGCAAACGCGAACAGCATGAAGGGGATGCCTGAGTTGAGCAGGCCGACGAACAGGATGGCCTTGGCCCGCTGGCGGAAGTCGGCCCAGACGCCCTTGACCAGAAACACCGGCAACAGGAACAGCGCGGCCAGCATGACCCGCAGGCCTGCGGTGGGCACGATGCCGAATTCTGTGGCGCCCAGGCGTGTGAAGAGAAACGACGAGCCCCAGAGGGCGGCGAGCAGGACAAATTCCAGGGCGAGGACAGGATTCATGGCGTGAAAGTATGCAGGGGCGCGGCAGGCCCCCAAGGGTGGCATTGATGCCGGATGGGGCGCGATTGATGCGTCGCTCGACTCAATGGCCTGGCGCCGCTGGCAGTGCTGCACCTTCCAGCGTCAGCAGCGCGGTTTTGCGCTCCAGCCCGCCGGCATAACCGGTGAGCGAGCCGTTGGCACCCAACACCCGGTGGCAGGGCACGACGATGCTGACCGGGTTGCGACCCACCGCCGCACCCAGGGCCCGGACGGCGGCGGGTTTGCCGATCGCCGCACTCAGGCTGCCGTAGCTGGTGGTGGCACCCGGGGCAATGCCCAACAGCGCCTGCCACACCTGTTGCTGGAACGGCGTACCCGCTTGCAGGTCCAGCGGCAGGTCGAAGGACGTGCGTTGTCCGGCGAAATACTCGTCAAGTTGCCGGATGGCCGCTTGCAGTACGGGGTGTGCAGGATCGCAGCGCCAGGCAGAGGTGTCGGGCCCGTGGCGCTGGCCGTCGAACCAGACGCCGCTCAAGCCACGCGGGGTGGCGGCCAGGGTCATGGTGCCGAGCGGGCCCTTCCATGCGGTGAAGACGGTGAGGGGATCGTGTTTCATGCGGTTGCTCCTGTGTGTGGGGCGACGTGCCCGGCCGACCAGGCCCGGACCACGGCGTAGCTGCGCCAGGGTTTCCAGGCCTGTGATGCGGCCTCGGCTTCGCGCGCCGGGTGCTTGAGGTCCTGCACGCCCAGCGCTTTGTGCAGCGCCACGTCACCAGCGGGAAAGGCGTCGGGCCAGCGCAGCGCGCGCATGGCGATGTATTGCGCCGTCCAGTCGCCGATGCCGGGCAGGGCCTTGAGTGCCGCGATGGTGGCCGGCACGTCGGCGCTGCCGTCGAGCACGAGACCTTGCTCGGCCACGCCCCGCGCCAGCGCCACGATGGCGGCCTGGCGTTGCTTGACGATGCCCAACCCGCCGAGCGCATCACCACTGGCCTGGGCCAGCACCTCGGGCGCGGGAAAGAGCCTCGAGAGTGCTGCGTGCGGGGTGACGAGGGGCTCGCCGAAGTGGTTCACCAGGCGTTGCGCGAGCGTGCGCGCGGCGGCCACTGTGATCTGCTGGCCGAGCACGGCGCGCACCGCGAGCTCGAAGCCGTCGAGCGCACCGGGCACACGCAGACCATCACCAGCCGGGAACGCGCCGTTCAGCACTGCGTTGATCGCACCCGGGTCGGCGTCGAGATCGAGTGCTGCGCGCAGGCGGTGGATCACCTGCGGCAGCACATCGCGCAACTCGTCGCTCACGCGCAGCACGAGTTGGCAACGCTTCTCATCGAACTCGGCGATCAGCCAGCCTCGGTGACTGCGCTCGCCGATGTCCATGCGCAAGGTCTGCCCGAGGCGTTGCTGGTCGTCGACGAAGGCCACGCCTTCGATCAGGCGTTGCCGGAAGAAGGCCAGCGTGGCCGCCACGTCGTACGGTGGCCGATAACCCAGACGCACCGTGGTGCCCTGGCCGCGGTTGCGGGCGCGGGTGCTGCTCTCGCGCCGCAGCTGCGTCGGGTTCAAGCGGTAGTGGTCGAGAAAGGCGGCGTTGAAGCGCCGCACGCTGGCAAAGCCACTGGCCAGCGCGATCTGGGTGATCGGCAGATCGGTGTCGGCGAGCAACTGTTTGGCGGTGAGCAGCTTTCGCGTGAGCAGGTATTGCAATGGCGAGACACCGAGCCGATCCTCGAACACGCGGCGCAGGTGGCGGTCGCTCACGCCCAGGCGCGCGGCCAGCCGTTCACCCATGTTGCCGTCGGCGTCGCACCAATGCTGGGGGTCGTCGAGCCAACGGGTGGCCTGCCGCTGCAGGATGGCCGAGGCGTCTTCGGTCGACCAGTGGCGGTCCATCGGAGCCAGCTCGGGCCGGCAGCGCAGGCAGGGGCGAAATCCGGCGTGTTCTGCCTGCGCTGCATGCTCGAAGAAGCGGCAGTTCTCGCGCCGGGGTGTGCGCACGCGGCAGACCGGCCGGCAGTAGATGCCGGTGGACGTGACGGCGGTAAAAAACTGCCCGTCGAAGCGCGCGTCGTGTGAGCACAGCGCGCGGTAGCAGGCGTCGGCGTCGATGCGGTCTGAGCGGTTCATGGCTGCCATGGTAGGCCGTTCGGATGGACGTGGCTGGCCGTTTCCGGACATATGGATACAGGGCCGGGAAAGTGGACTCCTACAATGCGTCGACCTTCCCGAACCCAGGACACCTCCATGCAAGTCACCCCCTCGATCTTCAAGGCCTACGACATCCGCGGCGTGACGCCCACCGCGCTCAACGAGGCCGTGGCCGAGGCGCTGGGCCTGGCCTTTGGCACGCAGGCCCTGCAGCTGGGTGAGAAGAGCGTGGCGGTGGGACGCGACGGACGCCTGAGCGGCCCGGCCCTCTCGGCCGCTCTGATCCGCGGGCTGGTCGCTGCGGGTGTGGACGTGATCGACATCGGCCTGGCCACCACGCCCATGCTGTACTTCGCCGCGGCCACGCTGTGCACCAGCGGCATACAGGTCACGGGCAGCCACAACCCGCGCGACTACAACGGTTTCAAGATGGTGCTGGCCGGTCGCGCCATTTACGGCGACGACATTCAGACGCTGCGCAAGACCATGGAAGCCGAATCACACACCCTCGCCGATGGCGGGCGTGTGCGCCTGATCAACGTGCAGGCGGCCTACCAGGCCCGCATCGTCGGCGACATCAAACTCTCGCGCCCCATGAAGATCGTGGTGGACTGCGGCAACGGTGTGGCTGGGGCCTCGGCCCCGGCGATCTTCCGCGCGCTGGGCTGCGAGGTGATCGAGCTCTTCAGCGAGGTGGACGGCAACTTCCCCAACCACCACCCCGACCCGAGCAAACCCGAAAATTTGCAGGACGTGATGCGCACCCTGCGCGAGACCGATGCCGAACTGGGCCTGGCCTTTGACGGCGATGGCGACCGCCTGGGCATCGTTACCAAGGAAGGCTCCAATATCTACCCCGACCGCCAGATGATCCTGTTCTCGCAGGACGTGCTCTCGCGCGTGCCCGGTGGCGACATCGTGTTCGACGTGAAGTGTTCGCAGCGCCTGGCCCCGGCCATTGAAGCGGCCGGCGGCGTGGCCCACATCTACAAGACCGGCCACTCGCTGATCAAGGCGCGCATGAAGGAGCTGAACAGCCCGCTCGGTGGCGAAATGAGCGGCCACATCTTCTTCAAGGAGCGCTGGTACGGCTTCGACGATGGCACCTACGCCGGCGCGCGCCTGCTCGAGATCGTGAGCCGCAGCCCGAACGCCAGCGACGTGCTCAACGCCTTGCCCACCAGCTTCAGCACGCCCGAGCTCAACGTGGCCTGCGCCGAAGGTGAGCCGCATGCGGTGGTGGAAAAACTCATTGCCATGGCCAAGTTCGACGCGCCGGCCAAGGTGTCCACCATCGACGGCGTGCGGGTCGATTGGCCCGATGGTTTTGGATTGATTCGGGCCTCCAACACCACACCGGTGCTGGTGCTGCGCTTTGAAGGCCAGACCACCGAAGCGCTGCACCGCATTGAAGCGGTCATGCTGGCTTTGTTGAAACAGGGCAAGCCGGACGCCGTGGTGGGCGCCAGCGCTCACTGAAGCGATTCAGGGCGGCAAGAGGGCCTGCACGCGCTCGATCACCGCCTCGGCCTGTTCGTCCACCAGGGCGGTGGTGACCACAGGCCGATTGGCGCCCCACACCGCGGCTACTTCGCGGGCCACATCGGCCTCGCTGTTCACCGGTGTGGCTTGGCGCAGGCTGTCGAGCCGCTCGTAGCTCTCGGCAAAGTTCCACACGTTTGGCCCGTGCAGCACAGCGCAGCCCAGCGCCAGCGGCTCGTGCGGGTTGTGGCCGCCCACGCTGGCGAACGAACCGCCGACCAGCGCCACC
>QBMB01000046.1:0-983 GCA_003241965.1 Burkholderiales bacterium | reverse complement strand
ACCGCCGCGAGCCGGTACCACAGCCCCATTTCGCCGATGGTGTCGGCGATGTAGACCGCGGCCTCGGTGGCAAGGTGGGCGCCCGCGCTGCGCAGGGGCACGTCTTTCAACAACGCGGCTGACGCGAGTGCGGCCACCTCAGGACCGCGCGCCGGTGCTCGCGGCGCGATGACCAGGAAGGCTCTTGGATGGTGTGCACAGAGCCGGGCATGGGCAGCGAGTGCGAGCTCTTCCTCACCCGGGTGGCTCGACGCCAACAACCACACCGGCCGGTCTGCAAGCGCTTGCTGCCAGGCATTCAGATCGTCCGCATCACAGGCCAGCGGCGGCACCAGCGCCTTGATCGTGCCGCTCACCGTGATGCGTTCGCGCGGCGCGCCGAGCACGACCAGCGCGTCGGCGGTGGTTTCGTTTTGCGCAAACAGGTCGCAGAAACCGGGCAGCAAGGCCTGGTAAATCCAGCGGCCCCAGCGGCGCTTGGCAAGCGATTCTGGCGACAGCCGTGCGTTGACCAAAGCACGCGGGATGGACCGTGCGTCGGTCTCGGCGATCAGCGCAGGCCACAGGTCCATCTCGCACCACAGCGCCAGCGACGGTTGCCAGTGGTCGAGGAAACGCGACACCGCCTCGGGCGTGTCCACCGGGGCGAACTGGTGCTGGCAACGCGGCGGCAGGCCGGTGCGGCGCAATGCGTCGCCCGAGGTGCGCGCGGTGGTGGTGATGAGGAAGCTGCAGTCGGCCCGCCGCTCGGCCAGCCGGGCAAACAAGCCTGCCAACGCCATGGACTCGCCCACGCCCACCGCGTGGCCCCACACCAGCGTGCCGGCGGGGCGATCGGCGTATTCGCTGCCGAGTTTCTGGCGCACGCTGCGAGGGGTTTCCTTGCCGCGCAGCAAACGGCGCTGCAAGCCCTTGCGCCACACCGGCGCAAGCATCCCGGCCAGCACCAGGTAGGCGCGCAATGCCCAGGGCTGGGGGTGTGG
>QBMB01000045.1:23117-36159 GCA_003241965.1 Burkholderiales bacterium | reverse complement strand
GTGGCGGTGGGGTCCAGTCGAGCACCGCAAAGGCGTTGCCTTTCGAGTCGGGCGCTGCCCTGGTGCGTTCGGGTGGCGCCAGGCTTGTGGCCGTGACGGGGAGGTCGGCGGGGGCCGCAGGCGATACATCGACTGCCCCGGGCGCCTCCCTGGGGACGGCGTCGACCACCACGTCGTCGTCGTTTGAAGTACTGCGCACCCATTGGGCGGCACCGAACAAGGTGCCCATGCCGACCAACACGATCAGCATGATCCTTCTGAATGGGGAGTTGGCGCTCATGTCAAACCTTGCGGTACAGGAAGCTGAAGCGGATCCACGATTCGAGGGTCTTGCTGCCGGCGTTGTCGCGGGTCATGCGAAGCTCATCGAGCGAGGCGTGGGGCGCATTCTTCAGCACCTCGGCGGTGAACGCCTTGATCGTCCCGTAGTCGGCGGTGACTGGAAACGAGGCGGTCACCACGACGAGGGGAGCGTTGGCATCGTTGCGAAACTGGTACTCACCACGCAGCAGTTTCAACTTCTGGCCCTGCGCGGCGTCAAACACCGCGCGCATGTCTTCCACGTGCTGGGGCAACAGCGGGAAGGCCGCCACGAACCCGTCGATCTGCTCCCCCAGCGGTACCTGCCGCACGGACACCGCTTCGTTCTTGCGGGCCATGCGCTCGGCCTGCAGAGCCTGCGCCTCCTGCAGCGCCAGCGTGCGGTTTTGAAGGTGGGGCACGGCGGCCAGAAGTGCGGCGCCGGCTGCGAGCAAAGCGGTCGCGGCAATGCCGGTGTGCCCCATGCGCCGCACCGTACGGCGCCAGATGCCCAGGGGCGTGCTGCTCATGGCGCCTCTCCCCACTGCGCGCGCAGCTGGAACCGCACGGGTGTGCCCGGCACTTGCAACTGAACCTGGTGCGAGACCAGCACCACTTCAGAAAATCGGACGTCGCCCTGCAGTGCTTTGAGGTAACCCAGCATGCTGGCCGAATCGGCGGCCTCCACGGTCAGCGATACGGTGCGCTTGGAGGCCGCAGGCTCCACCAGCAGCAGCGCCGCATTCGATGGCGCGCTCTCCAGGGCGGCCAGCAGATCCGCCCACGGTGTGCTCAGGCGCAGGGAGGCCTGACGCACCAGCTGGGCCTGGGCGCTTTCCGCGGGGTCGCTCCTGGCGCGTGTGACCGCTCGGGATGTGGGAGCAGCGCGCAAGCCCTCCTGGCTCGTCAGCTCCTGCTGCGCCTGGGCCTGCTCAACCCTGGCCTTGCCCACCTCGAACAACGCCAACGCGAAGAAGCCCAAGGCGAGCACCAAGTACAGCACCCGCGATGCCGGCAGACGTCGAGCGTGGGGCGCAAACTCCAGGTTCAGTCGGTCAGGCTTCATGCGGACCCTCCCTCATGGCGAACCGCTGTCCAACGTGACGTTGCCACCTCGGCATCACCTTCGGGCGCCACCAGCATGAAGGCCGCAATGGCTGCCGGGTCTGTGCCATGGCTGGCTGCGAGGCGGTCGGCGCGCAGGTCCAGCGCGGTTTTGGAGGCCCCATCGGCTGTCGTTGCATGGCCTTCGTCCAGAGCACCGACGCTCAACGCGGTGATGCTGCCCTTCTCGACCAGCGCCATGACCACTGCGCCGTCGCCCACCGATGCAAAGATGGCCATGGCGCCCGACAGGTAACGCGCGTGCGCGTTCCAGTGCGCACAGAACTCAGGCTGCAAGGAGGCGAGTGCCATGCCGTGGAGAGCGGCCTGTTGAGCGAGAGCGTCGACCACCGTGGCCTTCAGGGATGCGATCAGCAAATGCTGGCCATCGGCCTGCAGCTGCCATTGCACGATCCGAGGTCCCGCGTCATCACCGAGCATGTCGTCCACGCAAGCATGGGCAATGGCCTGGAGCTGGCGTTCACTGGATTGCGCGAAATCTCCCGAAACCAGATCGAAATGCGCCAGGCCGTTGACGAGCTGAACATTCAGGGGCGCATTCTTCAGACCCCCGGTTGACTTCAGCTCGGACAGCACGGCCTGCGCTCCCTGGAGGACGCACGCGAGTTGCCCACCTTCTTCGTCTGTCTGCATGGACAGACCATCGGCGGGGTCCACGGTATGGCGTGCGCGCACCAAGGCCTGGTCTCGGGACCAGCTGGAATGCACAGAAGCCTGTGCCCCCCGCGTCCCCAATGAAAGCTTGACGAACCTATTCGACAGGAGTGACACGGTTGATCTCCTCCAGTGTGGTCTGGCCCTGCAGCGCGTGGGCCACCGCTGCATCTCTCAAGCTGGTGAAACCCCGCGCCCGTGCACTCTGGCGAATGTGGGTCAACGGCGCGCGCTGGACCAGTTGCTCGCGCAGCTCGTCGCTCATGGGCAGGGTTTCTGCGATGGCCAGGCGGCCCTTGTAGCCCGTGCCACGGCAGTGCGCGCATCCCAGGCCCCGCTTGAAAACAGCCCCTTCGGCCAGAGCTTGCGTCAGACCGCTTTGCCGCAGCAGATCGGGCGTCACCGGGGTGGGCTCTGCACACTGTGCACAGTTCATCCGCATCAGGCGCTGTGCCACGATGCCGTTGAGCGCTGCAACGAGGCTGTAGCTGTCAACGCCCATGTTGGAGAAGCGACCGATGACGTCAAACACGTTGTTGGCGTGGACCGTGGTGAAGACCTGGTGTCCGGTGAGTGCGGCCTGCACGGCAATATGGGCCGTCTCGGCATCACGGATCTCGCCGACCATGATCTTGTCGGGGTCGTGCCGCAGGATGGAGCGCAGGCCCCGCGCAAAGGTCAGGCCCTTTTTTTCGTTGACCGGTATCTGCAACACGCCGGGCAGCTGGTACTCGATCGGATCCTCGATCGTGATGATCTTGTCCAGCCCGGTGTTGATCTCCGACAACGCAGCGTAGAGCGTTGTCGTCTTGCCGCTTCCGGTCGGGCCTGTGACCAGCAGCAGGCCATAAGGCATTTGGGCCGTGTGTCGAATGAAGTTCAGGACACGGCCATCGAAGCCCAGCGTGTCCAGCGTGAGGGCATGGAACTGGCCGGTGAGATGTTTGCGGTCGAGCACCCGAAGCACGGCGTCCTCGCCAAACAGGTTGGGCATGATGGAGACGCGAAAATCAATGTCGCGCGAGTCCACCACCACCTGGAAGCGCCCATCCTGCGGGATGCGCCGCTCCGCGATGTCCAGCTCCGATATCACCTTGATGCGTGAAATGGCCTGGTGGGCCAGGTCCAGGTTGTCGATCTGCTTGACCACCTCCAGCACGCCATCGAGCCGGTACTTGATGACCATGCCCGTTGCCTGTGTTTCCAGGTGGATGTCGCTGGCGCCGGTGCGCAGCGCGTCGTACAGCGTGGAGTCCACCAGACGCACGACAGGACTCTCCGTGGCTTCGATGTGCGAGATGGAAATCGAGGTGCCCATGTCCCCGCTCGCACGCGCTGTGTCGGGCTGCATCTTGACCGCGTCCATGGCTTTGAGCTGCTTTTCTGCACCCACCAGAAAAGCATGCAGGTCCGCGCGCGAGGTGAGGGCCACCTGGTGGGGCTGCAGGCGCAAGCGCGCTTCCAGCCAGCGGCGCAGGTGGTCATCGGTGGGGTCGCAGAGCACCAGCGTGAGCGGTGCTTCGTTGCCCATGTGTCCCACCATGCAGTCGCGTCGCTGGCAGTCTGCAAAAGAGATCCGGCTGAAATCGGGCGTCATGCGGCGCAAGCTCGCCATGTCGCAGGCGCGCATGTCGAAGTGCCTGGCAGCTGCGGGAAGGAACGCTTCCTCCGAAAGACCCATCGCTTGCGCCATCCAGGCCATGCGGCCGGCCGAGCCGGCGTCGCGAAGGGCCCGCTGAACCAGCGTTGCGTCGAGGCATGGCAAGGCTTCGGTGGTGTCGTTCATGCTCTTTCCATGGGCGGCGTCATTGCAGGCTGGAGGCCAGGTCAAAGATGGGCAGGTACATCAGCACCACGATCGCACCCACGACCAGCCCGATGACGATCATGAGCATGGGCTCGAACAGCTTGCTGGTCAGCTCCACGGAGCGCTGCAGGCGCGACTCATGAAACTGCGCAATGCGCTCCAGGATGTCCGACAGAGCGCCGGTGCGCTCGGCCACGGCCAGCATGCTGCTGGCCACCGGGTCGGCGAGCTGTGCGGCCGCCAGGGCTTGGCTGAGGCTGCGACCCTCGTGAACCAACTGCACGGCCCGCGTGAGTCGCAGGCGGTCGGCATCGCCGAGCAGACTGGCGCCGAGTTGGAGCGCACGTGGCGCTGCAATGCCGCCGCGCACCAGCATGCCCGTGGTCCGGTAGAGCTGCGCGTGGCGGAAGCGCCGCAGGGTGGGGCCCAGCAGCGGAATGGCATCAACCCAGGCCGCTTTGCCTTCCCCGCGCATCACCTGTTTGATGCCGCTCACCAGGAGCAAGACGCCCACCAGCGCCACCGCGCCAATGGCCCAGGCATGGCCGGCGGCAAAGCGGCCCCAGGACATCAACAGCTGAGAGCTCCAGGGCAGTTCCTGGCGCGAGCTCTCGATCAGAATCGCAAACTTGGGCACCACCACGGTCATCAGAAACAGGATGACGACCACGCCAACGGTCAGCAGCAGGGCGGGATAGACCGCAGCGCCGACCACCTTGTCACGCAACCCCTTGATGGTCTGCTGATGCTCGGCGTAGCGGGTCAGCGCGGTGCTGAGATCCCCCGTCTGTTCGCTCGCGCTCACGGTGGCCACCAGCAGCGCTGGAAAGCGCCCAGGATGGCGCTGCAGCGCGGCAGACAGCGGCAGCCCTTCGCTGATGCCATCGACGATGTCCAGAATGATGGCGCGTTTGCGCGCTTGCGGCTCGTTGCTGGACAGCGTTCTCAACGCCTCCACCACAGACAGGCCGGCTGCCATCAGGGAGGCCAGCTCGAACGCAAAGTTGGCAACGTCGAGGCCCTGGCGCTTCGCGCTGTTTTCCGTGGGGCCTGAGCCCGTGGAGGCGGAGCGTGCCGTGCACGACAACACCTGCAGGCCATCGCCGAGCGCATGGGATCTGGCTGCCACCGCGTCGGCCGCATTCACGGTGAGCATGCGCAAGTTGCCTTGTGCCGTTCGAACCACCAGATCGAAGCGGCTGCCGGAGCGAACAGTGTCGTAGCCCAACATGGCGGTGCGCTCAGGGCGCCCAGGACGTGATGTCTGCGGCTTCGCCGGTACCACCCACCTGACCGTCTGCGCCCAGGGACGACAGGTCGTACTCGGTGCCGTGGTCCCCCGGTGATTTGTAGACGTAGCGGGCACCCCACGGGTCCAGAGGAACATCCTTCTTCAGGTAGGGTCCTGCCCACCTTTCCATGCCTTGGGGTTTGGTGTTCAAGGCGGTCAGACCCAGTTCGTTGTTGGGGTAGCTCCCCACGTCGAGCCGGTACTGATCAAGGGCCTTTTCCAGGGCATTGATCTGGGCCTTGGCGACCTTGGTGTTGGACTTGCCGACCTGATCAAAATAGCGCGGCGCCACCAGCCCGGCGAGCAAACCGATGATGACAATGACCACCAGCAGTTCGAGCAAGGTGAAGCCACCTTGCCGGGCAACAGGCGCGCTGCAAGCCGCTTCCCGGCGGGAAATGGCTTGTGGCAGAGATGCCTCGGCCAGCCTTGAAGGGTCTGTGCTTCCTCGAACGAACGGGCTAACCACCATGAGCCTCCAGGGTATGCATTCCGACAGGGAATGTTTGGTCTGACGGTCTCAATATAGGTGGCAGTCTTAACACTTTCTGAAGAATCCGGGGCTTGTCCTACCGGGATTGATGGGCGGGTCGAGTCTGTGGCTTGTGTCGCACTTCAAGGTGAAACCCTACCCGTTCATGGGGGTGGTCAACCTAGACGCCGTGCGGTTTGGAGCGTCCACTGCAAGCCATGTCCGATGCACTTCAGCACATGCTTGCCCCTCTCCTGTCCGGTGCGTTCGATCGCGTCGAGGGCACCGTGTCCCTTCGGTCGAAGGCACTCGCCAGGCAGCGGAATCGGGTGGCGTTGCAGGCAGCGTTGGCCGTCGTGTGCACGACCCTGGCGGTGTCTGCCCATGGTCAGGTTTACGTGGGTGCAGACCCGTCGGCCGGCGCCATCGTGTTGTCCAATTTCCCATCGCCGCAGGCACACGAACTTTTACTGCCAGCGGTCAGGGAGCCCGTGGTGGAGGGAGCCGTGCGGTCTGAAACGGGCTTGCTGCGCTCGGTGGTCAAGCCCCCGATCAGGGCCGCGCAGTTGCGCGACGTGATCGAGCGTGTTGCGAGAACGGTGGACATTGCACCGAGCCTGATTCACGCGGTGATTTCTGCCGAATCGAACTACGACGCACAAGCCGTTTCGCCCAAGGGCGCCATCGGTCTGATGCAATTGATGCCGGCCACGGCCAGGCGCTTCGGTGTTCGAGACGCGTTTGTGGTGCAAGACAACGTGTTGGCCGGAGCCAGCTACCTGAAGTGGCTGATGGGGTACTTCAAAGGCGACATCGAACTGGTGCTGGCGGCTTACAACGCGGGTGAACAAGCCGTGGTACGCGCCGGTCACAAGGTGCCGAGATACCCAGAAACGCAGGCCTACGTGCGCCGCATCATGGCGGAACTTCGCTCCACCGACTCCCTCCCCCTGTGATCTGAAATGGCGCGTCCTTTTCGTCGTGGTCGGGAAAATCGTCGCCATGGAACTGCACCTCGACCCGCAGGCCGCCCAAGTGGGAATCTTGCAAACCGATCACTGCCTGGTGCAGTTCGGCAACATTGAGCACGATCGAGAGTCCCAGGCCGACCCCGTCACCTCCATTGCGTCCGAGGCGGTTGAACTTCTCGAAGGCGTGCTCACGCGCCTCCTGCCGTATGCCGGGGCCTGAATCGTCCACCGTCAGCACGATCCTGAAATCACGGCGCTTGATCCGAACCTCGACGCGCCCACCATTGGGGGTGTACTGGATCGCATTCTTCACAAGATTTCGCAGGAGCATCCAGATCGCAAATTCGTATCCGTGCATCTGAGTCATGTCGAACAGTGCCTTCAGCGTGATCTGCTTGCGTTTTGCAACCGGCTGGAATTCCATGTCCAGTTGCATGCGGACGTTGAACAGGTTCACCACTTCATTGCGCCACGAGTCGGTGTCGGCCGTTGCTTCGGTTCGGTGCAGGGCAATCAACTGCTCAACCATTCGCGACGTTGAGTCCACACCTCGCATGACGGCTTCCAGCGAAGCTTGAAGTTCCTCCGGTGTGCTGGCCAAACCGGCCATCTGCGCCTGTGCCCGAATGCCGGCCAGCGGTGTGCGCATTTCGTGCGCCGCCACCGAGGTGAAGCGGGCTTCCTTTTCCAGCGCCAGCGCTTGTTGCTTGAGGTGCATGTTCAGCGATTGCACCAGAGGAGTGATCTCGCGTGGCGTGTCGTCGACTTCGATCGGCGAGGCGTCCGTGGGTGTGCGCCGCTCAAGATTTGTACTGACTTGCTCCAGTGGTCGAAACCACCGTTGCAGTGTCTTCTGTATCGCCAGAAGCACGAGCGCCAGCGGGATCAGGGCGACAGCGACGTATTCCCCCAGCAGCAAGCCGATCTGGACCGTCCGGTCCGGCGTCGGCTCTGCCACCTGGACGATGAGCGAACGGTCAGGCGACGCGACCGAGAAAACGCAATACGAAACGCCGTTGATCTCGACTTCCTGATAGCCCGTGTAGTCGAGCGGTACAAACGAATGCTTCAACGGAGCGTTGTAGCTGCGCAGCAGGCGTGTACCGTTGTCCGTCCATATCTGGTAACCGTGCAGGCCTGTTTCGATGGCCTTGATGCCGCTCTGTCCCGTCTGTGCATGCTCGTTTGCCTGGCTGCCGTCACCCCCGCCTTCGACCGATTTCAAGATGGCAGTTGCCAGCACTTCAACCCGCTCGTCGATCACCTGGTCGTCTGTGACGGATGCGGCAAAGTACATGCTCAGACTGCCCACGGCCATGCCGGTGCAGAGCGCCACCATGGAGATCAGCAGAACCCTCCTTTGCAGCGACCAGGAGGAAGGGACCTTGGCCATTTCAGCTTGGACTGATCATGCGCAGGTCTGAGAGGCGGGAGGCTGCTTGCCCTGCTGCTCGATCTGGTGCTCGGGAGCAATCTGATACCCGACGCCACGGATGGTGTGAATCAATCCCGCGTTGAATTTCCGGCGCAAAGTATGAACGTAGACTTCGATCGCATTGCTTTCGATCTCATCGCCCCAGCCGTAGAGTGCTTCCTCGATCTGTGCGCGGGACAGCACCTGATTTTTTCTTCTCATCAAGACTTCGAGCACCCAGAACTCTCGGTGGGTCAGGGCAACGGCCTTGCCGTTCCACATGGCCATGAAACGCTGTGGATACAGCGTGAGCGGTCCGTGGCACGCAGCACCACTGTCGGCTTTGTCTGGGCCAACGCGACGCAAGATCGTCCGTACCCGGGCTGCCAGCTCTTCAAGATCAAAGGGTTTGACCATGAAGTCGTCTGCGCCCATGTTCAGAAGTGTCAGTTTGTCCTGAATACCGCACCTCGCGGTGATGACGATGACCGGAACCCTGGAATCCTTCGCTCGAACACAGGTGAGCAAAGCTTCCCCGGTTTCATCTGGAAGCCCCAGATCCAGCAGCAAGCAACCGTATTCGTGCGTGCTCAGGGCGTTGCGGAAGTCTTGCCCGCTCTTCACCCAGTCCACAGCGAAACCCGATCGCCCCAAAAATTTGTGGACCGCCTCGCCGATCAAAGAATCATCTTCGGCTAACAGGATTCGCATGCTGTCCTCACTTTTCTGCCGTCGGCGGAATGGCACGGGTCGGCTGATCATCAAGCGGCGGTTCAGGGATTCAGGGTAACGACAGCCTCGATACGCATCGGGGTATAGTGTGTTGATACATATGCATTTTTTGTGCCATTGACATTTATCAATGGGTTGCGAGCGTTCGTTGCAAGATGTGTCAAATTCTTCGACATGTTTCAGTCTTGCGCTCGTTTTGGAGTGCCGCAGGCCGTGGGGTGCCCACGTCTCCTTGAGGTCGGCATCCACGCGCCGAACGATTTCGAGCGCCTTCGCGAAGGCGCGGCGAAGGTCGGTGTTGCAGCCCAGCCTCAGCGTGGCCGCGCAAACCCCGAAACCACCCAGGCTTGTGCGCTGTCCACACTCAGCTTGAAGGTGGGGGGCACGGGCACGCGGGCCAGCTCTTCGTCGAACTCGTCCCGGGCGCTCAGCGTGGCGGTTGCGCCTTCTTCGTCGGGCACGATGGCAAGCGCGATGCGCAGGCGGTTGCCGTCGACGGTGACGTTGACGCTCTTGTTGAGCTCGGCATGCAGCTGCTGTTCGGAGCGGCGGATGACCTCCTTGGCGGTTTTTACCAAGGTGTTGAAGGCCGAGGTGTCCAGCGGTTTGGGGTTCTTCTTGTCGCGGCCCATGGTCCAGGGTCCTGTCAGTGCGGGTTCTGCCGCGCCATCGAGGTGCATGGCCACGGCCCAGCCATCGTCGTCCTCGTTCTTGATCACGCGGGCAGTCCAATGCCCATCGCTCCACAGGCGGTGTTCGTGTACGGGTTCGTTGCTTTCAGGAGTCATGGTTTTGAAGGTACGAGATGGGTTGAGCGCAAAGGCGGAAGCAGTTGATACTGTATGAAAATGTCACGACCGTTCAGGAGACTGCATTTGAACTCCAGATCCGAACCAGGCCCGCCCACATGATCGGCGCCACGCCTTCATACGATGCCATGCGCGAGAGCGTGGCGCGGTTTCAGCAACTGCTGGAGTACGTGCCCAACGTGTCGGTACAGGGTTACGGGCTCGATCTGACCACCCGTTACTGGAACCTGGCCTCGCAGCGCTTGTACGGCTACAGCGCGCAAGAGGCGATTGGCAAGAGCCTGCTGGATCTGATCATTCCGCCAGAGATGCATTCGGGCGTGATCGCTGCGGTGACCGAGATGATCGAGAGTGGCCAGCCCATTCCAGCCGGTGACCTCACGCTGCGGCGCAAGGACGGCTCGCCGGTGGAGGTGTATTCCAGCCATGTGTACCTGAACATCCCCGGTCGCGAGCCCGAGTTTTACTGCATTGATTTTGATCTCACGGAGCGGCGCGAGGCCGAGGCGGTTCGTGCACTGCTCCAATCGCAGCTGCGCGAGTCACAAAAGATGGAGGCGCTGGGCACGCTGGCTGGCGGCGTGGCACACGACTTCAACAACATCGTGGCTGCCATCATCGGCAATGTGGAGTTGGCGCTGCACGATGTGCCTGCGAGCAGCCCGGCGCACACCAGCCTGATGGAGATTCGCAAGGCCAGCCGCCGCGCGCGCGACCTGGTGCAGCAGATCCTGGCGTTCAGCCGGCGCCAGGTGCTGGAGCGCCAGGTGATCGAGTTGGAGCCGGTGGTGCAGGAGTCGGTGCGTTTGCTGCGGGCCACCGTACCGGCCGGGGTGGAACTGCACTCCCACATCGGCCCGGGAGTGCCTTGGGTGCTGGCCGATGCCACCCAGATCGAGCAGGTCGTGCTCAACCTCTGCACCAACGCGTGGCAGGCAGTTCAGGGCGTGGGGCAGGGGCGTGTGGAGATACGGCTGGAGGCGCACCAGGGCGATCCTGCTCCAGGCGACTCCTCTCGCGCGACGGGCGCCAGCGCAGGCGGCGGTGAGCCGACCGCATGGGCCCGGCTGACCGTGCGCGACAACGGACAGGGCATGAGCGATGAGACGCGCTCGCGCATGTTCGAGCCCTTTTTCACCACCAAGCCGCCCGGCAAGGGCACGGGTCTGGGTCTGGCGGTTGTGCACGGCATCTTGCGCGACCATGACGCGGTGATGGAGGTTGAAAGCGCACCGGGGGCAGGCTCCACCTTCTCGGTCTTCTTTCCGGCGGTGGCAGCAGCGCTGCCTGGCGCGTCGGCGTCCGGTGTGTTGTCGACGCCGCCGCAAGTCCGCTCGCCAGGCACAGTCTCGCCCAAGGGCGCGCACATTCTCTATGTGGACGACGACGAGATGATTGCCTTCCTGATGCAGCGGCTGCTCCAGCGCGAAGGCTACCGCGTCACGGTGTTCACCGACGCGCCCCAGGCGCTCGCGGCCGTCGACGATCACGCCGAGCCGTTCGATCTGGTGATCACCGACTACAACATGCCCGGCATGACGGGGCTGGATTTTGCGCGTGCCGTCAAGCGCCTGCGTCCCGACACGCCCGTGGCCATCACCTCGGGCTACATCTCCGAAGAACTGCTGGAGCAGGCGCCGGCGGCTGGTGTGAGCGAGCTGATCTACAAACCCAACACGGTGGAAGAGCTCTTTGCCGCCGTGGATCGCCTGGCTCAAGCCGTGCTCGCAAAACCTCGGCAGGGCTGAGCGTCAGGGCACCAGCCACACCACGGTGTTGCCGGTCAGGCGTGCGCGGCGATGGCCTTCGCGAGCCAGCTCAAGCCAGTCGATGCTGTCGATCTGCGCAATCACCAGCGCGAGGTGGTGCTCCCCGGTGTTGACGCCGGTAGTCGAGCTCAGCGCAGAGCCGGGCACGCCGGATGCGAGGTAGTCGCCCGCCGCCGGCGACTGGCTGACCCGGCCCCACGCCGACTCAACCAAAGGCCCTGTGCGGTGGACCTGGGCTTGAGCGCGCACGCGCAACTGCCAGCTCAGGCGCTTGCTCCAGAACACGAAGGTGGCGGCCGGCTGGGCAAGAAGCTCTGCGGCTTTGGGGCTGCGGCTGTCGGTGAAAAAAACCAGCTGGGAAGTGCTGGCGTCTGCACTGCGCAGCACCACGGTTCGTGCTTGGGGCAGTCCATCGAGGCCGGTGGTGGCCAGCACGGGAGAGCGCCACTCGTGGTGGCGATCCACCGTGGCGCGCTGCAGTTCGGTCCAGATGCGATGGACCAGGTCGGCCTCGGTGGCGCTGGGTTGAATGTTCACGTGTGGTGTTCGAATGCCGCGATTCAACGTGCGCGCAGGCGACGCTCGTGCTTGGCGCTGCGGCCCTCCACGCGGCGTCGCCAGAGCCGGAACGACCCTGCCTTCAAGGACCGCTTCATGAAGCGGATGACGGCGGACTCATCCAGCCCGAACTGGAAGCGGATGGCCTCGAAGGGAATCTCGTCGGCCCAGGCCATTTCGATGATGCGTGACCGGTCGCCTTCCGACAGCTCGGAATGATGTGCGGGTGCCGGCGGGATCGGCCGTGTTGCGGTCATGCCCGGTGTTCGCCGGGCTGTGCGTCCGTGGCGCTGCCGTTCGCCTTCTCGCTGGCCTGGCGCTGCTCGCGCTCGCGAATCACCTTTTTCACGTCGTACAGCTGCCACAAGCCAAAAGCCAGGATCACCAGGAAGATGCCGAGTTCGAGCCAGATTCCCATGCCTTGTGCCTCGCGAAGTTTGAATGTTGTGGTCGGGCAGATCGTGCCTGAAGGCCCATGCCGGTGCAATACAGTGCGGTATGTCCGACGAATACCAGATTGAAATCCCTGCCTCCTTCATGGCCCTGCATGTGTTGCCCGGCCGCCAGAAACCCAGCCTGCCGCGCGATGAGGTGGCTGCTCGCTACGAGCTGTGTGAAGACATGGCCCAGTTGCTGACCGAGACCGCGCGCAACATGGAGTTCAGCCTGGGCCTGGCTGAGAGCGACGTGCTCACGCGCTGCCTGCAAGGCCTGCGGGTTGAGCCAGCGGTGGTGAGCGAGGCCGAGTCTGTGTGGGTGGTGCGCCGCCTTGCCGAGCTGTTGGGCTGGAGCGACGAGGGTCTGCAGGACTTGCAGCCTTAGTGCGCCGGCTTGTGGCCGCTGGTGCGCAGCCACAGCAGCGCTGCCAGGGCGCTCAGGCCAAGCGCCCCCGAGATCCACAGCGCCCCTGAGCCCCAACGCTCGATGCACAGGCCGAACAGCAGCGGCGAAAAGGCTTGGGCCACACGAGAGGGCGCCATCATGATGCCCTGGCGCTGACCATAGCCTACCGGGCCGAAGTACACCAGCGGCAGCGTGCCTTTGGCGATGGTGAGGATGCCGTTGCCCGCGCCGTGCAAGAGCGCAAACGCCGGCCCGGCCACCGGACCGAACAGCATCCAGCAGGCCACGCCCACCGGG